>DHVJ01000061.1 GCA_002412595.1 Anaerolineaceae bacterium UBA5211
CTTCAATCACTTTTTTCGACTGCACATCGTAGATAAACGCACCGCCCCCGCCAATGATCGGGGCGGTAATGCCAACCTCGTCAACAATAAATTCCATAGAACCGTAGTTTCGCCCGCTGATCAGCGTGACTTCCACGCCCCTGACGCGGGCTTCAGCCACCGCTTCATACGTGCCGGGGGCGACGTTTTTGCCAGAATCCAAAATGGTACCGTCGCAATCAATCGCGATCAGGTCAAAAGCTGGCAGCAATTCATTCGACATCAATAAAAAACCTTCCTTCGCATAAATAATATTTCCTTCCACCATGGTCAACAGCGGGTTTAAATTATCATCCATAACAACCAAATCGGCGTCAAAACCGGCGGAAATCAACTCCGCGGTGATATTGGCGGCGTCCATCACCGGCCAATTGTACCCGGATCGTTGTGATGCAGCACCGGCATGGCATTTTATGTGTGCGCGGTGTGATTCAAAACTACGTTTACGGCTCGCATTCAGATATTGTAATCGGCATTGGTATGGCCGACAGAGGGAATGATGCCCTGCTCCCGCAGCCAGAGAACCAGCAATAATCATATCATCTGCCGCCTGTTTTGAAAGCAAATCAGCGCTTGCAGGTCGCAGGTGTATAATCGTCCCGACATTCAATTTAGCGTTATAGGAGGACAGCCATGAACGACCACATGTCTATTTATGTCGGCGACCAGGCGATTGAAGAATTTATCCAGTTTTGTAAACAGGGGAATTTCTCCCACTTCTTCCTCATCGCTGACCAGAACACCTACAACGCCCTGGGCAAACGCGTTTTCCAAAGCCTGCAGGAACAAGGCTGGGACGTTCTCACCCAAATCCTCAACCCGGAACACCTGCACACGGACGATTTCTCCATCACACGCGTACTGGCTACCTACGATGCCGAACCGCGCTTGTTCGTGGCAGTCGGTTCCGGCACCATCACCGACATCACCCGTTTCACCAGTCATCGTTCGCGCAATCCTTTTGTTTCATTTCCAAGCGCTGCTTCGGTGGATGCCTATACCTCCAAAAACGCGCCTACCACCGTTGGCGGCCTGAAGGGTTCCATCTATTGCCAGGCGCCCATCGCAATTTTCACCGACCTGCCCACCATTTGCGAATCTCCCAAATTCCTGACCGCATCCGGTTTCGGCGATTCAATTTCCAAATTCACTTCCTCATCCGACTGGAAGTTCACCCAACTGATCTGGGGTTCCGCTTTTGACGAGGGTATTTACCGCAATGCCCTGCACGCGGCCAAACAAAGCGCCAGCGTAGTGGCAGGCATCCAGCGCGCCGATCCGCAAAGCATGGCCAAATTGATGGATTCGCAGTTCGAGAGCGGTTTCTGCATGGCGGATTTCGCCAACAGCGCCCCGGCTTCCGGCGGCGAGCACCACATCGCGCACATGTGGGAGATGATGTTCCATTGGGACAAGCGCGAAGGTCTCTTTCATGGGCACGCCGTAGGCGTGGCGACCCTCATCGAGGCGGAATGGTATGAACGCCTGCGAGCGCTCTCGAAAGATGAAGCTGCCGCGCTGCTCGGCCAGGCTGTTGTTCCGGATAAAGATTTCCAAGAGCAGCAAATCCGCCAGACCCTGCCGCTAATTGCAGACGAGTTAATCAAGAGCCATCCCATTTATATCCAATTAGCTGATCCCAAGGTGCTGAACACCTGCAAGCAGCGCATGTTGGACAGCTGGGAAGAAATCCAAACAGCGGCCTCCAACGTGCCGAGCGCGCAGCAAGTGTATGACTGGCTCAAGCTGCTGGGCGCGCCCACTACGCCGTCCGAGTTGGGTATCACACCCTGCCAGGTAGAAACAGCCAAGGAATTCGGCCTATATTTGCGTGAACGCTTCTCGATGAACATCATTCGCAAACTGTTCGGCTGGTAAAAATACTTCTTCCGCAAAGATGTTAACCGCTATAATTGGCAGCGATGGACGCTAAATCAATTCACACGCTTGAATATAGCAAAATCCTGGAGCGCTTGAGCAGCTACACGGCCTTCAACGCATCCGCCGCGCTGGTGCGCGCACTGCAGCCCACCAACGATCTGCTGCTGGCCCAGGAACGTCAGNNCCGCACCACGCAGGCCCGCCGGCTGTTGGATCAATACCCGGATATCAGCATAGGCGGCGCACGCGATGTGCGCCCGCAGGTCGAAATGGCCGCGCGCGGGGGCGTGCTCACGCCGCAGGAACTTTTAGAAATCAAAACCACCCTGGCCTCCAGCCGTGATTTGCAGCGTGTCTTTAATAAACTGGAATTCGAATGCCCGCACCTGCAGGCTATTGCGCAAGACCTGACCCCGCCGGCAGGCATCATTGAAGCTATTACCCAAACCATCACAGAAAAGGCCGAGGTGGCCGACGGCGCCTCCCTGCGCTTGGACAGCCTGCGCCGGGAAGTCAAAGCTGCCAACGACCGCATCCTGACCAAACTGGAAAAGCTGATCAACGACAGCCGCATCGCGCCCATGCTGCAGGAAGCGATTATCACCAAACGCAATGGGCGTTATGTCATTCCGCTGCGCGCGGAATCGAAAAGCCGTTTGCGCTGTGTGGTACAGGACCAATCCTCGTCGGGTGCCACATTGTTTGTGGAACCGCTGGCCGTGGTGGAACTGAACAACCGCTGGAATGAAGCGGTGCTGGGCGAAAAGGAAGAAGAACGGCGCATCCTGAGCGAGCTATCCGCCCAGGTCGGCGCACATTCTACCAACGTGCAGGCCAACATCCGCGCGCTGGCCACGCTGGATATGGCCTTTGCCTGCGCCAAATACGCACAGGACCTGAACGCGGTGGAGCCCATTCTATTGGAAAGTCCATCCAGCCAGAAAATGGAAGACGATCTGTATCTGCATTTTAGGCAGGCACGCCATCCACTATTGGATCCTGAAAGCGTGGTGCCCATTGACGTTGCCCTGGAAAAAGGGACACGCGCGCTGGTCATCACCGGGCCCAACACAGGCGGCAAGACCGTCACATTGAAAACGGTCGGGCTGCTGGTGCTGATGGCCCAATCCGGACTGCACATCCCGGCGCAGTCGGGATCGCAGACACGCATCTTTCGGGACGTTTTCGCCGACATCGGCGACGAACAATCCATCGAACAATCGTTGTCCACTTTTTCCGGACATGTTACCAACATCGTGCGTATTTTAAAGAAAGCCGACGCGCGCACGCTGGTCATTTTCGACGAGCTGGGCGCCGGAACCGACCCGCAGGAAGGTTCGGCATTGGCGCGCGCCATCCTGACCTACCTGCTGCGCCGCCGTATCCCGGCTTTGATCGCCACACACTACCCGGAGTTGAAAGCTTACGCGCACAACACCGAAGGCGCGCTGAACGCCAGCGTGGAATTCGACCCGCAAACGTTGAAACCCACTTACCGCCTGTTGATGGGCCTGCCGGGGCGTTCCAATGCCCTGTCCATCGCCAGCCGGCTGGGCATCAAGGATGAGATCATTGCCGACGCGCGCGAGATGATCGACCCGGACAGCCTGCAAACTGAAGACCTGCTGGATGAAATTCACCGCCAATTGGAGAACGCTCGCCAGGAACACGCCCAGGTGGAAAACCTGCGCCAGGAACTGGAAGCCGACCGCCAGGTGTTGACCGAACGGATGGAAAACATTGAGAACGAACGCCTGGCTGTTTTGGAAGAAGCACGCCAGCAATCCCTGCGGGAACTGGAAGAACTGCGCGCAGAGATGCAATCCCTCAGGCGCCAATCCACAGCGAATAGCGACAGTCCGTTAAAAACCAAAAAAGTGCTGGAGCAGCACATCCGCGGCCTGGAAGAAAAAGTGGTTGAGCCGCTGGAGAAAGCCGATTTTTCCGGCCAACCCAGCCGCCCGCTGCGCGTGGGCGACCGCGTTTTTATCCGCAACCTGAAGACCGAGGGCAATGTACTGGAAATCGGTCAGGAAATCGTGGAAGTGCAGGTGGGTAAGATGCGCGTCAAGGTGGATTTACGCAATATTGAACGCTCTAAAAAAGGTGTGCAAAAAGCCAAACGTCCTGTCGTTGAAAGCAGCCAGCCGGCACCTGTCAGCTCGAGCGTATTTCGCCCCTCACCGGGCGTGGAGCTGCACCTGCGCGGCATGCGCGGCGAGGATGCATTGGATGAACTGGAGCATTATCTGGATGATGCCTACGCGGCCGGGCTGCTTTATGCCCGCATCGTGCACGGGAAAGGCACCGGCACATTGCGCCAGTTGGTGCGCCAGGCATTGAGTGCTTCAGCATTGGTGGCCAGATGGGAAAACGCCCTGGATAACGAAGGCGGGGAGGGGGTGACCATTGTCCACTTCAAGGAAGGTTAAATCAAAGATCGATAGTGGCTGACCTCTCGACACTATCGATCTTCTTGCACGATTTCCCTAAGCACCGTGCTGCATTGGTCGATGATGAAATATAAAAGCTTCTACCGAACCAAAGGTTATATTACACTATAAAATCAAAAAATGCAATTCGATTGTGATAATTTCTTAAAAAAGGTTACATTTGGGTAATTTTTGAAAAAAAAAGCCTATCCAAAAAGGTTTTTTCTGTCCATCAGGGATTCAGGTTTATACTAAGCAAAAATTGCGAAACGGCATTTACGCCATTAAAGGTTCACAGCCGGAGCCTTTTTCAACAAATCAAAAAATAATTCATCCATTTCTTCATGAATAATTCTTCCGGAAAAGAAATCGAATCATCATCCCGGCAAAAGGCTGAGAGCAACAGACTTTCTTTTCAAGATTGGGGCCGCGTGATCCTGCCCCTGCTGATTGCCAGCTTCTTTGCCGAAGGCACTGCCCGCTTGCTGAAAAGTCAGGCAATTTACACAGAGCTGGCACAACTCCTCCCCAGCCAGCCGCAGAACATGCGGCCGCAGGCCAGTTCCTCGATGAAAAACCTGTCTTAATAGGAATAAAAAGTCTTGACAATGTAGAACATTTGTTTTATCATGCAGATATGCAAGGGAAAAGGAGTGATTAAATGAAAACAAAACTGGGACATCTTCAAATTAATATCGATCCAAAAAACCTGGCCTTCTACCAGGACCTGTTTAAATTTCTGGATTGGCAGGTGCTCTACCAGGATCAGAACATGTTGGGCGTTGGAGACGCAAACAACTGCGGGCTGTGGTTCGTCCAGGGCCTGAAACAGGTGTCGAACGACTACGACGGCATCGGCATGAACCACGTGGCCATCGCAACCGCAAATCAGGCAGAGGTTGACACGGTTGTTGCCTATCTGAAAGAACACGGCGTTGAAACCTTGTTTGAAACCCCGCGCCACCGGCCAGAATTCAGCGACGGTGCGGGCCAGACCTATTACCAGGTCATGTTCCGCTCACCCGATAATATTCTGTTTGAAGTCGTCTATACCGGCCCGAAGGAAAAATAAATCCGACATAAATATCGCTTCAGGCGGGTCGTCAAAAGGGAGGTTGTCCAATGGAAGTATATGAAGCTATATCCAAACGTATGACCATTCGAGATTTTGCCCAAAAAGCAATTCCACCACAGATCACCGAGCGGATTCTTTCCGCCGGATTGCAGGCACCCAGCAACGATCACCTGCGCCGTTGGGAATTCATTCTGGTGGAAGACCGCCAGCAGCGCGAGAAGCTGGTCAGCAAGATCCATCCGCCGCAGACGCAAAAGGGCACAGCCGCGCTGGTCAAGCGTATGCAGTTGAACGACGACAACCAACAGGAAATGTACCAGCGGGCCATCCCCAAACAGCAGTCCATGTTGTTAGATGCGGCTCTGCTGGTCATTCCCTGTTTTCGTCCCAGCGGCGACCTGCTCCAGCCGGAGACGCTCTCATCCCTGAACTGCTTTGCGTCCATTTGGTGCTGCGTTGAAAACATCCTGATCGCGGCCGCATCAGAAGGCATTTTCGGTGTAACGCGCATCCCGTTCGAGCCTGAGCGCGCCCACCTGCACAAAGTGCTGCACATTCCAGCAGAATACGAAGTGCCCTGCTACCTGGCCTTGGGTTATCCGGCTGAATCGGCAAAACGAGCACGCCAAATTCCCATTGAAACCAGCGCAAGGATCCACCAAAATACGTGGTGAAAGCTAATTCACTTATAAATAGAGCAGCCCCTCAATTTGGCTGCTCTATTTTTTTTCAAGACTCCGCGTATCCGCATAACGCAATAGCCTGCGGGCCGGTATGGACACCCAAAACAGGGGAAACGATGGTGGTGATCAGTTCCCTGGGGTTATAGGTCTCAATCACTTTTTGTGCCAGGGCTTTTGCCTCATCCAGCGCATTATTATGCAGCACGGCGATGTGCATGGGCATCTTGACATTCATGATTTTAAAGAACTCACGCTGGAGTCCCGTGATCGCCAATTTGCGCGAGCGCGCCGGCAGGCTGACGCCTACGGTGCCGTTTTCGGGCTTAACAAACACCAATGGTTTGATGGTCAACACCGATTCCACCAGCCGGATGGCATCTCCAATGCGGCCGCCTTTTGCCAGGTATTCGAGGGTATTCAATGAAACAAAATAAACCATGTTCTGGCGAACCCGTTCAATGGCCGCGACCATATCTTCCAGCCCACCGCCTTTTTCGCGTGCGCGTGCGGCCGCAATTACCTGCCAACCCAGACCCATGGAGTTGCTGCAGCTATTGATGACCTGCACCGGGATATCAATCTCTTCAGCAGCCTGCTGGGCAGCCGTGATCGTTCCACTCATAGCTGCCGCCACCACCACCGTCACAATCTGCTTGGCGCCCTTTTGCTTAGCTTCCCGGTAAGCTTCCAGGAAAGCCGCCGGGGTAGGATGCGAAGTAAAAGGATGGATTTTCTCCTTTGGAAGCTGGTCATAAAATTGCTCAGCGGTCATTTCAATACCATCGATGTACTGCCTTTCTCCAAAAACAATAATGGAGGGCACTACGATAATTTCATATTTTTCGCGCCATTCTGCCGGGATGTCGCAAGTGCTATCTGTTACTAATGCGATTTGGTTTGCCATGCCAATAACCTCGTATTGAATATTTTTTAAAATTCACACACCATTTTTACTGTTAAGTCAGGTTCAGAATTCTATATATTTTATGACTATTTTTTAGATAATGCGCGCGAATTATTTGTATCCTGTATATTTTATATATATTTTTTACATTCCCTAATAAATCACGGGGGTTTATTCCATCCGGAACTGATCGGGAATACAAAATACGCCATTCAAGCGTGCAATTTTCAAGCACAAAAAATAGCCTGTATTTTCCAAATCTGCCCGACGATACAGGTATAATCACGCAGGAAATAAGTAAATCCAAATCACTAAAGAAAGTTGTAAATGAATATGTCAAACGAAAATCAAGCAAACAACAAACAATACGCCTCTATTCCTGAAATGCTGATTGACCCGCAGAAAGAGTACATTGCGACGGTTAATATGGAAAATGGGGAACAATTTTTGATCAAACTGTACGCCGATAAAGCCCCAATCACCGTCAACAGCTTTGTCTTCCTGGCCCGCGACGGTTATTTTGACGGAGTGACCTTTCACCGCGTGCTGGAAGGCTTTATGGCCCAGGGCGGCGACCCCACCGGTACCGGGCGAGGCGGCCCCGGCTACCAATTCGAGAACGAAGACTCAGACCTGGAATTTGACCGTGCCGGAATCGTGGCGATGGCCAATGCGGGGCGGGATACCAATGGCAGCCAGTTCTTCATTACCTTTAGCGCTGCTCCCCACTTGAACGGCGGTTATACCATTTTCGGGCAGGTCATTAAAGGAATGCCAGTGGTCAATAACATCAAGCGCCGCGACCCCAGCCGCAATCCGGATTTTCCCGGTGACGCCATCAAGACCGTCACCATTGAAGAAAGCTAGAATATTTAAATACCTCCTGTTAATGCACAATAAAATGTATCCTCAATTTTCTAATACAACTATGAGGTTACATTTTATTAATATTGATATATTTAGAAGAAAAAGATAGAGGAGGCATACATTATGGAATATCGTTATTTAGGTCGGTCAGGCTTGCGCGTCAGCGCGCTCTCATTAGGGTCATGGGTCACCTTCCACAACCAGGTGGACGAAAAGAGTGCCGTGGATATGATGGCTGCTGCGTACGATGCCGGCGTGAATTTTTTTGACAATGCAGAAGCATATGCCAAGGGGAAATCTGAAGAAATCATGGGGGACGCGCTTAAGAAATTAGGCTGGCGCCGTTCCAGTTTTCTGGTTTCCACCAAATTGTATTGGGGCATCAACGAAGGTATCAATGAAAAAGATACCCTCAATCGTAAATACTTGCTGGAAGCCATTAATGGGTCACTAAAACGCTTCCAACTGGATCACGTGGACCTGCTATTTGCCCACCGGCCGGACCCGAACACCCCCATTGAAGAAACAGTCTGGGCCATGCACAACATTGTTGAATCCGGCAAAGCCTTTTATTGGGGTACATCCGAATGGCCGGCGGGGGATATCCTGGCAGCTATTGAAATTGCAGAACGCCATCACCTGCATAAACCGGTCATGGAACAATCCCAATACAATATGTTCCACCGTGAACGTTTTGAAGTGGAATATGCCCGTGTCTTCAGCGACTACGGCTACGGCAGCACCATTTGGAGCCCATTGGCCTCCGGTCTGTTGACCGGAAAGTACAACAAAGGAATTCCGGAAGGTTCGCGCGCGACACTGCCAAACTACGAATGGCTGAAGGAGAATGTTAGCGACCAGGCCAAACTGGCCAAAGTCGCACAACTCCAAGGCGTAGCTGATGATCTGGGTGTGCCCTTGGCACAAATGTCCCTGGCCTGGGTCTTGAAGAACCCCAACGTCAGCACCGTTATCACAGGTGCCAGCAAGCTGCAGCAGGTCAAAGAAAACATGAAAGCCATGGATGTGGTCGGCCAATTAACCCCGGACGTCATGGCACGCATCCAGACCATTTTGGAAAGTTGATCGTAAATTATTGAAACCTAAAAGGCACCCGCAGCTGCGGGTGCCTTTTTTATAATTTTCGTTTAATGCTGTTAGTGACGTTTGCGAGCAGGCTTCGCTCCGCGCTTGCGCAGCAGCGAGCCCACGCCGTAAGCCACCAGGACAAGGGCCACTACAGCCAATGCCCACACGATTGGAGAAGACGCGCTTTCCGTTTCCTGCGGTGCTTCCAACGACTGCACGGTACCGCTGGTATCCAGGCCATATTTATCGGCCGGATCTGCGCAAACGTCCGAGGAGCAGGCCGATACAGCCGCAGCGATCTCCGCTCCGATTTCATCACTAAAGCCAACCCAAGCCTGGTCGCCAATGACCGTGACCGGCACGCCGCTGGTTTCAAAGTTCATCGCCTCACCCAAACCAAATAAGTAATCCAGGTTGGCCTGGCTGTCATAAACTTCATACGCGCGCAAATCAATCTGCGGGTATTGGGTAATTAACTCCTGCAGGAATGGTTTTTCAGCCGCGCAATGTGAACAACCCTCCCGCCAAAAGAAGGTGATCACCACCGCAGGGTCACCAGAATCACTTTGGGCTGCCGTGCCGCCATAAACCGCCGCAGTTAGCAGCAGTACTATTACCAAGGACAGGGTAAGATTTCTTTTTAAATGCATAACGGTTCCTTTTCTTTAATCAATCACATTGAACAATTATAAAGCCAGCTCCGGCTCGAAACATGCCGGACCAAATCCGGTTAGCTTATAACAATTCTTTTACAAAGCTCTTGACTTTCAGTTTTTGGAATGATATAGTGTAACCGGTTACATTAATTATTTATTAGAATTTATCTTATAACTTATTTAATGGAAAATAAGCGGTCCATAACTATCAGGGATGTCGCCAAGAGGGCGGGAGTATCCATCGCGACGGTTAGTCGTTATATCAATAAAACCGCGCCTGTATCCAAAGAAGTGGGCGAATCCATCCAAAGCTCCATGGAAGAGCTGGATTTCATTCCCAACTCCGCTGCCCGCAAACTAGCAAAAAATCAATTTTCCACACTCGGCCTTTTATTATCAGATATAAAAGGCGATTTTTTTTCGGTACTGGTCAGCGAAATTGAAAAAGACGCCCGGGCAGCCGGTTTCGATATACTGATTTCGATCAGCCGCGACAGCAACACCACAGCGAATTCGCTCCCCATCGGCCCGCAAAACACCGACGGCATGATCATTTTCGCCGACTGTGCCAGTGACAACGATTTAAAATATTATTTTTTCAACCGCTATCCGGTGGTACTGATCTGCCGCACGGCCCCATTGGAAATCAACATTCCCAGTGTGGGCGTTGAGAATTTACAGGCCACAAAAAACATTCTCCGGCATTTGGTTGAAGTCCACCACCGCAGCAAAATCGTGTTTTTGCGCGGGCTGCCCTCTCACGAAGATTCCAAGGTACGCGAGATTGCTTACAAATCGGTATTAGCGGAAAATAATATTCCCTATCGATCAAACCTGGTTTCAGCCGGCAACTTTGACCGGGACTGTGCCTACGATTCCATTAAAAAGCTTATCCACAAACGGGAAAACTTTGACGCGGTTTTTGCCGGTGACGACGAAGCCGCCATTGGCGCGATGGCCGCTCTAACCGATGAGGGCATCGACATTCCCGGCCAGGTTTCTGTAGTCGGGTTTGATGACCAAAGCATCGCTCCCTTTCTTAATCCCCCGCTGACCACCGTTCACGCTCCCTTTGGAGAAGTGGGCCGATTAGCAGTAGAAACATTAATCAAGCAGATCAATCATCATGCAGTTGATTCATTATCCATTATTCCATCCGAACTTGTTATTCGTCATTCCTGCGGTTGTTAATTTTATTTATAAGGAGGGAAAATATTTATAAGCTAAATCAATTTACCGGTAAGCCTAACTGTAATAGAAACCAACATCATTATAAATTTGAAAGGAGTTTTATCTATGTCACCCGAAAAGAAAAAGAAAAACTGGGCAGATTCCATGACCGATATAATGGAAAAAATGGCGCCAATCTTCGATCAGCCCATTCTGGCTTCCATCCGCGATGGTTTCGTGGCCATGATGCCAATCCTGATTGTAGGAGCTTTAGTATTAATTATCCTGCAATTCCCGCTGTGCTTCAAAGATGATCCATCCTGCTATTTAGAGGCGCACCTGCCGGAAAACATTTCAGCCACGCTTTGGAATGTCTTTAATGTCACATATGGTTTGTTATCCATCTATGTGCTCATGTCCATCGCCTACGCGTTATCACGCCGCCGTGGTCTGGATCCCTTAATGCCCGTTCTTTTCTCCTTCCTGTCCTACATTCTGGTTGCAACTCCGGAATTGGTCAATGGCGAAGCAGGCAATTACTTGGACAGCTCTGGCTTGTTCACAGCAATGGTCATCGCGGTAATAACTGTCGAGGTGTATCGCTTCTTTATTCAGAAGAATATCGTTATAAAGATGCCGGATGGCGTTCCACCAGCGATTTCCAATGCTTTTGCCGCTTTGATCCCTTGTGCCGCAATCGCGTTTGGTTGGTGGCTGATCCGCTTTGTATTGAACTTTGACCTCGCCAATGGCCTCTTCAAAGTATTAGGCGCAATTGTTCCAGCCGCATCCACTTACGCCGCTGCCGCTATCGCAGAAACCTTCCACGCATTCTTGTGGACCATGGGTATCCACGGCGACATGACCATTGGCATTGCCCTGCAACCTGTTTGGCAAGCGAACCTGGCCGCCAATGTAAAAGCCGTGGCCGAAGGTCTAGCCCCCACCGCTATCTACACCGAGCAATTCCGCTCCTTCGTAGTACCTGGCGGTTCCGGCGCCACTCTGCCGCTGGCTTTCTACTTCACCCGCTCCAAATCAGAACGCCTGCGCCGCGTTGGTTGGTTGGGTATCTGGCCCGGTATCTTTAACATCAATGAACCGATCACCTTCGGCGCCCCGATTATCTTCAATCCCATCCTGGGCCTCCCGTTCATCCTGATCACTTTCTTGAACACCACTGTGGCATACCTGGCAACCTCTTCCGGTCTGGTCAGCCCCACTTTTATTGCCGGTCCGTGGACGCTGCCCGCACCCATCCTGATGTTCCTGGAAACGGGGTATGATTGGCGAGCCATTATCCTGGCCATCCTCACCGAGTTCGTCATTCCAGGTATTATCTGGTTCCCCGCCTTCAAGGCTTGGGAAGCAGAAGTACTCCAAAAAGAAGAAGCAGGCGTCAAAAAACCAGTCGCTGCTTAATTCAAGAAATACAAATCAAAGGGGATGTGAAATTCACATCCCCTTCATTAACAATAGAGGCCAAATGAAAATAACTTTTATCGGCGCTGGGGGTGTGAGAACCCCACTGGTGATCCAAAGCATCCTCAATTTCCAGGACCGCTTGCCTCTGGACACTGTCTGCATGATGGATATCGATCCGGAGCGGTTGGAATTAATCAAACTGGCCTGCAAGCCGCGTTTAGCCAAAGGCGCAAAATTCAACATCGAGTGGACCACCGATGCCCGCAAAGCTATCCGGGGTGCGGATTTCATCGTTACCACATTCCGTGAAGGTTCATTGGAATCACGGGTTATTGATGAGCAGGTGCCTTTAAAGTACGGTGTGCTCGGACAGGAAACCACCGGGCCGGGTGGTTTTGCCATGGCACTGAGAACCGTACCCGTTATCCTGCGATATGTCGAACTGATCAAAGAATTAGCCCCGGATGCCTGGTTGTTGAACTTCACCAACCCGGCCGGAATTCTGACAGAAGCCATCACACGCGTGGCCGGTTTCGAACACGCAGTGGGTATTTGCGATAATCCTTCCGCCATGATGCGGGCTGCAGCTGACTTCGTCCAGACAGATCCTGATAACTTATTTCCTGAATACTACGGCCTGAACCATTTGGGTTGGATGCGTGCCATTTATTTAAACGGTAAAAACCTTGTGCCGGAAATTCTGCAAAGCATGCAAGCTTCCGGCAAAACGGTCGAGCACCTGCCTTTTGACGTCAATGAAATCGCGGCCTCGGGTACCATTCCCAATGAGTATGTTTATTTTTATTACTACCCGAAAAAATCTGTTGAAAATTTGTTAAAGTCAGGGCAGAGCCGCGCGCTTCAAATTCTCCCCTTTAACCAACAGCTGTATGCCAGCCTGAAACGCATTCGGGACGAGGAAGACAGCCCGGATAAAATCGAAGAAATTTATTTGCATTACCTAGATCAGCGCCAAAGCACCTATATGACGCTGGAGACGGGTCATGACGCAGCCGGCGAGTCCACTGCGCAAAAACCGCCGGAAAAATTAGAAGTCAAACAAGCTATGGATGAATCCGCCGAAGGATATTCAGCGGTGGCTTTGAATGTAATTGAGGGCCTGACCAGCGACCCCAAGATCATGATCCTAAATGTACCCAATCGCGGCGCCATCAGCGGCATGGCAGAGGACGATGTCATTGAAACCACTTGTCTGGTAGGCAACGGTGTAGTGCGTCCCTTCGCTATTGGCAGTATCCCGGATGCGGATTTGGGATTAATGAAATCCGTAAAAGCCTATGAACGATTAACGATCCAGGCGGCTGTAAAGGATTCCTACACCGATGCATTAAAAGCACTCACATTGCATCCCCTGGTACCGGGATATGAAATGGCTAAAGTAATCTTAGATGATTATCTCGCCCAACACGGTGATTACTTCCCGAAATTAATAAATGAACGCTGAAGTGATAGCAAGATGATGACTAGTTTTAAATATTCTAATAAGAGGTGAAATATGGCAGAAGAGAAAAAAACTCGAGTACTCATGGTTTGCGCGATGGGTATGTCGTCCAGCTTGATTGAGGCTAAAACAGCCAAAGCAGCTGAAGCAGCCGGCGTGCCTTTTGAATTAAAAGCGATTGAGACAGCTGAAATGGGGCGTTGGGATTTTTCTGAAAATCCGATGGATATTGTGTTGGTTGCTCCACAGGTCAGATTCAAGAAAAAGGCCATTGAACAAGCCGCCGGACCTTATGGAACCATCGTTTTAAATATCGACACAATTGCTTACGGCATGATTGACGGTGAAGCCATTTTCAATCAAGTCATGGAAGCCATCAAAGAACGCGACGCCGGAAAATAATTTTTAACAAAACGAACATCTAAGCAGAAAGGAAAATTTGCATGACACTAAAGGGATTGTTGGTTGTTGCCAGCGGTTTTATTTTCATCTTTTCATCGGGTATTCCCATGAATATGATCAGCCGCTTTCGACCTGATTACAAGCGGGAAGCTACTTATTGGGGCATGGGTATCTGGGCCATCACATTTTTTTTAAGCACCTTCCTGCAAAAGTTCATTATGCAAATTGTTACAGGCGGTCAAACCAATGCCATCAACTCCAGCATCATTTCCTATTTCGCCGGGGATGTCATCACCACGCTCTTGTTACAGCTCGGAATGTTTTATTTCCTAAAGAGCCGCCTGGATAAAAACGAGGATATTGATAGCAACGGCCTGGCGCTGGGTTTTGGTATTGGCATGATCGCACATGTTTTTACCGGACTGAACGAAATTGGTATTGGTTTTAATATTATTTTCAGCCATGGCGGTGAAAACCTGGCAGCAGGAAGTGTTCAAGCTGCTACAATTACTCAAATTGCTCAAGCCAGCATCTCAAATTTATTCACCACATCTTTATCAACTATCCTCTTCCGGGTTGCATTACTGACAATCAGTGCAGTACAAGGGTATTTAGTCGCTTGTGCAATCAAGGGCAACAAAAAGCGGTTTTGGGCCGGCATTATTCTCTACATAGTCTTTACCTGGGGTGCCTCTTTATTGGAGTTGGTCCTGGGTGAAGGAAACACCGGCCAGACTCTGGGAGTGACCTCAACATTAACTTCCGTTGTAACGTCCATTTACTACCTCGCGACAACTTACTTCAGTTATCGCTGGTTAGCTAAAGAATTGCAATCATCCAATCCTAAAAAATACAATAAAAGGAGCATCAAGAATGGTACAAAGTAAAGTTCCTCTGTTTGTCTGCGGTAAAGACAATCGACCCATGGTAAAAGTTCCGGCGGGTGAATTTTTATTTGGAGAGGATCAGGAAAAAGCTGAAACCAAAGAATTTTATATCGACCTCTATCCCGTCACCAACGCAGATTACAAAAAATTTATCGATGCAACCGGGCACCCTGAACCGGCTTCCTGGCGCAAAGGCAGCTGGCCGGAAGGCAAGGAAAACCACCCGGTGGTTGAAGTCAACTGGGAAAGCGCTACCGCCTACGCGGAATGGGCCGGCAAACGCCTGCCCACCGGCGAAGAATGGGAAAAAGCCGCACGCGGCACTGATGGGCGCACCTGGCCCTGGGGCAACGATTTCGACCGCGACAAATGCAACACTTTCTCCGGCGATACTACTCCAGTAGGCCAGTATTCCCCTGAAGGCGACAGCCCTTACGGCTGCCAAGATATGGCCGGCAATGTGTGGGAATGGATCGGCGGCGGTAAACCCTCGCAACTGCGCGCCCCCCTGCGCGGCGGCGACTGGCTGGACGGCGCCGAAGAAGCACAAACCTTCTTTGTGCGCATGCATACACCGCACCGCAAAAATCCTTTCGTGGGTTTCCGGTGCGCGGCGGACTCCGCTGAGCCGATGGAATAAGCGGAAAAATCGATTTAAAGCAGCATATGGAAAAAACAACGCAGCTCACCCTGGTCAGGCACGCTGAGACAACCATGATCTCCGAAAACCGCATCCACGGCCATACCGACGCACCTTTATCGGCAGCGGGATTGCGCGACACACAAAAAACGGCGGATTATTTTCGCGGTCAGGAATTTGATGTCCTGTATGCCAGTTCACTCGGCCGTGCCATGCGCACCGCGGAGGTTATCGGGAACGCAATCCATTTAGAGCCCATCCCGGTGGATAAGTTGCGGGAACGTTATTACGGGCAATTGGAAGGGAAACCGCTGGATCGCTTTGAACCGGATGGCAGCGGCCCCTGGTATTTTCGCCCTTATGTAAACCTGGCACTGCATTTTAGCGGTGAAAGCGAAGCGCATTTTGTGGCGCGCGTGCTGGAAGGCACACAGGAAATTATTGATAAGCATGCTAACCAGCACATCATGCTGGTAATTCATTGGGGAATCCTGGGGATTCTCTCGCAATACTTTCAAGGGTTAGATGTGAAAGAATGGCGAGTAATTGGACCCTGGACAGCCTGCGGCATCAGCGAGTTCGAACTCAAAGACGGCCGCTGGCAGGTTAACCGCATGAATGACGGCCGTCATTTAAATTAGAAAATACAGTTCAAAAAGGAAATTAAGAATATGACCGATTTTAATGAATGGGAGCAAACTCTGTTCCAATTGATCCTGCACGCCGGCAGCGCCCGCAGTTTTGCCAAAGAAGCTGCTGAATATGCCGAAAATTGCCAGTGGGAAGAAGCGGAAGAAAGCCTGCAGCAGGCCAACGACGAGCAGACCCAGGCGCACAAGATCAACACCTCCATCATCACCAAAGCCGCGCGCGGCGAAGACGTGCCTTTCTCCGTGCTGCTGGTGCACTCCCTCGACCTGCTGATGCTGGCCTGGGCCGAGATTGATAACACCGAACAAGTGATTCGGATGAACAAGCGAATTGAAGCCCTTGAGAAAGAAGTGGCAAAATGTCAAAATCAACAATCGAAAAAATAGCGGTCATCGGGGGCGGCAGCACATACACCCCTGAATTGATCGACGGCTTTATCCAGCACGAAGCGGACCTGCAAGTTGATGAAATTGCGTTATACGATATCGACGAAGAACGCCTGAACGTGGTGGGCGGCATGGCCCAGCGCCAGGTCAAGTATGCCGAGCTGGACACCAAGGTCACGCTCAACCTGGAACGCCCCAAAGCGGTGGACGGCGCCAAATTCGTGCTATCCTCCATGCGCATCGGCCACATGGCCGCGCGCATCCTGGACGAAAAGATCCCGCTGAAATACAACGTGATCGGCCAGGAAACCACCGGCCCCGGCGGAACTTTCAAAGCTTTCCGCACCATTCCGGTCACACTGGATATTGCCAAGGACATGGAAAAATACGCACCGGAGGCCTGGTACATAAACTTCACCAATCCGTCCGGCATTATGACCGAAGCGATCCTGAAGCATACCAACCTGAATGTTGTGGGCTTATGCAACAATCCCATCAACACCATCGCGGCCATGGCGGAAGCCTTCCATGTGGAACCTAAAGATGTGTTCCTGGAATGGATGGGACTCAACCATGTCAATTGGGTGCGCAAGGTTTACATCAAGGGCGAAGACGTCACCCAGCAATTGATCGACAACCTGGAAAAAATGGTGGACATTGAAGAGATGCCCAAGATCGACCCCGACCTGGTGCGCACACTGGGCGTGATGCCGACCTACTACCTGCAATATTACTACTTCCATCCCCAGCGCCTGGCGGAAGCCAAAGCGGCTGAGAAGTCGCGCGGAGAGGTGGTGCTGGAAGTTGAAAAAGAGCTGCTGAAGAAATACGCCGACCCGAAAGTGCTGGTCAAACCGCCCGAGTTGGCCCAGCGCGGCGGCGCGCGCTATTCCGAAGCGGCTGTGAACCTAATCATGTCCCTGATGCTCGATCGCCGCGATGTTCAAATCGTAGTAGCCCGCAACGGCAACTGCATCCCGGATTTGGATCCGGACGTATCTGTGGAAGTGCCCTGCGTGGTGGGCGCGCACGGCGTGACCCCGCTCAGCATGGGGCGCCTGCCCGAATCCATCCGCGCACTGTGCCAGCAAGCCAAGTCCTGGGAATCCGCCACGGTGAAAGCCGCGGTGAGCGGTTCGCGCCGTGACGCCTATCTGGCCATGCTGCAAAACCCACTGGTTCCGGATTATCCCACCGCAGTCAAACTGGTGGATGAAATGTTGGAAGCTCATAAACAGTATCTGCCGCAATTCTTTAAAAACGAATAATTACTGGAGAAAAGATGACCAAGATTGATTTATCCCGCAAGATAGACATTCCCGATTGGGTAGATGCCTTAATGAAACCGACCAAGATCGGCAGCGGTGAAATGGAACGCCAATGGGAAGAAATCGGTGATGAGGTAATGGAAGCCCTCAAGAAAGTCATGCCGACCGGCAAGTACACCATGGGACCTTACCTGAAAAAATTTGAAGAAGAATTTGCCGAGTTCAGCGACAGCAAGTTTTCCGTGGGCATATCCAGCGGCACTGCTGCGCTGCACATCGCATTGGAAGCCATGGGCGTCGGCCCGGGCGACGAAGTGATCACGGTCTGCAACACCTACGTAGCCACGGCATTCGCGGCTTCATACTGCGGTGCGACACCGGTATTTGTGGATATAGACCCCAAAACCTACAACCTGACCGCTGAACTGGTGGAAAAGAAGATCACCTCCAAGACCAAAGCCATCGTTCCAGTGCATTTATACGGGCATGTGGTGGACATGGGTCCGATCATGGAGTTAGCCAAGAAACACAACCTGTATGTGCTGGAAGACGCCTCGCACGCGCACGGCGGCTATTACAAGGGACGCCGGGTGGGTTCTCTGGGCCACGCGGCTGCCTTCTCTTTCTACCCCAGCAAGAACATGGGTGCCTACGGCGACGGCGGCATCATCACCACCAGCGACCCGGAATTGTTTGAGAAGATCCGCATGCTGCGTTACGTCGGCCAGCGCGTGAAATTCATCCACGAAGTGATCGGATTCCAGGACCGCCTGGACGAAATTCAGGCCGCCATGTTGAGCGTCAAACTGCGTCATTTGGATGACTGGAACAATCAGCGCCGCAAAATTGCCGCCATTTACGATGAAATGCTAAAGGACACGCCCCTCCAGCTGCCTTATGTAGCCGACTATTGCCACCATGTGTTTTATTCATACGCCACCATCGCACCCAGCGAAAAAGAACGCACTAAACTGCTGGTTTATCTGGCCAACCACGACATCGGCGCGTTTGCCATGTACCCCATCCTGGTCCCCATGCAAGGCGCTTACGAAGACCTGGGTTATCAAGATGCCGATTTCCCTGTGGGAGCTTCCTATGCCACCCGCGTGTTGAACCTGCCAATCTTCGAAACCTTCCGCGAGGATGAAGCGCGCGCGACCGCTGAAGCCATTCTGGCTTACTACGACCGCGCATAAAGACAGTGAAATGAGGTATTAATGTCGGAAAAACGCAAACTGGCTGTGTTGGGCGGCAGCAGTATCGCCTCGCCGCTGCTGGTGGATGAAATGGCCAAACGCACAGACCGGACGGATTTTGAAATCTGCCTGATCGGGCGTACGCGCGACAAGCTGGAAAAAGTGGCCGCGGCCGGCGCGGAATTAGCCAAGGCCGCCAATGTTCCATTGGAGGTCACTTTCGAGACTGACGCGCGCAAAGGTCTGGAAGGGGCCGACTACGTCCTCAACCAAATCCGCGTGGGCGGCTACAAAGCCCGCGCCTACGACGAACGCTTCCCAAAACAATTCGGCATCCTGGGCGAAGAAACTTTCGGACCGGGCGGCATGAGCAACGCCCTGCGCACCATCCCGGTGGCGCTGGATTACTGCCGCATCGTGGAAGAAGTCGCACCACAGGCGCTGATGCTCAACCTGACCAACCCCAATAGCTACATCCAATACGCAGCCTCGCGCTACACCAAGGTGAACATCGTAGGTGTGTGCGATTCGCCCATCGGCATCGCCGAAAACATCGCGGCCATGCTGGGCGCGCCGCTGGAAGAGCTGTGGGTGCAGTACGTGGGCATGCACCACTTCGGCTGGGTCGTGAAGGCGATTTGGAACGGCCGCGACATGATGCCGGAAATTCTGGGGCAGCTTGATAAAGTACCGGGGCTGCCGGTGGATGCGGAAATTGCCCAAGCTGTCGGCGGCATCCCCACCAGCTATTTCAAATATTATTATCACGCCAATAGGGTCTTCGACAAGCAGAAGGATCAGACGCACGTGCGCGCGGAACAATTGATGGAATTGGAAGCGCAGGTTATGAGCGACTACGCATCCGGCAGCGGTATGCCCGCCAGTCTGAACCAGCGCGGCGCGCATTGGTACGGCGCGATTGTGGTGCCGGTCATGCTGGCGCACGCGAACGACGCTAACCAGGTTTTTATTCTTAACATCGTCAACGGCACAACCATCCCCTGGATGCCCGCACAGGCCATCGTGGAAACGCCCACGCTGGTGACCGGACACGGCTTCGTTCCGCTGGAACCGGCCGAGGCGCCGCTGGATTTGCAGGCCATGGTGCGCCTGAACGCCACGTTTGAAATGCTATGGTCAGAAGCCGTGGTGGAACAGGATTATGGCAAGGCTTTACGAGCCATGATGCTCAACCACCTGGTGCACGACCTGGATCAGGCTAAAGCGATTTTAAAAGAGATTTGGCGATTTTAGTTTATTGAAGAACGCAAAAGGGCCAGCGCACGCCGGCCCTTTTTTTATTCAGAATTCCGCAGGTTATTAATCTCAGCAGAATTACCTACTTTCAAGACAGCCAAAATCCTTATGCCCAAAGAAATGCTACATTTATGCTTGTGCGCCTATCCAGTCTTCGGTCTATTCATCCGGCTTGGTCAAATACAAAATACCCATGGTGCCGGGCCCACAGTGGCTGGAAATGACACTGCCAGCCAAAGTGATGGCCACCTCATCAGGATGAGCAATGCGGATGATTTCATTCCTGAAATAATCCACATCGGTTTGGGGAGAACTGTGGATGATGAAAATCCTGCTGGGGTCCAACACATCCAGATGGGCTTCCAAATCATCTAATAGCATTTTCATGGATTTTTTGCGCGAACCGGATGCTTTGCCTTTCATCCCCAACGTGCCATCCGGGCACATTTCAATGATGGGGTGAATTTTCAGCATGCTTCCCAGGACAGATTCGAGAGCCGTGCAGCGCCCGCCTTTATACAGGTATTCCATGGTGTCCACCATAAATATCAAACGGATATTGGGAACCTGCTTTTTAACTTGTGCTTCAATTTCCGCCGCCGGTAAACCCTGGTCGCGTAATTGTGCGGCTATTTGCGCCAGGGAAGCAATCCCGGACGACAAATTCAGCGAATCAATCACGCGAATCTTCCCTTCAGGAAATTCCTGTGCGGTCAACAGGGCATTGTGCACTGTAGCAGATAATTGGGATGAAATGCCGACAAAAACAGTCTCATCCGCTTGGCTGAAAAGCTCATGAAATTCACCGATGGTCGGCGCGGCAGTCTTGGGCAATTCGCCAGATTTCTTTACCAAAGCGAATAATTTTTCCTGGTCCAGATCCAGTCCATCCCGGTAAGTCGTTCCACCAATTGAGACAGACAAGGGAATAACTTTAATGTTTTGTTGTTTGGCTAAAGCGGGGGTAAGGTCAGCGGTACTATCCGTAACAACTTGTATCATAATGCCTCCGTATTTGTTTATTGATGATTCAAATCAGTTGTTGATTAATATTTCCCTACACTAATTCTACTGTATGTTTATATATATGTATTGTTTACGATAACTAATTAAGTAGAAATAATACGTGCGAATACGACTTTTAACCTCCCGAAGTCGCTTGAGGATAGATTAGCTGAAAAATGCAGATGCTAGCCTCTGCATTTTTGAAAATTACTTTACCATATAGAGTATTCCGATGGTGCCCGGGCCGCAGTGGCTGGAAATTACACTGCCCGCGCGTGTGATCAACACTTCTTCCGGCGCGGCCAAACGCATAATTTCTTCTTTGAGGTACTCGGCATCTGCATCCGGCGAAGTATGGGTAATAAAAACCCGGCGGCGGTCCAATTCATCCAGGTGCTTTTCAAAATCAGTCAACAGCAGCTGCATGGATTTTTTGCGTGACCCATAAGCTTTGTCCTTGACGCCCAGTGAACCATCCGGCTGCATTTCAATGATCGGATGGATTTTCAGCATGGTGCCAAAGATGTTCTCCATAGCTGAGCAGCGTCCGCCTTTATAAAGGTACTCCATGGTCGCAATCATGAAAGACATGCGTGTATCGGGCAGACGGCGGGTGATTTCTTTTTCAATTTCCTCAGCCGATAAACCCTGATCGCGTAAATCCGCAGCCGCTAAAGCCAGCAGGCCGATGCCGGAAGACAGGTTGAGCGAATCAATTACGCGGACTTTGCCAGCCGGAAGTTCCTGAGCCGTTAATGCCGCGTTTTGAACCGTGGCGGACAACTTGGAGGAAATCCCGATGAAAACCGATTCATCCGCTCCAGTAAATACCGTATAAAACTCACCCATAGACGGGGCTGCCGTTTTGGGCAGCTCACCAGTCTGTTTAATCAGATCGAACAGTTTAAATTGTTCAATATCCTCACCGTCGTGATAGGTGTTACCACCAATGATCACGGACAGGGGAATCACTTTGATATTCGCGCGGTCAGCAATTTCATGACCCAGGTCGGCCGTGCTATCTGTGATAATCTGTACCATCAAACCTCCAATTCAGTTCGGTACGGGGCAATCTTCCGCCCCTGTGCTTCATTCCAGGTCAGATTTTACCTTATTTTTATACATACGTATAACCACAACGCCGGACATGACCAACAAACTGCCCAATATCTGCTGCCCATTAAAACGCTCCCCCAGGACAAAGTAAGCTGTAACCGCTGTGAAAGCCGGCTCGATGGTGACAATCAAATTAACCACGCTGGAAGGCAAATGCGTCAGACTGACGTTATACAAGCCGTAACCCAGCAATGTGGGCCCGACCGCCAACAAAATCAGAATAGCCCATCCGGGCACAGAATTGCCCAGCCAAAAGAGGTCAGACGGCTGCTGCGCGGCTCCGGGCAGGTAAGCGCCTCCAAAAAGGTTGAAAGCTAACATGAAAACTGCCGCAATTAAAAATGTGTAAAACAGCGTGGTCCAGGGATTCAGCCCGCGCTGCTGCGAAGCCGAGCGGCCCATCAGGGAATAGACAGCATAAAACAGACCGGACCCAATACCGGTCAGAATACCCAGGGTATTGATGTGCCAAACAGCCGGGTTGAAGGCATCGACGATAAAAGCACAACCTGTCAGGCTGAGGGCCACTGCAATGACTTTAGCCAGGGTCATTTCCTCATGCAGGATCAGCCAGCCCAGTAAGGCCGTGAAAGCCGCCGAGCAGTAACATAGCACCGTGGCGACTGCCGCGCCATTCAGCGTGACCGAGACCGTCCAGAGCGCATTGAAAAGCGCCAGCACAAAGCCATAAATTGCCAGGTAGGGAAGATGCGGTCTGACCCCTTTCAACAAGGATCGCTGAAAAAGAGAGAAAATCGCCAACAGTATCAAGGCAACGAAAACTTCGCGCCAAAAAGCCAACACCAGGGCGGGCAATTGGAAATTTACGTTCAGATAGCTGATGAAGATGGACGTCAGCGATAAAAAGACGGCGCTGCCCAGCGCTGCCAGGTAACCCGTGTTGGGGTTTTCAGTATGAGTTTGCATGTCGTGTATTCCTTGCTAAGTGTGAGGTGAATGCGGAATTATAAAGCAAAAAATATTTTATCTACACACAGCCTAATCAACCCTAACAAGGTAATCCGTTTTTACCCGCCGATGGTGGTTTTGATGCCATAGCTGCGCACCAATGCCTCAATCTCGGCCAAACGCTCTTCGGAATATTCCGGCAAATCCAGCAAAGGGTAATCCAACCCCAGGCGGGCATACTTGCCAATGCCGTAGCGGTGGTAAGGCAGTAAATCCACCTGCTGCACAGTGGCCAGCTCGCTGACGATTTGCATGCGGCCTTTGATTTCCGCATCGGAATCGTTCAAGCCGGGGATGAGCACCAGGCGCACGTGCATGGGCATGCCGTGTTGGGCCAGCAGCTGGGCATTCATGATGATGACGTCGTTCTCCTGGCCGGTCAGCTGGCGGTGCAGGTTGTGGTCGGCGGCCTTGATGTCGTATAACACCAGGTCGATGTAGGGCAGCACTTCTTCAAAGCGACACCAGCCCACGTGCCCGGCGGTGTCCAGCGCGGTGTGGATGCCTTCGTTCTTCAGGTTACGGGCCACCTGGGCTACAAAACCGGCCTGCCAGAGCGGCTCGCCGCCCGAGAAGGTCACGCCGCCGTTGGAAGTCTGGTAGAAGACGCGATCCTTGAGTACTTCTTTGGTGACCTCTTCCACCGTCACGAACTTGCCGGCGATCTCCAAAGCACTGTTGGGGCAGGCCTGCACGCATTCGCCGCAGCCGTCGCATTTGAGACGATCCACCCACACATAACCCTCTTCGTCAAAGGACAGGGCTTCTTTGAGGCAGGCCGACAGGCAGGTGCCGCAGTGAGCGCACTTCTCGCGCGAATACAACAGGTCGGGCACCGGGCGGATCAGTTCGGGATTGGAGCACCACAGGCAGCCCAGCGGGCAGCCTTTGAAGAAGACGGTGTCGCGGATGCCGGGGCCATCCTTGGTGGAATACTTTTGGACGGTCGAGATCAGCCCGCGGGCGGGGTTATACATGGGTAACATAGCGCGCTCGATTATAACCTAATGCGTTTTACAGCCCCTGCTGCTCGGTACGGGCGATGATGGCGTCCTGCACTTCGGGGATGAGCGAGGTGAACAGGGCGCAGTAACCGGCCACGCGCACCATCAGGTTGGGGTGCTTTTCCGGATGCAGGCGCGCGTCGCGCAGCTCGGCCGAATCCACGATGTTGAACTGGATGTGGAAATTGCCCAGCAAGCGGTTGGCCTCCAGCAGCGCGATGAATTTCTCCAGGTTGTCGTCGCCTTTGAGCACGTTGGGCGAGAATTTCATGTTGAGCAATTGCCCGCCGGCCATGCGCTGGTTGGGCAGCTTGGAGACCGATTTGAGCACAGCGGTCGGCCCCTGCTTATCGGCGCCCAGGCAGGGCGAAGCGCCTTCGTTGACCGGCTGGCCGTAGTAACGGCCGTCGGGCGTGGCGCCCACATCCATGCCATAAGGCACGTACGAAGAGATGTTGGAGGTGGACATGGTGTAGCCGCAGCCAATGGGGCCCTGGCCAAAACGCGCGTTATGGTAACCGGGCAGCAGGTCCAAGTAGGAGGTGTACACGTCCGCCACGATCTCGTCCACGTAATCTTCATCGTTGCCGAACTTGGGCACCGCCAGGGCCAACTTGCGAATTTTTTGGTTTTGCACACCCTGCCAGTTGGCGTCCAGCGCGGCGCGCAGCTGTTCGAAAGTGATTGTCCTGTCTTCAAAGACCAGTTTCTTGACCACCGCCAAGGCGTCGCCGATGATGGAGGTGCCAATGGTGGACTGGCTGACAAAGTCGAACTCGCCGCCGCCGTTTTTGAGGGTTTTGCCGCGTTCGATGCTGTTGTCCACCAGGGAAGAGCCGAAGGGGTCGGCGTCGAAGACCTTGAGGTGGCGGTCGCAGATGGCGTCACTTTCCACCGCCAGATCGGTGTAGAACTTGAGGAATTTCTTCCAGGCCTGCCAAACCTCGTCGTAGGAATTGAAGTGCACGTCGCGGCCGGGTTGGCCGTTGACCGACATCAGTTGGATGCCGGAGGCCGGATCGGTGCCGTTGTTGAGCACGATTTCCAGAATCTTGCCGAAATTAATGTAGGTCATACCGGTGGCGCGGTGGCCCCAGCGCCCGGGAATGGCCACTTCCACACAACCCATGGAAGCGTAGTCGCGCGCGACCTCCTCGGGCAGGCCGATGGACATCATGGCCGGGATAACAGTTTCGTCCGCAAACAGGGCAGGCATGCCAAAACCTTCGCGGATCAGGCGTGCGGATTCGTTCAGCAGGGCGCGCGGGCTGCCGGCCCAGTAACGCACGGATAGGTTGGGTTCGGGCAGGCGCGTCAAGTCCATGGCGCGCAGCGACAGGTAGGTGACTGGGTTGGTGCCGTCCAACCCGTCGGCTTTCATGCCACCCACCATCAGGTTGGAATAAAGCGGGTAACCCACGCCAAATTCGGTGTGGTCCCAGGGGCGCACTTTGTTAAGCGAATTCAACTTAATAAAGAAGAGCGTAATCAACTCCAGAGCCTGCTGGTTGGTCAGGCGGCCGGCGTCGATATCGGCCTGGTAGTAGGGGTAAATATACTGATCGAAACGGCCGAAGGAGAAGGAGTGGCCGTTGCTCTCGATCATCATGATCAGATGGCAGTAATAGACCACCTGCAAGGCTTCGTGGAAGGTCTGGGCTTTACCTTCAAAAATGCGCGTGTTGACCCCCGCGATTTGTTCCAGTTCAGCCTTGCGCTGCGGGTCGCTTTCCAGCCCAGCCAATTTAGTCGCTAACTTGGCATAACGGCGGGCGAAGTGGATGGCCGCACCCAGGGAAATCTCAGCGGCCTGGTAAAAGTCGCGCTGTTCTTCATTCAAGTCAGTGCGTTTCAGATTTTCCTGCACCTGCTGCTGCAGGCCGCGGTAACCCAGCGCCAGCACTTTGTCATGATTAGGGATAATGTGCCCGTCTCCGGACATAGAGATACCGCCGCGGTGGATGACGTTCTGTTGCTGGGCGGCCATATTGATATCGGATATATCGGCATAAACGGCTTCCTGATGGGTCTTGCCCTGCCAAAAAGCTTGGATGCTGCGCAACTTATCCTTGGTATCTTCCGTGATAGTAAAGACGTCCCCACTGCGTTTTTCAAACTGGTCAAGTTCCTCGATGACCCAGTCGATGGAATATTCGGGGAAGATGGGCGCGGCGCGCACCTGGCCGGCCTGGTTGCCGACAATCAATTGGTCCTTTTCAATGAAAATGGACATATTGGCGAGGATGCGCTCCAGGGCTTTGGCACGCCGCAGCACCATGGGCTGCCCTTCGGTTTCGCGGTAGGACTCGGTGATGAGCAGGGCGCGCTCCGGGCAGATGGCCGGAACAGCCGCCATCAATTCGGCGCGCACGCGGCGCACGCGCGGAAAACCCTCGCCGCCATATTCGTACAGCATATTCTCGATGCCGGGGATTGCGGAGGACAACTGCTCGGGTTTGGCCGTTACCATGTTTGCTCCTTGAGGGTATGGACGGGATTTATAATGACTCATTATATCGAATTTGACTAATAAACTAATCTGAAATACGAAACAAACTTCTCGTATTGGTTGTATAGGTAATCATCATTACTTTGTGAACCAACGGCCATTAATTGATATACCCTATTATCATTAAAGACAGTTGTAATATATGTCTTATAAAATCCATCCTCCAGCAATTTATGAAACGATCCAGATAAAGCAGGTTTATTTGTAATATAGTGTTTTTTTAGTGATTGATCTACAATAAAACCTTGATTTTCAAATACTTCTTCTTGATAAGACTTTATAAACTCGGAATCAATCTCACCATCGGAAATATTCAAACCAATATCTGAATAGAATATCGCAAAACCAATATCATCCACACTCTCATATGAGGATAAATTGTAAAAATATACATCCTGGTCTTCCTCTTCATAAGTATAAGAGGTTGGGTAATACGCGAAATATCCTAGCTCTTCGTTTTTATAGATTTTCCAGATTTCCTCATAATCAATTGTTGGAGTTACTCTGAAGATAAATTCGCTAGTCTCTGGACTAAACGATTGAGTTGCGACATTATTATTTAAAGGTTCTATCTCTTTATTATTCAAAAATAAATCTCGAAATAATAAAAAACTAATTAGTGAAACACATATCCTGAAAATTAAAAGGGTTGGTTTTGATGGTCTTGTTTTTATTATTCTTTTATATGGATAATTGTCCATTTCTTTGATTACATTTCTTAAATCCGGGTCATCTGAAATTTCTAAACTTTCCTTAAATGCAATTCGTGCATCAAAATAATCCCCTAAGTTGTATAAAACTCTTCCTAATGCTTTAACATATTCTGCATTAACTTGATTTGGAATTTCTCCCCAGAATGAAAATAATGATTTTAATGTATATACAATCCCCCATGGTAAACCCCACCAGCCAAAGAAAAGAGATATGAATTTTGCTTTTGCCATTTCTTCTTTTCTACATTCCGAGCAGAATATTCCTCCCCACCCTCTTTTCAAGGTTACAAAAATTAAACTAACTGCATATGGGAAATGAACAATTCGCAGGGTATGATCTGTTACACCACATCTTTGACATTTAAAGTTTTTTAAGTAATCATTCATGGAATAATATCTAGCTTTGGCGTAAGGTTCTTGATTTTGGCGATTAAATGTTCGATCAAAATCACTACGTTTTTTTGGATTTTTTAATATTTCATAAGCCTCATTTAATTCTTTCATCTTGTTTGTAGCATCAATCCCTTTATTTCTATCAGGGTGATATTGCTTTGCTAAACGAAAATATGCTGTATTGATTTCCTCAATACTTGCATTCTTGTCAACATTTAATATTCTGTAGGGATCAAAAACCACATTACCCTCCTAATCTGAATAACTGACATTTGTCTCTATAATATCGTAATAAAATAAATTTATCAATTACATCACAACACTAAGGACATTATGATAAAGTGGCTTGGCAACGCCGGATTCGAATTTCAACTGGGAAATACAACCCTGATCGTGGACCCCTTCCTGACACGTCCACGCTTTGTCCAAACCTATTTCGGGCGCGTGGCGCCGGACGAGGCCGTGCTGCGCAAGCACATCCCGCGCTGCGACGCCATCCTGGTCACGCACGCGCACTTCGACCACTGCATGGACGCGCCCGCCATCGCCCTGCGCACGGGCGCAAGAGTGCACGGTTCGGCCAACACCTGCCGGCTGACGCAGGCCGCCGGGCTGCCGGCGAGGCAAACGCACGAGATCGCCAGCGGCGATAGCTTTGACATCAACAACATCCGCGTCAGTGTGCTGCCGGCAGTGCATCCCTGGATACCGGGCTACACCTTCGGCAAGCTGCGGCGCAAGCTGGAATTTCCGCTGCGCCTGCGCGACTACCGCATGGACGCCTGCTACAGCTTCCTGCTGGAATTCGAAGGAACGCGCATTTTGGTGTGGAGCAGCACCCAACCGGACGGCGCCCCGCGCGCCGACCTGCTGACCTGCCGGGCAGTCTCCAGCCAGCGATGGTACGACACGCTGTTGGGGCAGGTTCAACCCAATCTGGTGCTCCCGCAGCACTGGGACGACACCTACCAGCCGCTTTCGAATGAGCCGCAGCCCTTCTTCAGCGCGCCGCGCCTGGCTTTTCCGCCCATCGGGCGCATCAACCTGCAAGATTTCGCAGCTAAAGTACATCAAGCCGATCCAAATTGCAAAATACTGGTGCCCGACATCTTTATGCCTTACCGCTTTGAGGCCCTGTAATCGCTTTTTGGCATTTCCGCATTGTTCTATCCTGTTGTACAATCTATACAAAATCCTCAAGGAGGGCCGCTTGAAAGAAATTTATACCATCGCAATCCCTATGGCCGGATTGGGTACACGCATGCGACCGCAAACCTGGAGCAAACCCAAACCGCTGATCCATTTGGCCGGACGCACCGTGCTAGATTACGTGCTGGACCAATTCAATTCTCTGCCGCGTTTTGCTGACGCTCAATTTGTACTGATTTTGGGACCCAACCAGGAAGAGCAGGTGGATGAATATATACGCGCGCACCATGCCGAAAAGAAGATCAACTACGTCATCCAGGAAGAAATGCGCGGGCAGTCCGACGCGCTTTACCTGGCGCGCGATTTTCTGAAGGGCCCCATGCTGATGGCTTTCTCAGACACCTTGATTGAAACAGACCTAACCTTCCTGGACAACGAAGACATGGACGGGGTAGCCTGGGTGAAGGGTGTGCCGGACCCGCGCCGCTTCGGCGTGGCAGAGGTCAACCAAGACGGGCAAATTATCCGGCTGATTGAAAAACCCAATGACATCAGCAACAACCTGGCCTTAGTGGGTTTCTATTACTTCCGCGACGGATCTGCCCTGATGGGCGCGATTGCCGAGCAAATTGAAAAAGACGTTTCCCTGAACGGAGAATATTTCCTGGCAGACGCGATCAATCTGATGATTGCCAAGGGCGCGCGCATGCGCGTGCAGCCGGTGGATGTTTGGATGGATGCGGGCAAACCGGAAGCGCTGCTGGAAACCAACCGTTACCTGCTGGAACACGAGCATAACAATGACGACATAGCTGAAAAACGCAAAGGCATCCTGGTCCACCCGCCGGTGTATATTCATCCGGAGGCAAAGTTGAAGGACTGCGTCATCGGCCCGTATGTCTCCATCGGCAAAGAAGCCGATATCCAGCATTCAGTGCTGCGCAACAGCATTGTGGAACAGGGCGCACATATCACGAACCTGATATTGGAAGATTCCCTGATTGGCCGCAACGCGGGCATTAAGGGTCACCCCGAGATCATGAATATCGGAGATAATTCTTGGATCGAAATCTAGGGCCGGGTGTAATCACGCACGCGGGCTATTCCGCCTGCGACCACCCCCAGGCAGTGGTATAGGAAGGCAGCCGCCAGCCCATCAGCCGCATCATCAGGGAGTGGCGCGAACCGGGCGGCAAGCATTACCTGGTGGAAACCAGCAAGGCATTGCAGTTCAATCTGACTCTGGCCGAGCCCAGCGGACGCTGGCTGGTAAGCCAAGTCAGTGTAAATAAGTAAATAAAAATATTAAGGATGACAACATGGCAAAATCTTACCTCTCAGACCGCGTCGCACAATTAAAACCTTCCGGGATCCGCAAATTTTTCGATATTGCCGCCACCATGAAGGAAGTGATATCCTTGGGCATCGGTGAACCCGATTTCGATTCCCCGCGCCCCATCGTTGAGGCCGGCATTCGCTCGCTGCAGCAAAACGAAACCCACTATACCGCCAACCGCGGCATTCTACCGCTGCGCACTGCCATCAGCGAACATTTGCAAAAGTTATACGGCGTCAGCTACGACCCGCAGGAAGAGATCGTGGCCACCGTGGGCGGTTCTGAAGCGCTGCTGCTGGCCATTTCGGCTCTGCTGAACCCCGGCGATGAAGTGCTGCTGCCCACCCCCTGTTTTGTTTCCTACCAGGGTGTCATCCTGATGGCCGGCGGCGTTTCGGTGGAAGTACCCAGCCGCATGGAGAACAATTTCGTGCCGGACCCCAAAGAGCTGGAAGCGGCCATCACGCCCAAAACCAAAGCCATCCTGATCAACTTTCCCTCCAACCCGACCGGCGCCGTCGCAGAACGCGAAACGCTGCTGGAGATTGCTAAACTGGCTGAAAAACACGATTTGATCGTGATCTCGGATGAAATCTACGACCGCCTGGTTTACGGCGGGGAGCACGTGTGTTTCCCCTCGCTGCCCGGCATGCGCGAGCGCACCATTCTGATCGGCGGGTTCTCCAAAGATTACGCCATGACCGGATGGCGCATCGGTTTCATCTGCGCGCCCGAAGCAATTCTGGACGGAATCGCGCGCATTCACCAATACGTGATCATGTCCGCGCCCACCATGTCGCAGTATGCCGCGCTGGAAGGATTGACCAGCTGTGAAAGTTACGTGCAGGATATGGTGAAAGAATACGACCGGCGGCGTAAGCTGGTCGTGGAAAGCTTCAACTACATCGGCCTGCCCACTTTTGAGCCGCGCGGCGCTTTTTACGCCTTCCCCAAAGTAAGCGTGACCGGCATGAACGACGAAGAGTTTGCCGAGCGCCTGCTGACCGAAAAAGAGGTAGCGGTGGTACCCGGCTCGGCCTTCGGCCCCGGCGGCGAAGGTTTCGTGCGCTGCTCCTACGCGACTGCTTACGACCAGTTGGAAGAGGCCCTGGATCGCATCCATCAGTTCGTTAAATCTATTTGATTAGCCACAGATGGACACAGATACTTAAAATATTAATTTGATACTTGGTTTGTCAGCACTTGTGCGCCAAATAAGCTACATTACAGATAATATATGGATTGATAAACACAGATAAATCAATACACATCCATGATGGTTAATAAATCTGACAACTTCGAATCGCTGAATGCCTGTACCCGAAAAATCATCGGCTGTGCCTTTCGGGTCAGCAACCAATTGGGTCCGGGTTTTCTGGAAAAGGTTTATGAAAACGCGCTGGTGTTGGAACTCACAAATATCGGCTTGAAATATGAACAACAGGTACCACTCAAAGTCCGCTATGAAGGAATTATTGTTGGTGATTTCATAGCGGATTTATTGATTGAAGATGCGATTCTGGTAGAATTGAAAGCGGTTGATGCTTTGAGTAATGTTCACATGGCGCAGTGCCTGAATTACCTCAAAGCAACCGGCTTGAAGCTTTGCCTTCTGATCAATTTCGGAACGCAAAAGGTCCAAATAAAAAGAATCATTAATTCGTAAAGTTTTCGTGGATGAACGTTTTTATCTGTGTTTATCTGCCTAAATCTATAAAGTTCTTATATCTGTGTTCATCTGTGGTTACAAAACGTGGTTACTAAGAATATGAAATACATTGCTGACATTGGATTAGAAGTACATGTGGAGCTGGCAACCAACTCCAAGATGTTCTGTTCGTGCGCGGTGGTGGACCCCACCGCGACCGAGCCCAACACAGCGGTGTGCCCGGTGTGCTGCGGCATGCCCGGCGTGCTGCCGGTGATCAATCGCAGCGCGGTCGAGCTGGCCATCAAGGCCGGCCTGGCGCTCAACTGCAGCATCGCAGAAACCAGCATCTTCGCGCGTAAGAACTATTTCTATCCCGACCTGCCCAAGGGCTACCAGATCTCCCAATACGAATATCCGCTGGCAACTAAAGGCTACCTGCTTATCCGCACCTCAGAAGGCGAAAAGAAGATCCGCGTGACGCGTGCCCACCTGGAAGAGGACACCGGTAAATTGACCCACATGGACGAGAACGGCGAAACCTATTCGCTGGTGGACCTCAACCGCGCCGGCATTCCCCTGCTGGAAATCGTGAGCGAGCCGGATATGCACACCGTAGAAGAAGTGAAAGCTTACAGCCACGAGCTGCGCCTGTTATTGCGCTGGCTGGGCGTCAGCAGCGGCGACATGGAAAAAGGCAGCATGCGTTTTGAAGCCAACCTGTCCATGCGCCCGGAAGGCTGCGAGGAACTGGGCACGCGCGTGGAGGTCAAAAACCTGAACAGCTTCCGCGCCATGGAACAGGCCATCCTGTACCAGATGGACATTCAACGCGAAACACTCTCCAGCGGTGGAAAAGTCCAGCAGCAAACATTGGGCTGGAACGACGCCACCGGCAAAACGGTCATCCAGCGCAGCAAAGAAGACGCCAACGACTACCGCTACTTCCCCGAACCCGACCTGCCGCCCCTGGTGGTGAACGCCGCCTGGCTGGGCAGCATTAAAAAGAACATGCCGGACCTGCCAGATGCCAAACGGGCACGCTACACCCAAGAACTTGGCCTGAAACAGGAAGATATCGAGCGCCTGGTGGAAGAAAGAGAGACCTGCCAATTTTACGAAGATTGTCTGGCCGCCGCGCCAGGGTTACCGCCCAAAAGCATCGCCAACTGGATGCTGACCGACTTGTTCGCATGGCTCAACCTGAACGGAGTCGCGCTGGAAAGCGTCAACCCCGAATCCTTTGTCCAATTGGTTGAATTGGTGGACAAAGGCACCATCAATCAAAGTACCGGCAAGGAAGTTTTGGCCGAAATGCTTTCCAGCGGGAAATCCGCCATGGAGATCATCGATGCCAAAGGCTTGCATCAAATATCCGACAACAGCCTGATCACCGAGTTGGTACAGGGCGTTCTGCAAGCCAATCCGAATGAGGTGCAGGCTTATCTTTCCGGCAAGGAAACGCTGGCCAACTGGATGTTCGGCCAGGTGATGAAAGAAGCCAAGGGTAAGGCCAACCCGCAGGTGGTGAAGCAAGAATTGCAGCAGCAACTGGACGCTTTGAAATCCTGACCGATCGATTAAAATTCAGGCCTGCCCTACCGGCAGGCCTTTTTATTTTATTCGCATATAAATGTAATTTTAATGATGGAAATTACCGTTATAAAAATCAGAGCAAAATTCATGAGTGGAGGACATTCATCATCTTGACGGTGTGTACGGAAATCTTAAACTATAGTTGAATCAAAATACAATAAACTACAACGCAGCTCAGGCAGCAATAAAAAACGGCTCTGCTTGAGAATTGTTTTTTTCAGAAGGAGAATGAAAAATGAATGCAACGACCAATGCCTTTCAAATGGCGCAGCAGCAATTTGACCAAGTCGCCAACGAACTGAATCTAGACCAACAGGTGCGCGAGTATTTGCGCTGGCCGCTGCGAGAGTTTCATTTCCGCATTCCCGTACGCATGGATAATGGTCTGATCCGTGTGTTCAACGGCTTCCGCGTGCAGCATAACGACGCCATCGGGCCCTGCAAAGGCGGTATCCGTTTCCATCCTTCTGAAACCATCGATACCGTGCGCGCGCTGGCCACCTGGATGACCTGGAAATGCGCGGTCGCCAACATTCCCTTGGGCGGCGGCAAGGGCGGCGTGATCGTTGACCCGGCCACGCTGACCAACAGCGAGAAGGAACGCCTGTGCCGCGGGTATATCCAGCAAATTTGGCGCGAGATCGGACCGCGCCAGGACGTGCCGGCTCCGGACGTGGGCACCACCCCGCAGATGATGGGCTGGATGATGGACGAATATTCCAAATTAGCTGGCCAATACACCCCCGGCGTTATCACCGGTAAACCGGTGGGCGGCGGCGGTTCGCTGGGCCGCACGGAAGCCACCGGCTACGGCGTCATCTACAACCTGCGCGAGGCCATGCAGCGGCTCAAGATCGACCCTTCCAAATGCAGTGCAGCCATTCAGGGCTTCGGCAACGTAGCCCAATACGCCGCCATCGGCTTCACTGAACTGCTGAAAGGCAAGGTCATGGCCGTGTCCTATTGGGACCGCGACGACCGCACCAGCTACACGGTCAGCCACGCCAAGGGCATTGACCCGCACTTCCTGATGAGCATCACCGACCAATATGGTTCAATCAATAAGGATAAAGCCAAAGCGGAAGGTTACCAGATTGAGGACGCCAATGCCTGGATTGGCAAGGACGTGGATGTGTTGATCCCAGCTGCAATTGAAGGGCAGATCAATGCCGAGACAGTCGAATTGATCTCCGGAAAAGTGCGCCTGATCGCCGAAGGCGCCAACGGCCCCACCACCCTTGAAGCCGATGAGCAGCTCAAGAAGCGCGGTGTGTTCATGGTGCCGGATTTCCTGTGCAACGCCGGCGGCGTCACCGTTTCCTATTTCGAGAGCGTGCAGAACGACATGAACTACTATTGGACCAGCAAAGAAGTTCTGGAACGGTTGGATGACAAGATCACCACTGCTTTCCATAGCGTTTATGAAGTGTACGAAAAAGAGCACGTGTACATGCGCGACGCGGCTTATATGGTAGCCATCAACCGCGTGGTCAAAGCCATGCAGCTGCGCGGCTGGATTTAAACCATCCTTTTTTGAATATAAAATGAGCGGAATTGGGTCAACCGGTTCCGCTTTTTTGCCTTAAAATAAAGAGAATGGAAAAATAATGGTTATCATTGTATACTCTTTCTGAAAACCTGGTTAAAGGAGGGTCCAAACTATGAAGCTGACAGTATCGCAAGCACAATTAGCCCACGGGCTGGGGGTTGTTTCGAGGGCTGTATCGCCCAGAAGCACGCTGCCTGTACTCAACAATATCCTGATTGCCACCGATGACGGTCGTCTGCGCATTTCAGCCACCAACCTGGAGTTGGGTATCACCTGCTGGATCGGAGCACAAATCGAAGAAGAAGGCAGCATCACCATACCCGCGCGCATTTTTGCGGATCTGATCAGCACCCTGCCAGGCGATAAAGTCAGTTTATCGCTTAACGCCAGAACCCAATCGCTCAACATCCACAGCGGATCATCCAACTTCGATATCAAGGGTATCGACGCGCAGGAATTTCCGCCCATGCCGGTGCCGGACCTATCCGCCGGCGTTGAGTTGAACGTGGCAGATTTCAAAGACATGATCCGCCAGGTCGGTTTTGCCGCTTCCTCGGATGAAGCCCGTCCGGTTTTGCAGGGCGTTCTGATGGAGATCAATGGCAACCAGATGTCGCTGGCAGCTACGGACGGTTTCCGCATTGCCGTGCGCAATGCCGAGTTATCCACTTCTTTGAGCAATCCGGTCAAAGTCATCATTCCAGCACGTTCGCTGGGTGAGCTGGCCCGCATCGCCACCGACGGCAACGAATCCGTCACCATGGTAGTTCCCCAGGAACGCGGACAGGTGATTTTTCACATGAAAGACGCCGAGCTGGTTACCCAATTAATTGAGGGTAATTTCCCGGATTACCGTGCCATTATCCCACGCAGTTTCAAAACGCGCACCATCATTTCCACAGCAGAATTTTTGAAAGCCTGCCGCCAGGCGGAGATCATCGCCCGCGAAAGCAACTACGTTATCCGGATGACCATTCAGCCCCAGGAAGGCGGACCGGGCTCGGTGGAATTCAGCACACAATCCGAAGAAATGGGTTCCGGTGAAGTAGTGGTGGATGCCAATATTGAAGGCCCGGAATTACTGGTAGCTTTCAATGTGAGCTACCTGAGCGACGTACTGGAAGTCATCGGCACACCTAACACCATCCTGGAAACCAATGCCAATAACACGCCCGGTATGCTATCACCAGTTGGCGATGAAAGTTACAAACACGTCATCATGCCGATGCACTTGGGATAATTGTCCTTACAATTCACGCATTTGCTGGTCAGGTGTATTACAATTTGAATTCATCGTGAAATCTTGAGTGGATTTCAGAGTTTGAATCATGCTGTAATAGCATAATCCTGGAAAGACAGTTTTTTAAAAGTAATGCAATCATTTTCAAATTCCTCTGACCGATTAATGAGCATCACCTTGGCACTGGGGCAATATCCCATGCTCAGCAGCCGTATCCGCAGCAAAATGCGCCACGAGCTTTACAAGCACGGAATCATCGAGAAGCATGAATTTGAAGAGCTGATCCGCAAGCAGGCTATACGCACACAAGAACTGGAAGGACTGCTCAACCCGGTAGGTGAGGAACCAACCGAACTTTGGGAAGAGCGCATAATTCGTGTGCGCGACCAGATGACTGATTTGACCTTCAGCCAGCACCTTTCGTTTGACCTTTTTCAAAATATCATCACGGACATCCTCAACGAGCGCGGCGTACAGCGCACCGACCCCAACCTGACATTCAACCCTGAACAAGCACCCCAGGAATTGATTTTCGAACACGCCTGGGCTATCCTGCGCCTGCCGCCGGAAGAACGCGGGAAATACGAACACCATCTGGAAGAATCACGCGTGGTGCTAATCCGCACCATGATCAGCGACCAGCTTCCCTATGTCAATATCGCCAAACGTTGGTTTACCATCCCCGACCTGGCCGAAATCCGCAAACGCAAGATCGGCGCCGGCAGGGTAGGCGGCAAAGCTGCCGGTATGCTGCTGGCGCACCGCATTCTGAGCGAAGAACTCCCGGAAGAATTGAAAGGCCATTTACGCAAACCGGAATATTACTTCATTGGTTCCAACGAAATGTATGCTTTCTTCACCATGAACGATCTGGAACGCTGGAACGACCAGAAATATAAGGATGAAGATCACATGCGGGCAGATTATCCGAAATTGGTAAAAGACTTTACCTCGGGTCGTCTTCCCAGCGACATTCTGGAAAAACTGGAAGGGATATTAGAAGATATTGGGAAACGCCCATTAATTGTACGGTCGTCCAGTTTATTGGAAGACAGTTTTGGGACTTCATTTGCCGGCAAGTACGAAAGCATTTTCCTGTCCAACCAGGGCAGCCTCAAAGAAAACCTGAAGGCGCTCAGCAACGCCATCACACGCGTATATGCCTCAACGCTCAATCCGGATGCCCTACTCTACCGGCGCAGCAAAGGCCTGCAGGATTACGACGAACGCATGGCGATTCTGATCATGGCAGTGGAAGGAAAATCCTATAAAGGCAGCTTCCTGCCGGACGCGGCCGGTGTAGCTTTCAGCCGCAATCTGTACCGCTGGGCGCCTCAGATCCGCCGCGAAGACGGATTTGTGCGCCTGGTGTGGGGACTGGGCACGCGAGCAGTGGACCGGGTCGGCAACGACTACCCGCGCCTGATCGCGCTCAGCCACCCGCTGCTGCGCCCCACGCCTGACCAACGTACAATGGAACGCTGTTCTCAGCAATACGTAGATTTGATCAACCTGGAAAAGAATAAGCTGGAAACCGTGCCCATCCACAGCATCCTGGACCCGGAGTATCCGCCGCTGCGCTACATCGCTCAATTAAAAGAAGAAGGTTATTTCACCTCACTGCATTCACGCTTGATGGAAAGCGACAAAGACAAGCTGGTACTGACCTTTGAAGACTTAATGAGGCGCACCCCCTTCGCAGAATATATGCGCCAATTCCTGCAGACTCTGGAGCGCAGTTACCAATATCCGGTAGATTTGGAATTTACCCTGCAAATCAACGAAGAAAACAATGGGGAACCCGATTTGTTGTTCACCTTCCTGCAGTGCCGCCCGCAGAGCCGTTTAGCCGAAAGCAAAGAAATTAACATCCCAGGCCACCTGCCCGAGAAGGATGTCATTCTACAGACGCGCTTCATGGTACCGCAGGGCATGGTCGATAATATCGAATATGTGGTCTTTGTCCCGCCGGGAGAGTACTTTAAATTAAACGTCAACGAACGCTTTGAGTTAGCGCGCGCCGTCGGCAAGCTGAACGAGAAATTGAAAGGCAGGCAATTCATCCTGGTTGGGCCGGGCCGTTGGGGCAGCACCAATGTAGATTTGGGAATTCCAGTCGGCTACAGCGATATATTCAATACACGGGCGTTGGTAGAAATGTCCGGTAAAGAGATCGGCCCTTCACCGGAGCCTTCACTGGGTACGCATTTCTTCCAGGACTTGCTGGAAGCGCAGATCTATCCGCTGGCAATCTACCTGGACGATCCGCAAAGCATCTTCCAACCATCCTTCTTCTACCATTCGCCCAACTGCATCGAGGAATTCATCCCGGCCGAAGAAAGCACCAAAGAACGTTTGCGCCTGATCAAAATTGACGAATACCGTAAAGGGCACATGCTGCGGCTGGTGATGGACGAAGAGCACAGCACCGCCATCGGCTACCTGCTGCCCAAAATTCCTGAAGCCTAAAGCGTCAATTACGTGCGGAGATCAAGGCTTCTCTGTTGAAAGTCTTGACGGCCAGGTAAACTAGGAAAAGAGCCGCCGCCCAGAACAACAATCCCAGCAGCATTTCCACCCCCACACTCAGATACAAAACCCCGCTCATCTGGCCGGCGAATAACGCCACCACCAGAATGACCAAGGTGGAACTAAGCTGGTAAGTCCCCTGAAAGTTCTGCACGCGCGCCGAAATCAGCACCGTCACCGCGATACTCAGGATGGCCAGCGCAGGCGTGATCCAAAAGATGAGCGGCCACCAGGTCGGCAACGGGAACCAAAAACGCTGGAAATAAGCGTAGGGCATTAGGTTCAATATCAGCGTGTAAACCAGGAAACTGGCCCAGGTAATGCCAATGGAAGGCACAGCCGCGGCCGCCAGCTTACCCACGAATAAATCAGCATCCGATGCAGGCGTGTAGAGCAGCGCCTCAATGGTCTTGCGTTCGCGCTCCCCGGCAAAAGATTCAGCCGCGATGGTGGAAGCGAACATGAGCGGCATGATCAGGAACATGGGCGCAAACATGATGCCCAACATCACCACAATCATGGATTCCATGGGCTTCTGCAAGTCCACGTACTGGCTCAACTGGGACGGCATGCGCTCGATGAAATAAGCGATATCCGCGTCTGAGTTCATCACGTCATTAGGACTGACATTGAGAGCGGGTATCAAAAGGGTAAAGATCAGCGGCAGGATGACCACAAAGATGACAGGCACAATCAGCATCGGTATCCAGGCAGCCTTGTTCTGACGCACTTCCAGCCAGTCCTTACGGGCAATCGTGACCACATTTTGCAATTTCATATCTTCACCTGCTCCTCCTGATCCTGCAATTTGAGGTAAATTTCCTCCAATGTAGCGCGTTGGGGAACCACCGAAAGAATGGCTGCCCCGTGCGCAGCTAAAAAGCCGACCAGCACGGGTACCGCTTCGACAGCTTCCACAACAACATCCCATATACGCGGCTGATTATTCTCCAATGACAGCACGCCCTGCAGCGCGGCTGCCTGTGGAGCAAGTTCGATCGCAGGGGTTTGCTGAAACTCAAAACGTACGCGAATCTCGGGGGTAACCTGGCGGCGCAGCTCTGCCATCGTTCCAGCAGCCGCTACACGGCCTTGTTTCATTACTGCCACATAATCACACACCTTTTCCGCTTCAAACAAGCGGTGTGTACATAGAACGACGGAGCGCCCCTCATCCTTGCTGATACGGTAGATCAGTTCCTCCACCTGGCGGGCTGCATAAGGGTCCATACCCGAGGTAGGCTCATCCAGAAAGAGCAGCTCGGGGTCGTGAAACAGTGCCCGCGCCAGCGCCAGGCGCTGTTTCATGCCCTTGCTATAGGTTTCAACACGATTTTCAGCTCGCTCGATCAAACCCAATGCGTTCAGATAGGAACTGCCGCGCTGTTCAATTTGAGCAGCGCTCATACCAGCCAGCGAACCAAAGAAACTGAGGTTCTGCCAGGCAGTCAAGCGTTCGTATAAAGCGGGCGTCTCGGTCAGCACACCGGTGCGCTGTCGGATGGCGGCACCCTGCGAAAACGGTTCAAGCCCCAGCACCGTACATTGGCCCGCGCTGGGGCGCAAGAGCCCGTTCAAAACGCGGATAGTAGTGGTCTTGCCGGCCCCGTTCGGCCCCAACAAAGCGAAAACCTGGCCTTTTTCTACCGAAAAGCTCAATCCGCGCAGGGCCGGATAGTCATTATACGAGAATGCCAGATCCTGGCAGCGTATCACATTCGTCATCAATATAAATGCTCCTTTTTCCTACAAGACAAGTATTTATTATACGAATTTTTCGCTGGGATGTTTCACGTGAAACAATTCCTGTCTTCTCAGTTCCAATGTTTCACGTGAAACATTGGCGCGAAAGGGCTGATTCAATGGTAATATGCCTTAGTGGTAGAATTGACCTGCAATAAGTTTATTTCGTTAATTATGTGGAGGTACTTCAAATGACAGCAGAAACAGGCTCCTTTACAGTTAAGAAAGGCTTGGCTCAGATGCTGAAAGGCGGCGTGATCATGGATGTTGTCACTCCTGAACACGCACGCATCGCAGAAGATGCCGGCGCTGCCGCTGTAATGGCGCTGGAACGTGTTCCGGCAGATATTCGCGCCGAAGGCGGCGTGGCTCGTATGAGCGACCCGGAATTAATTCTCAAAATTATGGACTCCGTGACCATCCCAGTCATGGCAAAAGCCCGTATCGGGCATTTTGTGGAAGCCCAAATTCTGGAAGCTTTGGGTGTGGACTATGTAGATGAATCCGAGGTTTTGACCCCGGCCGATGAAGAACATCATATCTACAAGCACGACTTCAAAATTCCATTCGTGTGCGGCGCCCGCAACCTGGGCGAAGCCCTGCGGCGCATCGGTGAAGGCGCAGCCATGATCCGCACCAAGGGCGAAGCCGGCACCGGCGACGTGGTAGAAGCTGTGCGGCACGCCCGCACCGTGATGGGCCAAATTCGCCAACTGCTCAATTTACCCGACGAGGAAATCATGGCTTTCGCCAAAGAACTCGGCGCCCCCTACGAACTGGTACTGGAGACAAAGAAGTTGGGCCGCCTGCCCGTGGTCAATTTCGCCGCCGGCGGCATAGCCACTCCCGCGGACGCAGCTCTGATGATGCAGCTGGGCGTGGACGGCGTGTTCGTTGGTTCCGGCATTTTTAAGTCCGGCGATCCTGCCAAACGTGCCGACGCCATTGTCAAAGCGGTCACGCATTACAACGATCCCAAAGTTCTGGCTGAAATCAGCCGTAATTTGGGTGAGCCCATGGTCGGCCGCCAGATCAACAGCATTCCTGAAAGCGAGCTAATTGCCGGCAGAGGTTGGTAAAGCATGAAGATTGGTGTGCTGGCTCTGCAAGGTGATTTCATTGAACACCAAAAAATAATGGAAGGTCTGGGCGCCAAGGTATCGCAAGTGCGCCTGCCTTCCGATTTGGATTCCCTGCAGGGATTGGTCATTCCCGGCGGTGAATCCACCACCATCGGAAAATTGGCTGTGGATTTTGACCTTATGGAACCTCTGCGCAGTTTCGCGCGTGAGCATCCGGTTTGGGGCACCTGCGCCGGCAGTATCTTCCTTTCTAAAGATGCCTCACGGCATCAGCCCCTGCTGGGCCTGATGGACATCAAGGTCGAGCGCAACGCTTTCGGCCGCCAAGTGGATAGTTTCGAGATCAACCTGGATATCCCCTGCCTGAAGAAAGTATCTGACGAAAATGCACCTTTCCATGCAGTCTTCATCCGCGCTCCGCTAATTGAATCGGTCGGCAAGGACGTGCAGGTGTTGGCCAGCCTGCCGGATGGGCGCATTATCGCCGCTCAGGAAGACCACTGGCTGGCAACTTCCTTCCACCCGGAACTAACCGGCGACACACGCTTCCACCGCTATTTTTTGGAGATGATCCCATAGAGATCTCGTCAGTCACCCCGCTAGACCTTTATTCCATCTTTCGACATCGCAATAATATTCATTGGACAAACACCGAACAGCTGTTGCTGCACGGCCTGCCCAATTTATTTGCCTCGGTTAGCATCGAGACTCTGGTGGGCGGCGGCAGCTGGTTCACCCAATCGGTGCGCAAAGCCCCTTTCAGTCCTTTGGCATACGGACAGGTGGAATTCTCCCAGCAGCGCGCAAAAATTAATTGGCTGCTGCACTGTAAAAAGGGAGATGACAGCGCTCTGCTAAATCTGGTAGAAAACCTGTCATTTGAAGCAGGCCTGCGCGGCAGCAAATATTTGCTGAGCAGCGCGCTTCTGGACTCTGAAGAATTCATCTTATTGCGGCGTCAGGGTTTTTGCATCTATGGGTGGGAACAGTATTGGCAGGTGAATAGCGCCGCGTTGGCTGTTTTACCTGAAAATGGTACACACTGGCGCCGGGCAACTTCGATCGACCAGCATGATATCCTCCGGTTCCAACGCAATCATCTGACTCCCACACAGCGGGCCGTTGTTCCTCTGGCGGATGAGGTCCTACCGGATTTTATCCTCATAGAAAATGGCAGCATCCAAGGGACTGCAAATGTGAGTTTTACTTCCAGATGCGGTGTTATACGCTTTTTACTAGACACCCGTATAGTTAACCCACAAGAGTGCATGCGTGAATTAACTGCCATACAGCCAAGCAGCCATAATAATTGGTACATTCAACAGCAAGCCGGGCAGGAATGGCTTGAAGAACATCTCCGAGGGTTGGCGCAGCTCGCGCTGCCGCGCCGGGAGCTGCTGGTGAAATATTTCGTTATACGGGAAAAAGTGCCCTTGAGTATTCTGAACCATGCGACAGAAAACGGTCACCCGGACCCCGTCGCACCCTACATCCATTCCAGCAAATCTTAGGATAACTTATAATAGAAATTCAAATCAGTAAGGTATTTGAGGTATTCTTAGGGTATGACACAACGTCGAATAACTGACGATCTGCCAGTGCTGCTGGCAGTTCTTCCTTTCAAATTCGTTAATCAGGTTAAGCAAGCCAACAACGCTGATGATCTTCTGGAAATCATTCTGGACCTCGGCCGTTTGCCAATGGCCCGTTACATTGACCGCGAAGTAGAAATCAGCGATAAAGAAGTAACGCGTGCCGAGATTGATGAAGTCCTGACGCGCATCGGCGAATTCGACGCCGACAACCGCGCCGGTATTGAACGCACCCTGCACCGTATTTCTGCTATACGCAATAAACACGGCGTCGTGGTGGGCTTGACCTGCCGGGTAGGGCGTGCCGTTTACGGTACGATTGACATCATCGAAGACTTGGTCAAATCAGGCAAGAGCATTCTGCTGCTCGGCCGGCCGGGCATAGGCAAGACCACCATGCTGCGCGAGGCCGCCCGTATTTTGGCAGAAAACGCGCGCGTGGTAATCGTGGACACCTCCAACGAAATCGGCGGCGACGGGGATGTACCCCATCCGGCTGTCGGCCGCGCACGCCGTATGCAGGTAGCGCAGCCCTCCCAACAACACGAGGTCATGATCGAAGCGGTGGAAAACCACAACCCGGAAGTGATCGTGATTGACGAAATCGGGCGTGAACTGGAAGCCGCCGCGGCACGCACCATCGCCGAGCGCGGCGTGCAGTTAGTAGCCACTGCCCACGGGCGCACACTCGAAAATCTGCTGCTCAACCCAACCCTGTCCGATTTGATCGGCGGGATTGAGTCGGTCACCCTTTCAGATGAAGAAGCCCGCCGGCGCGGTACTCAAAAAACCGTGCTGGAACGGCGCGCGCCGCCCACCTTCGATGTGCTGATCGAACTCCAGGAACGTAACCGCGTGGCTATCCATGAGGATGTGGCCGAAGCGGTGGATGCCCTGCTGCGTGGATATCCCCTGCAGCCGGAAATACGATACCGCGATGAAGCAGACCATATCCACATTGAAAAACCACAGCCGCGTCCTGCCCCCAGCGCCGGCAGCTCGCAGGGATTGAGACGTTCCTTCCCAAACGGAACCAAAAACAGCAAAGAGCAACCGCAGGAAACTAAGCGAAAAGAAGCTGATCTGCCAGCAGTAACCGATGCCCAAACAGATGAATCCCAACCACAGTTATCATTGGAAAAAATCGCCATCTATCCATATGGCGTCGCGCGCAACCGCATGGAACAAGCTTCCAAGAAATTAGGTGTTCCGGCTATACTGGTGCGCGACCTGCGCCAGGCAGATGTGCTTATCACGCTCAAATCTTATTACCGCAAACATCAAAAACCGATCGTAACTGCCGAAGAACACGGCATTCCAATTTATGTACTGCGTTCCAACTCAGGAAATCAGATTGAACAAGCCTTCATTGAACTGTTCAACCTGAATGAAGCAGTCGGACAGAGCATTAACCTGGAGGAGGTTAACTCGCGGACCATGGAAGCCATTGACGCGGTTCAAAATGGCCAGCACTGGGTAGATCTGCCGCCAGCCTCTTCACGGGTCCGGCGCGTCCAGCATGAATTGGTACGCCAGGCGGAACTGGTTTCACATTCATATGGAAAGGAACCCAACCGGCATGTACGCATCTTCAGGGAATGAAATATGTTCATCACATTAGAAGGACCGGACGGCAGCGGCAAAACTCGCCAGATCCTTCCGCTGGCTGATTTTTTGACCGAACAAGGCTACACGGTTTTTTGCGGACGTGAACCGGGCGACACCTCCATAGGTGAACAGATCCGCCAGGTATTGATGGATCATCAAAACAGCAGCATGCACCCCCGCACGGAAACCCTGCTCTTTTGCGCGGCCAGAGCGCAGCTGGTCGAAGAAGTTATCAAGCCGCATTTAGCCCTTGGGCACATTGTGCTGCTCGACCGTTACGCAGATTCTACTCTGGCGTATCAGGGCTATGGTCACCAAAACAACCTGGAGTTGATCCGCAAGCTGCTGGATTTTGCCACAGGAAATTTGTGGCCTGACCTGACTTTTTTATTGGATATCGACCCGGAGATCGGTCTAAACCGCCGCCAACAAGGCGGTGGTGAATGGAACCGCATGGACGCATATCAGTTACAATATCATCAGCGGGTTAGAAATGGATATAAAGCAATGGTAGCAGCTGATCCCCAGCGTTGGCGAGTCGTTAACGCCGACCAATCACCCGTTGTGGTACAATCGGAACTTCGGGACTTATTACTATCATATTTATCTAATTTATCCTAAATACATTAATGAAAGGCAAAAGCCATGTTTAAAAAACTCCTTCCCATCCTGGTAGTCGGTGCTATCCTGATCACCTCTTGCGGTGTCTTGGTTGACACAGCCGAACCCACTGCTGCGCCGACCGAAACAGCCGAACCCACCACGGAAACAGCGGCCGAAGACACCACCGCAGAAAGCGCAGCCGCCACTCCGGAACCATTTACCGACGCAAATAATCCATGTACATCTTTTTCTGTGCTGCAATACTCCCTTGGAGAACCTTATCCGGGCCTCCCGGCTGTTACGGATGAAGATTACAGCGTCGGTCCTGATGACGCGGCTTTAACCTTCATTGTCTATAGTGAACCACAGTGCCCTTACTGCGCCCAAATGGATCCCATTCTGGATGAATTCCAGGCACTCTACCCCGACGATGTGCGTGTGGTCTTCCGCCTGCGCCCCTTCCCGGAAACCTTCCATAATAAATCCATCATCGCTTCTCAGGCAATGGTAGCTGCCGGCTTGCAGGGCAAGTTCGACGAATTCCGCCAATTCATCTTTGAGCGCCAGTACCAGGACACCAGCGATCCCGACCAGGCAGCCCTGCCAGAAACGGATTTCTGGAGCGGTCTTGAACCGGCCGATTTCGATGCATGGCTAAAAGAGCAGGTTCCTGCATTGGGCATTGATGCTGATCAACTCATCAGCGATATGTACAGTGACGAAGTTGTTGCCGAAGTCAAAGCCTATCAAGACGCAGCGGACAGTCTGGGCGTCACCGGCACTCCCACCTTGATGATCAACGGTTACCAGTGGCCCGAAAGCTCACGCGGCATTGAAATCTTCAGCATTTACCTGCGTTTAATCAAAAACCAGGCCAATGAAATGGATACCTGCCCGGCGACCGTCATTGACGCCAGCAAGACCTATACAGCCACTATTTCCACCACACAAGGTGATATTCAGGTTGAACTTTATCCTGACAAAGCCCCGATGGCGGTCAATTCTTTTGTGTACCTGGCCCAACAGGGTTGGTATAACAATCTGCCCATCATTGCCTCCACCGATTTCTTGCTTTCCGGCGATCCTTCGGACACCGGTTACGGCGGTGCGGGTTATGCTTATCTGGACGAACCCAGTGACCTGACTTTTGATGAAGCCGGCATGTTGGCTTCATACAGTGTCTGGAGCGGATACGGCACCAACGGCAGCATGTTCTTCATTAACAAAACTGCCCTGGCAGACCAGGAAAACCGCACCATTTTCGGCAAGGTTACTGAAGGGCTGGATTTACTTGATAAATTCGAAATCCGCGATAATATCTTTGACCCGGTTATCGACAAAGTGCTGGAAGTGACCATCACTGAAGAATAATGTCCTCTGAACGTAAAAAGTTGCCCAGTGTGTTGATGATTTTGCTCAGCGCACTGGGCGTTTTAATCAGCTTGTTGGTAGCAGGCGCCTCCTTTGTAGGCGGCAGCCTGGAGATGAATGCCGCAGCTGATACCCAAATGTTTTTTACATTGGGTATGCTGGGACTGATCTATAGCTTGCTTAACTTACCCGCATTGATTTATTCCATCCGAACCTTGCAGGGAAAAGAAAGTACTCCCAAAATTGCTTCCCTGTTCCGCAGTGCCAATTATGCCTTAATTGTCTGGGCAGTTTTATTGGCCGGGGGCACATTTTTGAACCGAACTTTCCCCTATTCCTCCTGGCTGGCGCCTATCACCATCCTGTGCGTGCTCATTCCCATATGGTGGTTGATTGAATTTGCCCGCCTAAAGTTAACCCGCCCGGCCCCGGCGCATGAATGGAATACCTTGACCATCGGCCTAACGCTGGCGCCTGTGGTCATCATGACCATCGAAATTTTGCTGGTTATCCTGGTAACGGTCGTGGTGATCGTCCTGTTGGGGTTCCAGCCGGATTCTTTATCGGGTCTATTGAATTTCTCATCCAACCTGGATTTATCCCAGGGAGGCATGGAGCAACTGGACCAGATACTTTACGACCTGGCGCAAAACCCAACCGTTGCATCCGCACTCTACCTGGTCATCGGATTGCTGGCGCCCTTCACAGAAGAACTTTTTAAACCACTGGCCGTTTGGCTTGCATGGAAACGTCCCATGGATGCACGCGAAGGTTTCATTTTGGGCCTCATCAGCGGCGGCGCATTCACTTTATTGGAAAGCGCCAGTCTGGTCAGCCAGATCAGCGCACAAGATTGGCTTTCCGCTGTGATACTGCGTTCGTCCACGGGTCTGCTGCATATCGGCCTGAGTGGTCTGGTAGGCTATGGTATTGCCAAAGCCAGAAGTGAAAAACGCTGGGGCTCCATGATACTGACCCTTCTGGGCGCTACCGCCCTGCATGGATTGTGGAATTCAATGGCGCTGTTGAACGGTTTCTCCACGACAGCGCTGCCCATGAGCGAGAGCCCGGCGGTTTCAGCAGGAGGCGTGATCTCCCTGGTGGTCATGGTGCTGGTTTTTGCCGTGGTTCTGTTTATCACCATAAAACTGAACAGCAAGCTCAGGAACTCTCCTCTTTCCACGCTGCCGGATTTGCTGGATACAACCGCTATGGCGGAATAAATCAAATTCACAAAACACTACTATAATTTATTGGGTGATATTCATGAAACGAGAAAAACTCCAGCGCCTGGTGCATTTTTTAATTAATTCCCTGACCCGCACTGAATTTTTTAACCTTGAAAATATTCCAACTTCCGGCGGGGTGATCATCGCCATCAATCATTTAAATTACATGGATACCCCGGTGGTGTTTGTCAACCCGCGCCGCAAGGATATCACCGCTTTGATCACCACCAAGTATAAAAAGAACCTGTTCATGCGCTGGTTCACTGAAAGCGCGCAAGCCATCTGGATCGACCGTGACGTTGCCGACTTTTCTGCCATCCGAAAAGCTTCCAAAGTATTGGCCGAAGGCTGGGCGCTGGGCATCGCACCGGAAGGAACGCGCAGCAAAACCGGCCAACTGCAGCAGGGTAAACCCGGCACCATTATGCTGGCATTGAAAGCTAAAGTACCCATCGTACCGGTCGGTATCACCGGCACTGAACATTCCTTCAAAAAAATCCTGCAGTTCAAACGGCCGGAGATCACCGTCCGGTTCGGCCAAGCTTTTACCATTCCCGAGTTCAAACCCGGGGACCGTTCAGCAGAACTGGTATATTGGACGGACGAATTAATGAGGCGTATCGCCGCCCTGCTCCCAGAACAATACCGCGGCGTTTACGCAGACCAGGTAACATGATCAACCTGCATTCAACCCCATGCCGCTTTTCTGGTTGTGCCTGTCCTTCACGGCGGGTATATTTGTAGCGGCGCTTTGCCCGCTTTCCGCCTGGGCCTGGTTAGCAGCCGCGGCTTTCTTTCTGGCCGCCGCCTGGTTTGAAATCCGCTTCAGCAACAAATCCACCCATCCTCTGCTATCCAGACCGCTGTTCCGCATCCCATTCGCCCTGCTTGCGGTATTTTTCACTATCGGCGGCTGGCGTTTTCAAACTGCTCTTCCGAATATTTCGCCACAAGACCTGAACTGGTACGCAGACGGGGAAAGCCAGCAGGTCACCGGCAAGATCGTATCTTACCCGGAGGAATCCGCAGGAAGCACCCGCGCCATCTTGCAGGCAGTAAGCATCCGTCAGGACAACCAGGATATTCCTGTGAGCGGGGAATTGGAATTGCGTTTGCCGGGCGGATTCCATTTGGCCTACGGAGATGTGCTCCTGCTGGAAGGACCGCTGGACGCAGTGTACGATTCCGTTGAAAACGCCAACCAATCCTATCTGGCGCGTCGCGGCATCCTCAGCCGCATGAGCTACCCACAGATGGATACGCTTTCCAGCGGACAAGGCAACCCCATCATGGCATTCATTTACAGACTGCGCACCCGCGCCCAGACCATTATTTTCACCCAACTGCCTTATCCGGAATCCGCATTATTAGGCGGCATCCTGTTAGGGACAGACTGGAAAATCCCTGACTATCTTGAAGAAGCCTACCGTTCCTGCGGCGTGCTGCACATCATTGCCATCTCCGGATATAACATTGCACTGATATCCAACCTGATTATCCGCCTGATGCGGCGTTTTTTATCACCGGGCAAAGCGGGCGCAGCAGCCATTCTATCCATTGTGTTCTATACCATTCTGGTAGGCGCCGAACCGGCAGTGGTGCGGGCGGCCATCATGGGCAGCCTGACCATTCCGGCACACTATTTTGGCCGAAAAACCATCCCGCTGCATAGCCTAGTGCTGGTAGCCGCAATAATGCTAGCCGGCAATCCCATGCTGCTGTGGGATATCGGTTTTCAACTCTCATTTCTGGCTTGTCTGGGACTGATCAGCATGGCTGACCCCATTCTGCAATGGTTGGGAGATCATATCGAAAATAAATTTTCCAGCGCAGCGCGACAATGGTGGCAGCCCATCATCACCTTGATCGTCACCACCCTCATAGCGCAATTTTCGGTTTCCCCCGTTTTATTGAACTTACAGCCCAATATTTCGCTTCATACCCTGGCAGCCAACCTGGCCCTGCTGCCCATCCAACCTGCAATAATGGGACTGGGTGGTTTAGCTGTTATCAGCAGCCTGCTACTGCCTCCTTTGGGAAATTTATTTTTTTATGCAGGTTGGCCTTTCCTGGCTTACAACAACCTTGTAGCACTGCATTTTGGTTTTCAGCCTCACGGTGTGATTCAAACCTCCCCCGGGATTTTTTGGTTCAGTCTGGCAGCCGTAATCCTTAGCCTGTCTGCATTCAGCATTCATCAAATTACCCGACTCATACATCCAAAGGCTGAACAGCTAAATTAACGTGAACTTCCCGGTTACCCAATCAGGGTAATGATGACTGCGATGATCAATTCCAGCAAGCCAAATCCCATTACCAGGCAACTTTCGGTCTTATTCTCACAGCGCCGGTTCGCATTCCATCCCAAGCCCACCGCTATCAGCGGAAAGATGAATCCACAAACCAAAAATTCCAACTGGGTCGTTCCGCCCATGAGCGGAATGGAGCGAAGATGAAGATGGATTGGTAGTCCATTGAGCAGCCAAAAGAAAAGAGCCGGCATGAGACATAACAAACCCAACAAGTTACAACTGGTTCTATTTTCCTTTTTCATATGCTTCCTCCGCTAATGAAATGGCTTGAGCCAATGGCATCTCTCCACCATCAGCCTGCAATTGCTGCCTGCGTTCCAGCGGGACCTTCTTTTCGAGGATCTTCTGGCTTTGACGAATCTCCCATTGGTCCACCGGATCGAGGGTATAAGCATGTTGCTGTGACATTTTTTCCCCCGCACCAAACAACCGTAAGGCATCCTCCCAGCGGTCCATCGCTGTATAAACCGCGGCTACACCCAGGAGACAGTAGAAAATAAAACGATTAACGCTTCTTTCATGCGCCAGGCGCAGGCTGCGCTGGAAATAAGCCAGTGCCTGCGGCAGGTCATCCTGCTGCTTGGCCACATAACCGAGATTTTGCGCCACCACCATAACGATACCAACCTGGCCCAAATCAGCATTGATGGCCAGCGCTTCTTCGTAGTATTCTCGGGCGGCATTGTAGTTCCCTTGCGAGCGGGATATTTCCCCAAGGGCAATCAGGGCCGAGCCGATGCCCGGGCTGCTGCGCAATTCCCGGTTGATACGCAGCACTTCCTCATAGCGTTCACGGGAACTCTCCAAATTATCCGCATACAAATCCGCGTAACCGATGGCACTCAACGCGCCGGCGATACCGGATTTATCACGCGACTCGCGGAAAATAGAGAGACTTTCCTCCAAATATCCGCGCCCAATTTCCGCATCGCCGTGATACATTTCAATACGGCCGAGGGCCATCAACGTGCCGGCAATGCCCAGAACATGCCCGGTTTTCCGGCAAATCTCCAGGTTTTCCAGGTAGTACTGCTTGGCCTGGTCATAACCCTGACTATCAGCCGCCAGCCCGCCTTTGCAGGCAAGCGTCTGCGCCAAACCCAGCGGATATTGCAAATCACGAAATATGAGCAAGCTTTGGTCGATGTACTTTTCCGCCTGGTCCATAAAGCGCTCCATCTTAGCCACTTCTCCCAGGCCAAGCAGTACGAAAGCCTGCGAACGTTGGTCCTGCGCAGCGCGTGCCATCTTGAGCGCCCTCTCAAAGTATTCCCGGGCAGTATGCAAATCACCCAATTCCTTGATGATAAAACCGATGGAGTAGGTCAAACGTGTGATATCGCCATCATCCACTTCGGCTAGAACAGGGTGTTTTTGGAATTTCAACATCCAATCCAGGCACTCACTCCAATAACCGCGTACCAGCCAGAACAAAAATATATTGACAGCCAGGTGCACACCCTGCAAGACGTGTGCCGTGCCGCAATCCTCACCCAGGCTCCATTCGAGCGCAGCGCGGATGTTGTCGTGTTCTTCCTCCAAACGGTCCATCCATCTGACCTGATCCGCATGCCAGAGTTCCGGCCCAACAGTATCGCTGAATTCTGAGAAAGCTTTTAAATGATTGTCGCGCAATTGCCCGCTTTCTCCGGATTGGATCAATTTATTGCGAGCATACTGCCGGATGGTCTCCAGCATATTGAAACGCGCCTCACCACGGCGAGTATCTGAATTAACCAGCGATTTATCCACCAAACGGGTGAGGATATCCATAATTTCCGGTTGAGGCAATGCATCATCCGCACAGACTGTTTCAGCCATGGACAGCGTCCAACCGCCCGCGAAAATCGACACGCGCTGCAGGAGCACTTTTTCCGGATCGGTCAGCAGGTCATAGCTCCAGTCGATCAGCGCTTCCAAAGTCTGCTGGCGCGGTATGGCGGATCGGCTGCCCCCGGTCAGCAAACGGAAACGGTCCGAGAGGCGCGCGGCAATTTCCTCCACCGGCATGACGCGCACACGTGCGGCTGCCAACTCAATAGCCAGCGGAATGCCATCCAGACGGGCGCAGATGCGTGCCGCGGCGCGAGTCTGATTGCTGTCCGGCTGGAAATCAGGTTTTACATTCAGCGCCCGATCATGGAATAACTGCATGGATTCGGATTCCCAGAGGTCCACATTTTCCAGATCAGTACTTTGCGGAAGCTGCATGGAAGGTACATGAAAAGTGTGTTCTCCCTGGACCCCCAAAGCTTCGCGGCTGGTCGCCATGATTTTTAAATCCGGGCAGCTTGCCAGAAGTTGTCCGGCAGTCGCGGAACAGGTTGTGATGAGATGTTCGCAATTATCCAAAATCAGCAGCAGCTGGCGCGGGCGTAAATAATCTACCAACGCATCCAGCAAAGAAGGACTGCTCTGGGTGCGCATGTCCAGCACGCCCATGATAGCGCGCAGCACCTGACCAGATTCAAAGATAGTGGATAATTCCACCACCCAGATACCTTCGCGGTAATCTTCCAATAAACCGCGTGCCGCTTGCAGCGCCAAGCGGGTCTTGCCCGTGCCGCCCACACCGGTCAGGGTTAGCAAGCGCCGGCTGCGCATCAATTCACGCACCTGCTGCACTTCATTTTCCCGGCCGATAAAACTGGTCAGGTCTAATGGGATGTTATGCAGAATGCGGGGGCGGGCACGAGATTGTTGTTCAAAGAGATACTCCTGCAGGGCTTCTTCCACTTGTTCAGCATTGTCAAAGCGGTCCTGCGGGTCCTTGGCCAACAGTTTCAGAATGATGGTTTGCATTTCTGGTGTCAGGTCTGGCACTAATTCCATCGGGGGGAGCGGGTCCTGGTGGATATGCAGGCTGATGAGTGCCAATGGGTCATCAGCTATGAAGGGCAGCTGCCCAGTCGTAAATTCGTACAGCATTACGCCCAGGGCATACAGGTCTGTGCGCCCATCCAGGGGCCGGTCAAGGGCCTGCTCCGGGGAAAGATAAGCCAGGGTGCCGCTCAGGCTGTTTTCCTGCGAAATTTGGGCGTCCAGGGAACGCGCCAAACCAAAATCGGATAGTTTGAGCAAACCGTTATCGGCAGAAATCACATTCTCAGGTTTCAAGTCGCGGTGAATAATGCCATGCTGGTGCGCTTCTACCAACGCTGCACAAATTTGAATGGCACTGCGTACAATTTCCTCCAGGTCACCCGGCGGTTTTTCATGCAAAGATGCTCCCGGCATGTATTCCATGACCACAAAAGGAATCCCGTCGGCTTCACCGGCGTCAAAGACCGCCACAATGTTGGGATGATTGAGCTGCGCCACCGCCCGTGCTTCGGCCAGCAGGTCATTTTTCACTTGTGTTTCCATTTGTGTGGAAATCAGCAGCTTGACCGCCACTACACGCTTGAGCAGTAAATCAAAGCCCTGGTACACAGCCCCCATGCCCCCACGGCCTAATTCCCGGTCCAGACGATAACGCTGGTTGAGCGTTTGACCAATCATCTGAGCCTGCTTATACATATCAGGCCGTCCTCTTGATGACCAGCAGGGTTATGTCGTCAAAGGGGACTTCATTGACGCTGAAGGCGCTTACCTCTTCCTCGATGGCAGCCACTATTTGTTTGGCGCTCGAATTGGCATTTTTTTGGAAGGCTTCTTTTAGGCGTTCCTCGCCATAGCGGTCGCTGTCTCCGGCCGCGTCAATAATGCCATCTGTGTAAATCAGCAAACTATCCCCCTTTTGCAGGGTCAGTGATACTTGTTGATAATCAATGTGCTCTTCAACGCCCGCGGCCATTCCGGTGCGGGATAGAGGCCTGATTTCTGCCGTTGAATGGCTATGAAGCAAAGGCGGGTTATGCCCGGCATTCACATAAGTCAGGGCAGGGCTGTCCGGTTCCAGTAAAACATAAAAGAGCGTAATGAACATTTCCTCGGCCGCATCCTGCCAGATGAGGCGGTTGGCCTCGCTGATATCTCCGGCCGGGCTGCTGCTGCACCCGGTCACCGCGCGGATAATGCTGCGCGACAGAGCCATGAACATGGCCGCCGGCATGCCTTTATCGGAAACATCAGCTACCACCAGACCGGTGCGGCCATCCGGCAGGTTTATGAAATCGTAAAAATCACCGCTAACTTCATAGGCCGGTTTCCAGCAGGCGGCAAATTCCCAGCCTTTCAGCTGCGGCATTTCGGGCGGGATCAGGTTCGCCTGCACCTCGCGCGCCACCTGCAACTCGCGCTGCATGCGCCCGGTTTCGACCGCCACCTGATAGAGGCGCGCATTTTCAATGGCAATGCCCGCGCTGGATGCCAGCGACTGCAGTAATTCCAGGTCCTCCTGGCTGAAGATGCCGTTCTGCAAGCGGTTATCCACGTACACCATGCCCAGTATCCGGTCGCGCAGCAGGATGGGCACGCATAATACTGAGCGCAATCCGTACAGCTTGACACTGGCGCGCATATCCAGGCGCTCATCTACTTGCGCATTGCTGGTCAATAAAGGCTGCCCGCCTTCGGCCACACGTTCCACAACGCCGCGTGAAATCTCGAGTTCTGAATTCTCCATATTACGCGCGTCCATACCGCGTGCAGTTTTGAAAACGAGTTGTTTATCCGCATCATACAGCATTAAAAAACCGCGTTCTGCGTGCGTGGCCTGAATACTTTCGTCAATCAGCACGTCCAGAACGGTGTTTAAATCCAAAGATGAATTAATTGTTTGTGAAATCCGGTAAAGAAGCTCCAGCCGCTCGCTGGAAGGTTTGGGCAAATTGGTCTCCTTGATTGGTCAATAGCCTATCAAAGTCCGATATCTTAATTCATTGTATCATTTCTCTTTTTAGAGCGGATCAGAGATTTATTAAGCTCCTTGGTAATTAGCAAACCAGGGATACGCACAAGAGCCATACCCGGCGCATCCCTGGTTTGAATGAAGATTTCAGTAAATTATTGGATTGATTGGCCATCCGCCAAAGATTCAACCCGCCTGCTGCCGCGCCAGCGCAGCCATTTAACAGCTTCCTGCCAGAAGGTCCCCAAAAAAGCCAGCAGCAGAATCAACCCAAGCTGTGCAGCCGAAAGCGGGACAGTTTTGATGGCCGTCTGCAGCAGCATCAGGCTGTTGAGCGCCAAGAGGAAGAGACCCACCACACCTATCCACAGCAGCATAAGGCGGTTGCTGCTCAGCCCAAGCGAAGTCAGCGGCTGGTGTTCGGAGCGCAAGTTAAGGGCCAGCAGCACATGGCCGCACAGCCAGGCATAAAAAGCAACCGTCTGCGCGAGTGCCAGGTCCTGGCTGCCAAACCAGGTCCACAAGTAAGCCACACTCACAGCCGCGAACAACCCCAGCCCACCGCCGATAATTCCCGTCTGCATAGGCCGATCCATGAAACGAGCCTGCGGGTCGCGCGGTTGGCGCTGAAGCAGGTCCATTTCCGCAGGTTCAACCACAAAAGTTGCAGAAGCTGCCAGGTCCATAAACAATTCCATCAGAATGATCTGCACCGGTGAAAACGGCACAGGCGCACCCAACAGTACAGCTAACAAGTTGACCAGAACCAGCGCCAGCTTGCAGGCCAGGTAGTAGCGCACGCCCTTGCGCAGGTTTTCATATATCAGTCGCCCTTCGCGCACCGCATTGACGATTGTGATGTAATTATCATCCGCCAGCACAATACCGGATGCCTCGCGGGCCACATCCGAGCCAGTCTCGCCCATGGCCACACCGATATCTGCCGCGGAAAGGGCCGGAGCGTCATTGGTGCCGTCTCCGGTGACCGCCACACGTTCACCCAGGGCTTGCAGGGCACGCACAATTCGCAGTTTATGTTCGGGTGTGGTACGCGCGAACACAGAAGTGTTTTGCACCGCAAGCTGCAGCGCTTCATCCGTCATGGCATCCACGTCTAACCCAGTCAGGATGGGCTGGCCGCCATCCAGGCCGACCTGTACAGCCACGCTGCGAGCCGTGAGGGGATGGTCGCCGGTGATCATCAGCGTGCGAATACCGGCTGCGCGCATTTGGCGGATAGCATCCGCCGCTTGCGGGCGCACCGGGTCGCTCAAGCCGATCAGGCTGGTGAACACCAAATCACTTTCGGCTTGCTCCTGCGTGACGTTCCCAACCGGCAGCCGGCGCTGCGCCATGGCCAGCACACGCAGCCCGCGGCCAGCCTGCGCGGCGGCGGTCTGCAAAATGGTTTCCCGCTCAGTCTGGTTCAGTGGAACTTCCTGTCCATTCAATAGTTGGCGGGTGCACTGTGACAAGACGGCTTCCGGCGCGCCTTTCACCAAGGCTAAATCTCCAGAAGCACCTCCTGAAATTACAGACATCCGTTTACGGGTGTTGTCAAAGCTAAACTCCGCACGCAGCTGGCGCCGGGCGCGCAAGTCCTGCGCTTCCACACCGCGCGAACGGGCAAAACGCAGCAGGCCCGTTTCAAGCGGGTCGCCCAGGAAATCCAGACCCTCCGGCAATGCGCTGGAGCACAGCACGGCGATATCCAGCACTTCTGTGAGGTTATCCTCGCGTTCCAGCCAGGACACTTCCATCTTATTTTCAGTCAGCGTACCGGTCTTATCCGTGGCAATCACTGTAACCGCCCCCAGGCTCTCGACAGCCTGAAAACGGCGCACAATGGCATTCTGTTTGGCCAGACGTTTGGATCCCAAAGCCAGCACCATAGTAATGATGATGGGCATTTCTTCAGGAATCGTGGCAAAAGCCAGCGTCAACGCGGTCAGCAGCATTTCCTTGAGCGGCTGGTGAGCGATCAGCACCCCCAACAGCGGCACCAACAAGCTGAAACCCAGCGCGAAAATCACCAGCGTCTTGCTCAATTCGTCCATGTCGCGCTGCAGGGCGGTACGCGGCGCGTGGGCAGACTGCGCCAGGCCGGCCAGCCGCCCAATTTCGGTTTGCATGCCGGTAGCCGTAACCACCGCCTTGCCGCGGCCGCGCGTCACCAATGTTCCGGAGAAGACCATATTGGTCTGTTCAGCCAAGGCGGTTTCCCCCGGCAGCCTGGCGGAAGCGTCTTTTTCCACCGCATGCGATTCACCTGTCAGGGAAGATTCATCCACTGCCAGGCTGTAGGCTTCCAGCAGGCGCGCATCCGCCGGGACGCGCCGCCCGGCCTGAAGCAGCACGATATCACCGGGAACAACTTCCTCCAGCGATATTTCGGACGGCTGCCCCTTGCGCAGCACCAACGCGGTTGGCTCGCTCAACTTACTGAGAGATTTGATAGCAACCTCCGCACGCTCCTCGTTGGATTCCTCCACCAGCCAAAGCAGCACAATCACCGCGATGATGGTGATGGCATCTACTAATTCACCCCACAGGGCATACAGCACACCCGTGACCAGCAGCAGCGCTACCATGGGCTCTTCCTTCAGTTTTTCAACAATTTTCCGAAAGAAGGATTCTTTTTCTTTTTTAGCCAGGCGGTTTGAGCCGAAAAACTTCAGCCGTTCGGCAGCTTCTTCCGGCCTCAACCCATAACGGCTGTCCACCTGGGCTTTTTCCAACACTTTCTCAATTGAGATAGCATGATAGACAATGTTTTGCATATTTTCTTCCAACTATTAATCCCTTCTATTCATCCTGCGGCAACCCCGCGTGGTCATACACAGACTGGCTGAAACGTTCGTAAGCCGCGCGGCACTCTACCAGCAGGGATGCGGCTTCAACAGCGTGCTGTGATTGGGTAAAATCGCGCTTGTTGATCTTGGCCTGCCAGGCTTCCAGTTTAGCCAGATCATCCTCGGCTTCCTCCAGCTCAGCAAAGGTAAACTTCTGTTTCGCGCTTTCTTTTTCATTTTCCGCCAGGAATTCGCTGCAGCCTTCAATCAGCTCGGTGTATTCCTGCTCACGGTCAGATTGGAAACGCGCCAACAAGTCCGCCTCAATGGCTTCATTAAGCGGCTGCATTCGGAATATTTGTCCACTGGCACCCTGGCTCTGCACCAGCTCCAACAACTCCAGCAAAAAAGCCTCATTTTCGTTGTTTTGAGGGAATATCCAGGTACCATTCTGCAATCCCAGCGCGCCGGCCGCGCGCATCTTGCGCCAAACCGCCACTCGCAGACTGGAAGGATTGCTGGGTAATTGCGACAAGAAAATTAACCAATCCATGGCCGTGCTCCTTTTTGTAACGTTTGTTGCATTCTACTTGAAATTACTAATAAATGCAACATTTGTTTCATTAATAAGTTCTATGAATTCGGCTCGTTATTGGTAAAATCAGCCCTGAAAGGCTGGCAAACAAAACCATGGAATGGCTCAAAGACACATTTGAAATTCGCACCAACGGCAAGGGCATGCTGCCCATCACCCACGAAGTTGAAAGCCGCATTCGCGCCTGGGGTATCCGGGAAGGCATGTGTTTCCTATACATCCCGCACGCCAGCGCTTCGCTGACCATCAGCGAGAATTACGACCCCAGTGCCAAGCGTGATGTGGAAGCCTATTATGAGCACGCGGTGCCCGAAAACCAGCCCTGGTACCAGCACACATTGGAAGGGCCGGACGATTCACCCTCTCATATCCGCGCCACCCTGACACAGCCCAGCCTATCCATCCCGATCGACAACAGTCAGCTCAGCCTGGGCACCTGGCAGGGCATTTTCCTGTTCGAACACCGCAGCCGCAGCCATCGGCGGCAGATTGAACTGCGCTGTCTTAAAGCCGACTAAAAATCAGCTCTCCCTTCAGGTTTTCTTTTTTATATTCAGGTATACTTGTCGGGTTTAACCCAACCGGGAAATTTACAATGCCGAAATCAAACAAAACACTCAACGCGCAAGTCAAACTGGTAGCCGCCATCGCCATATGGGGCGGTTCCTTTATCTCCACCAAGATCGCGGTGGGGATCATCTCCCCCATCAGTGTGATCTGGCTGCGATTTTTAGTCGGCTCCATCATTCTGGGTTGGTTCGCTTATAAGAACGACGACTGGCGCATCACCTCCTGGCGCGAAGCCCTGGATTTCGTAGTGCTGGGCTTTCTGGGCATTACCATCAACCAATGGCTGCAGTCTGCCGGGCTGGTCACCTCGGAAGCCGCTACCACCGCCTGGATTTTGGCCAGCACGCCCGTGATGATGGCACTGCTTAGTTGGCTGTTCCTGAAAGAAAAGCTGAATTGGGCTGCCGCGGCCGGCATCCTGATGGCAAGCCTGGGCGTCATCATGGTGGTCAGCAAGGGCGACCTGCGCGCGGCCTTCAGCGGCGGGTTCGGCCAACCGGGCGACATCCTGATCCTGATCAGCGCGCCCATTTGGGCGGTCTATTCCATCTTGTCCTGCCCGGTGCTGGAGCGGCATTCCCCCATCAAGGTCACTTTTTACACCTTCCTGTTCGGCTGGCTGATGAGCAACGTGTTCTTCGCCTTCGGCGCGGAATGGACGCCCCTGAACCAGATCCCGGCCGTGGGCTGGCTGAACGTGATCTACCTGGGCGCGTTCTGCTCGGCATTTTCCTACATCTTCTACAACAACAGCCTGCGGCTCCTGCCCACCTCGCAGGTGGCGGTGTTCCTCAACCTGGAACCGCTGGTGGCCACCCTGGTGGCCGCGATCGTGCTGGACGAGCGCATCGTACCGGCCACGCTGCTGGGCGGCGCCATGATCCTTTTCGGCGTGTGGCTGGTCAACCGCAATTCCAGCAGCGCCCAGCCAAACGAAGCTTTCCCGGAATAATTAACCTTTCCTTAGATTCCATTCATAATTCTCCCCATGGTTACAATTAAGGCAAATGATTAATCCATTGGAGGAATCCATGTCAGAAAATGAATTGAAAATAAAAACCGCAGATGTGTTCGCGCTGGTGCGCTCCGAAGTGGACAATTTTGCCGATGGCCTGAGCGCGGATGAGAAAAACCGGCCCGGATCGCTGCAGCAGTGGTCCGCTAAGTACACACTGGTGCACCTGGCCTTTTGGGAAAATCACTACGCGCTCGTGTTCGAGAATGGGCTGGCCGGAAAAGAAGTGCCTTCTTCCGGCAGCTACCTGAACCAGTTGAACGATGGGGTGCTGTATGAACACCATGGACAGCCCTTTGAGGAAGCGCGCGCAGAGGAAGCAGCCGCCTATCAAAAATTTCTCGATTTTTTCGAGCAGGAAATATCACCGCAGGCATTGGCCGACCCGCAGACAAGACCTTTCCTGAAAGGTTTTTCGCTGCTGAACCGCGTTCTGCGTACTTACGCCGTGCATCCGGTGCATCACTTAAGCGACTACTACGTGAAAAACGGCCAAACCGAACGAGCCGAGGAATTACAGGAAGATTTGAGCCAGGCGATGGAGCAACTGCCCATGTGGAAAGCCGAGGCTCTTTACATGCTGGCCAGCTCCTACGCGCTGATGGGCTGGCCGCAGCGCGCCCTGGTTGAACTGCGCAAAGCCGTGGATGAAAAGCCGGAGTTGCACATCCAGGCGCTGGCGGATGATGATTTCGAGTCCCTGCGTGGGAAAGCGGCATATCAGAAACTGGTCGAGAAATAAAAACAGCTTTTTTTAATAATTGGGGTTCAACAGACTGTAAATTGCATTTTATATAAGATAATAGACATTAATTGTCTATTATCTTATATAAATTTCATCACGCGAAAGTAAAGTACTGAAATTTTCTTTGTAAGTGCAAACCATTAATCATCATAATGAGATCCAGTACGGCGGGAGCGTTTCAGCTCGCCGCGTTTCTTTTTGGTGTCCAGGCGGCGTTAACTGAGTGAAAAGATTCATATCAAATAAATTATTAACATCTATCTTCAAACCGAAAAAAAATAGAATAACCAAACGTGGTATTGCAATTTAAGTTGTTGTTTCATTGAATCATTAACCAACTTTTTTCTTTTACCACTTCTACAGCAAGCGTAATCTGACGCTCTGTGAATTGTTTTTTATGAGCATTCCAACTATAGGTAGATTTAATTAATTCATTTATTGATGAATAAGACTGATTTTTCATCAACCACGTTACAGTAGATAACAACTCCAAGCCAAAAGGCGATTCAAACCCCTCAACAAGTTGAGACACTTGCTCTAGTCTGCTTTGAGCATCAGGATGCTGCTCAATTAGGAAATTCGCATCTTCAACAGCACCTGGAATTAATTTAATTTGTTTATTAGGAAAATCACCTCCATCTGCATAGCCTGAAATGAAATGCCCTTCTATTGCATTCATAACATGCCGGAGATTTTCCGCATATGGGCCATACTTCCCTTTTTGAAAATTAAGTCGCAATGGTTCTCCCGCTTCTTGCATAAAATACATTAATTTGTGTATTTCAAGTAGAGTGATAAAAGGATCAAGTAACCCATCAAGATAGCGATCAATTAATTCGATCAGTATTGCCCTACCAACTGTCATTTTTGGTACTTCTTTCGTATGCACCATAACATCGCTATCAGGAGCACCGTTTGGTTCATAAACCACGATATGAACACTCTTAAGAGAGTTTAATTCCAATTCAATAATTGGTTTTACATCTATCCAATTCAATCCCCCTAGGCCACTTCCCAGTGGAGGTATAGCAATAGATTTAATATTATATTGAATTATTGTATCGACTAGCGATTTTAGCCCAGCCTCAATGTCTTCAATGCGGCTTTTCCCTTTCCAATGACGTTTTGTTGGAAAATTAATTATATACTTCGGGTTAGTAAGGTAGCCAGTGTTAAAAACAAACATTTTGCCTGGTTGCATCTCACTTCTATCACATGCTTCTTTATAAGCTTTGTAATTATCAGGAAAAGAATTTTTGAATTGTAGTGCAATCCCTCGTCCCATAACGCCCACACAATTTACTGTATTAACTAACGCCTCAGTATACTCTTTTAGAATGTCACCATTTTTATACTCAATCATTGCCTTATCTCCTTGATTAGTAATACCATTCTTTTTTAATTTCTATTCGAGGCTGATGAACAGTATTTGATAATACAGTATTTACTTGAGTGTATATTCCTTGAGCACTGACTCCAATTCTTTCTATAAGGGACCACGGAAAACATTCTTCAACCAAAAACTCGGCTTGTTTACCTTCTTTGATAGTGGGGGAAATTCCCTCTCCGCCCCATCTTGTTGCATGAACAGCCTCCCAATCTATCTCATTTAATTTAGACAAATCATTTCGATCTTCAAAATAAGATGCACCAGCATTGGATAGTGTAAATGCCCAAGCTTTATTATTTTCTTCTGCCCAAGACACCGAAGTTCTAAGATCTGCCTCAAGATGTAATATTGGCTCCTGCCCACCGCGATAAGCAAGTTCTTGATGGTTTCTTTGATTAATAATATAAAGCATTATTGAACGTGGACAGAAGTAGAACGGAACAAAGTCTCCGACGTGCATACGTGGATAAGTGCTCAAAGTAAGTTGATGTAATCTTCTTTATTTAATCTTCGACATCCCAATTGTTGTCCCGACAGGAAGACGTTTATTAATCTCAGCATCGCACCAAAGATATCCATCATCTAATATGGATTGAAGTCGATCAAGGTGAACAATATGATAAATCTTTGGTTCATTCGGAATTATTGACATAATATTTTAATTATATTTCCCTAAACACCTAACAAAACGCATACTATCATATTGATATTATAAAAGAGTATTTCATGACAATAAATGCTTGTTTTTCAAACACAACCTCTGATTTTGCAGGACAATACGATAGAACTTATTTTCTGTTATTTTACCTTAGTAATTTAGAATATGTCGAACTGGTGGCCTGATCCAAACAGATCAACGATATCGGTCTAGTATCTGGCATGCGAGATGGCGAAATTAAAGGAACTGGTCGGGGATAAATCTCTAAATTTAATCATCCAAACGATGATCAGCGCGGCGGGAGCGTTTCAGCTCGCCGTGCTTCTTTTTTGTATCCAGACGGCGCTGGCGCACAGCCCGGCCGGGGCGGGTGGTTTTGCGCGGGATAGGCTTGCGCAGGGCCTGGCGGATCAGCAATGCCAGACGTTCCCTTGCGTCCGCGCGGTTCTTTTCCTGCGAACGGTAGCGGCGCGCTTCAATCACCAGCACGCCCTCGTCGGTCATGCGGCTACCCGCCAGACGTGTCAGGCGTTGCTTGACTTCTCCACTCAGGCTGGGAGAGTTGAGTACATCAAAGCGCAGCTGCACAGCCGTGGCGACTTTGTTGACGTTCTGGCCACCCGGTCCAGAGGAGCGAACAAAGCTTTCTTCCAATTCCGTCTCCGGAATGCTAAGATTTGTTGTAATGGTCAACATATACAGCTTGCTTTCATGCGCATTTGCATTTCAACTAACATATCCTTTAGATTCAATTTTCTCTCTTGAATTTGTATCACACTCCCTTCGGGTACGCTAGAAATCTTGACAAGCCCCAGTATTAATATATAATACAAACTGGTTTGTGTTACAAACCTTGCATACAAGAAAGGCATAAAATGAACAACCAAAACAAAGAAATCAACGAGATCATCAAACGCACCAAAAGCTATTGGTACGTGGATGGCTTTGCCGAGATCGGTGTCGGCCTGCTACTGATCCTGATCATCCTGTTCAACCACCTGGCCGGTCTGATCCAGCAGCCGATCCTGCAAGTCATCCTGATCGTAGTAGGTCTGCCGACCATGATCGTCCTTGGCAGCCGCGGGTTGAGCCGCGTGGTGGTCAAGCTGAAAGAAAAATACACCTATCCGCGCACTGGTTACATTGCCTACCAAGCCAAGAAGGGCCGCCGCCGTTGGAAGCGCGTGCTGCTGGCTGGCGTATTGGGGGCATTGGTGGGAACGCTGACCAGCTTGTTGTCTGGCAGCCTGCCAATCATTTACCAGCAGGTATTCGTGACGGTCATGATCGCATTTGCCTACATCTACATCGGCTATTCCATTGAGCTGAAGCGCTTTTATTGTATTGCCGCTGCAACGCTGGCCTTGGGCGCAGGTTTGATCCTAGCGGGGGTGGCAGAAATGCAATACTTACTGCTGTTCTTCATCGGGCAGGGACTGATCTGGATCGTCAGCGGATTGGCCGCCTTGAGCCGCTATTTCCGCAGCACCCAGCCGCCCACGCAAGAAGGTGAAGTATGAGTGAGGTCAACGACATTGCCGGGCTCGATAGGCTGATCCACGAGCCTGCCCGGTTGGCGATCATGTCCATTTTGTACGCTGCGGAAAAAGCTGATTTTTTATTTCTTTTACGGGAGACAGGATTGACCAAGGGCAACCTCTCCACGCACTTGAGCAAACTGGAAGAAGCCGGATACATTGAAATCGAGAAGGGCTACGTCGGCAAGCTGCCACAGACCTTATGCCGCATGACCGACAACGGCCGCCAGGCTTTCGACGATTATCGCCGTCAACTGAAAGATTTTCTGAACAATTTTTAAGGAAACATGAACTACAGTATTGAATGCAAGCAACTAAGCAAGAATTTTGGAACGCTGCGCGCCGTGCAGGGCGTCAGCATGCAAATCCCCACAGGCAGTGTGTTCGGCCTGCTGGGCCCGAACGGCTCCGGCAAGACCACCACCATCCGCCTGATGCTGGGTCTTCTGCAGCCGGACGCAGGTTCGGTGCGCGTGTTCGGGCTCGACCCGATCTCCCAGGGCGACCAAGTGCGCGAGCAGTGCGGCGCACTACTGGAGCACACCGGCTTATACGAACGCCTGAGCGCGGAAGACAACCTGCAATTCTACGGGCAACTCTGGCACATGCCCCAGCGGGAATTACAGGCACGCATCAAAGAATTGCTCGGCAAACTAGACTTGTGGGACAGGCGCAAGGAGATCGTCGGCAGTTGGAGCCGCGGTATGAAACAAAAGCTGGCTGTGGCGCGCGCCATGCTGCACCAGCCCAAGCTGGTCTTTCTGGACGAACCCACTTCCGGACTCGATCCGGTGGCAGCGGCAGCCTTGAACAACGACCTGCTCAAACTAGTAAAGGATGAGCAAGCGACAATTTTTCTGACCACCCATATCCTGAGCGAAGCCGAAAAGGTATGCAACCTGGTAGGCGTCCTGCGTAGAGGCGAGTTGATCGCCTTCGGCGGGCCGCACACCCTCACCCAATCCACACGCAATGCCATCGTGGATATCTTCGGCCAGGGGCTGACAGACCCGGCCATCCTGGAGAAGCTGCGCAATATGCCCCAGGTCAGGCAGGTCGAAGCAGTGGACGGACACCTGGAAATCGGACTGGAAGGAACCGCAGAGCCGTCCGAAGTTGTCAAGACCTTGGTGATGAACGGTGCTTCGGTGGATGAAGTTCGCCGCCGAAAAGCTGGTTTGGAAGAGTCTTTCCTGAAACTCATGGAGGAAGAAAATGCTTAGGGATATTTGGACCATCAGTAAAAAGGATATCAGGGAAGTGATATTCAGCCGCGGCAACAAGCGCGGCGGGCTGATTTCCATATTGGTCGTGGTGGGGTTGATCGGTGTATATTTTCCATTGTTCAGCCAGGATACCTGGTTCACCAGCCCCATCGCGGTGCTGAACTGGGCCTGGATGCCTATCTTCATGGTCACCAGCCTGGTAACCGATTCCATCGCCGGGGAGCGCGAACGCCACACCCTGGAAACCCTGCTGGCCAGCCGCGTCACTGATCAGGCCATCCTGCTGGGCAAGATCAGCGCAGCAGTTTTGTACGGCTGGGGCTTATTCATGGTCAGCCTGCTGGTAGGCGCTGTCACCATCAACGTGGCCAACTGGGGCGGTCCGCTGCAGTTTTACCCGTTGGATTTCTTTATCGCCTGCGCTGGACTGAGCCTGCTGCTGTGCGTTTTCATCAGCACCATCGGTGTGTTCGTCTCGCTGCGCGCGCCCACCGCCCGCATTGCTTATCAGCGCCTGAGCCTGAGCATGCTGGCATTGGTTCTGCTGCCGGTGGTCCTCACGCAGTTCCTGCCCCAAGGCAGTTTGGTCCCTATGCTGGCCGCTCTCGAAACAATTAACCTGCAGAAAGCTTTTTTGATATTGGGTATTGCCTTGCTGGCATTAGATGTACTTTTCATCCTGGCCGCGCTGGCGCGCTTCAAGCGCACGCGCCTGATCCTGGAATAATTGCAGTCCGATGACGTTATAATGGATGGCGGAAAAAGGTTTAATAATGCAAATATTACTCGATTCCGCCATCATTGAAGAAGCGCGTCAGGCAGCCGCCTGGGGCTGGGTAAACAGTGCCACCACCAACCCGACCCTGCTGGCGCAAAGCAACCTGCCACCCGCCGAAACATTGCGGGAGTTGGCCAATATCCTGCCCGGGCAGATCTTCTACCAATTAACTGGAGCAGACCTGAAAGCCATGCACGATGAAGCCGCATTGGCTTATGATATTTTAGGGGAGCACCTGGTTCTGAAAATCCCGGCCACAACTCTGGGTTTTCAGGCTGCGGCTCGTCTTTCCCCAAAATATCCCGTGGCCGTCACATCCATCTTCAGCCCCGCGCAGGCCATGTTGGCCGCCGCGGCAGGAGCACGTTACGCGCTGTATTACCACAACCGCGCCAAACGCCTGCTGCCGGACGGGCAAGGGGAGCACCTGGCCGCAGATCTGGTGCGCGTGCTGGCCGGCACGGACACGCAGGTAGCTGCCGCCAGCCTGAAATCGCCCGAGGAAATGGTCGCAGCGCGCATGGCCGGTGTGGCCATTTTGTCTGCTAAATTCGAAGTGCTGGCACAATTACCGGAACATGAACTGTCCCAACAAGCCGTGGCAGAATTCGATGCCAACGGTACGGGTCTATTGAACGGCTAAATTTCCATAACTATTTCCGCTAATCGTAAGGAGTCAAACATGAAAATTCTGGTCACAGGCGGCGCAGGCTATATAGGTTCCACTATTGCTTCCGCTTTGGAAGAATCCGGGCACACGCCCATCATTCTGGATTCACTGGTCACCGGTAAGAAAGAATTCACCAAAGGACGCATCTTCTACCAGGGTGACATCGCCGATAGTGCTCTGGTCAAAAAAGTCTTCAGCGAGCATCCCGACATTTATGCCACCATCCACTGCGCGGCGCTGATCGTAGTACCCGAATCGACCAAAAAGCCCTACGAATATTACCGCGAGAACGTGGGCAAGTCGCTGGAACTGTTCCATACCCTGAACGAGCTGGGCGCCAAACGCCTGGTGTTCAGTTCCTCCGCTTCCATTTACGACGTGGTGCCGGGCTTCATGGTGACCGAGGACGCGCCACTCAAACCCAGCAGCCCCTACGCGCGCACCAAATTCATGATGGAGATGATCCTGCACGATTTCTGCGCGGCTTACAACATGCGCGGCATCGCGCTGCGCTACTTCAACCCGATCGGCGCCGACCCCAAGATGCGCACTGGTCTGCACGTGGACAACCCCTCACACATCCTGGGACGCATGGTGGACGTGCAGTTGGGCAAGTTGGAACGCTTCACCATCACCGGCACGGATTACCCCACGCGCGACGGCACGGGCATCCGCGACTACATCCACGTGTGGGATTTGGCACGCGCGCACGTGAAAGCCGTGGAAGGTTTCGAGACGGCCTTTGAACGCGCAGGTGAGCCTGAAGATGGCTACCTGGTTATCAATTTAGGCACCGGGCAGGGTGTGACCGTGCGCGAGCTGGTGACCGCCTTCGAGCAGGTGACCGGGCAGCCGCTCAACCAGGCCGACGGCCCCTCGCGGCCGGGCGACGTGGCCGGTTCGTTCTGCAACGCTGACACAGCCAAGCGCCTGCTGGGCTGGCAGGCGGAGTTGTCCATCGAGCAGGGTATTTCCGACGCGCTCAAGTGGGGCGAGATGAAGGACAAAGTTTTAGGGAAGGGGTAGTATTTTTTTAGCCACAGATGGACACAGATAAAAGCGGAAAACTTGATTTTAACCACGGATGAACACAGATAAAACAGAGCGGTCTCCTGGTTGATATCCACAGATAACAACTACTTTTATAGGTCATACATTCTTGTGTGACCTTTTTCTTTCTGTTAGTAACAAAACACATATTTTTAACCACAGATGAACACGGATAAACACAGATAATACTATTTTTAATGTCATCCTGAGGGAGCGAAGCGACCGAAGGATATCGGCCCTTTAACAAAATGGCTATTTCAGCCGAGATCCTCACCTCGCACTCGTTTCACGAGTGCTCGTCAGAATGACAGATATGGTAAGGAGCATGAATAACGCGTTGTAATTCCTCTCCCTTGAGCGAGAGTTTAGGCGATAGTGAGGACACATCATTTTACACAGTCCAATGGCGCGCATACTCAATAATAATGAGTACCGATAGAAACGCGCCTTACATCTTAATTTAGTCCATCGAAACAGGCATTTCCAACGAGATCAAGCGGGAGGAGATAAAGGATAGCGCGTAAAAAGTATTCTAAATAAATGCTACAATTTTGTTAATCTGATTATGTTTTATAAATTATTTCGGGGAAGATGATGGATTCATTACCACTCAATAAAAGGTTAAACGTTTCAAAAAAGATTATTTTTGACGATTTTCCTTTTTCTGCAAAAGTAGCTTTCTATTATCTTGTCCAAGATCTGAAGAAAAAGAATTATATTTATGATAATCAAGCTCTTTTATTAGAGATTAAACGAATAGAACGGTACACAGCAAGTGAAGATCAAAAGGAAGAATCTTTATCGGAGCTCATTAAAAAACTTGATTGGATATCATCCCTAAATCTTATTGAGAGAATATATGAAAAACTTCTCTCCTCAGTCGGAGATTCATTCAATGAATATTACATTCCATTGGAAGATGTGAGAGAATATTATTCGAATGAGATAAATCAAATTCTCAAAGAAGAAAACCTGGGTTTTGCTTTTAACAATGGGAGATTTGTTAGAAAGTTCAGATCACAGACTGCTAAAAGTATCCGTAATTCCAATAAAGTCCTTGACGACCCAAGACTCGAATCATCAAAAAAACATTTTAATAAAGCACTAGATTTTTACAATAAATATCCAACTGCTGATACTGAGAATTCCGTTAAGGAAGCAATTTGCGCATTGGAAGCTTGCGTCGAATCTCTTTTCTCAATTAGTGCTTCTAACAATTTTGATAAAGCGATAAATAAATTGCAGGGAAATGAATCCGGGAAAATACCTGCTCCAATTTTAGAGAGTATGAAAAAATTTTATTCCTATAGAGGCAGTAGTATTGGAGTAGCCCATGCATCAACTGAAGGAAACAGAGTATCTATTCATGAAGCTGAATTAGCTTTAAGTCTAAGTGCGACATATATTACGTATTTATATGATATATCACAAAACAATTCGGATATCCCTTTCTAAATTTTTTTTAGATTTTATATTTATTCAGCGGCTGATATCCGCCACCAGGGATTCCATGGCGACGTCCAGCGAGCTGACGCCCGTCTTGGATTCTTCGTCCATGCGGTCCAGTTGGTGATAGATGCTTTCCAATTCCCCCATACTGAAATGGCGGCACTGCGCCAGGGCTTTTTTAGCCACAAAAGGATTCAATCCGGCTTGGGCAGCCATATCGTTCTGTCCGCCGCCGCCTTCCAACACTTCGCGTGCCATGATGAGCAGGCGCACCTGACGGGCCAGCATGGTGTAAATATACTGGGCCGGCAAGTCTTCCAGCAAACGCCGCAGCAGGCTCAGCGCGCGCTGCGCATTGCGGCCGCCGACTGCATCCACCATCTCAAAAATATCCTCTTCGCGTGATTGGCTGCACAGCAAACGCACGTCCTCGCGCGTCACCGTGCCACCTTCTCCCACGTAACTGAGCGCCTTGGTAATCTCTTGACGTGCTTGAAAAAGATTGTTGCCAACCAGGTTGGCCAATTCCGCCGCGGCACGGCCTTCAAAACTGCCGCCCTGACTTAGCACTTCGTTCATTATCCAGGCTGGCATCTCGCGCTGGCTGGGCAGCGGGTGCTCCCGCCAGGCCAACGTGCGGCCGCTTTCCTTTAGGCATTTATGCAGCCAATGGTTGGGTTTGATCTTCTGCCAGACCATTTCGCCTTTGACATAGCGCTGGCTGTCCGGCAGCAGCAGGGCCAAGCGGGTATTCTGCGACAGGCTTTTCAATAAAGCAAGCAGCCATTCACCGTCTTCTTTTTTCTTAAGCGTTTCCAGCGCATCGGCCAGGACAACCACACGCTGGGGGCTGAACAGAGACAGGGAATTAAGAGCCTGGGTCAGGGCTGCCTGGTCACTGGCGTGCCCATCCAGTAAAGCCACATCCAATTCGCCGCTGTCTTCCTCGCGCAAGCGCGCATAGAGCGCCTTGAGATCGTCCTGAATAGCCAGGTCGTCATCTCCCTGCAGGACATATACATCCACAATGGTGAGGTCGGTTTGGGGTGTCGCGCGCATCTTCTTCAAGAACTCATGCGCGTGCTGACACGGTGCACAGTGTAACCCATCAGATCGTGACGGATGACATCCACAATGCGCAGGCCGCTCACATCCGCGTTGGTGGTAATTTGCTCCTGTACTTTGGGACCCAAGGGCTGGGCAGCGCGGTAGCCGATCAAACCCATCAGGACCGCCACCGGCATGCGACGCAATCGCCTTCCTGGTCGGCCCTGGGTGCCCACCAGGCTCAACCAGGCCAAAGCCCCGGCTGATAGCGCGCCCACGGCAATGTTAGTACCACAGTTAGGATGGACTGCCAGGTCGGATTCGCCTGCGGCTAAACGCCCCAAGGCTTCGCGGGCCGCTTCCAGTATGGTTTCGGTATCCACTTCACCGTAAATCCAGAAACCACCTCCGTCCGAAATGCCGCCCATAGGGACATTATTGCCTCGCTCCTGCAGAACATGCAGGGTGGCGTGTTCCAAAGCATGATTGCTGCGCACGTGCATGGGGACACTCTGATTCAAAATCTGTTCTGTTATCGGCATGATTTACCTCGATTCTCTCGTCATGATACCAAAGCTATTTTAATCGCTTGCGACAGCGAACGGGCTTCCAATATTTCAAAGCCTTCCGGCTGTTCCAGACTGGCGCGCAGGCGCTGCGGAATGACAGCTCCCTTGAAGCCCAGCTTGGCCGCTTCACGCAGACGGATATCCATGTGGCTGACCCAGCGCAACTCGCCGGAAAGGCCCACCTCGCCAATCAGCACCAGGTTAGCGCGTACGGGCAGGTCGCGCTGGGAAGAGGCGATGGCCGCCGCGGCAGCCAGATCGGCCGCCGGTTCCTCAATCGTCAGGCCGCCCACCACGTTCAGGAAAATATCCTGGTTAGAAAGATTAACACCCACCCGGCGGGTCAACACGGCCGCCACAAGCAGCAGGCGATTGAAGTCCAGACCGTTGGGAGTGCGGCGCGGATTGCCGAAGCTGGTCGGGCTTGTCAGCCCTTGCAGCTCCACCAGGATGGGTCGCGTGCCTTCCATTGTGACCGCGATAGCCGAACCGGGCGCGTCCACCATACGCTCGGCTAAAAAAGCTTCGGATGGATTACTGACCTCAGCCATGCCCTGCTCGCGCATTTCAAACACACCCACCTCGGAAGTCGGCCCGAAGCGGTTCTTCATGGAACGCAGCAAGCGATAAGATTGGAAACGGTCGCCTTCCAGCTGCAGCACCGTATCGACGATATGCTCAAGCACGCGTGGACCGGCAATGACTCCCTCCTTGGTGACATGCCCGATCAGGAAGATAGCCATGCCGCTGGATTTGGCCAGCTCGCGCAGGCGCGAGGCGCACTCGCGCACCTGGGAAACCGAACCGGCGCTGGAGGACAGTCCTTCCAGATAGACAGTTTGGATGGAATCGACAATCAGCAGAGCCGGCTTGACCTGCTCCACATGTGCCAGGATGGCATCCAGGTTGGTCTCGGTCACCAGGTAAAGGTGCGGGGGGAAAGGCTCACCCTCGCCGCCCAACCGCTGGGCACGCATTTTAATCTGGCGGGCAGACTCTTCGCCGGAGGCATACAGCACACGACTGTCCTGGGCCAGTTCGACTGCCACCTGCAGCATCAGGGTGGACTTGCCAACGCCCGGGTCGCCGCCCAACAATACGATTGAGCCCGGCACCATACCGCCGCCCAGTACACGCGCGAATTCGCGCATGTTCAACGGCCAACGTTCTTCGCCGTTAGTTTCAACTTCATTGAGGTTCTGTACTTTGGAAACGACCGCTGCCGCGCGCAGACCTTTCTTTCCGCCGGCGGCGGGTTCAGCGACTACTTCCTCGATCATGGAATCCCATGCGCCGCAGGTGGGGCAGCGTCCCAGTTGGCGGGCGGAAATGCGCCCGCATTCCTGACATACGTATTGACTGTGAATTTTGCTCATAGTTGTTGAGAGTAATTCTAATTCATTGTGCAGGTTTTCTTACTCATCCCCTCTTTATTAACCCTTTCCACAGATACACACAGATAAAAACATAAGAACTTTTATGTTGATTTTCACAGATACACAAAGATGCCTCGTGTCATCCTGACGAGCACTCGCTCTTTGAGTGCGAGGTGAGGATCTCGGCCAGCATACGAACAATTGTATAGGGCGTCCCGCCAATTTTTTTAACCACAGATGAACGCAGATAGACACGGATAAGAGCAATAACTTTTTAGATTGTTTTTCACAGATAAGATGGTCATTCAGCCCTTATCTTTTATATGCCGAGATCCTTTCGGTCGCTCCGCTCCCTCAGGATGACACGAGAAGTGGAGACACGCCAAAAAGAACAGGCCGGCGCTTCGGCCGGCCTGCGATACTCTTTACTGTTTCAGGTTACACACCCATGCCGAGGGCTTCGGGGGCAGCGGATTTCTCATCCAACTGGTCAGTCAGATAGAAATTACCTTCCGCGTCCACGTCCACCCAGATGGTCTCACCGTCCTTGAACTTGCCGGACAGCAGGTCATCCGAAAGCCGGTCTTCGATCTCCATCTGGATAACACGCCGCAGCGGGCGGGCGCCCATATCCGGGTCGTAGCCCTTCTCAGCTAACTTATCCAGTGCGGCCTCTGTGGCTGCCAGGGTGATCTCGCGCTCTTTCAGGCGCTCGGCCACTTTTTGCAGCTCAAGTGTGGCAATCTGGCGGATATGCAGCTTATTCAGCGCGTGGAACACAATCACGCTGTCGAGGCGGTTGATGAATTCCGGCCTAAAAGCCTTCTTGAGCGATTCCATCAGCTTCTTGCGCATATCTTCATAGCTGACTTGCTCATCCTCGACCGCATCACGGTCAAGTTGGAAACCCAGCCCGCCCTGATGTTTGATCATATCCGCGCCAATATTGGAAGTCATTACAATGATGGTGTTGCGAAAATCTACCTTGCGGCCTTTGGCATCGGAGAGGTGACCCTCTTCCATGATCTGCAGCAGCATGTTATGGGTTTCCGGATGGGCTTTCTCCACCTCATCAAACACTACAATGGAGTACGGACGGCGGCGGATAGCTTCGGTCAATTGACCGGCTTCCTCATAGCCAACGTATCCGGGAGGCGCGCCCACCAAACGGCTGACAGAATGACGCTCCATGAACTCGGACATATCCAGCTGCACCAGCGCATCTTCGCTGCCAAACAGGAAGCGCGCCAGGGTTTTAGTCAATTCAGTCTTACCCACACCGGTCGGTCCCAGGAACATGAAAGAACCGATGGGACGATGGGGGTCTTTCATTCCCGCGCGGCCGCGCCGCACAGCCTTGGAAATGCGCTGGATAGCTTCAGTCTGGCCGATGATGTTCTTGTGCAGTTCATCTTCCATATTCAGCAAACGCACGGATTCTTCCTGCGCCAGCTGCATGACCGGTACACCGGTCTGAATAGCAACTAACTCAGCAATATCGTCCGGAGTAACCACCGGGCTGGTATCGCGGTCCCACACCTCACGGATTTCATTCACTTTTTTCTGCAGCTCTTCAATCTTGGCCTGCAGTACTTCCTGTTCATCCTGCTGGTTCAACTCGACCGCCTGATTAAGCGCACGGCGAGCTTCGCGCAGCTCGGTCATTACCTTTTTACTAACCTTGGCCGTGTCGCTCTTATACATGCGTACACGCGAAGAGGTTTCGTCAATCAGGTCGATGGCCTTGTCCGGCAGAAAACGGTCGGTAATGTAGCGTGACGACAGGTTCACGGCCGCCTGCAGAGATTCGTCTGAGATCACCAAACGGTGATGTTCTTCATAATTCTTGCGCACGCCGCGCAGGATTTCCAGCGCTTCTTCGTTGGTAGGCTCTTCCACCACAATCGGTTGGAAACGCCGTTCCAGAGCCGCGTCGCTTTCGATGTTCTTGCGGTATTCGTCCAAGGTTGTTGCACCAATGACCTGCAATTCTCCGCGCGAAAGGGCGGGTTTGAGGATATTGGCCGCGTCCACCGAGGAACCGGCTGCACCGGCGCCAACCAACATATGAACTTCGTCGATGAACAGGATCGCTTTAGAAGCCTTGAGCTCATCGATAACCCGTTTCAGACGTTCTTCAAATTGGCCGCGGTACATGGTGCCGGCCACCAGCGAACCCACGTCCAGGCGCAGGACACGCTTGTCCAGCAGCGGGGTGGGCACGTCGCCCTCAATGATGCGCTGGGCCAAACCTTCCACAATGGCCGTCTTGCCCACGCCCGGTTCACCGATCAGGGCCGGGTTGTTCTTGTTGCGGCGCGCCAAAATTTGGATGACGCGTTCAATTTCTTTTTCACGGCCAATGACCGGATCGAGCTTGCCCTCTTCGGCATAGCCGGTCAGGTCAACCGCCAGCTGGTCCACCAGCGGCGTCTTGCCTTCGGCCTTTTTCTCGCCTCTTTGAGGCGCACCGGGGCGCACACTGGCATTCGCCAGGGCATTCTTGTTTTCATTCAACACTCGTTTAACCTGGCGGCGGATTTGCGCAGGGGTGATGCCCAATTTGGCAATCACATCCTGGGCTAATCCCAAGTCTGATTGGACCAGGGCCAGCAGCAAGTGCTCAGTTGATATATATTTACTATTCATCTGGTCGGCTTCATCTACAGCCAAATCCAGAATATTTTGTGCGTCCGCCGACAGGTCAATGCGATCTACAGGACCGCCACCCATCCCACCCAGGCGCAGCACCATTTCGCGCGCGCGGTCTATTTCCACACCCAGTTCCCGCATAACGCGTCCAGCCACACCGGTATCTTCCTGGATAAGCGCCAAGAGCAGATGCTCGGAACCGATCATCGGCTGCTGCAGGCGCTCCGCTTCCAGATGAGCAAGGCTCAAAACCCGGCGGGCACTTTGGGTGAATTTCTCCAAACCAGACAAAATAATCCTCCAGTCTTCGACAGACACAAAACTTGATACGCTTGTGATTTTACCAAACTAATCCCGGACCGCATCCCCTGGGGAATGATTATATGCAACGTTAACAACCCAAATTTTCAGGCAAAAACATGGAAATTTAAGGGGGAACGGGAATTGTTTGTGTTTTTTTCAGGCGCTGAAATCTACGCCCTCAAAGGCACCGATTTTTTGGCGCCAGTCAACCGGCACCGGAATGGTTTGGTGCGCACGGTAATTATAAGCTACTCCCACCACCTCGCCGGTAGCCAGCAGGTCGCCGCTGTCCGCGTCCTCGATGCGGTATTCGAAGGTGATACTCTTGTTGCCGATGCGCGCCGCGCGCGTGCCCACGCGCACGTTCTGCCCCAACTCAATCGGAGCAAGAAATGAGACATGTGCATCCGCGATGATCATCTTCAAATCCAAGAAGGACTTCCCGTCAAAAAGGCCCAGCTGGCAGAGATACTCCAGGCGGGCCTGCTCCATGAAGACCAGGTAGCGCGTGTTGTTGACGTGCCACTGCGGGTCCAGGTCACTGTAGCGGATTTCCACGGGTATGTAGAACTTGAAAGCGGCATTTTCCATGCGCCCATTATACACTTGCCAGAAAAGATTTTTTCTTATACACTTAAATTTGGACAAATTTCAGGTATTTTATCCAAAGAGGAATTGTTACCATGCAGATCACACGCCAAGCCGATTACGCCCTGCGAGCCGTCATATTTCTGTCCCGCCTGGACGGCGACCAAAAGGCTTCCACCAGCTCCATTGCGGAGGAACAGAAAATTCCGCCATCCTTTTTAGCGAAGATCGTTTCGCAGCTCTCGCTGGCCGGGTTAATCCAAACCTCGCGCGGGGCGCGCGGCGGCGTTTCGCTGGCCAGACCGCCGGAGGAGATTTCCGTGTTGGATGTGGTTGAAGCCATTGACGGACCGGTCATGCTGAATGAATGCGCCGGCAATCCGGATAACTGCCCTTTTGGCGAAAGCTGTCCCCTGCAGCATATCTGGTGTGATACCCGCCAGGAACTGGTCAACCGGCTCTCCAGCGCCACCTTCGCTCACGAAAACATTCATTAAAGAAAAAGTCGCGCGATTGGCGCGACCTATAAAAACGAACCAAGAATGTCCCGGTCTGACCGGGATTTTTTATTGATGCACCAGCAGCACCAGCCGGCCTTGCGGGTCAGGCAGCATGACATACTGTTCTTCCACCGCCACCAGCCCTTCCTCATCCTGCTGGATGTACTCCCAATCCGCCTGGGTCAGGATGGCATGAGTTTGGTCCTTTAACGTCAGTTGCTTGACCAGGGCTTCCTGGGTGTAACCCATAAACACGTTAGCCGGGGTGATGCGCGCGTCGTAGTAGAAGTTATACATGGCCACGATATCGTTAGGGTCCTCGCTGAGAAAACCGTACTCGGCATCCATGCGCGGGGAGACGTACAGGCGGTCATCCGGCTGAATATCCGCCAGGTCATCATTGAATGTGCTGAAGGGGTACATCAAATCTTCATAGCGTTCGTTAATACGCGGGACGCGGTAGAAATATTTGTAAGTGTACATGAGCGGCGAAAGCAGCATGGCCGCGATGCAGAACAGCGGCAGCACGACATTCAACCAGTTGATGCGCTTAACCCAGATGACGTAAGCCAGCAGCAGCGAAAGCAGTACCGGGTAATAGAGGCTATCCTGCAGCTCGCCGTAATCAAAGGACATGGAAGCCGCGTAAGGAATCATCAGCGCGCGCAGGCCAAAGACCAACCCGCCGGCCAGCGCCAGCAGCAGGCCAAAGCCCAGCCAGGAACGTTTGTCCACCGGCCACTCGAAACGCAGGAACTGGGGCGCCAAGGCAGCTAGCATAGGCAGGGCCGGGAAATAGAAACGCTCGATGAAACCCCAGGGGATCTTGAGCATGTTAAGGGTGACGAAAATGATCATTAAAAGCGGATACATCCACACCAGTTTGTGGGGCACGTCCAGCTCATCGCGCAGGCGCAGCCCGCCGATCACCAACAGCAGGAAAGGCAGCAGCAGCTCGTCCAGGAAATACTGGCGGTACCAGCTGGATGGCGGGTCGAAAAACACCTTGCCGAAATCGTAATGCGTAAAGATAGCGCCAAAAGTTGAAGGGCGGATGGCAAAGAAAGGGTCACCCAGTATAAAACCATCCATTAGCATAAAGATCAAGATACCGGTTCCCAGCCCGATCAACAGCGGCTTGATCATCGCCAACAAATTGCGCCACTGCCAACGGCCCTCATCATCCAGCATGTAGCCCAACAGCATCAGGTTGACGAACACAGTGGTTTCCTTGGTCTTGAACGAAAGGAAAATCAGCGTGCCCAAAATGCCTAGGGCCAGCGGGCGTTTCTGTGGGTTGCGCAGTCCAAACAGATATACCGTGAAATACGCCGTGACCATCAGCATAGCCGTCAGATCCACAGCCGGCTCGCCGGAATAATCCGTCATCAGCGGGAATGTCAGGAAGATAGCCACCGCCAGCAAACCATGCAGCGGGTTGCTGCCTTTCAGGAAGGTGCGCGCGTTATAGTAAACCATCCCCAGGGTCAGGGCGATGATAAAGCCCCAAAATATACGGGTGCCCTGCAGCGGGGTAGCGGCTAAATTCATGAACAGCTTTTCCAGATAGATATGAAAATAACGGTTGCCATAGCTGGGTTCCTGGTAATTGCGCAGACCGATATCGATATACATAAATTCGTCTGAGAAAATCGGCGCGCCGGCATACAGCGCCAAAGCCGCCCACATCGCAATGGTCAACACGATAAGCGCTATTTTTTCAAATCTGGTTAATTTCATACCCAATCCTTGCTTCCTTAATAAAGAGAATTATGAGGTGATTTTACTATAGGCAGACATTCTAGAAAGCCGTGAAATACACGCAAAAAGAATTTAATCGGATTGCCCAAAGGAAGTCCTTTATAATTGCCAGCAGTGTAAACGAGAGGAAAACCATGCTCATACATTCCGCCGCGCAGCTTTTGACCCTCAGCGAGCAGCCCCAACGGGGCAGCCGCATGGGTGAGCTGTCCATCATTCCCGACGGCGCTGTCCTGATTGAAGGCGAGACCATCGCCGCGGTCGGCGACAGCGCCGACCTGCTCAGCCGCTACCCCAACGAAGAACGCTACGACGCCAGCGGACACGCCGTGCTGCCCGGGTTCGTGGACCCGCATACCCACCTGGTGTGGGCCGGCGACCGCGCAGCGGAATTTGAAATGCGGCTGGAAGGCAAGACCTACATGGAAATCATGGCCGCGGGTGGGGGCATCCAGTCCACCGTCAACGCCACGCGCGCCGCATCCAACGAAGAATTGATCTCCCAAACCAGACAGCGCACACAAGACATCTTCGCGCTGGGTACCACCACAGCAGAAGCCAAGAGCGGTTACGGGCTGGAATGGAACAGTGAGCTGAAGCAGATGGAAGTGCTGCTGGAACTCGACCGGCAAGGGCCGTTGGAAATTCAGCCGACTTTTCTGGCCGCTCACGCCATCCCCTCCGGGTTCGGCGACCAGCCGGATGCCTACGTGCAGCAAATCTGCGCGCAGATGCTGCCCGATCTAAAAAGCTGGTGGCTGGCCCACACGCCCGAACGGCCACTGCCGTTCGTGGACATATTCTGCGAAAAAGGCGCTTTCAGCCTGGCACAAACCCTCCTGATCTTCAGCACCGCGCAGAAATTGGGCTTTCCCCTAAAAGTGCACGCAGATGAATTCGAGAATCTGGGCGGCGCGCGCCTGGCCATTGAAATGGGCGCGGTTTCCGCTGACCATTTGGTCAAAACCTCGCCGGAAGAAGTGCGCCTGTTCGGCAGCAGTGCCACCGCGGCGGTAGCCCTGCCGCTGACACCTTTTGGACTGAACGAACCGGAATATACCCCCGCAAAAGAGATCATCGAGCAGGGCGGATTGCTGGCGCTGGCCTCCGACCTGAACCCCGGCACCGCCTGGTGCGGCAACATGCAGTTCGTCATCGCGCTGGCCTGCCGCACGATGCACCTCACCCCGGCCCAGGCCATCGCGGCCGCCACCATCAACGCCGCGGCTGCCATCCAGCGCGCAGAGCAGCTCGGCTCCATTCATCCCGGCAAGCAGGCCGACCTGCTGGTGCTGCGCGTGGATGATTACCGCCACCTGGCTTACCGTTTTGGCGGCAATCTGGTCAAGGATATCTTCAAGAAAGGCCGGCTCTACCAAACCCCATGCTAACACTCGAAAAAGCCCGCCAGTGGTACCCGGATGTGGACGCCGTGCACGGCTTCGACCACATCCAACGCGTTTACGGCCTGTGCCAGCGCATCGGCGCGCAGGAAGGCGCCGACATGGAAATCGTCTTGACCGCCGCCCTGCTGCACGATTCACAAGGCAGCCACCCCGGCAAGGGCCAGCGCAACGACCATCACCTGCGCTCGGCCGAGTTTGCCGCTCAGGTGCTGGCCGCGGAAGGCTGGCCGGAAGAACGCATCCGGGCCGTGCAGCACTGCATCCGCGCCCACCGTTTCCGGCGCGGAGAAGAAGCACCTGAAACGCTAGAAGCGCAGGTATTATTCGACGCAGACAAATTAGACGTGATCGGCGCAGTAGGTGTGGTGCGCGCCCTGGCATATGCCTTTCAGGTCAAACAGCCTGCCTTTGCCGAACCTTCGCAATCCTTCCTGGATAGCGGCGTCAAGGAACCCGGCGAGGGGCACAGCGCCTATCATGAGTATTTATTCAAGCTGAATAAAATCGCTTCCACCTTGTTCACAGCCACCGCCCGCAGCATTGCGCAGCAGCGCCAGCAATTTTTGAATGCTTATTTTGAAGAACTGGCCGCGGAAATGCGCGGGGAAAGGTGAGTATTTTCCCAGGAGTAACTCGATGCCCAATCAACAACCCGATATTGACTTTTTAATCCAGCTTTCCAAAGAAGCCGGGCAGATTTTGAAAGACGGCTTTGGTAAGGAACACCAGGTCTCTTACAAAGGCCCTATCAACATCGTCACCGAGATCGACCATCAATCCGAAGATTTGCTGGTCGGACACATCCGCGATGCCTTTCCCAAACATTCCATCGTAGCTGAGGAAAGCGGCTTTTTGGACGGGCAAAACGACCACCGCTGGTTCATTGACCCGGTGGACGGCACCTCCAATTACGCCAAAGACTTACCGATCTTCTGCGTATCCATCGGTTACGCCTACCAGGGAAAAATGCGTCTGGCGGCCGTTTATGATCCCATGCGCGATGAGAGTTTTTACGCGGAGCGCGGGCAAGGCGCCTGGTTGAACGGCGAGCGCATCCATGTGACCGCCATTGACAAACTGATCGACAGCATGCTGGTGACCGGATTTCCTTACGACATGGAGCAAAAAGAAAACAACCTGCAGCATTTCGCACGTTTGTCGCGCCAGGTGCAGACCATCCGGCGCCTGGGCTCAGCCGTGCTCGACCAGGCCTATGTGGCCGCCGGACGATTAGACGGCTATTGGGAAATCGGTGTGAGCCCATGGGATATCGCCGCGGGAACACTGCTGGTGGAAGAAGCCGGCGGGCTGGTCACCACCGTCAAGGGCAACCCGGATTATTTCAAACCGCCCTTTGATGTGATCGCCGCCAACCCCAGACTGCATCCCAAACTGCTGGCAGTGCTCAATCAAACCGAATAAGTCCAACCAACGCGTCAAATATTCCTTTAACAAAGCGGCAGTATAATTTTTTTACGGTTCACTGCCGTTTTTTTTATGAACGCACTAGGACGGTTTATTTTTAAAAAACCGAAAATTAAAGACCATAAGGATAGAACAATGAGCAAAGACACACAAACGTTAGAGCCTACCCGTTGGAGTTTGGCTGACCTTTACCCTTCAGGGGATTCCCCCGAAATGCAGACAGCATTCGAGAAACTCGAAAAACAGGTAAGCGCTTTTGAAACCTGCCGCCCCGATCTGACAGCGGATATTTCCATGGAGAAATTTCAGCAGATCGTCAGCGGGCTGGAAGACATCGTTAAGTTAATGCAGCGCATCGGCGGATATTCCGACCTGTGGTTCACGGAAGACACCCAAAACCAAGCCGCCATGGCGCTGCTGGCCAAGATGGAGCAGTTGGGAGCTGAAATATCCAACCGTATTTTGTTCTTTACACTGTGGTGGAAGGAACTAGACAATAAGAACGCAGAGCGCCTGATGAAAGACAGCGGCGACCTGCATTACTGGCTGGAGGAAATGCGCCATTTCAAACCGCACACCCTGAGCGAAGCAGAAGAAAAAATCATCAACATCAAGGACGTTACCGGCAGCAATGCGCTGATCACCCTGTACGACTCCTTTACCAACCGCTACAGCTTCAAAATCAACATCAAGGGCGAAGAGAAGGAAATAACACGCGGTGAATTAATGAGCTACGTGCGCATGTCAGACCCCAACCTGCGTGCCGCGGCCTACCAGGAACTCTACCGGGTTTACGGCCAGGATAGCCCCATCCTGGGGCAGATGTATCAGACCGTGGTGCGCGACTGGCGCAACGAGAACATCAACCTGCGCGGCTTCAGCTCGCCCATCTCCGCGCGCAACCTGGGCAACGACATCCCAGACGCAGTGGTGGACACCCTGCTGGAAGTTTGCCAGCAGAACGCACCCATCTTCCAGCGTTTCTTCAATCTAAAAGCGCGCTTGCTCAAGATGGACAAACTGCGCCGCTACGACATCTACGCGCCGGTGACCGAATCCACCAAGGAATTCAGCATGGGCAATGCCACCGAGATTATCATGGATGCGTTTGACTCCTTCGATCCGCGCTTTGCCAACCTGGCCATGAAGGTCATCAATGAAAACCACGTGGACAGCCAAGTGCGCAAAGGCAAGCGCTCGGGCGCCTTCTGTGCCACCGTCAACCCGGAGCTGACGCCCTGGGTATTGACCAATTACCAGGGGCACTCCGACGACGTAGCCACGCTGGCCCACGAACTCGGACATGCCATCCATTCTTTGCTGGCCAGCGACCACAGCATCTTCACCCAGCACGCCTGCCTGCCGCTGGCGGAGACCGCCTCTACCTTCGGTGAAATGATGCTGGTGGAACGCCTGCTGGAAGAAGAAAGTGACGAGAACGTGCGCCGCGACCTGCTATTCCGCCAGGTGGACGATTCCTACGCCACCATCATGCGCCAGGCTTTCTTCGCGCTGTTCGAGAAACAGGCGCACAGCATGACCGACCAGGGCGCTTCGGTGGACGAGCTATCACAGGCGTACTTCGAGAACCTGCAAGCACAGTTTGGCGACGCGCTGGACATCGCCGATGAGTTCCGCTGGGAATGGGTTTCCATCCCGCATATCTTCCACACGCCCTTCTACGTGTACGCCTATGCTTTTGGGCAGCTGTTGGTACTTTCGCTGTATAAGCAATACAAAGAAGAAGGCGATTCCTTCAAACCGCGCTATATCAAGATCCTATCCACGGGTGGGTCCGAAGCGCCCTTGAAGGTCCTATCGGACGCCGGCTTCGACATCAGCCAGTCCTCTTTCTGGCAGGGCGGTTTCAACGTGGTGGACGGCATGGTCAGTCAGCTGGAAAAGCTGTCCAAATAACCTAAATCCGATTATAGAAAGATCGACCCTTCGACAAAAGCTCAGGGGTCGATCTTTTTTTTAAGCTTGCCGATTGGCAAGCCTTTCTATTTAATGTTGGCTGAGCACCTGCCCAGAGCGCAGCGTGGGGTGTTGAAGCCATCATTTTGAATTCTTCATTCTTCTTCCTCTTTCAGAGCCTCTTCATCGGCCATTGCTTCGGATTTAGCTTCGCCGCTGTCCTTGGTTTGCCGATCCAGCATTTGCATGCGGCTGGCAATCACTTTGTTAAAGTAACGTGCCTCGCCTTCGTGGTCGTAACGGTCCGTGCGCAGGCATCATTCCAGGAACACCAGACTGCTGACGATTTGAATGCGATTTAGATTTGGCATTTTTCCCTCTTGGCTAGTATGATATATTTGTAGTTTAGAATCCTTTTTTTCAAAGTTACTCAAAATAATTTTTTGGAGGGCAAATGTACGTTGCCATCGAAGGAGTCATCGGAGTCGGAAAAACCAGCCTGGCACGTTTGCTCCAACCTGCTTTTGAAGCCAATCTCCTTCTGGAAGTGTTTGAAGAAAACCCTTTCCTTTCCAATTTCTACCAGGACCGTAACCGTTATGCTTTCCAAACCCAAATGTTCTTTTTACTCAGCCGCTACCACCAGCAGCGCCGCAATGTACCGGAGATGTTGACTGCCGGAAAACCGCTGTTGAGTGATTACACCTTTGATAAAGATGCCCTTTTCGCCCGAACCAACCTGGAGGGGGATGAGCTGGATATGTACTACAAACTGCATGAAGCACTGGCTGAAAAAATCCCGCCACCGGATATCACCGTCTATCTGCGCGCTTCAACCGACACATTGATGCACCGTATTACATTGCGCGATCGGGCCATTGAACGTTCCATGGAACGCGCTTACATCAGCATGCTCAATGAAGCCTATGATGAATGTTTCCTTCAGCCGGAAGGAAAACGGACTATTCTCATCATCGATTCCAACGAGTTGGACTTTGTAAAAAACGATGAGGACCTCAAATGGATTGAAAATCGCATCCGCCAACGCCTGCACCTACCACCTTTCCAACCGGAGCTTCCCATTCCAGAAGGAAATTAACCCAAGGGAAGCGAGCAAGAGTAAAATTAATATAATTTACATGGATTAATATGCGCATAACTAGGGACTTATTGCTGAATACAGCCAAAGATACGGTTAAACGCCAGACATATGGCGGTCATGATCTGGTTNNCTGGTGAGCGCATATCTGACCGGCTCTTTAATTTACGATCAGCCTTTACTGGGAGGCATCACGGATATTGACCTGATTTATATTCATTCAGTGGATATTCCCTGCCGGCGCGAGATTGTGCCTATCACCGAAGAAATTCACCTGGATATCGCACACTATCCCCAATCCCTATTCAGCCAGCCGCGCGAACTGCGCAGCGATGCATGGGTAGGGTCTTTCCTATGCCATGACCCCATCATGCTCTATGACACCTCGCACTGGTTTGAATACACCCAGGCCGGCGTAGCCGCACAGTTCTTCCTGCCATCCAACATCATCCAGCGGGTGAAGTTCTTCTCGGATCGGGCACGTTCTTCCTGGCTGCAGCTGCAAATGAAATCGGGTGATTTCACACCTGAAACACGGTTGGAATTTCTGCGTATCCTGAAAGATGCGGCCAATGCGATTTCCTGCCTGACCAGTGTTCCACTGACTGAAAGGCGTTTCCTGGTTGATTTTCCAGAGCGAGCCCGCAGCCTTAATATGCCGGGTCTGGCCGGTGGTTTTGTTGATCTGATTCTGCCGGTTGAACCGGTTGAAACGGACTGGGAGAACTGGCTGGAGAATTGGAAAACCTCCTTCAATGAATTACTGAAGAATACTGATGTTCCGCTGGGCCTCAGCAAAGGGCGCCTGCCGTATTACGAAAAAGCCATTATTGATCTGCAAAGCAGCCACCAGGAAGCCGCACTGTGGGTCATGTTGTGGACATGGACACTGATTGCCAATCTGCTCCCGCAAAAAAGTTCCGCCGTCTCAGCCTACGAACATTTCTGTTCACTCATGGCATTGGATAGGGGTAATTTCAAAGAACGCCTGTCTGCGCTAGATATCTATTTGGATACAGTAGAAGAGACCATCGACAACTGGTCCTATCAAAACGGGATCTAAGTTTTCCAAATTCTCTGTTGATAACACCTGTGGATAACTTTGTAAAAGTTGTGGATAAAACACTCCCGATGTGGATAAACACGCGATTCCAACCTTAAAAATTCCCAGTAATTTTCTTTTTCCAATCTAGCAAAGAGTTTTCCGGTAGAAATCTTTTTTCATCCACAGTTTATCCACTCCCTTTTTTTTGAAATAGAAAGTGTATTATATGCAAATATGGGACATATCGAGGAATAGAACCCAGATATAGCGGGAAAATGCTCCTAATTTCAACCCTCTCCACATATACACAGACCCTACTATTATTGCTTTAACTATTTATCTATTAAATAAAGATAAATATCATTACTTGAAACTGATATTTAAACCTTGTACAATACTATTACATAATAAAAATAATATAGCTCCCGAATATCCTATAAATATTCATAAAATGCCGAAAGGAGGGAAACCTTGGATATAATCAAAGTGAAAGCTGTTTCACGAACCGCTGCTGTTGCGGGAGCCATCGCTGGAGTTATGAGAGATCAAAAGCACGCAGAAGTGCAAGCGATTGGTGCAGGGGCAGTCAATCAAGCTGTTAAAGCATTGGTACTGGCGAAGAATTTCCTGGTGCAGGACGAAATTGATATTGTCTTTACGCCGGAATTTGTAAATGTGGAAATTGACGGAAAGGTTCGCACAGCTATAAAATTCAACGTCGAACCGCGCTAATCTTTTAGCGAAAAATTGGGGGATTATTTACGCGCTGTATTCCTCTGGAAGGAAGACGACTTCATCCTTACCGGCTATTTTTTCTTGAACTTTTTTAAGGATTAATGTCATATGTTTGGGTTCCGAAACAAAGTCAAGGTTATCGGCTGGTACGGNNGAGAACAGGGCAGAGAGAGAAAGAAGAAATCCAGCTTTCATAGGCTTTATTGAGCTGACTGAGATAGGTCGGATCAATGGAGCGTTCATATTCGCGGCCGCGTAAGTGGATGCGCTGCAACAAGGTGCTTTCAGAAGCGCGCAGGTAGATTACCAGGTCCGGCGTGGGCAGAAAACACAGCAGCGATTGATACAGCGCTTCGTACGTCTCGTAATCACGCCGGGTCATATTTCCGTTTTGGTAGAGATTTTTGGCGAATATCTCGGCGTCTTCATACAGGCTGCGGTCCAGAATTACGGAAGAGGGCGATTTGGACAGATCATGATAGACGCGCAGACGATGGGTTAGGAAATAGACTTGCGAGTGAAATCCCCAGGCAGGCATATTCTGATAGAAATCGGCCAGATAAGGATTATTGGTGACCGGTTCATAAAAGGGCTGCCAGCGGAGTTCACGGCTGAGTCTGCTGACCAAAGAGGATTTTCCCGCACCAATATTGCCTGCAATTGTAATAAATTTCTTCATAAGCTTGATTAATTATAAGCAGGAAAGTAGCTTAATAACAAAAAAGTGAGCCACGTATGTGTGCTCACTTTTATGATTAGTTTTGGCTGGCTATTACTCTATCTTGGAGATAGCATCAACGGGGCAGACTTCAACGCACTTTGCCTGATCGGTGCATTTTTCAGGGTCGATGTCCATATGTTCGTCGCCCATGGCAATGGCGCCCTCAGGGCATTCCACTTCGCAGGATCCGCAAACAATGCAATCATCAGAAATTATGTGGGTCATT
>DHVJ01000065.1:0-21690 GCA_002412595.1 Anaerolineaceae bacterium UBA5211
ATAAAAACCGTGGCCTGACATCCCTTATTTTTCATTTAACTGGCAATCTTGTCCACATGGTTACTCACTACATACAAAACAATGCTTTCTTTGATTGGACAGAAAAAAAAAGCCGGTTCGGAGTCGCACTGACCTGCGCGCCCAACTGCCCCAACGCGGCTACCAGGTCGCCAATGGGACGCTCACGCATGCGTGCTTCGCCATCCAACACATAATCCCCCTGCCCCAATGCCAGGAAAGCAGTCAGAAAACGAGCTGTGGTGCCCGCATTGCCGATGAAAAGGTCGGCTTGTTTTGCGGGAATGCGGCCGCCCAGACCATTGATAGTCATGATGGCTTCTTTGGGGTTGATCTCAACATTGAAGCCCAATCCCTGCAGCGCAGAAACCAGATACAGGGAGTCATCCGAAAAGAGGGCATTATGCAAGCGCGTGATGCCGTCGGCCAGGGCGGCCAACAGCAAAGCGCGGTTGGTGATGGATTTGGAGCCCGGAACACGCAGGCTGGCATTCAGCGGATGCGCGATGGGAACAATAGTGCGAGAAGATACAACTTGTGTTACAGGTTCCGATTGCATGAATAATTCCTTGTTTTACAAAAGTGTTTGGTAGCGGCTTTGGGCGCTGTCCAGCAGGTTCTGCAAAGCGGGCATATCATCCCGTTCCAGTGCCTGCTCCAGCTGACCCAAGGCTGCCTGAAAATCTTTTAGGCGTTCCAATACCTGGTCGCGGTTGGTTTCCAGTACGCCCAACATCATGCTGGCGGGTGTTCCCGCCAGGCGGGCAGTCGAACGAAAGCCCGGTCCAACAAAACGCCCCGTTTCCGGGGGCGTTGCCAGCGCCAGGGCGCTGGAGATGAGATAGGGCAAATGACTGGTAGCTGCCAGGGCAGCGTCATGCCGATCGCCTTCCTCCATCACCATGCGCGCTTCCAGCACCTCCACCAATTGTTTAGCAGCCTGTTTGGCGTTCAGGCTGCTGCGCTGCAGCGGGGTAAGGACGAAAAGCTCGTCATTGTAAAGACTACTCTCCGCGCTGCGCAGCGAAAGGGTTTCCTTGCCGCAGATGGGATGCGCGCCGATGGGGTCAAAATTGAGCGGCAATTCCTGCATGCCGGTCAGGATGGCACGCTTGGAAGAGCCCAAATCCAACACCACACAGGGCTGCTGGATATAAGCGGGCAGACGTTCCAACCAGGTTAGGATGGCCGGCACCGGGCAAGCCAAAATGACCAGGTCGGCATCCTTCAGCACTATCTGCGGATCGCTGCTGGCAGTCTGCACCAGCTTCATACGCTCAGCCAAGCTCAGGGTATCTGCGTCAATATCCAGGCCATTGAGCTGCCTGCAATGACCCTGCAGCGCAAGCGCCATGGAACCACCCATTAAACCCAGGCCGATGATGGCCACATTTGCCTCGCTCAATTTAAACCCCGGCTCATCCATTTACGACTCCGTTGGAAAAAAAGGGAGTTTCCTCGGGAACCAGCGTGCGATCGACAGCCTCGGCCACAGCCTTGATTTGCCTGACCAGGCGAGCGAACGCTTCCGGCGTCAGCGACTGCTGGCCGTCTGAGAAAGCATTTTCCGGGTCAGGGTGCACTTCCACGATGATGCCGTCCGCACCCGCAGCTACAGCCGCTTTGGCCACAGCCGAGACAAAAGAGGTGTGTCCGGTGGAATGACTGGGATCCAGCACCACCGGCAGGTGCGAAAGCGATTTCAGCACCGGGATGGCGTTGATATCGGTAGTATTGCGTGTGGCGGTTTCAAAGGTGCGAATACCGCGTTCGCACAGCACCACACGGTTGTTGCCGCCAAACAGGATATACTCAGCCGCATTGAGCAGATCGTCAATTGTGGCACTCAGACCCCGCTTGAGCAGCACAGGGATGTGCGTTTCGCCCACCGCACGCAGCAGGCTGTAATTCTGCATGTTGCGCGCGCCAATTTGCAGCATATCTACATATTTGCTCATCAGCGGCAATTGCGATTCCGCCATAACTTCGACCACCAGCGGCAGTCCGGTCAGTGCGCGGGCTTCGGCCATATATTCCAGGCCTTCTTCGCCCAGCCCTTGGAAGGAATAGGGCGACTGGCGTGGTTTGAATACTCCACCGCGCAAGGCGTTGGCGCCGGCTTCTTTGACCGCCTGAGCCGTTTCCAATATTTGCTGGCGGGATTCCACCGAACAAGGCCCGGCAATGATAGGAATTTCATCGCCGCCGATGGTGAATCCGCCCAGTGAAAAGACTGAATTTTCGGGATGAAATTGGCGCGAAGCTAATTCGTAGGACTTCAGCACCGGTTCAACCGACTGCACGTTGGGCAGAGATTCAAACTGGTCGGCCGCAACATTGTGGCGATCTCCCACCACACCAATAATGGTCTGGCGCGTACCCACATTGGTATGGGCTTCCATGCGGTTGGCATGAACGCGGTCGATCACGGTGGAAATTTGTTCGCGGGTGGCACCCGGCTGCATTATGATCATCATGGCAAACTCCTATCTCTTCTCATCTTCATTTTGATTAAGCGTAGATAATTCCAAATCGGGGCGCAGCGCACGCGCGCCGCGCAAATAAATGTGGCAAATCTTCCCCTGCTCTTTAGCAGTGTTCCAGTGCAGCAGCACGCGAATGCACAGCGGCAGCCCCCCCGGCACAGGAATTTCGCGCGCGTCCAGCATAGGCACGCCCGCCCAGCCCAACTCGCGCGCGGCGCGCGCCGGGAAAACTGAGCAGATATCTTCAGTAACCGTAAAAATAGCGCTGCCAATATCAGCAGACTTCAGTCCGGGATTGCCGGCCAGCATCGCTTCCAGCAATTCGCGCGTAGCGGAAAGCACATTCGCGCTGGTATCGGATTCAATTGTGGTTGCGCCGCGTATTCCTCGCATGCTCATGTCTGCTCCCAAAACAAAAAGAGCGAGCCGTTTGGCTCGCTCTTTTGATATACAGGTATTTTTTTATTCTACCTATCGCTTAAGCGCCACCAACGGCGTCCAGGTGCGGGAGCCGTAATAAAAATAGTAGCTAAAATAAAAGCGATAAGAATTGTTCATGTTGGGCGCTATTCTAAACCATCCTATAACATATGTCAATGTTTTTAACGTAATTCATCATGGAAGCGCGGGTAACAACCCAGCACGCGCAGCATCAGTGCGCTGCTACGCAATTCCTCCAGCGCGGATTGAACCGGTTCTTCATCCACTGCTCCGATTAAGTCGATATAGTACAAATAATCCCAGGTCTTGCTCACCAAAGGGCGCGACTCGATCTTGGTCAGGTCTATGCGGCGCTCCGCGAAGGAACGCAGCGCATTGAAAAGCGCACCGGGTTCATTTTTTATCGTGAACACAATTGAAGTCTTGACATTACCCTTAGGCATGCGCGCCTGGGGGGCAATCTCTAAAAAACGGGTGTAATTTTCGGGGTTATCCTCAATCCCTTCCTGCAAAATCAGCATTCCGTAAATTTGAGCAGCACGGCGCGAGGCAATGGCCGCGCAAGTTTTATCTCCATTGGCTTTTAAAAGCTTAACGCTGCCAGCTGTGTCATAAACGGCTTCGCTTTTCAGATTCATTGCGCGCAAATGCGCGGCGCACTGACCCAGGGCTTGTGGATGGCTGATGACATGCCGGATATCTGCCAGCTCCGTACCCGGAAAACCGATCAGGCAGTGGCGCACCCGCAAGGTATATTCCCCCACGATGTACAGATTATGCTGCTGCAGCAAGTCATAGTTCTGATGAATGCTGCCTGCCAAGGAATTTTCAATCGGGATTAATCCACAGGCGCAGGCGCCTGTGGCCACCGCTTCAAATACATCCGGGAAACTTTCGTAGGGTACCATTTCCGCCTGGTCAAAATAAGCCTGGCCAGCTTCTTCGCTATACGCACCCGGTTCACCCTGAAAAGCTGCTTTCATAATCATTTCCATCTCCTACTGCCTGCTGGCCCACTCTAAAATAGCCCGAAAACCCGTGGCCACATCCTCATCCGAAGCAGCAATGGTCATGCGCACGAAACCTTCGCCTCCCGGCCCAAAAGCCGTGCCGGGCACCAGCCCCACTCCGGCCTGCTCCAACAACTGCTCGCAAATCTCGTCCGCGCACATGCTCAACACGCGCATATCCAGAAAGAAATAAAAGGCGCCCTGCGGCGGGGTAACAAGCACCGGTGAATTCTCATATTCTTCGAAAATCCGCATCACCAGCGCACGCCGGTGGGCATAGCCCGCGCGCATCGCGTCCGCCTGGGTTTGAACAGCTGGGTCCGTTAGCGCGAAGGCAGCCGCTTCCTGAATAAAGGGCGCCACGCAGGTGATGGAATTTTGGCTGGCTTTGAGGGCATTTTCGATGATCGCGTTAGGCGCAGCCAGGTAACCCCCCCGCCAGCCGGTCATGGCATAAGTTTTAGACAGACTGTTGACCAATATGACGTGATTGCGATGCTCGGGGAAGGCGCCTACAGACAGGGGTTTTTCGTTAAAATAGAGATTCTCATAAACCTCATCGCTGATTACCCACAGGTTATGTTGGGCAGCAAATTCCAGCAGCGCTTTAAGGTAATCGCGCGGCGGAATGGCACCGGTCGGGTTGGCCGGATAGTTGATCACCAGTGCGCGTGTTTCAGGCGTGAGCGCAGCCTGCCAGGCTTGCAGCTTGGGTAGGAAGGCTTCTTCCGGCAAAGCAGGAACAGAGACAACTGTGCCGCGCAGCAGGCGTACCATATTGGCATGCGTGCCCCAACTGGGATCTGGGATTAGCACCGCGTCGCCCGGATTGAGGATAGACTGCAAGGCTGTGTAGTAGGCATGCACACCGCCGTGCGTGACCAAAATCTCGCTTTCAGGGTTATAAGGCGCGGCCAGCTTGTCCGCGATAGCCGCACGCAGGTGCGGAAATCCGCGGCTGGGGCCGTAATGCGTCAACCCTGACCGCATGGCATTTATACCAGCCGCCACGACGCCATCAGGGGTGGAAAAATCCGGGTCACCAGCGGTCAGTGAAATGACCGCGCGCCCGGCTGCTTTGAGCGCCAGCATACGGTCAGAAACCGCCACGGTGGGCGACTGTTGGATGTGCGCAAATTGTCGGTTGAGCGGCAGGTTGTTCGCCATATTACACCTAAGATATCATGAAATTTTTAATAACGGCATCATTATAAAGTCAAGAAGCAAAACACGCTTCACAATTTGCAAAATTTATAGAATTTCCGGGGGAAATATAACAATTTTATAATTTTGCTCTTTTATACTTGCTTTATTTTCCAGGTGGCTTTAACATCTTTTCCGGTAGGAAAATAACCGGCCTGGGCTGCCTCACCGGCAGGCCGGAATATGCTAAGATAGAAGCAGCGTGAAGCTTGGGTGAAAAAAGCCGAGCCGCAAAAGAACGAACCAGGAAATCCATGAGCAAATTCAACCGCACGCAAAAACGTATTTTCTTTATCCTTCTGGCCATTGCCACGGTGACCTTCATCCTGCTAATTTTCCCCAACGCTGTAGCCTCCGATGATCTAGCTATGGTCAGAGTCTTTGAACCCGACGAGGCCGCCCAATTACCCTACACCCTGAACATGCTGGCTCCGGCGGAAAGCCTGGTGCAGAGCATTAAGAATTTCATTCTTTACCAGTACTATTTTTACGGCTTCCCCTTTTTCGGCTTCTCGGCCGTTTCCATTCTGCCGTTGAAACTGCTGGGCGGGCTGGGCAATACCGCACAGGTCATGCTGGTGCTGCGTCAGGTCGTCAGCGTGCTGCCCATGTTGATCGCTTTACTGCTGCTGGTTTACATGCAGGATGAGTTCCGTACTTACCGCTCTATTGTGATGTTCGCCTTTCTGCTAAGCGTGCCGGCCGTGCTATCCAATTTCTTCTGGTGGCACGTGGACAGCCTGGTATTTCTGATGATCGTGCTGGTGATATTTTTCCTTAAAAAGGATGACCTGCGTTTTGGCAAACATTTTCTGATCGCGGCAGCCCTGACTGGGTGCGCGACAGCCACCAAATTGATAGGGCTGTATTTCTTCCTGGCCATCGCCACCCTGCTGCTGATTGGCTTTCTTCAAAAGAAAATGCCCTTCAAGCACTTGCTGAAATCCGGCCTGCTGTTCATTGCTGTGATGGTTTTGGCCTATTTAGTCTCCAACCCTTTCCTGATTTCATACTGGGCCCGCCAGGAATACCAAATGATCTTTACTAAACAAATGGGCCTATTGTCTGAGGGTTATGGGGTAATCTATCAAAAAGGGTTGTCACAGGCCTGGCCGCTGATGCACCAATATTATGGCGAATGGTACTTCATCCTGGCTGCGCTGGGCGCGGCTGTGTGGGGTGCGCTCAAAGGGCCCAATAAACTGCTGCATACGGTTATCTTAACCTGGGCTATTCCGTTGAGCATCTCCGTCATCTGGTTTACGCATTTCAAATACCAGTATTGGCTGCCAGTGGCGCTGCCGTTGTTCTCTTGCCTGGTGATGCTGCTGCCCGAGAAAATAGATTTCAAATCGCCACGAGAATTGAATTGGAAGGCTAATCTGTCCAAATTAGCGGCTCTGCTGCTGGTGCTGCAGTTCGCCCTTAACCTTGGGTCAAACATCCCTGCCTATCAGGCCCGCCTGACACGCGCGCAAGATAACCCCGAAATCGCTTTTTACAATCAGGCAGTGAACGCTCTGGGTGACCTGGCCGAAGAACCGTTAAAGGTCTATTTTGATTACCGCATTTACGTTCCGGAAAAAGAAGGTTGGATTCTGGAAACATCCTACGACCTGCTCTCCTATAACTATATGCAAGAGAATGATTATGATGTACTGTTCCTGCTGCAGCAGCGCATCGCCGATTACCTCGATCCTTCTGCCAGCGGCATAGACACGCAGCAGTTCGCCAACAGCCAGGCTTTTTACGCCGACGCAGACACAGGCAGGCTGCAGGGCTACCGGTTGGTCTTTCGCAATGAGACCGGCTTGGTGTTCGTTAAAGAAGCGCTGGCCCCCTAACGTTTCTCGGGCCTGTTGGATTTTCCCCTTACGTATAATCTTCCACCCGGTCCCAATGTCCGGGTTTATCTAAATTTTCCCCACCTGGACCCCAATTTATTAAATCTTTGTCAAATTTTCTTCGAGCAGCTGGAGCAACCTTGACAGATTTTTTGTTGATGCTATACTGGGGTACAGTATCATGAATTGAGGTGGACCAAGCATGCCTTTATATGAATATCACTGCCAAAACTGCACGGAAGACTTTGAAAAGATCGTGCGCTTCTCAGAAGCGAACCTTCTGCCCCCCTGCCCGGTTTGCGGCAGTACCGACACGCATAAAAAGATTTCCGCGGCAGCTTCATTCGGCAACGCCTCATCCAGTGGAGCCAGCTCATCCGGCAGCAGCTGTGGTTCAGGCGGCGGATTTAGCTGAGCAGGTTAAGAACCTCACAACCGGGTGTTGTGAAACGAAGGATAAGCATGAAGATTCAAAATAATGAGAGCAAGCAAAAAGTGATTCAGCGCCTGCGGCGCATTGAAGGACAGGTGCGCGGCGTGCAAAGCATGCTGGAAGAAGAACGCGATTGCCGCGAGATCATGCAGCAATTGACCGCTATCCATTCGGCCGTGCAGTCCACCAGCCGAGCCTTTTTTCAGGATTATGCTGCGGTTTGTTTAGCCGAGATGGATGAAGAGGAAGTCAGCAGCGGTTCAAGTGCAGGCGTGCAGGCTAAGCGGGAGAAAATCCTGCAGGAAATGATTACATTGCTGGACAAAACCCCCTGAACTGTCGTGGCTGATCAAAGGAATTTATCGATATAGGAGTATGACATTGACAACTGAAACAAATGACACCAGCCTTTACGATGTGGTCATCATCGGCGGCGGCCCAGCCGGCGCCACCGCTGCGCTTTACACTGCACGGGCCGGAATGAAGACACTGGTGCTGGATAAGGGCTTGACCGCCGGCGCTTTGGGTATCACCGGCAAGATTGCCAACTACCCCGGGTTGACTGAAGAGATTAGCGGTGCGGAATTATTGGAACGCATGCGCGACCAGGCCAAATCTTTCGGGGCAGCATTTATTACTGATAAAGTGATCGGCGTCATACTCAACGCGGAAGAAAAGATGGTCTTCGGCAATCAGGGCACCTACAATAGTCGTGCGGTGATCGTGGCCACCGGATCATTGGGACGCGGCACACATATCAAGGGCGAAGAAGAATTGCTCGGCAAGGGCGTTTCTTACTGTGCCACATGTGACGCAGCCTTCTTCAAAGATCAGGATGTAATGGTAGCCGGCAGCAGCGATGAAGCCATTGAAGAAGCACTCTATCTGACGCGTTTCGCCAGCCGGGTTTTATTTCTCTGTCCGCATGAAGACCTGAAAGCTCCTCAGGAACTGATCGACGAACTGTTAGAAAATCCCAAAGTAACCCTTTACCGCGAAACTGCGCTGCATGAAATCATCGGAACGGAACAAGTAGAGGCGGTACGCTTCCAACAAAAAGGACAGACTGAGGAAACCTTGCCTATCAAAGGCGCTTTTATTTACCTGCAAGGCGGTCGTCCCATCACCGATTTCCTGCAGGATCAGTTGGAGCTCAATGAAGGTGGTTGTGTGGTCGTGGATAATGAATTCCAGACCGCCATTCCGGGCGTTTATGCTGTTGGAGATGTACTCTGCAACCACGTCAAGCAAGTGGTCATCGCGGCCGGTGAAGGCGCAGTGGCCGGCATGGCCTTGGAAAAAGCGCTGCGCGGCCGGCGCAAGATCGTTGTAGATTGGGCCAAGTAAAAAGAACTTATCAAAATTAAAATAAAAAATGGAGAATTGAAATGAATGAACCAGTACATATCACCGATGCGGAATTTGATGAAAAAGTGTTGAAATCCAGCCTGCCTGTCATCGTAGATTTCTGGGCACCCTGGTGCGGCCCCTGCCGCATGGTTGCTCCCATTCTGGATAAGATTGCCAAAGAAATGGGCGACAAAGTTATGGTTGCAAAAGTCAACACCGATGAGAACGTGGAATGGGCCAGCAAGTACGGCGTGCGCGGTATCCCCACCATGCTGTTCATGTACAACGGTGAAGTGGTCCACAGCCAGGTCGGCGCGCTGCCCGAACCCATGCTGCGTGACGTAGTAAATAAATTGCTGGAAGCTGTTCCATCGGAAAGCTAACTCTATCTACCGCCGTAGATTCGAAAAAACCTGCTGAAATTTATTCAGCAGGTTTTGATTTTTAATTATGGAAAATTCTTATAACCGAACTCAAATACTACCCGAACATTCATTCTTACAACATTCTTTTTGAAATTAAATATAAATCGCAGAAGTGTACAAGATGCTAGTTACAATGTTCCAGCCAGGCTAACATATCTTTTACACTAGCTGTCGCCAGGGCTATGCTGGTATCTGCAGCTCCGTAATACAGGTTGAGCTTGTCGCCATCTGGAGCAAGTGTATAGCCGCATGGAAAAACGACGTAACCCACGTCGCCAAATTGCTCGTAAGGTTTTTCCGGACCAAAGATCCATTCATCGCCACGTTTAATACAGCACTCAGGTGAATGCAAGTCAAACAACGCCAATCCCAGTCGATAGACACAACCTGCCCCCGTCATCCTTACACCATGGTAAATCACCAGCCAACCCTGCTCTGTTTCAATTGGAGGTGACGATAAACCGATCTTATCTGCATCCCACCATCCACCTTTGCGGGCTTCCAGCATTATTTTGCGGCTGCCCCAATGCCGCAAGTCGGACGAGAACGAAATCCACATATGGGCGCCAGATGCGCTAACCAGGCGGTGGATTAAAACCCATTGGCCATCAATCCGGTACGGCAGTAGAGCAGCATCTTTGTCTTCCGGCGACATAATCACCCCATAGCGCTCGAAATGATGAAAATCATCCGTAAGTGCCAGAGCAACCCCGGGGCCATCGCGCGTATAGGCGGTATAAACGACAGCATACTTTTGAAGCTCCGGCAGGTATGTGATCCGCGGATCTTCGATGCCCCACAACTCTTCCGGGAAATGGTCGGGGTCAGGCAGCAGCGTGGGCTGCGGATCAATCTGCCAATTATCAATACCATTTTCCGAACGGGCCGCGCACAGATGGGACATACCGCGCCGATCCTCAACGCGGCATAAGAGCAAAGTCATACCATCTTGCAGCAGTGTCACACCTGCGTTGAACACACTGTGTATTGGATATGGCCAGTCGGCAGCGGTTAAAATTGGGTTGGAATCGTGACGGTGTAATAGTTCTTTATATTGATGTGTCATACGGAATCGGCCTCCACCGATAATAATGCATTTTGTGCCAGGCGTAACTCCAATAAAGATTGAAGAAATGCCAGGGTCGATTCAGCACCCTGATTCTCATTTACACGGTCAGAATGCAAACCATCACGGCACCCGCCTGTGATTGAATCGTAAATAGACAAGTTTAAATCGTTACGGCCAAAAAACCATTCAAAAGCACGGCGGGCTTCCTTGCGCCAGCGTTCATCACCCGTAACCCGATAAGCTTCAAGGCTAGCTGATACCATTGCCTGGGCTTCGATCGGTTGCTGGTCAAATCGCGCCCGTTCACCACCGCGCTTATAAAAGCCATTTGACCCAATCGGAACAAAGTGGCTCGCGTTTTCATCAGAACGTTGAATTTCTGCCAACCAATTGAGTGATTCCAATCCGACCTCAGTCATTGCGCGATTCGGGATTGATTGGCCGCACAACAGCAATGCCTGGGGAATTGCAGCATTGCTATAGGTTAAAATTGGTTCAAACCAGCGCCAATCATCCGTGCGATTTTTTTGATATAACGCCATTAGCCTGCCTGCCAATTCTTCTCGCACTTGTCCTGCCCGGCTATCTCCATTAAATCGATGAAGATATTCATGGATGCCCACCAGAGCAAAAGCCCAGGCGCGCGGGCTGGTCGTTTGGGGAATAAAAGCTAACGCCTTTTCAAAAAGGAGCCCAGCCATGCTTTGCAGAGTAGAAACGTTCGATCTGCCCAGCACAGTACCGAGCGCCCATAAAGTGCGGCCTTGACAGTCATCAGAACTAACCTGTTCCGTCCAATGTCGCTGATAGTCCATAAAGTTGTAAAAACGTCCGGTTTCGGAATTGAATGCATAAGAGATAAATGCAAGATAGCGCGAAGATAGCTCAAATGCTTCTGTGCTGCCTAATTCTTCCAAAAGCGTGCCGACAATCAAGGCACGGGCGTTGTCATCTGTGGTATAACCCTCACGGTAATTGGGGACAGCAAAGATAGCATGCTGTAGCATACCGGTCTCATCTGTCATTTGGCGAAGGTGGTCCAGTTTAAACGGCGGCAGCTCTCCCATGTGTTTGTCCAATACTTTAGCTGCGAAACCAGGTGGAATGAAATGCCGGTGTTCGGCCCTGGCTTGATCGAAACTTTCCATATATCGGCGTGCCACCACCGGCCAAATCATCTTCCGGCCATACATGTAAGCACGTTTACGCATCGCGTGTCTTTTGATCTCGTGATCCAACAAATCAATCACACTATCAGCTAAAACTTCCGGATCGTTAAAGGGGACCAGCGTTCCGCGCCCATCTGCCAACATCTCTTCGGCATACCAATAGGGTGTTGAGATTACTGCCTTTCCAGCGCCCAGCGTATAGGCTAAGGTTCCTGAGACTATTTGTTGTGCGTTAAGATAAGGCGTAATGTAAATATCCGCTGCACTAATGAACTTCTCCAATTCTTCTGAACTGACAAAACGGTTGTAGAAAATCACATTGCTTGCCACACCTTTTTCCTGGGCAAGCCTTTGCAGGAACAACCTGTATGTTTCACCTTCATATTGGAGCACGTGAGGATGAGTTACACCAAGGATGAAATACATTACATTTGGATATCGTTCAACGATCCTTGGTAATGCTAAGATGACATTCTCAATACCTTTATTGGCAGATAGCAGGCCAAAGCTGAGTAAGACAATTTTCCCTTCCACACCAAACAGGTCTTTATTGAAGCTCGGATCAACAAACGGCATATCCGGAATTCCGTGTGGAATGACGTCAATTTTTTCGGATGATACCTTATAAATCTCCTGTAAAAAATCCTTACCGCGTTCACTCATGACAACCAATCGATCGGATAAAGCTGCCACTGCTTCGAGCACCTGGCGTTGATCAGTATCTGGCTCATACAGGATGGTGTGCAAGGTAGTAACGATCGGCATACGTAATTCGCGTAAAAGCGCCACAATATGGCTGCCCGCTATTCCTCCGTATATACCATATTCAAATTGCAAGCTGACCAGATCGACATTGTTGATGTTCAAGTAATCTGCAGCGCGGCGATAAGAATCAATATCCTTCTCGGCTAATTCAAACCTCACTCGGGGTGGATAAGCATAGCCATCCTTAGTATCATTAACGGGCAAGGCAATACATGTTGTTCCGGTATATTCAGTCGCGATAGCTTCACATAGATCAGTAGTAAATGTAGCAATGCCGCATTGACGCGGCAGATAATTACCAACAAAAGCCAACCGATTAATAATTGATTTGATGGAGTCGTGTTCCATGACTAACTTTTCCTTCTTTGTTTTCAATGTTGACTGCCCACAATTCACAGATTATTTCTTAAAATTTTTGTTAGTCGCCTGGAGTAACCGGGGTAGTTCGTAAGGAATTGAATCGGCTGCTGAGAGCAAAAAAACTAATCCTCTAATCCTGTAAATTGGTGCTCCTCTTGAAGATTTGGGCACGCGTAACTCTTCCGGGTTGTGGAGCGAATATCAGCATAACAAGCGCGCCACACAAGCTGCCAAGCAGCAAACCAATCAGGATATTCTTCGATTTTTGAAAAAAGAGTAAATATTTATTAAAATTTATATTCATGATTTCGTTTCCAAATTTATAATTTGGGTTGAATTCTCATCCTTACTCGTTAGGTAATAATCCTGATCAAGAATTGGGAAGTGAAGCGCTGATCGATCAATCCATTCACGACCCTCGTTGCCAATATAGATACCAGCCTTGAACCGGTCTTCTCTATTCATCTTCAAAAATCTAATTAGTCTTTCTACAAAATCCAGCCGAATTTGTTTATCGTCTAAGACTAAAAATTCCTTTTTATTTAAATCCAATTTGCTTTTTTCGGGTGAAACTTCCATTCTCTTCCTTTCTGAATCCCGAATGCATCTCCCGCTACACTTTGTGTGAGTTACTACCCATGGAATGCCATGGGTAGTATTAGGTCATTTTTTAATCGACAAGCGTTTCTAACGCGAGTTACTTCTCTTTCGAGATCTTCATCTTTTATTGAAAAAATAATTTATACAGTTATTAATTTCGGCGAATCAGACGAACAATTGCAAGCAATATTATGGAACCCAATAATGTCACTAACATTGTAGGTATGGTGATCGCGTCGTTAATCGTTCCGACATTGAGTAAGGGGCTGAGGAAGTAACCAGCTATGAATGCGCCCACGATAGCTATGATGATATTGAACAGAAGACCTGAACGATCGTGCATGATTTCAGACGCTATCCAGCCAATTACAGCCGCAACAATTAAATAGATAATAATGTTCATTTTTATTCTCCCATGTATGGTTTAATTACAAAAATTTCAGTGTATTTTTTTTAACTCACAACCCCTTCTCAAGAATGAAGAGGTTGTGAGTTCTACCTAATCATTTTTCGGGTGTGTGTCCTGTTTTCTTTTTCAGGCTGGCTTCAAATTCCGTTACATGTTTATTGATTTCATCGAGTACATGCTGGTAGATGGAGCCATACTCTCCCTGAAGGAAATCGACCCAGACATTCACCTTACCGGCAGTCCGATCCAAATCATCAACGGTGAATTTACCTCACCTTGCTTTGGCTTCACACCGGTTTTATTTATACTTGCCTTAGAAAACATCATCATTCATAAATTGATCCTTTCTACTGCTTGGATTAAGCAGTTCCAATCTTTGCCGGCGCTCAAATCATCTTACATGCGCCGATTTCCTATCCTTCCAGTCTCAACCAGAAACGATTATTTCTTCTGAATGCTCGCAGCGACATTTCGCAATCTTTCAGCCATACGCTCAGGCATCTCGCCTTTGCTGATAAACGCATCGGCGCCTGCTGAGAGTGCGGCTTGCTGCCGGGCATTCAAAGGACTGATAAGGATAATGACCAACGCAGCTGGGCAAGCCTTTCTGAGTTCTCTAAGAGCCTCATTCGACTCACTGGGAAGCAAATCCCAATCTACCAATAATATATCGATATGGCTGGTAGGTATTTGAGCTAAAGTTGTTAACCAATCAGCCGCTTCACCAACCACTTCCATTTCTAAATCCAGCAACAGAAGCCGAAGGGCGGATCGCTCTTCTTGTTTGGAATCAGACAAATATACGCGGGTCATATCATCATCGTACAATAAACATTCCCCGGCCACATCCATCGTCCGGGGAATGTTTCTCTCCACCACTTGGGGGAGATTTTTGAAACCAACAACTGAATCAGTTTTTAATTGTAAAGAAACTACCCCTTGTAGAAAACAGATCGGGATTATAGATAGTAATTTGAAAGCATTTATCGATATCCAAACCTACAATCAGTTGACTCAGCATTTGTCAATTCTCTAACGACCAATTAAAATGAAAACGCCGGCAACGATAGCCAGCAACGCGAGAATCACGCCCAGACCACCCATAGGGATAAAAGCTGCAAGGCCGCTAAGAATAAGCCAAATTGCTAATAACAACATTCCAATGTTTTTTGTGAAATTGATATGCATAGAAATCCACCTTTCTTTTTTTAAGAGTTTTTATTTAATTTCATCACTTGGATCGTGATCAGAATAATCGTATAACAAACATTCCCCGGCTGCATCCATCGACCGGGGAATATTTCTCTCCACCATTTGGGGGAGGTTTTTCAGGTTAAGAGACGATATGATTTCTTAGCGCAAGCGTTACAGCTTCCGTGCGGCTGGTAACTCCTAATTTTGAAAGGATGTTACTGACATGAGACTTGATCGTAGATGAACTTACAGTAAGTTTTTCGGCGATCTGCTTATTATTCAGTCCTTCAACCAGTAAAGCCAGAACTTCATATTCGCGTTTTGTCAGATCAGGATTAGGTGTTGACGGTTGGTTAGCATATTGAACAAGGGCTTGAGAGACCTCAGGGGAAAGTGTGGCACGTCCGGAACACGCAGCGCGAATTGCCTGAGCAAGATCATCAGCAGAAATATCTTTGAGTAAATAACCAATCGCTCCGGCCTCCAGTGCTTTTTTGATAGTATTCCCCTCCTTAAAACTGGATAGTGCAATGATCTGTATTTCTGGATGCTGTTTCCGAATTGCCCGAATGGCTGTTATGCCATCCATCTTTGGCAGGACAATATCCATCAGTATTACATCCGGCAGGATTTCAGTACAGAGCTGAATGGCAGATTCACCACTTTCCGCTTCACCCACCAGTTGCAAATCATCAAAAATCTTCAAGAATGTTGCCAGCCCATGACGTACCATAGTGTGGTCATCAACTAACATGACACGAATGGGATTGGAAAATTTTTCGGTCATAAACCCTCCTGTTCTCCCCAAAGAATGACAATTTCAGTTCCTATATTTGGCTGGCTGGTAATTCTGAACAAAGCTTGCACTGCTTCGGCACGTTCACGCATCATATTCAACCCGTAGTGGCCAGGGGGCAACAAGTCAGAAGTGTCGAAACCACAACCGTTATCGCGAATTGACAATTTCAGCCCAAAAGGTGAATGGCGCATTTCTATTTCCACCCGTGTAGCTTTGGTATGTTTAGCAATATTATTCAGCGCCTCCTGGCAAATACGGTATAGAGCCTCCTGTGTATCAGCGGGATGATTACCTTCTCCGCTTACTGTCAAATCAACTGGGATGTTTGTTCGTCCGGAAAAAGCATTGCTCAATAGAAGCAGCAGTTCGCCCATTTCGGTATCAGCAAGAGTTGTCGGCCTCAATTCAGACAAGAGCACACGCATTTCAGCTTGCGCACCGCGTATCAGACGGCGCAGGTCTTTCAGAGAATCACGTGCCTCCTCCGGGTTTCGCTCCCACAAGCGCGGTAAAACTTCAGCAATCAATCCAGCGGAAAAAAGGGATTGATTGACGGCGTCATGCAGGTTTTGCGCCAATCGTTGCCGTTCTTGCAGCGCAGCCAGAGCTTGAGCATGCTCATAAAGTTCAGCATTAACCATCGCCATCGCAGCCTGATTAGCAATGGTCATGGCCAAGTCAGCGTAATGCGGCGTGAAATAATTACGCTTTGCATGAGCAACTCCAATTCCACCGATAATGCGATTTTTAACAGCTAACGGCACCCACATCCAGGATTGCACCCCTTTCAACAGAGCTGCGGAATCGTTTTCCAGAAGCGTCCGTAAAAATATTGCGGAAGGTTCGTCACTCCAAATATCTGCAATCCGAATGGGGCGATGGCCATTGAACAATGTTTCAAGCGTTTGCTTACCATTCAACCGGATATAGAATGGCAAAGATTTTTCCAGCTGATCAGTCCCGCGTACTGCCACCGTAACCAGGGTTGAATCTTGCAGTGCAAAAAGACCTGCGTGGGTGTACTTGACCAGTACGCGTAACTGGTCAAGGATCAAATCCGGCTGCAATTCCAATGTAGAAGCCAGAACCTGTGAAATTTCAAGCAAGGAGGATTGTTCCTGTGCTCGTACTACCATTCGCTGTTTAAGTCTGTTTTCCTTTTGGATTTGTTTGCTTACATTACGTAATAGCGCTAAAGCGCAAGTACGGTTCTGATACTTGACCGCTACAGCGCGCCAATCGACGCTGATCAATGAATCGTCTGAACGTATATGCTTAGCCACCATCTCAAAAAGACCTCCTTGTTGTATTACTTGAACGTAATCAGCAAAGAAGGACAAGTTTTTAGAATGAATAAACCTGTCGAATTGAAGACCGCAAAAAGCTTCGCGCGAATATCCGTGCATCTCTGCGGCCGCGGGGTTGGCGATCAGAACTTTGCCGGTTTCAAGGTCAGTTATTATTAACCCGTCACTGGCGGTTTCAAAGATGGTCCAGTATAGTAAATCAGTTTCCATAATTAAAAGAAAATATTAACATCTATTCCATTATATATTTGATAGATAATTTTTTAAAGTGGATTTTTCAAGCAGAAAAACTTTGCCTAAAAAAAGGAATTTGTGACGGGCTTACGGAGCAATACTGGAATGGTATAAGAAATAAAGGTTCCAGACTTGAAGATAAAGAGGTCAAAAATCGACGAATTTATTGCAGCATTTACCTTTTATTGTGTTTATCCAGGAAAATGACGGGCTATTTTTCAGGATTACGCTTTATTGCGATTTTGTAAAGGACAGAAGATATTATTCTGTTTTCGTTCTTACTAAAGGATAATCAAACTTATGCGGAATTTAATCTAAGCCAATCTTCGGAATAGTCGTGCATTGAATTATAGAAAATAATAAGATTATTAACGCACTTCAAGTAAGGCGTTTATAATCTTAATTGAGAATATTCATTAAAGATAATGGAGTAATTCATGCGCCCAAGTGGATGGCACAGTTATCTGCGTTCAGGAGACGAAAAACCCCGCATCACCCGCAACCTGCTAAAAAGGGTTATGGCCTATGCCGGAGCTTATCGCTCGCACCTAGTGGGCATGTTGTTGCTCATCATGGCCACCTCCGGGTTATCGCTGCTTTCGCCCTTGATCGTGCGCGATTTGATCGACCGCACTATTCCAGCTAAAGATACCCAGCGTCTGCTGTATCTTTCGCTAGCGCTGTTAGCATTGCCCGCTTTGAAGGGCGCTATGCGCGTGGTGGAACGCCGGCTTAACACGACCGTAGGCGAAGGCGTTATTTTCGACTTGCGCTCGGCCCTGTTCTCCAAATTTCAGCAAATGCCGTTGAGCTTCTTCACGCACACCAAAGTGGGCGAGATGACCAGCCGCTTGAACAATGACGTGATCGGCGCACAAAACGCCATTAGCAACACCATCGTCAATATGCTGACCGACCTGGTGCAGGCTGTGGCTGTGTTCATCGTAATGGCGACCATTGAATGGCGCTTGACCCTGATCAGTGTGGTGATCCTGCCGCTCTTCATCCTGGCCGCACGCGCTCTGGGTGGCCGTCTGCGCGATGCAGCCCGCCAGCAAATGGAAGCTAATTCAGGCATGAATGCGCTGATTAATGAGACTCTCAATATCGGCGGTGCATTGCTGGTAAAGCTGTTCGGCCAGCAAAGCACGGAAAGCGACCTTTTTCGGGAGCGTGCCGGTAAAGTGCGCGACCTGGGCATCGCCCGCGCCGTCTATGGTTCGGTCTTCTTCGTCATCATTGGGCTGCTCAGTGCAGTCGGTACTGCGCTGGTTTACGGCTTCGGCGGCTATCAGGTCATCCTTGAGCGGTTGACAATCGGCACCATCGTAGCCTTGGGATCATACCTCGGTATGTTATATAGCTCGCTGCAGAGCCTGGCCAATGCGCCAGTGGAATTCAGCACCTCTGTGGTCAGCTTCGAGCGGGTATTTGAGGTGCTCGATCTGCCAGTTGAAATTGAAGAAAAAGAGAACGCTATTGACCTCAAGGATATTGCCGGGCAAATTCACTTTGAGCACGTCTGGTTCGAATACGATGACGATCCCAAAGACCTGCTCAATGAAGTGCGGCGTTTTGGCTCAGACAATGACTCACGCGTTGGAATCGCCGATGATGAAATTCCGGACATGGGCGCCGAAGACGAACACCCCGCCAGCCAGGCGCGCAAGACTGCCCTGCGTGATATTGATTTCCTGATCCCATCCGGACAATTGACTGCCCTGGTGGGGCCTAGCGGTGCCGGCAAGACAACCATCACTTACCTTATCCCGCGTCTGTACGACCCAACCCGCGGGCGCATCCTGATTGATGGCCATGACTTGCGCGACGTGACCCTCAAATCACTCAGCGACCAGATCGGCATGGTCACCCAGGAAACATATATGTTCCACGACAGCATTTACGCCAACCTGCTGTTCGCGCGGCCGGATGCCAGCCAGACTGAAATTATTGAAGCTGCCCAGGCAGCCAACATCCACGACTTTATTTCTGATTTACCGGACAAATACAAAACCGTGGTGGGTGAACGCGGTTATCGCCTGAGCGGCGGTGAGAAACAGCGCATCGCATTGGCGCGCGTGATCCTTAAGGACCCTCGCATTCTCATTCTGGATGAGGCTACCAGCAACCTGGACAGCCAATCCGAAGCGCTCATCCAGGAAGCGCTCAAACGCGTTATGGCCGGCCGCACCAGTTTGGTGATTGCCCACCGTTTGAGTACCATTCTGGCAGCCGATCAAATTCTGGTGCTCAACCGCGGCAAGATTGCAGAGCACGGAACGCATCAGGAATTATTAGATATAAAAGGTATCTACGCCAATCTCTACCAGACCCAGTTCCGTTAGGTCTTTCAACGCTTCCCTGTTATATATTTTACGTTTTATATATATACTAAAGCCGGAAGCCAGTGGTTAAAAGTACATGTAACTGAAACCCAACAACCAAACCTTTGGCCCTTATTACATGACCATCAATTGCCGGCAAGAGATCCAACCGGAAGAACCAACCCGTTGCAACCAAAAAAATTCGTCCAGAAAGCACGAATTCTTTTTTTTTGTTAAGTTTGTCCATCCTGGGGACAGCTTATCCTAAGACTTTGGATGGATTTCTTTATTAGTATTGTGATTATTACTATTTTTTAAGAAACACCGTGATACGATGCTTTCATAAGAAAAATCGGAGTCTATTATCATGAATAAATTAATTAGAGTACTAATCCTGGCAGCTTTTGCTCTCAGCCCGGTTGCTTGTTCAAGTAATGAGGCAGTTCAATTGGATAAAGCGACCAGTGTTGTCGAGCCTGCAGTAACCATTTCTGAAAAACCACAGGCGACAGACAATACCTACACTAAAACCAACCTGACAGATATTTCCTTGATGGCTGAAATCAGTCTGCAGGGCACTTCCATCCAGGTGGACGGCAGCGGCGTCAGTGCAGCGGGCAGCAGCGCGACCATCACCTCAGCAGGTGCTTACTCAATCAGCGGCAGCCTGGATGACGGACAGATCATTGTGGACACTGAAGATGAAGGCATAGTCGAATTGATCCTGAACGGCGTGAACATCACCAACACCAGCAGTGCGCCCATTTTTGTCAGCAGTGCTTCTGAAGTCGTCATCAGTCTGGCGGAAGGCAGCAGCAACACGGTCACCGATGGCACAGCCTATGTGTTCGCGGATGTCGAGACGGATGAACCGGACGCGGCCATCTTTTCTAAGAGCGATCTGATCATTACTGGCAGCGGCGCCCTGACCGTCAACGCCAATTATAAAAACGGCATTGCCAGCAAGGACACCCTGACCATTGAGAACGGCATCATCACTGTGAACGCGGCCGCCGACGGCATCAAAGGCAAAGACGCTGTCACCATCTATGACGGTGTACTCAGCATTGTCAGCGGTAACGACGGCATCCAGTCCACCAATGCCAGCGATGAGGAAAAAGGCACGGTGAGCATTTCCGGCGGCACAATCAACATCACCTCAGGATTAGATGGTATTCAGGCGGAAACCGATCTGCTAATTAGCGGTGGGGACATCACCATTGTTTCCGGCGGCGGCAGTGCTAACAGCAGCAGCCAGGAAAGTTGGGGAAATCAGGGGAATGGCGCTGGCGGTATGGGTATGCAAGACACAACAACTGCCGATGCCACTACAGTGGAAAGTATGAAAGCATTGAAAGCCGGCGTAGATCTCACGATCAGCGGCGGCAGCATCTCCATCGATTCCGCCGACGACGCTCTACATTCCAACGACAGCCTAAGCATTGACGGTGGTGAAATGACCATCTCCTCCGGCGATGACGGAATCCATGCGGACACTACCCTGATCGTAAATGACGGTACCATCACCATCGCCAAGTCCTATGAAGGCTTGGAAAGCGCTGCCATCACCCTGAACGGCGGCACAATCAATGTAACTGCCAGCGACGACGGCATCAACGTAGCCGGCGGCAACGATGGCTCCTCTGTGGGCGGCCGGCCCGGACAAAACAACTTCAGCAGCAACGGCGATTACACCCTGACTATCAACGGTGGCTATATTGTTCTGGACGCTGGCGGGGATGGACTGGATTCCAACGGCACTATCACCATGACAGACGGCGTCGTCATCGTCAATGGCCCAACGAATAACGGCAACGGTCCGGTGGACTATATGGGCAGCTTCAACATCTCCGGCGGCTTCCTCGTAGCAGTAGGCAGCTCCGGCATGGCCCAGGCCACCAGCAGCGACTCAACCCAATATGGTGTGCTTTATAACTACGACGACACGCAGAGCGCCGGCACGCTGATCAGCATCCAAAACCAATCCGGCCAAAGCATTCTGACCTTTGCGCCGACAAAAGATTACCAATCCGTGCTGTTCTCATCCGCGGATATCCAGAACGGTGAAACCTATACGCTGACTTCGGGCGGCAGCGCCAGCGGAACCGCGCAGGACGGCCTCTATGACAGCACAACGGTCAGCGGTGCCAGCCAGGTGACCAGCTTCACGGTGTCCAGCATCGTGACCAGCTTAGGCGCAGCCGGCAGCATGATGGGCGGCGGTGGCGGTGGACGAGGCGGTGGCGGCGG
>DHVJ01000065.1:21725-29181 GCA_002412595.1 Anaerolineaceae bacterium UBA5211
ATACCGGTTGAATTCAACCGGTATCTTTTTCAAAGTCTTAGCCTCCATCCACTTGTTGCAGCTCTTATAATCCTTTATAGGATTTGAGCCACGTACCTATGCTTGCGTAATCCATCGGTTTGAAGAAATAAAAGCCTTGGACGTAATCCACACCCAGCCGCTGCAGGTTCTGGTAAATTTCCAGGGTTTCCACACCCTCCGCAATAGTTTCTATGCCGATGCTGGCCGACAGGTCAATGAGTCCTTTGACAATACGCCGGCTGGTGATATTCTTGATGATGTTTTTTGTAAACATTTGGTCAATTTTGAGAGTATCAATCTTTGTCTTGGAAAAACTATCGATACTGGTATTGCCCGCCCCAAAATCATCAATGCTAATGCGGATGCCCAGATCGTGCAACTGGCTCAAACTAAGCAGGGCTTCATCATAACTGGTTATCAATCCCCGCTCAGTAACTTCGAAAGTAATCAGGGATGGATCCACATGTGCATTTTTTAAAATTCCGTCAACTTTACGGACGAAATTCTCTTGCATCAGGTTGGTAGGAGAAATATTGATGGCCATTTGCAACGGAACGTCAATAACCGTCAACTCTTTAATCCGCTGTGCGTTCAGCTCGATAGACCAATAAGTCAATTCATTCACCAGATTGGTAGATTCCAGGTAATCGATGTATTCCGAAGGCGAAATCAGACCATACTCATGATGCGTCCAACGCACCAGCGCTTCGATAGAGTTGGGGGATTGGTCTTTGGCGTTCAAAATTGGCTGGTAATTGAAATCCATTTCACCCTTGTGAATGGCTTCATCTATCTGTGAAACTAATTGAATGACTGGCAACAGGCGTGTTTCATGAGACGAGAGAATTTGAAAAGGTTTATTCTTTTTCTTGGCCTCATCTAAAGCTAACAACCCTTTCTGAACCAATTCCATCGGCGTGACCGCATCCGAAGGATATTCGGCAATACCAAAGGCCACATCACAAAAGATAGGAATCCCTTGAACCATCACGGGTTTTTTAAAGAACTCAATCAGTTGCTGCGCGTACCAGTCATGGTCTTTATATAAACCAAATCCTAAGAGGTTCAAACGGATTGAAAATAATGGTTTATCCAGCTTCAGCACCTGGCGTAATTCAGAATCCAGAAATTTAATTAACTGGGAGAAGAAATCAAAACCGAAGGCTGCCACAATATCATCCTGGTTTTTAATCTCAACCAGCATGACAGAATATGAAATCCTGTTTTTTAATTCATCATTTAATAAATCAAAGAAACTGTTGCGGTTCGGCAATCCGGTGAAAGGTTCAATTTTCAGGAATTCCTCACGTTTTTTATAATAATCCACCAGGAAGTTTTTTAGCACACCGATCAATCCCCCTGCCGTACACAGAAAACCGGTGCGGATCAGCCAGTTTTGTAGTGGTTGGGGAATACCAAAAATTACATACATGGGCATATAAGGACCTAGAATCAACCCGCCAATTAATCCAAAAAATAAACCCAAATATGGGCCGAAAACAAATCCACCAATGATGACCGGAAAGAACATAAAATATGGATACACATACGTAGTTCCCCCGGTAGCATAAACAATCAGTCCAATGAAAGCCTGAAATGCAACAATTACAATAAAAATAGCCAAATGCATCCAGTCAAATCTGGTTTTTTCGGTTCGGACGAAAGAAAACATACACTTCCTCCCAATTTGAAAAATTTATGCAGTGTCCTGTTAAATAGTATACAACATGGGTTTATTATAAATATTTCAGCGCCATCGTATTATTAAAAAGAAAAAGCCTGTTAAAACACAGGCTTTTTCTCGGTTTATCTATCTACATCTTAGTCGCGGCCAAATTCTTTCCAGTATGCGCCAAAGATTTCTTCCTGATTGGGTTCTACTGGGTCAATCGGTTTGGATAGCCAGGTAACATTCATGTAATGCTTCCAATAAATGTTTTCCGTGGTGATATTGCCACCCCAGGTTCCACAGCCCAAAGTCAGGGTAAAAGGCATACCGTTGTTGTAGTTGCCGCTGTTTCCCAGGCTGTGTGATTGATTGACCATAATACGGCTGACGTTGGCTTTCGCGCCTAATTCGCGGATATGTGCTTCGTTAGTGGAATGAATGCCGCAGGAATGGCCGCGTCCATTCAACGCGGTGATATCCTCAATCATCTGGATCGCTTGACCAAATTGGTCATACTTCCAAACTGTTAACACCAGCGATAATTTTTCCTTGCAGAAAGGGTCATCACTGCCGACATGTTTCCCAGCTACCATCAGCATCTTGGTTCCTTCGGGGATGGCAATGCCGGCCAATTCAGCAATTTTTTCCACTGGTTTTGCCACGATAGCACCGTTGAGATGCACCCCGTCCGGCCACATCAATTCCTGCAATTTTGCGCGTTCTTCGTCGCTGCACATATAGCCACCCTCGGCCTTCAGGTTGGCAATCATTTGGTCGTAGATGCCCGCCTGCAAGACGACGGAGTTTTCCGACGAGCAGGATGTGGCGTTGTCAAAGGTCTTGCCGATCACGATCTTGCTGGCGGCTGCTTCCAGATCAGCACTTTCATCCACAATCACCACCGCGTTACCGGCGCCCACACCATAGGCAGGCGTTCCGCTGGAATAAGCTGACTTGACCAGCGCACCGCCGCCGGTGGCAATCACCAAGTCAACCTTACTCATCAACTCTTTGGAAAGGTCAATGGTCGGTTCTTCAATCAATTGGATCAAATCTAGCGGCGCGCCGACTTTGCGCAGCCCCGTCCACATAGATTCGCATACCAACTTGGCTGTTTTTTTAGCTTTGGGATGCGGCCCAAAGATGATGGCATTGCGCGCTTTCAAAGCCGGCAAAGCTTTAGCCGGCAAAGTGGCTTCGCAGTTGGTCACCGGTGTGATGGCCCCGATCACTCCTACCGGTTTGGCAAATTTGAGCAGTCCTTTTTCCGGGATTTCCTCAATCAGGCCCACGGTTTTCACACCCTGCAAATCGCGCAGCGTGCCCAGGGTCTTCTTTTCGTGTTTCAGTTTCTTATGTTCGTAAACCCCCATGTTGGTTTCTTCAACCGCTAGTTTGGCAATGGCCGCAGCCTGTTTGTAGGTCTCCCACCCCACCGCGGCTGTCATCAAATCCAGCTTTTCCTGCGGCCAGGATTCTATTACCACCTGGGCCGCTCTGGCTTTCGCAATCAATTCATCGATTAATGAACTCATCATATTTCCAATCTATTTATCCGGGTCAGGCAGCATGAAATCGCGGATCAGGCCCTGCAGGTCATGATAAGAAGCAATGAATCCGCGCAGGGTGCGCACCCCCGCGCCGTAAGAGTCAAATTCTTCCACCGTCAAGCCGTCCTCATCATAAGCTCTTTTAAAATCATTAAAGTGAGTGTACAGGTAATCCACAATTTCCGGCGGCACCGGGTTATCCATGCGTTCCTTCACTTCCACATCCGAAGCATTGAATTGTAACTGCCACTTATAGGGAATAGTCAGGATCAGATCGCCGCCGATAAATTCCGACCAGTGCATATGGTGCCGGTAAGCGGCCGCCAGCAGGCGCGTACGGTAACCGCGCTGCTTATAAATACCATAAGCTTTTTTCATGCAGGCAATGCCCGCCCAGTCCATATACCCGGGAGTGACAGCTATCTGCTCTTTTTTCGCGATGACTTTCAGCCAATCATCCATACGGCCGACCATGATGGTGCATACCGGGGTCATATCCACAACCGATTTACCTTCTGCTTCACGCCGTTTTAAGCCGCGTTCAACTGCCTCAGCCACCGCTAAAGACTGTGGTACGTTGAAGCACACGGTCGCGTTGATGTTAACACCCTGATAAGTGGCCTCTTCAATCGCGCGGATGCCGGCTTTGGTAACCGGGATTTTGACCTGAATATTGGGTGCCAGCGTGTCGAAATGCACGGCCTGTTCCACAATCGCGTCAGCGTTGCGGTAATTGGCCGGATTGGTTTGCACGGACAGCCGCCCTTTTTTGCCGTGCTCCCGTTCAAACACAGGCTGCAGCAAACCGGCGCCTTTGACACCGATTTCTTCAAAAATCTTCCAGGTGATCTCCACCTCAGACCATTCCGGATTTTCGTTTATCAGTTGGCGCAGGCGGTCTTCCCACAGGTATAGTTCCTGTTTGAGCACGTTTAATACAATGGTCGGGTTGGAAGTCGCACCTACCGCGCCGTTATCAATCGCGTAAGTTAATTCCTCAACCGAGCAGGAATCGTTCCAGAAATCAGTTGGGGTAGTTGCCACTGTCTGGTGCAGCGGACTCTTATATTTTTGGTTCATCAGACTATCCTTTCCTAAAAATAATAGTTATTGGCCGAATTGGCCGTCAAAAGACTGTGTTCCGACCGGGAAGTTATAACGGCGGGCCAGTGCCAGAGCTTCCTGCACGCCATGCTCCCGCTCCATGCCGTTGTCCTCCCATTCTACCGAGAGCGGCCCCTCATAACCAATGCGGTTGAGTGAGCGGAAAATCTCGCTCCAATTCAATCCACCGTATCCAGCCGTGATAAACTCCCAACCGCGACGCGGGTCGCCAAATCCCAGGTGCGATCCTAAAATACTGCTGCGCCCATCCAGATGGCGGATACTTTCTTTTACGTGCACATGATAGATACGGTCTGCGAAGGTTTCAATGAAAACAGAGGGATCCACAAACTGGTGATGCAGGTGGCTGGGGTCGAAATTGATCCCAAATGTTGGGCGGTGATCAAAAGCCTCCATGGTTTTTTGCGTGGTGACGATGTCATACGCAATTTCCGTAGGGTGCACTTCCAGGCAGAACTTTACCCCCACCTGGTCAAACACATCCAATATCGGATTCCAACGTTCAGCCACTTCGCGGTAACCAGCTTCAATTTGCTCCCAATCATTGGGCGGAAAAGAATAAAACAGATGCCAAATCGGCGAACCTGTGAACCCGATCACGCGAGTCAAGCCAAATTCAGCCGCAGTGCGAGCCGCATCCATCACTTCAGCGGCCGCGCGCTGGCGCACACCTTCCGGCTCGCCATCCCCCCAAATGCGTGCCGGGATGATACGCTTGTGGCGTTCGTCAATGAATTTATCGGCTACACACTGCCCCACCAGCGAGATATTAATAGCATGACATTGCAGATCATAACGGTCCAATAACTCACGTTTTTCCCGTAAATAGTTCTTGTCCGCCAAAGCTTTCTGCACATCAAAGTGGTTACCGTCGCAAGCCAATTCCAAGCCATCATATCCCCAGGTATGGGCTTTCTCAGCCAGGGTTTCCAACGGCAAATCTACCCATTGGCCGGTGAACAATGTGACCGGGCGATTGGAAGCATTCATAATTTATACATCTCTGCTTTCTCGATAGTTTTAACCGGCACGATTTTACCGGTATGCAGGGACTCAATGCACGCGTTTGTGACTGACATAGCCATGTAGCCGTCCCAGGCGCTGGCACCTTTGAAGACTATTCCGGTTTGAATACTCTCAATCCAGGCGCGATCCTCGCTGATATAAGCCTCCGTGAAAGGTGATAGCCAATCCGCTGAAACAAAAAATCCGCGCTGGGCTTTATGACGCAGCAGAACCTTATCAGGCTGCTGCGTAACTGCTGTGCCGTATTGACAAACCACTTCTGCCGAAACCTCATAACCGTAATCGGCATTGACAAACACCTCACCCACCGCCATTTTGTCATTGCTCATGCGCATGTTGAGTATCAACAAATCGCGTGTGTCTTCATGCAGCTCCGGGCGGGTCTTGATCCCGCGCACAAACACCTCCAGGACTTCCTCGCCCAGCAGGAAGCGGGCAGAATCCATGTCATGGCCGGCGGAATTGGTCAACACAGTCGCGCCGCTGGTGCCATATGCCGAAGATGCGTTGCGGTGCACACCCTTCCACAACAAGGGCTGGCCCAGTTCGCCCGAAAGCACAGCTTCCCTGACGGCTGCGTGCTGCGGGTCGAAACGGCGCATAAAGCCAACCGACACCAACCTGCGGCCATATTTCATTTCAGCCCGCACCACCTCCAGCGCATCCTCCACCCTGGTAGCTAACGGCTTTTCACACAACACCGCTTTTCCCGCGTGCAGGCAAGCCAGGGTCATTTTCGCGTGGGTGTCATCCGGTGAGGCGATCAACACTGCATCCACGGTCGAGCTGTTAATCAACTTCAGGGGATCATCAAAAATCTGCGCGCCGTCGCAAATAGCGGCTGCGTTGGCAGCGTTTTCTTTATCCGTATCATAAACTGCGCTAACAATTGCCCCATCCACCAGGCGGTGGATATTTCCTGCGTGGCGCGTACCCATACCGCCGGTGCCAATGATGCCCACCGTAATTAGTTTTCGTTTTTCAAGTGCCATATATGATTACCTCCGCGAAATTTCTCGCCATCAATCCTTTATTCAAAAATCAATAGCCCAACGAGTGAATATATTCCCGGTTGCGGCGCGCGGAATCTTTAGGCTTTCCCATTCCGGGCAGCACATCCTGTTCAACCACGCCCCAACCGTCAAATCCATTTTTCTCCAATTCAGCCAGCAGCGCCGGAAAATTCACGTCGCCTTTACCCAGCTCGCAAAAAATGCCCTGGCTGACCGACTTGAAATAATCCCACTGATTTTCAGCAGATTGTTTACCCACGTTCGGCTCGTGATCCTTGAAGTGAAAATGCCAGATGCGCTGTCCGTATTTGTGAATACCTTCCAGCGGGTCACCTCCGCCCAAACGATAGTGCCCGCAGTCAAACACCAGCCCGACCAAATCCGGGTCGGTCAGGGACATCAGTTTTTCGATTTCCTGCGGCGTTTCCACATAACCAGCGCAGTGATGATGGTAAGCCGTACGCAAGCCGGTTTCACGTTTCACTGCTTCTGACACACGTGTAACCCCCTCGGCAAAAATTTCCCATTGACTGTCGCTCAAACCCATCTCCGGCGTGACCCGGCCAGCGTTTTGGGTGCGTTCCGGTACGGAACCATTCTCGTCCGCCAGGATAATAAAAGGCAGATCGCCTTCCACTGCCGCCATCAAACGCGCAATACGCAAAGCATCTTCCACACCGGTCAAGTGAGCCTCTTTGTTTTTAAATGGCACCGGAATAAAAGCACCCAATAGCTTAAGGCCACGAGTATGCAGTTCTTTGGAAAGTTCATCTGAATTGGTCGGCAGAAAACCCCAATCCCCTAACTCAGTACCCTCATACCCCGTCTCAGCAATTTCATTTAATACTTGAATATAATCCGGTTCTTCTCCCCCCAAATCAAACTCCAGTGCCCCCCAGGAACAAGGTGCATTTGCGATTCTAATCATTCACTGCCTCCTTATAAATTGATATTGCTCCATAAATTTTCAACATTACGTTACAGTTCCATAAAATTTTCCGTAAAAATCCATTCTGATAATTAAGCGAATCTATTTTGAATAATTCCAAATT
>DHVJ01000016.1 GCA_002412595.1 Anaerolineaceae bacterium UBA5211
CCGTCCAGGTTGATACGCAGGATCTTGCCGGCCAGCGAATCCAAGTCCTGGGCTGAAGACGGTACGCGTGCGTCGCCGCTGGTGATGTACAGCTTCTCGTCCGGCCCGATGCCCAGCCGGCAGCCGGCGTGATACTTGGCCGCCGGGATGCCTTCCATTAGCACCCCATCCAGGGTCAGACTGTCGCCGTTATCGATCATGCGCACCACCCGGTCAAACATGCCGCTGGCATCCTGGCTGGTATAGCAGGCATACAGGGTTTTATTCTCGCTGTAGTTCGGGTCCAGCACCATGCCCATCAGGCCGGTTTCCTCCACCGTAACGACGTCCGTGAATGTATATAGCGGCTCCGGATTTAGCTGGCCGTCCCGGATCTCACGCACGCGCCCCGGCCGCTCGCTGACCAACAGACGCTCAGCACTGGTGAAAACAATGCTCCAGGGAATTTCCAATCCTTGCACTACTTCCTCTACCTGCCAGGAGGTGGCCACCGGAACAGTGGCCGTGGTTTCGGGGGTAGCGGTGTCCGCCGGTACCGTGGAGGTATAGGTCACCATCGCTGGTTCAACCGCGGCTACAGTTGCAGGTTGGCAAGCTGCCGTAAGTAAAACCGGCAGTATGATTAAAACAAGTATTTTATGGGTCATAAAATCGCTCCTTATCCTGATTCTATTAGTCGTTTCAATGGAACGGAATTAACAATCTATCAGAACAAGTCAACGGATTGATGCGTGTTTATCAGTTTTGAATTATTGTACAATTCTTATTAATATATTTTGTAAAATTAACAGGAGGAGCAATGGCTTTAATAGATGAGATCAAGGTATTTGCCGCCGGCATTCCAGCGGATTTAAAGGAGAAAAAGGGCTTGTGCGAACTCAACTTTGTTGTGGCTGAGCGCAAAGCTTTTCTTTCTAAGGAAAAGTTGACTTATACGGCCAAATTTCGCGTGGATGACGCCAACAAACAAGTAAAGTTCACCGAGATGTTGCAGGAAAGCTCCTCCGGCATGCAAAACAGCGGCATGAGTTTCAAAACAGAGAGCTTCAAGACCGGCAAGGGCGGGCAATCCGAAAGTGTCATCGAACAACAGGCTTCCCAATTCGGCAAGAAGTACGACTACCAATTTGATTTCAAGGCCGTACGCAGCCAAATTGAGGCCATGGCCCAGGCTGCCGGGTACGATTTCAAATATCAAATCACAGCCAAAGGGTTATAAGGTAAAGAAATTCAAGCAATTTAACAACAACCCAAGGTTAAATCAAGAAGTCCATGATCACTTAAAGAGCAAAAGCGGTCCTGGACTTCTTGATTGAAGAATGATCTATTGCTCGCCCAAGAGTGCGCTGGGCGTGAATGGGAATGGTACCAGCTCGCGCAAAGTGCGTTCGCCCAAATAATCTCCTTTTTCGTCCCCGCTGATCACCAGCATATCCAGGCCGAACTCCAGCAAAACCTGGCGGCAGATCGCGCAGGGATAAGCTTCCTGGTTGCCCGGACCGACCACCGCGATGGCCTCGATCTCGCGTTCGCCTTCAGAGACCGCTTTCCAGGCTGCCACCCGCTCAGCGCACACCGTTCCGCCATATGACACGCTTTCAATGTTTGTCCCGGAATACACCCTTCCGCTCTTGCTCAACACAGCCGCACCTACGCGAAAATTGGAGTATGGGCTGTAAGAGTTTTCCGCCGCTTTAACCGCGGCAGCCAGTAATCTATTCTTCATTTCAGTATCAATCATGACATCATCCTTTCAGAGAAAAACAGTATATAAAAAAAAAGCCCGGAATTATTTCGGAATCCTCCGGCTGTGCGCATGACTTCATCCCATCCAATAACCGACACCGTTCCAGGCGCTATCCAGATATGAAGCCAGCAGCGAGTTTTTCTTTTTTACCTGCGCGGCCACGCCCTGCATCAGCAGCATGCTTCCCTCCTGATCCAGTTCCGCCCCAATGGCTTTCAGCTCCGCCTTGATTTTTTCACGCTCGGCCATGCGTTCACTGTAATCCCTTTTGCTGTTCGGGTCCACGCATTCTTGGTACTTCTCCAGCAACCCAATAATTTCCTTTAATTTCGCATCATCGACTGTGGTCTTCATAAACAAAATCCTCCTGCCAGGTAAATTTTTCATTGCGTAAAAAGTGTGTCCATTTTAACTTAAGCAGGTCGGCAAGTGTTATTGTTTTTGCACATAACCAATATTTTAAGCTGGTTGATGTCAGTCTGGTACAAGCATTCGGCTGGAAAAACCAGTGTTTTTTCATTCGCAGTATATTTTACACTTCTGATAAACTTGTCTCGCGTAATCATCCTTCGCACCATTTTTTCATACTTTTATATTCGAGGTTCTTATGAAAAAATATCTATATTGGACGGGAATCCTCACGCCCTTGTTGTATATCTTCACTGTGGTCCTGGGCGGCGCGCTTTGGCCGGGCTACAGTCATGTACGCCAGGCCATCAGCGAGCTGAGCATGTCGGGCGCGCCCAACCTGGCACTCATGGACGGGTTATTCAGCTTCTATGGCATGCTCCTGCTAGCCTTTAGCATCGGCTTCAGCCTGCGTTGGAGCAAAGCCGAGAACCGCCCGTTGACACTCAGTGGCATTGCGTTGGCGCTGTGCGCCCTGGCCGGCCTGCTGATGAAATTCTTTCGTCAGGACCCCATTAGCGAACCGCTCACCTTCACCGGAACGATGCACTTGATCCTGGCGGGCGTCACATCGCTGGGCACCATCTTCGCCATCTTTTTCGCCGCGGCCGGTTTCCACAAATTGCCATTCGGCGCCGGTTTGCGCGTTTTCTCGCTGGTGATGGGATTCATCGTGCTGGTCAGCGGTGGGCTGACTGCCGCCGGCACCACCCAGCTGCCTGCCATCTTCGGTATCCTGGAACGCACCACCATCGGCGCCTTCATGTTGTGGCTGCTGGTTATCTCAGTCACTTTGCTGCGCCGGGACAAATAACTACCTCTGCTTAATTCCCGCGCTGGTAATTGGGTGCGTCACGCGTAATGGTAACGTCGTGCGGATGGCTTTCGATCAAGCCGGCATTGGTGATGCGCACCAGGCGCGTCTTGCTGCGCAGGTCATCCAGGCAGGTTGCCCCGGCGTAACCCATGCCGGAGCGCAGGCCGCCCACCAGCTGGAAGATGTAGTCGCTCAGCACGCCCTTGTAGGCGATCATGCCCTCGATGCCTTCCGGCACCAGTTTGCGCGCCTCGCCCTGCCCGCTGCCGTAGCGGTCGCGGCCGTAGCCCTGCAGAGCGCCCACGCTGCCCATACCGCGGTAAGTCTTAAATTGACGCCCCTCATAGAGCACCAAATCACCGGGAGCTTCATCTAAACCTGCCAATAAGCTGCCCAACATGACCGTCTCCGCGCCGGCGGCCATGGCCTTGACGATATCGCCGCTGTGTTTAATGCCGCCGTCGGCAATGATCGGAATGCCGGCCGAACGGGCAGCTTTGGCGCAGGCATGGATAGCCGACATTTGCGGCATACCGGCGCCTGAAATGATGCGCGTGGTGCAGATCGAGCCGGCCCCCACACCCACCTTGACCGCGTCCGCACCGGCGTCTATCAATGCTTGCGTGCCTTCCGCCGTGACCACATTCCCGCCAATGACCGGCATCGCCGGCAGCACAGCTTTGATGCGCTGAATGGCTTTGATCACGCCGGCTGAATGCCCGTGGGCAGTGTCCACCACCAGCACATCCACGCCGTTGGAAGCCATTAGCTCCGCGCGCTGTTCCAGGTCGGCCCCCACGCCAACTGCAGCACCCACCAGCAGCCGCCCGCGGCTATCCTTGGAAGCAAGCGGATATTGAATACTTTTCTGGATATCCTTAACCGTGATCAATCCCTGAAGGTGTCCCTTTTCGTCAACCAGCGGTAATTTTTCAATGCGGTGCTCCTGCAGGATGCTTTTGGCTTGTTCCAGCGTAGTCCCCAGCGGTGCCGTGATCAACCCTTCACGAGTCATGAAGTCGGACACGGGGCGCGCATAATCCTGGCTTTCAGCAAAGCGAATATCTCGATTGGTTACAATACCGACCAATTCTTGCGAATCTGCCGTCACAATCGGAATTCCACTGATATGAAAGCGCGCCATGATGGATTCCGCTTCCTGCAGTGTGGCATCTTGGGTCAATGTAATCGGGTCTGAGATCATCCCGGATTCCGAACGCTTGACGATTTCCACTTCGCGTGCCTGTGCTTCGGGGGATAAGTTGCGGTGAATGATCCCAATGCCGCCTTCACGCGCCAACGCAATCGCCATGCGTGCTTCAGTGACAGTATCCATCGCTGCGGAAAGAATTGGTATGTTCAGCCAAATATCACCCGCCAGACGTGCGCGCACATCCATTTGTGAGGGCAGCGTCTCGCTGTAACCCGGCTCAATCAGCAGGTCATCAAACGTCAGGGCTTCCGCTGCAAAAGAAAGGTCATCGTTCATTCATTCGCTCCATTAATTTAGATTGTCTTCCCGGTAGGTAAATACTGGATATTCTAAAACAACATCCGGAAAGCTGGATGCCGGGATGCTTAAAATTTCGTCCATTATAAACGCGCACTCTTTAATTGTATAGACATATATGGATATCCTTCGTCCATAAGGGAGAAAAGTTATGATTTGATTCATCCCAAGGTTTCCTAAATTTGTCATTGCGAGCGAAGCGAAGCAATCTCGACTGGATAGTGCCTAGTTTATTTTGGCAGGAGAAACCAGACTCCCCACCTTTAATTCTCCCCTTTAAAGGGAAGGATTAAAGGTGGGGATGGAATGCTGAAATGCCAATAACACTGTATTTTCACTCATCAAAAGGAACAAAAAGACAAAAAACATCCGTGTCATCTTAATTAAAATCCGTGTTTATCTGTGGATAAGAATTCTCTAATAAAAAACTGTGTTCATCTGTGGCTCACATTCGCTATAATGAACTCAAGAGGAAAGGGGTATCTATGGCAAAAGACACACCCAAAGACTACCGCAGCCTGGTCATCTATGAAATCTACATACGCAGCCACAGCCCGCAAGGCACCTTCCAGGGCGTAACGGACGACCTGCCGCGTGTCAAAGACTTGGGCGTGGATGTGGTCTGGCTGATGCCCATCCATCCCATCGGGCAGGTGCAGCGCAAAGGTTCGCTGGGCTGCCCATATGCCATCGCCGATTACTTCAGCGTCAATCCTGAATATGGGGACATGGAAGATTTCAAAAATCTTCTCAATAAAGCCCATGCGCTGGACCTCAAAGTCATGATCGACGTGGTTTACAACCACACCGCGCATGATGCGTTTCTTCTAAACGAACATCCCGATTGGTACCACACCGGTGCAGACAGCCGTCCAGTCACCACCGTACCGGAATGGAACGATGTGATCGACCTGGATTACAGCCACCCTGAATTATGGTCTTACCTTATTTCCGCCCTGGAACAGTGGACCAGTTTGGGCGTGGATGGCTTCCGCTGCGATGTGGCCTCCATTGTCCCGCTGGATTTCTGGCTGCAAGCGCGCGCTGCCGTCGCCCGCATCAACCCGCGCATGATCTGGCTGGCCGAATCGGTGGAAGCGCGTTGGGTGGCCCAGCGCCGCAGTTCAGGCCGGCAGGCCAGCTCCGACAGCCAGCTCTACCAGGCCTTCGATATCACCTACGATTACGATACCTTCGACGCCTGGAAGAACATGATCGCCGGAAGTTTAGACCTGCGTTATTACCTGGATTTACTGCGCCTTCAAGATTGCATCTACCCTGAGAATTACATCAAGCTGCGCTTCGTGGAAAACCACGACAACGAGCGCGTTATGGCCCTCGCTGCCAACCCGCAGCAAGCTTTGGCTTGGACCGCTTTCCAGGCTTTCAACAAAGGCGCCTGGCTGATTTATGCCGGACAGGAAGCCGGCACTGCGCATCTGCCCTCTCTCTTTGAAAAAGAACCGCTGGAGTGGGGAAATTACGCATTTACGGATTTTCACCGCCAGATGGCCGCTGTGAAAAAAGATCCGGCTGTCACGCATGGCGAGCTGATCTGGAGCCGGGCAGAACCGGCCGTACTGGGAATTTGGTACTCACCCGGCGGCAGCCTGGCCGGCGTATTCAACTTCAGCGGGCAAACTGGAGAAATGGAAACCGGCCTGCCGGATGGGATCTATAAAGAGCACCTCTCCGGCGGCAGCGTCAGCATCCAAAACGGGCGCATCCTCCTGCCGGAAAGCGCGGCTATCTTCAATTGCCAACCCATGCACCCGCTGTCCGCTTATCCCACCCTGCTGATTTAAATAAAAAGTTGGTCCGTTTACCTCACCGCTAACATGCGGGATTATTTCCATTATGGATAACATCATAAAACAGGACAATTCCGCCTATGACAAATATTCCTGAATGGGTTTATACTCATGCATTAGTATAAGCACTGCTTATGTATGGAAATTGGCATAACCTTTAATTCCTTCGCGCACAAGAAAATGCTGCCGGAAGAACGAGAATTAAAAGCAACCAGCCTCGCCATCGGAAAGCACCTGAGAAAATTAGGCCACCATGTCCAGTACTTTGACATGGATAATCCGGACGACATTAAAGCTTTGTGTCGCGCCAGAATTGATGTCGCTTTTGACACTTGCGAACGTATCCATGATGACCCGCGCGGAGAAGCCTATACCGCCGCGCTGTTGGAATTCCTGGATATTCCCCATACCCGCACCAGTTCTTTCCAAATAGCCCTGGGCGTCAACAAAGTACGCGCAAAACTGCTGTTGGCTTATAACCATATCCCCATCCCGCGTTTTCAGGTATTTCAGAATGAGGAGGAAGAACTACGCCCGGATTTACCCTTTCCGCTTTTCGTGAAAGGTGTAGCTTGCGAAAACAGCATTGGCATTGACGAGCATTCCCTGGTCACCAATCCGCAGGAATTGAAAGATCAGGTGCACAAAATTAATACGCTCTATAATCAGCCAGCCTTGGTGGAAGAATTTATTCCGGGCAGGGAATTTTCAGTAGCCATTTTGCCGGGCAAGACCAACGCCATTTTACCGATCATGGAAATTGAATTTGATGATTTACCTCCCCAAAAACGTTTTCTGGACTACAACGCAAAATGGGTTACCCATTCGGACCAGTATAAACGCACCGTTCCCATCTACCCGGTCAACCTGACAATAGAAGAACAAAAAACAATCAGTGAAACAGCACTGAATTGTTTTAATATTTTCGGGCTTCATTCTTACGCCCGCGTGGATATGCGCTATAACGATCACACACCTTACGTGCTGGAAATCAATCAGAACCCCAGCATCAATGAAACCGGCAGCGGTTATGTGCATAGCTGCGAAAACCACGGTTTGAATTACACCGAAATGATTGAAGCCTTGCTTGAAAACGCGGCTCAAAGGCTCCAGTGAAAATATTCCTGCTCAAACCTTCGGTGGAAATACCGGCTGTCAATCTGAAAATTGACCGCATAAAAGCTATCCTGAACAAATCCGGGAATATAGTGGTAGAACAAGGTCTCAGTAAATATTTTTTCAGTCAAATCATTGCCGAAAAACCGGATGTGGTTTTCAACTTGGCCAGTATATTCGAATGGGAAAAGACCATTCACATTCCGGCCATCCTGGAAATCGCCGCTGTGCGCTATACCGGCTCAGGCTTCCTCGCACTTTCCCTGTCGCGCAATCCAACCAAACTGCTGCCCCTGTTCGAAAAATCTGGGGTTCGGCTGTCGCCCTACAAAGTCCTACCAGCCGCGCAAGCAGTCTCTACTCACAGCCTGCGCTTTCCGCTGGACCTCTGCCGGGATGGAAACCCGGATAAAATTTACCTGGCAGATGAACAGGCATTAATAAACGCCCTCGAAAAGCTGCCGCAGGAAGAGCAATTAACATTACGAGAACATCTTCAGGAAAAAATTCAGAGCGTGTTTATACTCGACTCCACAGTCCTGCCCAATTCAACAGCCCCAGCTCTTCTCCCCCCTGCACTTACAACCTATCGTCTGCTGGAAGCCCGCGGGCTGATGCGCCTGGATTTTACCATCAGTATCGAACCGGTCTTGGTCAATATCAATGCCGCCCCTGATCCGCTAGAGGAGGTATTCTTAAAAGCGGCTTCGTCTGCCGGTTGGGACGAGCAAAAAATCATTCAAACCATTATCGAGCACGCCGGCCGCGATTAGCGGGTACAATTCAATCCATGAATAATTCAATAGAGATGGCCATATGAACGCAGACGAAATCACCATCCGGCCGATTAGCGCAGATGGCTCAGACTTGGCTCAGCTACTTGAAATCGAAAAACTTTCCTTTAACCAGACGGATGCCTGGGCACCCGAAGATTTTAATCACTGGTTAAGTGTTAATCCTGATTTCTGCATTGCGGCTGAAGTCGATGGACGTGTGGTTGGCAGCATATTCGGCCGCATCCAACGCTACCGCCTGAACATTGGCTCTTGCGCCATACACCCCGACTACCGCCAGCGCGGCATTGCCTCCGCATTGCTGCAGGAATTGGGAAAGCGCGCCAAAGCCTTCAGTATCCACCAAATGGACCTGGAAGTTCGCGCCTCCAATACCGGCTCCCAGGCTTTCTGGCAGGCTATGGGCTTCGAGCAATTCAAAGTCTCGCCCGCCTTCTATCCGGATGGCGAAGACGCACTCTTGATGCACATAAAAATCTAAACAAAACAATAATCGCCTAAAATCCATCCAGCACTTCTGAGAAGTGCTGTTTTTTTATCTATCTCTCATTAACATAAGCCGAATTATTCCAGCACCACTTACTGCCCTGCCTCAATCGCATTGAAACACAACCTTGAATAATAGTGTAATAGTGCCAAATGGTTCGAATTTCTAACAGAAAATAAATTGAATTCAATCTTGAAAAGTGCTTTAATGAATCTACAACTCAAATAGGTGCGCTATGAGAGTCACACATAAGGGAGGTGATTTTAAAGCAAATAGTCTTTTGTATTTAAATATGTATTGCAAAACATTTGTGAACAGGAGAGAAAAATGACCAAAAAGTTGTTTTCACTATTGAGCATATTGTTAATTGCAGCATTTGCCCTGGCTGCATGTGCAACCACAGACACCGCAGCGCCCTCGGCTGCTGAACCGGCAGCTGCAGATACTGGAGCGGAGACCTCAACCTCCGGTGGTGAAGTTTATTACCTGAATTTCAAACCTGAAGTCTCCGAGATTTATGATGAAATTGCTAAAGCCTACAAAGAAGAAACGGGCGTAACGCTCAAAGTGGTCACGGCCGCCTCTGGAACCTACGAACAGACCCTAAAATCAGAAATCGCCAAATCCGATGCACCTGTTTTATTCCAGATCAACGGACCCCGCGGTTATGCCAATTGGGCGGATTATTGTGCGGATTTAAAGGATACCGAGTTGTATCAGCATCTTTCCGATAAAACCCTGGCAGTTACCGTGGGCGACGGCGTTTACGGCATTCCCTATGTTGTAGAAGGTTACGGCATCATCTACAACAATGCCATCATGGATAAGTACTTTGCGCTGGATGGCGCCAAAGCGACCTCCACGGCCGAAATCAACAATTTCGCCACGCTGAAAGCAGTGGTTGAGGACATGACCGCCAAGAAAGACGAGTTAGGGATCAAGGGTGTCTTTTCTTCCACCTCGCTGAAACCCGGCGAAGACTGGCGCTGGCAGACTCACCTGGCCAATGTCCCCATTTTCTACGAGATCCGGGACAACAACCTCGACATTAAAGATACTGAAGCGTTCAGGGAAATCAAATTCCAGTACTCGGATAATTTCAAGAATATCTTTGACCTCTATATCAACAATTCAACGGTCGAGCCGACTTTGCTCGGCAGCAAAAGTGTGGATGATTCCATGGCCGAATTTGCTCTGGGTCAATCCGCCATGGTGCAGAATGGCAACTGGGCCTGGGGGCAGATCTCCGGCGTGGACGGCAATGTAGTGCAGGCGGAAGATGTCAAATTCCTGCCGATTTACACAGGCGTGTCCGGTGAGGAAAATCAGTCCATATCTGTTGGTACTGAGAACTTCTTCGCCATCAATTCGCAAGCCTCTCCCGAGAAGCAGAAACTTGCTGCCGATTTCATCTACTGGCTGTACAGCAGTGACACCGGAAAAGCTTTCGTGACCAATGACCTGAAATTCATTGCGCCATTCGACACCTTTACCGAGGAAGAAAAACCGACCGATCCATTGGCAAAGAGTTTGCTCAGCTATATGAGCAATACCGATTTATATAACGTGGCCTGGGACTTTGTCGTCTTCCCCAGCCAGACCTTCAAGGACAATTTCGGAGGCGCTTTGCTGCAATATGCGCAAGGCACCATGCAATGGGATGATGTCAAGCAATTGATGATCGAACAGTGGAAAATTGAAGCCAATAAATAAACAATAGATTGGACCATAAATTTCCCCAGCACCGATATCGGTGCTGGGGAAACTGAAATTTTTGAACATCAACTGATACAGTCTTTAGCAGGAGGTCCCAATGCAAAAAATGGCTAAAAAATATTATGCATTTTTTACCCTGCCGACCATGATCGCGTTCGTTATTGCATTTTTAATCCCATTCATACTTGGCATATATCTTTCTTTTACCAAATTCACAACCGTGACCAACTCACAATGGGTCGGCTTGAGCAATTATATTCACGCTTTTACGGACGATAAAAACTTTCTGAATGCCATCATATTTACCGCGAAGTTCGCGCTGGTTTCCGTGGTGTTGATCAACATTTTTGCATTCACGCTTGCGCTTCTTCTCACCCGCACGATTAAAGGAACAAATATCTTCCGTACGGTATTTTTCATGCCGAACCTGATTGGCGGTATTGTTTTGGGTTATATCTGGCAGCTGATCATTAACGGCATTCTCATTAATTTTGGTGTGGACATTACCTATAGCGCCACGTATGGTTTTTGGGGCTTGGTGGTGCTGATGAACTGGCAGATGGTTGGGTACATGATGATCATCTATATTGCCGGTATCCAAGGCATCTCCTCTGAACTGATTGAAGCCGCTGAAATTGACGGCGCCAATTCCTGGCAAATTCTGAAAAGCATAACCATTCCCCTGGTCATGCCGGCCGTCACCATTTGTACTTTTCTCACAGTGACCAATTCATTTAAATTATTTGATCAAAACCTCGCCCTTACTGCAGGGGCGCCGGCCAGATCATCCTCTATGATCGCGCTGGATATTTTTAACACTTTTTACGGCAGCATGGGATACGAAGGCGTAGGTCAGGCGAAAGCTGTCATGTTCTTCCTGGTTGTCGCTAGCATCGTATTGCTGCAGTTGCGTTATTCCAGAAGCAAGGAGACAGAAATCTGATGAAAACGAAAAATCGTCTGCGGGATAACATTTCCATTATCTTTCTATTGATTCTCGCATTATTATTCCTGGCTCCGATATTGATTGTGTTGATGAATTCTTTCAAAGGTAGATTCTTTATTTCGGACTCGCCCTTTGCCCTGCCGAACGCAGATACCTTCGTTGGACTCAAGAACTATACTTCCGGCATCGCCAAGACCGGTTTTATTCAAGCCTTTGGCTATTCACTCTTCATCACCGTCTTTTCAGTCGCGGCGATTGTGCTCTTTACCTCTATGACCGCCTGGTGCATCACGCGTGTAAAATCCAAAGTCAGTACGATTATTTATTACCTTCTGGTAGCTTCCATGATTGTTCCGTTCCAAATGGTCATGTTTACCATGTCAAAAATGGCCAACATCATGCATTTGGATAATCCAGTCGGGATCATTCTGATTTATCTCGGATTTGGAGCCGGACTTTCCGTGTTCATTTTCAGCGGTTTCATTAAGAACATCCCGCATGAAATTGAAGAAGCCGCCACGATTGACGGTTGTAACCCTATCCAGCTTTTCTTTTTAATCGTCTTTCCAATTCTTAAACCAATCAGTATTACCGTCGCAATTTTGAATGCCATGTGGATCTGGAATGACTATCTGCTGCCTTATCTCGTGATTGGCAGCAACTACCGTACCATCCCGATTGCGGTCCAATATTTGCAGGGGGGATACGGCAGCCGCGACATGGGCGCCATGATGGCCATGCTTGTTTTGGCGATTATCCCCATTGTTATCTTCTACCTGACCCTTCAAAAACATATTATCAAAGGGGTGGTTGCCGGAGCAGTTAAAGGGTAAGTGTCTAAACCATACGGGAAATAAACTTGAGAATCTCTCAATGAAAAATTGAGAGATTCTCAGTATTAATTGGCATATACCGTGGTTAATTTGTAAAATTCCATGCCTGAAAAACGGATGCAAACGCCTGCGATTATGGATATACTGGGCTCATGTTAAAACTTCCACCTGAGTCCACGATGTATCAAGCTTTCATGGAACGTGATTCCAGTTTTGAAGGCATCTTCTATGTAGCCGTTAAAACCACCGGTATTTTCTGCCGGCCTACTTGCTCGGCCCGGAAACCCAAGCGCGAAAACATCGAATATTTCTCCAACCCGTCTGAGGCGCTGCTGGCCGGCTACCGGCCCTGCAAGCGCTGCCAGCCCATGGACGCTTTGCCAAACCGGCCGGACCTGATCGAGCGCCTGACAGAAGCGGTAGAGCTGGCACCCGCCCGCCGCATCAGCGACCGCGATCTGCGCGAAATGGGTATCGATCCTTCCACCGCCCGGCGCCAGTTCCAGCGCTTCTTTGGCATGACCTTCCAGGCCTACCAGCGTTCCCGCCGCATGGGCCTGGCCCTGCACGAAATCCGCGCCGGCCAACCGGTAATCGCAGCCCAGCTCAACCAGGGCTTCTCTTCCGCCAGCGGCTTTTGGGAGACTTTTAAACACGTATTCGGCGCACCTCCCAGCCAATCGCATGCGGTCAACGTCCTGCAGGCCAAATGGATCGACACGCCCCTGGGAGCGATGCTGGCGCTGGCCGACCAGGCATCGCTCTATTTGCTGGAATTTGTCGATCGGCGCGCGTTGGAAAACGAGGTGCTGGCCTTGCGCCGCCGTACCCGCAGTTATATTGTGCCGGGCGAAAGCCCTGTCCTGGTCCAGGTTGTGGCCGAACTGGAAGCTTATTACAACGGGAAAAGCCTGGCCTTCAACACACCCCTGTCCCTGGTCGGCTCGCCCTTCGAGCAGTCCGCCTGGCAGCTGCTGCAAACTATCCCTCCCGGTCAGACCCGTTCCTATGGCTGGATGGCCGAGCAGCTCGACAAACCCGGTGCCGCACGTGCGGTGGGTCAAGCCAACGGCCGCAACCATCTGGCCATCATCATTCCCTGCCACCGCGTCATTCGCGCGGACGGCAGCCTGAGCGGTTACGGCGGCGGCATATGGCGCAAACGCTGGCTGCTGGAGCATGAAAAAGAGGCTTTGACTGCCCATTAAGCTTCTTACTTGAATGCAAGAATGGATTACCAAAGCATCCCTTGGTTGATTTTCTAGGAGGAAAGTCCAAGGGATGCGGCATCGGGGTGAGGTTAAGTGATGAGATAAATATTTCCCGGTGCAGGAAATCTGGCCAGCCAATCTGTATTAGAGCAGTCAAGGCTGGCCATTTTTTAACACTAATTCAAAGGCTTCAGATATCCGCCTCCACTCAATTCATAAATCCGCCCGCGCAAATATACGTTGGCATTCTTGTTATAGTAAACCGTAAAGCCATTGCCGGTGATATTGCTGACTTCAGTATCCGAAATACCGTCCTCATCATTCAGCTTGGTCAGATAAGAATCCGCGGTAACGGTCCAGGTGCTGCTCTCATCCAAAGTCAGATTGACCACGCGCCCTTCGTTGCTGGTGCTGATTGCACCAATAAGGTTTGAGCCGTTTACCAGCTCCAAAGTGACTGAGCTGGCTGCGTCGGCTACTATGTCACCGCTCAGCGTTTGATTTTCAGCCCTCAAGGTAAGCTCACCGCCGGTGGAATATTTATCGTTTGCTAAGGCAACCGCTTTAATCAATGTTCCGGACGCTGTGCTGAGTTCCGCATCACTCAATTCAATCTTGCCTTCCGAATCCGCGGCATAGAACAACGCACCGTTGCTGCCGGTATATGCCAGTGAACCGCCTTCCATGCTGAAACTGCCCTGGCCGCTATCCACCTTGGTGGAGCTGCTGGGGTAGAACTGCACCGCGCCGCCATCGCTGACGCCCGAGGTGGCGTTCACATCCACCATGCTGATCGATCCTGCCCCTTCAATGGCTGCAACCGAAGAAGCATCCGCTGAAAGTGTAGTCCCATTCAGGTTGATCGTATCGGTAGAGTAAACTGCTGCCGAGCTCGTTCCGCTGGTGGTCGCGCTGCCGCCCTCGACGGTGATGCTGCCGCCATCGCTGCCGGTGGCAATGGCCGGGGACTTGTAGCCCGAAGTACTGATGTCTGAATCAGTCACCGTCATAACAGCCGCCTCGCTCACCATCACACCGCGCGCGTAATCACCGCTGGTTTCGATGGATTCTTCCAAGACCGTGCCTGCGGTTTCTTCACCAGTGGCAAACACGCCCGTGGCGCCTTTACCGCTGGTGGCAACACTGCCGTACAGCACCCTAAGTACGCTGCCTTCCTCGCCCAGCAAAGCCGCATTCTGTCCATAACGGGCGCTGTTGTTGACTGAACTGGTATCACCGCTGGTGGTAACAGCGATGTTTCCGATTGTCAGATTGCCTTCATTGGTAATCAGGGCTGCACTGGTATCATCTTCAGTGGAGTCAATGTCTTCATCAGTTTTGTTGAAAGTTTTCTTGGCCACGTTCAATACTGCGTTGATATTCAATTCGGATACAGCATCGGTGGATTCCTCATCCGGGGTAGCCGTGGGCGCGATGGTCGCGCTAGCTTCCGCAGCAGCGATTTCTTCCATTACGGGTGCTGCGCCCTCAGGCGGCTGTGCACCAGGTGTACCTTCCGGCATCGTGCCTTCGGGCATTCCTTCAGGTGCGCCTTCCGGCGGCATCGCCTGGCCGTCGGCCGGAGCAGAAACATTTGCATTAGCATCACTCGGAACAGCGGTGCTGGATGCGGACGCCGAACACGCACTCACCAGGATGGTCAGGATAATTACCAGTGAATAAACGATGCTGCCTTTTTTATTGATCATATTTAACTCCATATTTTGAAGATTTCATCATACTGATTTGATGATTCTAATTGGTCTCTTTAGAGAATCTACGGACATTCCACCTCACCTTTTTAGAGAATTCTCAGGATCGGTGCAATGCATTAAAAACAACTTGCGAGAGGGTCGTGAAAAAATTTTAGACCCTATGTTAAATTTCAATGGATCCCTATCGGTTACGCTTCCGCAACTAAATCAGCTAAAGTTTACAATAGGATTGCTTGAAATAGAATAACAATACTTTTATATCATTTTACATAAAAAATACATCGGTCTGGAGGTTGATTTGCTCTCAGATAACGAGATATAGACGAACTTCCTCCCCTTCAAAGGCGAGGATGAGCGGTTGGCATTCCTTTGTATTACTCACCGTCCTTGCAAGTCTAGGTTGCCATTACTCCCTTGAGGGAGAGAACCAAGGGTGACTATATTTTTTAAAAACAAATCATCCGCGTTCATCTGTGGTTATTTAGATTTTACGATTTAAATAAGTAGGCCAGAGATAAGAGAAACAAACTTCCTCCCCTTCGAAGGGGAGGATCAGAAGTGAGGATGAACAGCCGGCAATCCTCCGAAGAAAAATCGGGGTGAGGGCCTTTATCACAAATTAACCATCTATATTTACCAAAATGAGGGTAGCTCAGAAAGCCACCCTCACTCAGGAGAAAAGAAATACCGCTTGATATTTCTTAAAAAGAAAGCGAAGTTGCGCGCTCCGCTTTCCATGCATACAACTAAATTAATCCGTCATATAGATTTGGTCTGGAACACAGACAAAAGGTTGCTTCCTTTTTTTAGGAATACCGGAATTCGGTCCAAAGGCGCGTCCACTTCCATCCACACACCGCCTGCATAAACTATCCCATTCCAGGCGTCCACCCATTCCGTTCCTTTCGGCAGGTAAACCTTTCGCGTGCGCGCGCCTTCAAGCAGCACCGGCGCGGCCATAATTTCCGGGCCAAACATGAACTGGTCATCGATGGTTTCGCAAACAATATCTTTCTCAAAATCGACCATCAATGGCCGCATCATTGGCAGTCCCTGCTCGCTGGCAATTTGCATGTGTTCATATATATATGGGCGCAGGCGCTCCCGCAGGAACAGCAGGTCGCGTGCGATGGCGTACACCTGCTCGCCGAATGACCAGATCTCGTTATCCGCGCCGCCTTTTGGATAAGGCGCACGGATAGGCATGCGGTAGCCGTGCAGGCGGAAAATTGGACAGAACACGGCAAATTGGAACCAGCGCACGATTAGTTCACGGAAAGATGCGCTGGTAATATCCCCGCCTTCAAAACCGCCAATGTCGGTCGTCCACCAGGGAATCCCGCTCATGGCAATATTCAAGCCCGCTCTAACCTGCGACTGCAGGCTTTCAAAGGTGGAATCGATATCGCCCGACCAAATCACCGAGCCGTAACGCTGGCTGCCAGCCCAGGCAGAACGGGAAAGGGTTATTATTTCAGTCTCGCCTTCGCTCTGCAATCCTTCGTAAAAACTCTGCTGGTGCAGCAATGGGTAGATGTTGGCAACTTCCAGGCCATTGCCGAGATAGAAGCGCAGGTTCTCCGGTGTCCAGGGATTCACATCCGGCTCGTCATTATCCAGCCAGAATAGCTTCACCCCCTGGTCATAATAATTTTTCTTGATGATCTCCCACTCGAATTTCCGCGCCTGTGGGTTGGTAGCATCGCAATATGCAAAATAGGCAGGGCCTTCTACGCCATTATCAATAAAAACATGCTGCGCGTCCACCCCCCTTTCGTTGTTTATGAGCATACCATGTTCAGTCATAAATTGATAATTCTCACTGAGCGGTGTGACTGTCGGCCAGACAGAAACCATCAGTTTGGTGCCCATCTCTTCCAGCTCGCGCACCATCGCCTTAGGGTCGGGCCAGCAGGCCGGATCGAATTTCCAGTCGCCCATGTGGGTCCAATGAAAGAAATCCGCCACGATCACGGCCAAAGGGATGCCGCGCCGCTTGTATTCACGCGCAACACTGAGCAGTTCCTCCTGCGTTTCATAGCGCAGCCGGCTCTGCCAGAAACCGGCTGCCCACTCAGGCAGCGCGGGGGCCTTGCCGGTCGCTTCCGCATAGCGCTCCAGAATTTCTGTGTAAGTATTTCCGCAAATAATCAGGTAATCGATCTGCCGGCTGCCTTGCGCTTGCCAGCGCGTGTTATTGTTGCCCAACTCTACCCTGCCGACGGCCGGGTTGTTCCACAGAAAACCATACTTCCGGTTTGAAACTAAAAAGGGAATCGATATTTCCGTATTCCTTTGTTGAAGTTCAATCACGCAGCCCTTCTGGTCCAACAATCCATGTTGGTGCTGCCCCAGTCCAAAGAACCGTTCTCCTTTCTGGCCTTTGAACCAGGCTTCCACCTCAAACAAGCCGCCATCGCGATATTTAAAATTACGACTGGGAGGTGCGAAATATTTAAAATCGGGTTCTTCCAATAGCGTTTCCCCGTTTAGGGAATTTACAAAACAAATTCGGCCGTTTTTATTGATTGTCGCTTGGATTAAACCGTTTCGAATAACAGCATTCTCCTCGCCAATCTCAATAACCGCTTCAAAAGAAACTTCCGTGTTGTTATCTGGTAGTGCGTTGGGGATATCCAACGGATGGCCGGCCAGATTGGCTTGAACCCGCAATCCGTCCTTTCCCCACGGTCTTACCCATAATTTTTGTTGATTTTCTTGCCAGGCAAGAAAATGATTCTCTTCAGAGAAGAATCCCATATGGTTTCCTCCAAATTATCCTGATTTTTTATAATTGAAAATTCCATGCTTACTTGATGCTTCCAGCCGTGATCCCGCGTGTGAGTGTTCGCTGGAAAAGCAGGAAGAAAATAAGACAGGGCAGTACGCCCAACAAGGCAGAAGCGGCGGATGTGGTCACGTCCATATTGAACTGACCCTGCAGGGTAGCAATAGCGATCGGTACAGTCTGATTGGAACTTGAGATCAACAAGATCAACGGCAGGAAAAATTCATTCCAGGTCCATATGAAGTAGAAAACAAACAACACAGACAGTGTCGGCATGCTGAGCGGCATCACGATTCGGCTCAAAATTTGAGATTTGCTGGCCCCATCAATGATGGCCGCTTCGATCAGTTCTTTGGGAAATTCGCTGAACACAGAAGTCAGCAGGTAAGTGCCAAATGCGCTTTGGATGACGGTAAAGACAATAATGACAACCAGCTTGGTGTCATACAAGTGCAGTGCTTTGGCGAAATAGTACAAGGGATACACCAGCGCTTCCTGCGGCAGGAAGTTGCCCAGCAGGAAGATGACCAGCAGAAAGGCCTTACCTTTGATTTTCCCGATTCCTAACGCGAACGCGTTTAACAAAGACAGAATAACTCCAAAAATCGCCACCGATGAGCTGATCAAGGCACTGTTGAGTAATTTCTTTTCAAATGTGACCCGGTTCCAAAAATCGATCAATCCCTGCGTATAAAAGCTGGTTGGAAAACTCATCGGGCCGTGGCTGGCATAATCCTGCGGACTTTTAAAGGCATTCAAAGCAATCATCACGACCGGATACAGCGTAATCGCTACCAGTATGATCATGGCGGCTAAAGCAATGTATTTGTGTACGGGTGACGCAAAATGGCGTTTTTTCAACATGTTATTATCCCTCTCCATTAGCTTCCTGCTTCACCTGTAATCGGATGAATGCAAATGTCAACACCACGATAATGAGGGTCATTACGGTCGCGATGGTGGAGCCGTAACCGATATTGGCTTGCTCAAAAAATGCCTGGTAGGTGTAATACGAGGGCACAATCGTTGAGGTGCCCGGTCCGCCTCTCGTAAGAACATAAATCTGGCCGAACAGCTTCAGCGCATAGATGGTCGTTGTCAGGATAACCACGTATATCTCCGGGCGGATTTGGTGGATGGTGATATAGAAAAATTTTTGGAACCAATTTGCCCCGTCAATCTCGGCAGCTTCCAGCAGCTCCGGATCCACCCGTTGCAGAGCAGCCATGAAGATCACCAATGGATAACCGATCTGGAACCACACCATGATGACCATCACCACCCCCAGGGCGGTGTCTGGGTCTCCCAGCCAGTTATGCACCAGGGATTCCAACCCAAGTGCCTTCAAGGTCGTATTGAGGGAACCCCAGTTGGGATTGAGGATCCATTTCCAAACCACACCTGCAATTGCCACCGGTAAAATTTGGGGGATATACAAGATCGCCTTGAAAAAGTTGGTTAGAACAGGACCGAATTTTTTCGAGAAATAATCGAATAGAAAAACCGAAAGAATAAGTCCTAATATGGTCGGGACAACTGTTACCGCAATGATCATCAGCAGGTTGTTGCGGAAAGCCGCCCAGAATTTAACGTCCGTCAGCGCCCTCTGATAATTTGCCAGACCAACCCATTGGGGTGGATTGACGCCATTCCATTTTGTAAAGCTTGCCCCTACAGTAACAAGAAAGGGCAGAATGATCACTGCAATTAACCCGATCAGACCTGGCATCAGGTAAACCGCGTATCCCTTTCTTCTATCAAAATGATTTTTTGCCATTATAAAATTCCTGATTCAGGCAGTGCCCTCTTGCACGGGCACTGCCTTTTACCTTATGTTTCGCGGATAATTAGCTTATTGTGATTTGTTCTCGTTGTAGAAAACGTCGATGGCATCCAGCATCTGGGATGGCGTCATGGTGCCGTTGATCAATTCCTGCACATCGCCAACCAGTGCATCATAAAGACCGGCCGCCGGCCAGTCCGGATAGAACGCGGCGCCCGGGGAGAACTCGTTGAAGGCCGCTACCAATTCCTGAACCTTGGGATCAGTGATCGCAGTCAGGTCAGCATTCACAGGAATACCGCCGGCATTGCCCATGATGGCTTGCACTTCGGGATCCAGCGTGGCTTCGATCCAATCATAGGCCAGGTCCTTGTTTTCGGAATTTTCCGGGATGATCCACAGGTTTCCCCCCGATCCGGGGTTGTAGGTGTTTCCGGGGAACAGGAAGATGCCCCAATCAAAATTGGTGATCTCGGTCATCAGACGGCCGTACCACCAGCTGCCTGTGATCATCATGGGATACTCACCGCTTTCAAAAGCCAGCCCCATGTCTTCCGCACCCAGTGAGGTGCTGTTCCTGTCGATGTAGCCTTTTTCCACCCAATTGGCCATTTCCTGTGCGCCAAAGGTGAAAGCTTCGTCGTGGAAATCTACGTCGCCCTGATACAGCTCATAGGCATTGATCAGAGCTTCGTCGGCTTTGCTCAGCACCAATTCATAGAAAACCTGCTGCGCGGGATATTCAGTCGCGCCGGTGGCCACCGGGATCAAACCCGCGGCAACAAAGGTATCCATGGCGGCCACAAATTCATCATATGTGGTGGGTACTTCCACGCCGTACTGCGCGAACAGGTCTTTGTTGTAATAGACCATGACGAATTCACCGTAGTTGGTGATGCCGTACCACGCACCCGATCCCATCACGCCGTTTTCATAGCGCGAGGTGGTCTGCATACCGCCGGTCAGGATCTTATCCCAGCCGCGTTTTTCAACCTCTGCGGTCATGTCGGTCAACAGACCCTGCTGGCTCAGCAAACCGGCCGTGGCATTCCCTTTGTTGTATTCCATCACATCGGGGGCTTCGTCGGAGTTCAACACCATGCTGGCAGTCTGGCGAATTTGCTCGAAACCGCGCGTGTTGTCCATTTCCACGGTAACGCCGGGGTGCGACGCTTCGAATTTTTCCTTGGCAGCCAGCCAGGACATGCCCATGGCGCCGGTATCGGATTCATAATGCCACACGGTCAACACACGCCCTTCGTCGGAAGCGGTTTCCGCGGGAGCTTCTGCTGCTGCGGCATCACTTTCTTCTGCAGACACGGCGGCTGCGGCTTCTTCGGTGGCCGCGCTCTGGCCGCAGGCAGTAAATACAAACATGGCAGCCAGTACGATACTGATAATTGTAAAGATTTTTTTGTTCATCCCACTCTCCTTGGTATTGTTTTAATTCGGTTTACAACATGAACAACATTGATTACTTGCGCCTTTTCACCTCCTTTACCGTGGGAACCTTAAAGTGAAACAAGGCTCCGGCAGCTTTTTGGCGCGCTGGGAACCCAAATTTTCCGGTTTATCAGATCAAAATCTGGCTGCATTGAAAACATCCCGCACAGTGTATAATGCAAGGAAGCTTTGTACAGCAGTGGAGCCGGAAACGGTGCCCCGCGTGCATAGCTCGACAGGGAGATACCGTTTGCCGCAAAACAAGTCGGTATCTTCCCTCTGTTTTTAAAGTCCGATTAAATGAATCCGAATAAATCGCTCCTATATTTAATTCGCTTTTCTACCTGCCTCCTTGTTCGCCTCAGCCAATCACCTTCACGCGGCTGGGCCGGTGCTCTCGCCCACAACCAGATGACACGGGATCAGGATGTGTGGGGATTCATCACAATTCCCTTCTAAAGATTTGATCAATAATTCCGTCGCCATGCGCCCCAACTCCGCGCTGGGCGGATCCATCGTGGTCAAGCGCGGTACCATCATCTCGGCCATTTTCACCGAAGATACAATCGCCGCCAGAGAAAGGTCGCCCGGTATTTTCCAGCCGTGTTCCGCCGCGGCCCGCATGATGCCCGGAATGGCGCGTTCATTCATGCTGACCACCGCGGTAATATCCGGGTGCTTTTCCATCAAGGTGTTGATTTTTTCGTATCCGCTTTGCGGGGAAGGACGGCAAAAAACTGTATAACCGTTGATGCCGGATTTGCGCACAAAGTCTTCGAATGCGGCCTTGGTGCGCACCACCGGTCCGTAACCGGCTTCAAAGGAAGATTGGGACTGGTTGAAAAAGGCAATGTCCTTGTGCCCCAGGCCCAATAAATAAGTCATGATTTCGTTGATGGTCTGCTGAAAATCGATATCGACGTATTCCCCCGAATCGTCGTCGTAGCGGCCAATCATGCTGAAGGGAAAATCCAGGTCGCGCAGCAGGTTCACGCGCCGGTCGTTCTTGTGGATTTCCATCAGGATGACGCCGTCCACCAGGCCCTGTTGGGTCAGCTGGCGCAGCTCTTCCGGGTCGTTGGTCTCCGCCGACCACAACACCAGGTGGTAACCGCTCTTGCTGGCCGCTTCCGCCGCGTTGGCGACGAACTCCAGCTCGGTCAGGCCTAAACCGCGTTCGATGGCCGGGAAAAGGATCGCCAAAATGCGGCTGTGCTTGCTGGCTAAGCCCCTGGCCAGCGGATGCGGCCGGTAATTCAGCTCCTCCATGGCCTTAAAAATGCGTTTGCGGGTTTCTTCCGAAATTGGACGTGTCCCGCTGATGGCGTACGACACCGTACTGAGCGAGACATTTGCTTTCTTTGCGACGTCCAACATAGTTGCCAATGAATTTCACCCTTTATATTCATTTGTCGAAGCGCTTCGACTTAACTAAATATAATAATTTTTGGAATAAAAGTCAAGAGTCAATTCACGGATATGAACATTTTGTAATTAATAAATCCAGCCATCAAACGGGTGGTTTATCCTTAGGCTGTAAACCTCTGATACCGGCCAGTGTCTCAAGACGTTGGCTATCCCTTTCTTTCAAACTATTTTGCCTTCTCAATCCCATTCCTCCCTAAACCACTTCCTCCCCTGTCATCGCGAGGAGCTTACCCACTCGCTTTTCTGTGGGTAAGCGACGTTCGCGGAGCATTCCCTCCGGGGAAGGCGATCTCAGCTCCTTACTTGTATTTACGCGATCGCCTTCTTGTTTTTCTCTTCCGTATTTTTTTTGTTACTACTGAGATTGCTTTCCCCGAGGGATTGCTTTACGATCGTCATCACGTTCCTCGCAATGACATTGATTTATAGTTTCTATATCTGACTTGTTATTTACCTTTTCAGGTTTTATTTCGTTCATTGTAAAAGTGTGGTTTAACCGCGTGCCTTTCATTCGCAGATCGGGTGGCTTTCTGTTTCTCTAGCTCCGCTCGTTCAACCGACTTAAGTTAAAAAAACCAGCCGCGCTGCGGCTGGATAGATTATCTCTATATATGGGATTTACTTTTCAGGAAATGCCGGCGATCATCTCGTTGATCTTCTGAATGCCGTTCGGAAGGATGGCTTCCACCAATTTCTGCCCGTATTCGCGCGAGGCGCGCCGCGGGTAGCGCCTGCGGATGTATTCCGGAATGCCGTCCATGGGCAGCTCGACCGTCTCCGGCGCGTTACTCATATCGACTAATTCGGGATAGTAATACAGCATCATGGAGGTTTCCCATTCGGCTGCGTGGTCGCTGGCATACGGCCAGGTCAGGCTGACGTCGCCCAAATCCTCGATATATTCCTCGCAGAAATCCGGCGGTGCCATGAAATATCCCTGGATCTCTTTAACCTGCTCGATACCGGCCATGATGGCGGCATAATGCTCATTCTCGAAATGCCCGCTCATCAGGATAGCCTGGGTGAAGCCCATCTTGGCATACCCGCGCAGCAGCTCGGCGATCAGGTTGGCCAGCGTGCTCTCCGCAACCGTGTCCACCGTGCCGAAATAGCCCTCTTCCGGCTGCAGGTTGCGGCTGATGCCGCAGGCCAGCGTGGGCGCCACAATCACGCCCGTCCCGCGCGAGATATCCTCGCACACGCTCTCGGTGATGAGCGTGTCCACACCCAGCGGCAGGTGGCTGGAATGCCACTCGATCGTTCCAATCGGGATCAGGATCAGCGGTTTTTCCGCCACAATGGTTTTGATTTCGGTAATACGCAGGTCGGTCAGTCGTTTGGGTTCCATAGAAAACCTTTCAATAATTATGCCAAATTCAGCCTATTATTATAAAGTCGAATGAGCCAGGCACGCCCATTTTTCCGGTTCAACCCATACTATTTTTAGCCCCTTCATTACCAGCCCTAAATAATACCAATCTAATACTTTCATTGATTACATATCACCCGTCAATCCGTTATTATAGTTTTATATCATTATTTATCAGTACGTAAAATGTAATCATCATGGGACATTATGAGCAAAGATCAACTCGTTATCGTTTTTGTCATTGATATTTACGACGGCGGGAAAAATGGTACTTCGGCCTCGGCCCGGCGCACGGCCGAGTACCTGCGCCGCAGGGGTCATCAGGTACGTGTAATCTCCACCGGTTTGCCTGAGGCGGATAAATTCCTGGTGCCGGTTAAATCCATCCCGGTGGTTAGCGCCGTAGCGGCCAAACAAAATTTTATCTTTGCCCAGCCGGTCGAGGATACCCTGCGCGCTGCCTTCAACGGCGCGGATATTGTGCACCTGTTCCTGCCCATGCCGTTGGAGATCAAAGCCCTGGCCATCGCTCAGGAAATGGGCATTCCCTGTTCAGCAGCCTTTCACCTGCAGCCGGAAAACATCACCTATAACATCCACCAGGATGGCAATGAAGTGTTGGTGAATTTTGTCTATAACTATTTCTACAAAAGTTTTTATCACGCCTTCAGCCATATCCACTGTCCTTCCAACTTTATTGCCGGCCAGCTGCGCCAGCACGGCTATCCAGCCCAATTGCACGTAATCTCAAATGGCATTCCAGCCGCTTTCCAACCTTCATCCAGCCCCAACGGCCGTGCGCATGATACCTTTCAAATCCTCTCGGTGGGGCGCCTCGCGCCGGAGAAGCGCCACGACCTGCTCATCGAAGCGGTCACCCTGTCACGCCACCGCCAACACATCCAACTGCACATCGCTGGCGACGGGCCCTGCCGCGAACACCTGGTCAAGCAGGGTCAGAGTCTGCCCCTCCCGCCCACCTTCGGATATTACCAGCAGAACGAGTTGATCGCGCTGGCGCAATCCTGCGACCTGTACGCGCATCCATCCGACGTCGAAATTGAAGCCATCGCTTGCCTGGAAGCCATCGCCTGCGGTCTGGTGCCGGTCATTTCCAACTCCAAAAGGTCTGCCACACCGCAGTTTGCCCTGGACGAACGCAGCCTGTTCCAGGCCGGCAGCGCGGCTGACCTTGCCGCCCGCATCGACTACTGGATTGAAGATATTGCGGAACGGGCGCATATGTCGCGCGAATACGCAAAAAGCGCCCAGGGTTTCAGTCTGGATGAATGCTCACTACAAATGGAAGCCATGTTCCATGAGGTAATTGGCGATGAAGGCTGAATCGGAGCGGCTTCATTGGGACCGCCCGCTGCTATCCATCATCCGCTTTCCCCTGTATTACTTCGTTGCCATGCCGGTGCTGGCGCTGGTCAACTGGCTGGTTTTTGGCTTGCGTATTCAAGGCCGCCGGCAGCTAAAAAACATGCCTAAAATGATAGTGGTCTGCAACCACACCCATTATCTGGATTGCACCATGATGACATTAGCCACTTTCCCGCGCCAGCTGGTTTTCTTCTCGCAAAAAAGCAATTTCAAGCTGCCGGTGGCCGGCTTCATCCTGCGCCTGACCGGGGCTAACGCTATTGGCAGTACCTTCAGTGAAATCAAGAAATTTGAGAATGACGCGGTGGAAAAAGTCCGCAAGGGTGTCTGGTTGGCCATCTTTCCGGAGGGCAACTTGAGCATTTTCAACCCGGTGCTGCAGCCCTTTAAAAAAGGCGCTTTTCACATCGCCTGTCAAGCCGGGGTTCCTGTGTTGCCGATGGTCATTGTCAAGCGCTCTGCCGGCGACCTGTGGCACAGACTCACTCGCCTGCCCGCCCTGACCCTGAAAATGCTCCCGCCCCTCTACCCGGACCCTGAATTGGACAAATTTGTGGCTGCCGAACGTCTGCGCGACCAAACCTTCGCGGTTATGGCTGAAGCAATGGGTAAGGATTGAATCAAATCAATTTTGCCCCACCCCTTCGACAAGCTCCGGGAGCAGGGCAAAATTGATCTTAGGCCGGCATACTAAAGACAACAACCGGCATATTTTGTTCAGTCCACCATCTCTACCTGCGCATGCCGGATGCCATCACACAACTTCGCTTGCTCCATAAACGCCTGCTCTCCGGTTCGGAAGAAAAGATGCAGCCAGCGGTACTGCGCCTCCCACAAGGCCGCGCTGTCGCGCGCATATTTCGAGTTGGGATGGATATGGATATCCAACAGCACCTGTGCCAGCAATTCCTGCGCCTGGTCGCTGTCCTCTGTCATCAGCAGTTCCCTGGACTGCCGCTCTACTTCACGATAGTCCTGCCAGGACTGCTCGAACAACGATCGGCTTTCATCCCCGCCTTCCGCTTCATCTGTATTGCGCGCAATATATTCCAATATCTCCGCAGCGGTCAGTTTTTCCTGCAGATAATCCAAGGAAGCTTTCTCAGTCATGTGGATCAAAACGCGTACGGGTTAAAGCCGTTCACCGCCATCACATACCAGGCCGCCGGAGCGATGTGCGGGATATTGCGGTAGGTCCAGGGATCTCCGGTGAACAGGTCGAACCCGGTGGAGAGTTCTGCCACCGTTGCCGCGGGGAAAGCACCGTCTTCCAGTTGGACGGATTGCAGTGCATCCAGCGCGGATTGTGCGTCTTCTTCCCGACCCGCTTCGCGCAGCGCCAGCGCCGTGAAGGCTGTGCCCTCCGGCCACCAGCCGCCGTTGCTGTTGGCCGCGTGGAAAGGATATCCTCCCTCAGAAGTCTGCATCCCTACGGTGGTGTCCAGTGCCGTCTGGTAAGGAGCGTAAACCGCCGCTCCCAGCGAGAGCAGCGACCACACCTGCGCGTCCAGCACCAGGTTGTCTTTGTTGGGTGTAATGCCGTCATCCAGCGTGCCGGTATAGAAATATCCTTCTTCCTCGTCATACATAGAGATGATAAAGTCCAGCGCGCTTTCCGCGGCTGCGCCGTAGCGTTCCTCGCCTGTCAGCGCGTACAGCTGCTTGAAAACCGCGTACACGTCGATGTTGTGTTCGGTCGATTTATACGTCCAGGTTTCCATGCCGTCCTCCGCTTCGGGCCAGCCGTCGTAACCGGCTGTGAATCCGCTTGTCCCGTCCGCACAGTTATCCAGCACCCAGTCCATAGCCGTCTCGGCCAATTGCAGGTATTCTTCGCCGCCATATTCCTTATAATATTGCAGCAGCGCTAATGCCACAAACGAGCTGTTGCCCACATTTGTGCCCACTTGATACTGGTCCTCATAATATGTCTTAGCTTCCACGTCATACCAGCCTGGCAGGCGCGTGCCGCTCTCCCAACCCGGGAAAGGCCGGATATCGCCATAGACGTAGGCGTTGCGCACGCGGTCCGCTTGGTAGCGGTCGTTCTGCACGGCATAGACGAACGCATCCAGCAAGGTTTTTGCCTGTTCCTGTTCGCCATCTGAAATGAAAGCCAAAGCAGCCAGGGCGTTGTCGTAACTGAAGGCTGTGTTCTGAATGTACAGTTCGTCTGGGTCGTCGCGCGTATCAGTCTCGTAAGATTGGATCATGCGCGGGGCATCCTGCAGCATCTCGATCGGGCCCTCAAAGCGGATCTCGTCCAGGTAGAAGGTCGTTTCGCGGTCCCCGCTGTAAACCCCGCTCAACACGAAGCCAAAGCCATTGCCGATGTGTGATAAGTCGGCTCCGCTCAGGTCAATGCTGTATGGCTCCCATTCATTTGTGAGCATGGTAAATCCCAGTGAAATCTTGACGCTGCTGTCAGGGTATTCCGCCATTCTGGCGTTGGTTTCTCCGTCATAACCCAGGCCGGCTGTGAAGAATTCCACCACCTCGCCGCCCTCAGCACCTTTGGCCCAGAAGGTCAACTGCGTCGCTCCGCTCAGGTCCATTCCTGCGTCCGGCACATCACCGAAGTCGAGCTGCGCTTCCGTGCTGCCTTCCGGCAGGTAACCGTTCAGGAACAGCCAGCCGCCCCACGAGGCATCCGCCGTTTTGGCACGCACTTCGATGGCGCTGTCGCCCATGAAGGGGTCTTCCTGCCAATTTTCGTTCATGTCGTAGATATAATCAGAATTGCCGTCGTCGATCTTGGCCTTTTGCGTGAAATGGTTCAACGCCGAGGAAAAATCGCGGTAAACATACAGCGCGTCTGCCGCGTCGCTCTGGCGCGCACTGAGGTAAGCTACCGCCGCATCCTTGGAGCTTTGGTACTGCGCGTATGGGTCTGCCTCGGGGTTTTCCTGTGCTTCCCCTTGCGCCGCCTGGATTGGTGCCGGCAGGCATACCGCGGCGATCATCGCGCAAATCAAAATGGTTATCAGTTTTTTCATTGTTGGTTCTCCCTTTTGTCAGTATATCTTTGTAATCAATGGATCAATCTGTAAACTTAAAGGCCGAAACATACCCTGGTTATTTTGTTGATATTCTAAAAATAATTAAACAGAATTATGGATCCTGGAATGTGCTCATGCAATACAATCGGGAAAATCTCTCGACTGATATTAACACTTTACACGCTTACGCTAAAATCTTATGCCAGGTCCGGCACATTGTCAACGAAAAACGTCTATAAACACTTCGCCGAATGGTACCGCAGCCTTCCTCAATCCCTGTTTCTCGTAGCTCTTTGCTTTCGCAAAGTGCGGAGATACTCATCTCACAACCGCGAGTCTTCTGCGGCATGCGTGTTGGGGCAGGCCGTCACCGGAACAGGCAGGCAAGGCGGAGTACCGGTGAGAGGCACAAGTCATCGCGCTCCCTCCCCCTGCCAAATTGTCCAAAATAAAACGCATCGCGGCATTCAGGGGGAGGGTCAGAGGTGAGGGTCCATTTTCAGAGCAAAACACGGAGATACATAACTCGCCACTTTTCTCCCTCCTCATCCAATTTTCACGGCACAAATGTTTTTTATCACTTGTGTATATCCGTAAAATAAATTAATATTCTGGCATATTTGCTTATATAAGAAACAACTTGATTTAAAGAAGAAACACTCGAAGTAATATCATAGAACATAGTGGTGAAAGAATCAATGCAGGCAAAACAACCCAGGTCCGGCCAGGAGAAAAAATCAGAGAAGAAATCTACTCCGACCGGCGATTTTGTCGAAAAACTGTTTAAATCCTCCGACCCGGAGGAATTTATCCAGGATCACGCATGGGAAATGGACCCGCCGCCTTTTCACATCTATATCTCAAACATCTGCGCAACACGCGGACAGGTGCCCGAACAGGTCATCAAGCGCTCCGGTATCGAACGCACCTATGGGCATCAATTATTCAACGGCACGCGCAATCCTTCGCGTGAAAAAGCCATCCAGCTTGCTTTTGGTCTGGAACTGGATGTTGAAGAAACGCAAAGACTCCTGCTGATCGCGCAGGCAAGCGCCCTCTACCCCAAGCTCAGACGCGATGCCGCCATCCTGTATTGCCTTGAACACAAGAAAAACATCCTGGAATTGCAGAGCATGCTTCAATCCTTGGGCTTAACGCTCCTGGGCAGCAGGGAAAAATGAGCGACGATTTCACTGAAAAATTTTTAGCCAGTTTTGACGACAGCCGTTATCCGCCGGATTTTCTGCAGCGTTACGAGTTGATGGAATGTCTCGCGCACAACGATTTGGGCGAAACCCTGCTGGTACGCGACCAACGCACCGATGAGTTATACGTGGCCAAATGCTACGCCGATCGCTCCCTCCTGCCGCGTACTTCCGAAAGCAGCCTGCTCAGAAATTTCCACCATGCAGGCTTGCCGGCTTTCATTGGCGAATACCAGAACGAGACCATGCTGTGCGTCGTACGCGGCTACGTAGAGGGCACACCGCTGGACCAACTGGTGCGTCAAAGCCCGCTCACCCAGCGCCAATCATTGGCCATCGTCAGCCAGCTGTGCGACATCCTGACCTACCTGCACAGTCAAACCCCGCCCATCATCCACCGCGATATCAAACCGCAGAACATCATCGTGGACGCCCAGGGCAGCATCACCCTCATTGATTTCGGCATTTCACGCACCTATGACGAAAGCGCGCAGGCGGACACCATCTGCTTCGGCACGCGCCATTACGCCGCCCCCGAGCAGTACGGCTTCGCTCAAACCGACCCACGCACCGACGTCTTCTCAGTTGGCGTCCTGCTGGCCTGGCTGCTGACCGGCAGTGTTGATATCGAGGGAGCAAAGAAATCCATCTCCAACCGCCGCCTGCTCGCTGTCGTTGAAAAATGCACCGCTTTCGACCCCAAAGACCGCTACAAGAGTGCCGCACAGCTCAAGGACGCCCTGGCCCGCCGTACGCGCCGCGGCCGCCGCACCGGACTGGCGGCCCTGGCCGGGCTGCTGCTGGTCAGCGCCGTGCTGCTGGTCAGCGCCGTGCTGCTGTTCCAGCGCAGCACAGGCAGCATCCGCTTCCGTGAACCGCTGATCGAGCAAGCTGTACACCTTTCGCTGGGTATGGATGAGAGCGCGCAGTTGACCGAAGCGGATCTTTTGGCCGTGAACCAGCTCTTTATCCTCGGCAACCAGGCGGCCGCGGATTACGTGGCTTTCAACGAGCTGGTGGAAGAATTTGCCCACGGCGGTGATATGGCACGCGGAGAAATCGAATCGCTGCAAGACCTGACCCAATTAAAAAACCTGCGCAACATTTCGCTGGCTTATCAAAGCTTCAGCGATTTGTCGCCCCTGGCAGAATTACCCAACCTGGAAGTGGTGGATTTGCGCAATAACCCGCAGGTCGCGGATGTTTCGGTACTGGCCGGCAGCCCGGTACTCACCTCCCTGACCGTTTTCGATACCTCCGTCTCCGACCTGTCCGTATTGAGCAGCTGCCCGCGCCTGATCTCGTTGGACGCAGGAGCCAGTTCGATCACCTCCATGCAGGCGCTGGCAGGGCTGGACGAATTGCAAATCCTGATGCTGCGTAATACCCCGCTGCGCAGCCTGGACGGTATTCAGGAACACGCTATGCTGCAGGAATTATATTTGTCGGAAACGCCGCTGAGCGACCTATCTCCTCTGCTGGAATTGCCGCGCCTGCAAAAGGTGGAAGTATCGGAGGATATGCGTCCCTACGCGGAAGCCATTGCGGATCGGGCAGGGTTCGAGATTGTCTATCCGTAAATGTGTGCAGCTTGCACACCTATTCGGAAGCGAATCTCATTAGAATTGATGTGGGCGGATGCCCGGGCCCGAACAACCAACGGCCCACGCGAAGCGAAGTGAAAAGATGAGACGGCCAACAATAAATAACGCATCCTACCTGTTGTTTCTTGATACCCCAACGGGGAGAACGAACCATGCCTGTGGAACACAACAGGCACCTCCCATCCACAGCATCTTCCCTGTGCCTGACCATTCTTCTACCGAAAGTGAATGACAAAGCGACCATGAGCTCATCCAAACCCCAGAACAGTTGTTACCCCAATGGCCATGCCAACGATCCCTGTCCGAACTGCGGGCAGCCCATGCAAGCCGTGGATTATTATTCGGCGCGGCCGCTCAGCAGCCAAACCACCAGCAAGGACTGGAATACCAACGTGGTCACCACCACTTTTACCGACGTCAACCCGCATCGGGGCGTCATCTGCCTTCACTGCGCCCATACGAAAAGTAGAGGCAAGCGCATCGCCGGGCTGGTGCTGTTAATTGGCGGCGGGGTGGTTTGCTCGATTTCAACCCTGGTCGGCTTGGTGCTGGCCAACCTTGCGGAGGACAGCGGCGGCGACGTGGGCGCGGCCATGGGGCTGCCCATGGCGGTGATGTGCGTTTTCTTTTTGCTGGCCATCGTCGGCCTGGTCATCCTGAAAGGCGGCAGCAGCCTGGCGCCCGGCCGCACTTACACCCAGGAGCATCTATTTCCGATCTTTATGCAAAGGTTATCGAAGGAATACCCGCCGGTCCGTATGATTTATCTCAGCCCCGAACAGGTGCGGCAAATGAAACGCAATTAACCGAAAATTTTTGGGAGTGATTCTAAATTCAGAGAGGATTATTATGAAACAAAAGAGACAACAATTCATTTTCACGCTGGCGCTTGTGCTGGCATTCACTGCCGTGAGCTGCGCGCCAGCCTCAAGTGTGGACGCGGCTGCGGCTGAACCGGCGGAAGCCGCCGCTGACCAATCGGCGGCAGAGCAGCCCAGCGCTGAACCGACCGCGGCACCCGAACCGATCCCCTGCAATGTGGTGTTCGAAACAGACCGCGACGGCGACTGGGAAATCTACATCATGGGCCCGGACGGCGAGAACCCAACCAACCTGAGCAACAACCCCGCCAACGATTGGGAACCGGCAATTTCGCCGGATGGCAGCCAGGTCGCTTTTGTCTCCGACCGGGATAACGAGACGGGCGGCGGGCAAATGATCTACGTCATGAACGTGGACGGCAGCGACGTGCGCCAATTGACCTACCAAGAATTCAGCAGTTCCCCGGCTTGGTCGCACGACGGCAAACTGATCGCCTACAACACCGATCAAATTTACGTGACCAAGGCGGACGGCAGCGGCGAACCCATTCAGTTGACTGAAAACGACCAGATCAACTGGTATCCGGTCTGGTCGCCGGACGACAGCCAGATCGCCTGGTT
>DHVJ01000006.1 GCA_002412595.1 Anaerolineaceae bacterium UBA5211
CAGGATGCGTTTGGTCATGGGTTTGTCCAGCGCTAGCGCCAGTGTAAACAGGCGCGAGCCGGTGTAGGGAATACGCAGCATTTCCAGCACGGCCGGCACCTGAGCCTCGCGCGAATCGCCGAAATGACCTTCGCAGATGTTGAAGCAAATATCAGGTTTGAATTTCGGGATCGTAGTCAGCAGACTGCGGTCGCCCTCAAAAAAATCGCAAACATGCCCGTTTGCGCGCAGGGCCTCCAGAATGGCATTGACCGTTTTTTCGGAATCGAGATCATCCCATTGATCCTCCGGCATGCCTTCCCAGTGCGGAGCGTTCTTTTTTAAATTCGCCAATACGGCAACTTTAAGTTTCTTCAATTGATTTTATGCTCCAGTTATATTTCCATTTTAGTCTAAAAATAAATCGTTCCAACCCTGCCATTTCTCATCCAGAGCTTTCTGGATTTCGTTATATTTTTGACCCAAATCGGCCACACTCTCATTAATTTCTAAGGGGTGTTCCAGTTTCCGCGCAACCTCCTCCAATTGTTCCTCCAGTGTGCTGATCTGTTCTTCCAGCTCACGCAGCACCTTGGGACTGATACTTTTCTTCTTGGAATTATCCGCCTTGTTATTTCGGGCGGAAGATTTGTTCGATTTTTTCTCGGTCTCTATTTCAGCCTGATTTTGTTCCTCTTCGGCTCGCAGGTCACTATAGCTGCCCTTGAAGACTTTCAATTCGGTCTTGTCCGGTTCCAGCTCCCAGATCTGCGTGGCTACCGCGTCCACCAGGTAGCGGTCGTGCGAAACCAGCAGTACGGTGCCGTTAAACTCGGCCAGAACGCGCTGCAGGATTTCCTGAGAGGGCAGATCCAAATGGTTGGTGGGCTCGTCCAATAACAGCAGGTTGGCGCCCTGCAATCCCAGGCAGGCAATGGCCAGCCGGCCGCGTTCGCCGCCGGAAAGCACGCCCACTTCCTTGAAGGCGTCGTCCCCGCTGAACAGGAATGTTGCCAGGTAAGCGCGCGCTTCTTCTTCCATCATTTGCGGCGCGGCATTTTGGATTTCGCGAATGAGCGTCCAATTGTCGTGCAGGCCTTCGTGCGCCTGCGCGAAGTAGCCCACATGTACGGCACTGCCGAGCGATACGCGCCCGCCCAGCGGCGGGATGTTATCCAACAGGGTTTTCAGGAAGGTGGTCTTACCTGCGCCGTTGGGGCCCATGATGGCCACGCATTCGCCGCGTGTGAGTATCAGGTCCGGCACGTGGATCAGCACTTTCTTATTGTCGTGGTAACCGACCTGCAAATCGTACGTGCGCAGCACCAAATCACCGGAGCGGTTGTCGGCTTTCAGCCGGATGTGAATGCGTTTGCTCTTTTGCGGTGGAGCCAGACGCGCGTCTGCCAGCAGGCGTTCCAGGCGCCTGCGGCGGCCTTGAGCCTGCTTGGTGTTTTGCCCGGCGATATTGCGCCGGATGTAATCTTCTTCTTTGGCGATGAATTCCTGCTGGGCTTCGTACTCTTTCAGCTGGCGTTCGTAGCGCGCTTCCCGCTGCCGCAGATAAGCGCTGTAATTACCGTGATAGGTTTCCAGCGCAGGGGTCATCTCCCAGATGACGGACACGGTACGGTCAAGGAAATAACGGTCGTGCGAAACCAGCATCACCGCGCCGTCCCAATTCTTGAGATAGCCTTCCAGCCATTCCATGGCTTGAATGTCCAGGTGGTTGGTGGGCTCATCCAGCAGCAGTAAATCCGGGTTGGAAAGCAGCAAGCGTGCCAGGAACGCGCGCGTGCGCTGCCCGCCGGATAAGATGTTGAGCGGTTTGTGAAATTCATCGCGCCCAAACCCCAAACCGGTCAGGGTGCGTTCAATGTCGTTTTCGAAAGTGTACCCGCCGGCCAGCTCGAAGCGTTCCTGCAGGCGGCTGTATTTTTCCAGAAATTCCGGGTCGTCGTGCTCGGCGCCCATGCGGCTGTCCATGGCGCGCAGCTGCGCCTGCCAATCCAGCAGTTCTGTGAATACGGACATGCATTCATCCCACAGCGTCTTACCGGATTCCAGCACAGCTTCCTGGGGCAGGTAGCCGATGTGCAGGTTTTTGGAGCGCTGCACGCTGCCGTCCGAGGCGGATTCTTCGCCGATCAGGATGCGCAGCAGGGTGGTCTTGCCCACGCCGTTGGAACCCACCAGGCCGATGCGGGCTTTTTGGGGAACAGCGAACGAAATATCGCTGAAGATATCTTCGGAGCCAAAGGATTTAGCCAGATTACTGGTGCTAATTAGAGACATGATGATTTACTTATCCGGGAAATTATAAAGAGATGCATGAGTCTAGCTGCGCACAATTTGCAGCTGTTCGCCAATGACCGCGCGTAATTGTTGTGCTGCGCTGCCGTTGACCACACAAATGCTTAAGAAGCCGAAGCTGTCGATGACTGCCACTAATTCACCCTGAGCCTTATTACCAAAAGTCGCGGATATCCCTTCAATGACTGTATTCCTGAGAATTATATGAATATTCTCGAAATCCGCTAGAGTCTCCGCGCGGATGTTGCTGGCCAGATTGCCAAAGGCATCCACATGGATGATGCTGCCGATCAGGCCGTCCGCTGTTTTCTGCGCTTGGGGCATTTCCAGCAGGATAGGGTCCATGACCGCCGCGCCGAAGCTTTCCAACGGCGCACCCGCGGCCAGATGGGCCGCTGCCGGGGCGAAGATATCACGTCCATGGAATGTGCGGCTGACCTGCGCCAGACGGTAGTCAGGGTTCTCCAGCGCATGAATGCGCACTGTCTCCCCTTGTGCCTGGGTTTGTTGGTAGAGCAAGGTTAGCAGACCGTTGTCCGGCCCGACGAAGTATTTCTCGCCCAGTAGGGCCGCGATACCGCGACGCGCGGTGCCCACGCCTGGGTCAACCACCGCCACGTGCACCGTGCCAGCCGGAAAGTAAGGCACGCTGCGCCCCAACAGCAGGGCAGCCTGAAAGACGTCCTGCGGTGCGACCGTGTGGCTGAGGTCGATGACGCGCGCCTGCGGGGCGATGCCGGCGATGACGCCCTTCATCACGCCCACGTAGCCGTCGTGCTCGGTAAAATCGGTGGTTAAAGTGATCCAGTTCATTTCAGCATGATTCTATCAATGTTTATTTTTATTCACAAACACAATTTGTAAAGCCGCGGAATTTTACAGGTAAAATATTCCCCATGACAAAAGAGATAAACACCCCGCCCGTTTGCGATTACGAAGGCTCCGATTACCAGGACAAATTCTGGAAGGAAGGCGGCCGTGCCTATGAGGACGGCGCCGAAGTGCTGGCGCTCAAGCGCCTGCTGCCGGTCGGCGGAAAGCACCTGCTGGAATTGGGCGCCGGAGCAGGGCGCAACACACCCCGCTACCAGGGTTTTGAACGCGTCACGCTGCTGGATTACTCCACTACCCAGCTCCAACAGGCCATTCAGTATTTGGGCAGCGATCAACGCTACCGTTTCGTGGCGGCGGATGTTTACCGCCTGCCTTTCGCGCCGCGCGCCTTTGACGCGGCCACCATGATCCGCACCCTGCACCACCTTTCCGAGCCCAATATCGCCATCGCGCAGCTGCGCGAATGCCTGGCGGATAACGCCGTTTTCATCCTGGAATTTGCCAACAAACGCAATCTAAAATCCATCCTGCGCTATTGGCTGGGCAAGCAGGACTGGAGCCCTTTTACCCCGGAAGCGGTGGAGTTTGTCGAACTGAATTTTGACTTTCATCCCGCCAGCGTGCGCAAGATGCTCACAGAAAATGGATTCCACTTGGACAAGGAAATCAGTGTGTCTTTCCTGCGGGCCGCTTTCTTCAAGCGGGTCATGCCGTTAGGCTTGATGCTGGCCAAGGAAAATTTCCTGCAGCGTGGGTTTTCGTGGGCGGCCATCAGCCCCAGCATCTTCCTGCGCAGCACGGCCTTTCCGCAGGGTCAGGAAGCGTTGGATATGCAAACAGAGGCCTTCTTCCGCTGCCCGGCATGCGGCCATTACCCGCTGGCAGATACCCCGCCTGAACTGAAATGCGAGCAGTGCGGACAGACCTACGAATTTAAAGACGGCATCTACGATTTCCGCTTGAAATAAGCGCTTATAAGTTTTTTTAGAGGAGGGAAAACATGGAAAACTGGAAGATCAGCCCATCCGATCTGACCTTTTTGTGGGATGAGTGTCCGCGCTGTTTTTACCTGAAGGTGCGCCATAAATTCCGGCGCCCCGCGCTGCCCTTCCCCAAGATCTTTACCAAGATCGACCTGCTGATGAAGGATATTTACTTGGGTCAATCCACCCAAAAAATCTCCCCGCTGCTGCCGCCCGGACAGACTATCATGAGCGGGCGTTGGGTTACCTCCGCACCTATTGCCGCTGCGGATGGCGAGAACAGCGCCTACATCCGGGGTATTTTCGATACCGTGGTGCAGTTCGAGGATGGCTCCTACGGCGTGGTGGATTTCAAGACTTCGGAAGCGCGCGAGGAGCACGTGGAATTCTACGGCCGCCAGCTTTCGGCCTACGCTTACGCCTTGACACACCCTGCGCTGGGCAAACTGCGGCTCAGCCCGGTCAGCAAGTTGGGCTTGCTGTACTTCGAACCCCAGTCGCTGACGGAAACAGCCCCGGATGGCTTAAGCTTGAACGGCCCGGCCCGCTGGGTGGAGATTCCGCTGGACGAGACGCGCTTTGTAACTTTCATGCAAACCGTTCTGTCGCTGCTCAGCCTGCCCGAGCCGCCGCCGGCCAACCCGGACTGCGCTTTCTGCGCTTACCGTGAGGCGGCGCGCAACACGCTTTTTTAAAAGGGGCATCACCATTCCCTGCAAGGATGCTGCGCGATCGCTTCGCGTTTGCTCAGCTCGAAATGACAAGTTGCCTAACAATGTCATCCTGAGGGAGCGCAGCGACCGACAGGATCTCGGCCGAAAATCTATAAAGAGCAAAAAACACAAGGTGAGCGTGGCAATCTCAGTTTGTGTCTAGTGAATATGCTAAAGGAGAGTATTCGGTTTACAGCACGCTAACAGCGTTATTCCAAAACCCTTGTAGGTGATAGCGAAACACCCCCTAGAGGAGGGATTCTTATTTATACCTACTTAGAAATCTGGCCGAGATCCTCACGCTCGTTTCACTCGCTCAGGATGACACGAGAAAAATATTGCAGTAGGGTTAGGCATTTACTCGCATTTTCTGGAATGGCTTGGCAGGAGAGGGAGCGCATCAATCTGTGTCCATCTGTGGTTCGCTTTAAGGTCTGACTTACGGATCTACCCTTTTTCCAACACCCAGAACTGCGAGAGTCCCAGCGCGCGCAGGGGCGTCTTTTCAAGAAACTGTAAAAATCCGCGCAGGAATTTGCCCAGGGCCGGGCTGCGCTGGATGATGTTGTCGTAGCCGCCGAAAATGACCGTGTGATAGACCGCGCGCAGCGGCTGGCATTCGAACAGGGCCCGCAGCTTACGGCGGGTATAGACGCGCACATGCGGGGCCAGTTTGTTCCGCCAAAAATCCGGCAGGTAGTTGACAAACAACTTGTTGCCGAAGTGGTATTTGCCCTTCCAGTAAACCCCGTGGGTTTCGAAGGGATAACCGCGGTTGGGGCAGAATACGAACATACGCCCCCCCACGCGCAGCACGCGTGCCATTTCAGCCACGGCTTCATGGTCATCCACCACGTGTTCGATGACCTCGTTGCTCAGGATGGCATCGAACTGGCTGCGCTCGAAGGGCAGGTATTCGCCCGCGCCGCATACCAGGTTGGGATTCTTTTGCTTGGCTTCCAACAGGCGTGCGAATTCAATATCCATGCCGACGGCCAAACTAGCTTCTTCTGACAGGCGTTCCAGGTATTGGCCCACGCCACAGCCGTTTTCCAGCACCGCGCCGCGCAGTTGTTCACCGCTCCAATGGTGCAGCATATCCAGGCGGCGCTGCTGTCCGGCGCGCCAAACATAGGAGGGTTCGCCGCGCTGGGCGGCTTTATCGGAATGGGGAATGTTTGTATTATCTTCCATTTATCTTTCTATTCTTTCACGTAAGGAACCCAGGCCAACAACGTGGTGCCCTGCTTGCGGATGGAAATCACTTCCATGCCGCCGCCGGCTGCTTCCGCGCGTGCCTGCATATTGGATAGCCCGTGCCCGATGCGCCCGCCCGGGCGGGGGGTATCGAAGCCCGCACCGTCGTCGCTGACCTTCAGCATGACGCGCCCTTCGTGGCGCCACAGCCGCACGGTGACGCGCGTGGCCTTGGCGTGTTTGGCTGTGTTGGAGAGGGCTTCCTGGAAGATATGGTACAGCGCGTCGATTTGTATGCGCGCCAATCCTTCCACATCTTCCGGTTCGCCTTCCATGCTGACGTCCACCATGGTGTTGGCGCGGAATTCGCGGATCAGGCTGCGCATGCCTTCCACCATGTTGGCGTGGCGCAGTTGGCGCGGGCGCAGGTCCAGGATGTAAGCGCGGATGTCCGCGATGGCCGACTGCAGCGCTTCCAGTGCTTTTTCGATCTGCTGCACACCGTTGGTCTTGCCCTGCACTTGGCTCATGCGTGCGTTTTCCAGCGAGAGGCCGATGCCGTACAGCGATTGAATGATGCCGTCGTGCAGGTCCATGCCGATGCGCTCACGCTCTTCGGAAATGATCTGGATGCGGGCTTGCTGATTGTCGTTTTCATAAGCGACCATTTCGGCCAGGGAAAGCATCAGCACCTGGAAATATTCCATTTCGCGGTCGGTCAGCAAATTGCGGCGCGTATGCGCCAGACTGGTGATGCCGTAAACGTCGTTATTGGAAGCGATTGGCAGGCAAACTACCTGACCGATGGCTTTCTCGCGGATAGCCGGGGTCAACTCGCTGATACGGCTGTTCGGCAGGTTGATCACACGCTTTTCCCCTTTATCGTATTGGTTGAAGAGCAGATGTGTGTCATCCAGCCAGGCTTCCGAGGTCCAGATGGCAGTCAACTTGCCGCAGCGGTAAACGCGCGTCAACTTCCGTCCGCCCCTGTCCGCCAGATAAACTTCAAAAGCATCCAGGTCCAACAGATCCAGTAGCGCCGGGATGGTCTGGCGCAGGTTTTCCAGCAGGAAGGGATAGCGCAGTTCGAAAGACGGCTCGTCATGCTGTTCGGCGGGCGCGGCCGTGCTTTCGTTTTCTGCCTGGTTCTCCAGGACTGAAATCGGTTCTAAATTTTCAGATTCATTCATATTCACAGCCCTGATTTTAATCCAGCCGGCAACATTTAGCCAATTAAGCCATTACCCGGCTATCTTCCGAGGGGTAAATCGGATAAATTTAGTATAATTTATTTTAATCATGATGAATCAAAATTCTCCCAACCGCAAGGATTTGGAAGCACAGATGCGCCAGGCGGGGCGCTTGCCGCCTGGTCAAATAGCCACGGATAAATTCCCTGTGCTGCATTACGGTGCCATCCCGACTTTCAACGAGGCTGATTGGAATTTTAAGATCTATGGTGAGGTGGAAAAACCGTTGACGCTGAACTGGGCTACATTTCAGGAACTGCCGCGCATTTCGGTGCGCCTGGACCTGCACTGTGTCACTCGCTGGAGCAAGTTTGACACCTTATGGGAAGGTGTACGCGTGCGCACTTTGCTGGATGAAGGTCTGCTGACACTCAAGCCCGAAGCCCGCTTTGTGATTCAATATGCCGAACGCGACTTCACTGCCAACCTGCCGCTGGAAGTAGTGCTTTCGGATAACTTCCTGCTGGCTACCCATTACGACGGCCAGCCGCTTACCCCGGAGCACGGTTATCCCTTACGTGCTGTTGTGGGTGCCATTCCAGGGCGCAAAGATCTCAAGGATGTTTATTTCTGGAAGGGCGCCAAGTGGTTGCGCAGCCTGGAATTTTCAGCCAGCGACCACAAGGGATTTTGGGAAATGGCCGGCTATCATAATGAAGCCGACATCTGGAAGGAAGAACGTATTGAATTATAAAATCCCGCTCGATTGAGCGGGATTTTTGTTTATCAAGAGCGACCTATATGCTACTGCCTTTGATAACTTAACCCTCGTTAGGGTAAGTGTTCAGCCAATGGCTAATTTAGGACATGCGCCGCACGTAGAACCACAAACCTACACCGAGGCCGACGAATAGGATGCCTGCGACCAACAGCAAGGGGGAAGAGGATTCCTCACCAAATACCGGCTGCAGGCCGGAGCCCGGCTGGGCGCCGAAATCGATGGTGGAAATCTGCCCGGCGCTCAAAGTGAGCGAGTAATTCATCACGGTGGTCGGGTTATAGCCTTCGGGGATAGCTACGCTGATGTTGTACTCCCCTTCAGGAATATCGTTAAAACAGAGGGAATTACCGCTATCGTCGGTGATGCCGGTTTCGTTCACTGTACTCAAACGATCTGTCAGGCTGACCGCACCGCCCGCGATGGGTAGTTCGGTTTCTTCTGCCAGAGCGTCGCCGTTTTCATCATTGAAGAGATAGATGCAGATGGAGCCGTTGCCTTTGAAAGGCGTGGCGGTCGGTTCGGCTTCCACCACCGGAGTGGGAGTGGGAGTCTCTTCCGGTTTTTCTTTGATGATCAATTCCTGCCCAACCCACAGGAAACTGCAATCGTCGCTGTCGGTGTTGCTCTGCAAATTGTTCAATTCGCGCAGTTGCTGTTCAGTGATGCCCATCAGCAGTGAAATGCTGGTGCAGGTATCATTCTCTTTGACAATATATGTGATACGCCCATCCGCGCCCGGGGTGGGGGTGGACAGGTTGATTTGCGGCAGCGGAGCGGCGGCCGTGATCGGTAGAAACACTACCATGCCTATTAAGGCAACGCAAAACAAGCCTAAAGCTTGCAGGGGTTTCTTTGTCATCTTTATCACCTAATGAAAAATTATAACATCTTTGTATGTTCCAGTATTTTACTGTGTTTGTCAAACCGATCTTGCCACTTTTTAACGGTTTTTCTGAAATCCTCTTATAATTAAGACATGATTCAAGCAATAGAATTTCAAAAAAGGAAAGGGATGCCGAAATGAGTTTTCATACTATCATAATCGTCGGAAATTTGGGCAGGGACCCTGAGATGCGCTACACTCCCAATGGGAATGCAGTCACCTCGTTGAACGTGGCCAGCAACCGCGCATACACGGATACCAATGGCCAACGCGTGAAAGAAACCACCTGGTTCCGCGTCTCCGTTTGGGGCAAAATGGCAGAAAACGCCAATAACTACCTGCAAAAAGGGAGTATGGTGTTGATCGAGGGCGAATTGAGGCCGGACCGTGAAACCGGGAACCCGCGCACTTTCACCCGCAATGATGGCACAACCGGCGCTTCTTACGAAGTGTTCGCCCGCAACGTGCGCTTCCTTTCCTCCCGCAGCGGCGGTGGGCAGGATGGCGGTCTTGAGGACGGTCCGGAAATGAAAGATGAGGATATTCCTTTTTAGGATATAAAAAACTCAATGACATTTTTTGATACTTTAGCTGAGAAGACCCATCAGGATTATGAAACACGCCACCAGGTCAGGGAAAACGCCCTCAAGCAAACCCGTTTGTTGACGCGCTGCTCCGCCAATGCCATCCGCGCCATTCATCGGGACGAACGCGATGCGGCCGAAGAAAATATGCAAGCCGGCCGCAAGATTGTGGATGATCTGAAGAAATCGGTGGAGCCATTTCCTGAAATTTATTTTTCTGGATACACCCAGGATGCGCTCAAAGAGTTTGTGGAAGCGCGCCTGACCATAGCTTTTCTGAATAATGAGGATCTGCCCATGCCGGAAGACATGGGAATTGAATATGCTACCTATATCCGCGGACTGGCCGAAACCATCGGCGAAATGCGCCGGCGCTGCATGGATATCCTGCGGCAAGGTTATTCGGATGAAGCTGAACGCCTGCTGTCGTTGATGGATGATATCTATGCTATTCTGGTCACGCTGGATTATCCGGATGCCATCACTTACGGCCTGCGCCGTCAAACGGATATGGTGCGCGGCATCATCGAGCGCACACGCGCCGACCTGACGCTCGCCTTGCGTGAGCAGCGCTTGCAGCAGTCTTTACACGATTTCGAAAATCGCATTATCGGAAATGGCCAGGGGTAAGCGCACCATTCGAGCCTCAGAAATAGGGACATTTCTCTACTGCCAGCGGGCCTGGTGGTATCAGCGTCAAAAAGTCAAACCCATGAACCAGGATGAACTGGAGGATGGCAGTGAATTCCACGACGAGCACTGGCTTCAGACCAGCTCAGCTAACGGTTTAAGCAAGGCCGCCTGGGTTTTGCTGCTCATCGCGCTGGTCATCTTAGGCGTTCATTTTGGCTTACAAGCAGCCGCTTCATAATGATGTTCCCTAATTGGTTTTTTAACCTGCTGCCGTTCCTGCTAATCGGTTTGGCGCTGCTTTTTTTTTGGATTTCCGGAAAACTGAAGCGCCGCACCGGTATGCCGGAAGGCCGTATTATCTATGCCGACAGCGGGCAATGGGGCAAACCGGCCAAGCCGCTTTATGATGCCGCTTTGGGACTTACCGGAAAACCCGATTATCTGATCCGTAAGAACAAGGCCATCATTCCGGTGGAAGTGAAGAGCACCTGGGCGCCGACTGTGCCTTATGAAAGCCATAAACTTCAATTGGCTGCCTACTGTCTGCTGGTGCAGAATTATTATGGGCGGCGCCCGGCTTACGGCCTGCTGCGCTATCGCAACCGTACCTTCCGCATTGATTTCACAGAGGAACTGGAATATCAATTGCTGGATATCCTGGACGAGATCCGCGAAAAGAAAGAGCAGGATGAAGCTTGCCGTTCACACCGGCAAAAAAATCGCTGCGCGCGCTGCGGTTATCGCTATGTGTGCGACCAGCGTCTATAAAAACTCGAATAACCGCTATAATTTAATGGAGTGCTTATGAGCCAACCCTTAAATCATTTCGCTATTGTATTTAATCCGCAAATTCCGGAAGCCGAACCACTTTCCGAAAAAATCAGCGCATTTATGTTTCAGTCCGGTGCGGTTGTCGAGGAAGTGGGCGCTATCCAGGATAAAGTGCTGCGCCAGCGTATCAAGAAAAAAGAGTTTGAAGCCCTGATCGTCTTGGGCGGTGATGGTACCATGCTGCGCGCCAGCCATTTGTGTGCCTCGGCGCGCCTGCCGCTCTTAGGTGTCAACCTGGGCTCTTTTGGATTTCTGATGGAGCTGCAGCGCAATGAATGGGAACCTTATCTGGATAGGCTCATGACCGGAGAGTACCGCATTGAAGAACGCATGCTGTTGCAAGCAGAGCATTTTCGCCAGAATATCAGCCGGGGAAGTTGGTTGGTGGTCAATGATGTAGTGGTCTGTCGCGGGCAGCATGTGCGCCCTATCCGGCTGGATGCGGAAGTGGACGGTTATCATATGGCCAGCTATGTGGCCGACGGTTTGATTGCTTCCACCCCCACCGGTTCCACTGCTTACGCGCTGGCCGCGGGCGGAGCGATTTTACCGCCTGACTTGCGCAATATCATTGTCGTGCCGGTCGCGCCGCACCTTTCCCCCAACCAGTCTATCATCCTCAATGAAGGCGCCGAGGTGACCATCATCGTCAGCACTTCTCATCAGGCGGTATTCAGCGTTGATGGACATATTCCGGTTATCATGGAGGATAAGGATTTCGTGCGCATTACTTCCAGTGAGTTGAATTCGCGCTACATCCGCTTTAATGACCCGGGTTATTTTTATAGAACGCTGAACCGTTTCATGGAACAGAATCCATCTTTGAACCAGCCGCGCTAAAAAATGATTTTCAATGAAATAACGCCCGCATTATAATTGCCAAAAAAACTGTGGAAACAATATGCCAGAATCAGAAACACTAACCTGCTATAAACACCCTAACCGTGAGACTATGCTGCGCTGCAACAAATGCGAACGTCCTATTTGTTCGCAGTGTGCGGTGCAGACTCCCACTGGATACCGCTGCAGGGAATGCGTGCGCGGGCAGCAAAAGGTTTTCAACAATGCCCGCAGTACGGATTATGTTATCGCTGTAGCAGTAGCAGCCGGGTTATCTTTTTTGGGCAGCTATGTGACTTCCTTCATCGGTTTTTTTACTATATTTGTTTCCCCTTTTATCGGTACGCTGATCGTGGAAGCAATCAAAAAATTGACCGGTAACCGCCGTTCCCATACATTGTTTGTTGCAACTACTGTGGCGGCCGCGCTGGGCAGTTTACCCGTTTTGATTGTGCGCATTCTTTCACTTTGGTTTGGGCTGCGAGCCGGCGGTTTCAACCTCTATGGGCTGCTGCCCCTGATTTGGCAGGCGGCTTATACCATCCTGGTTATCGGTTCGGTATATTATCGCCTGACAGGTATCAAACTTGGGTGATCCATGCTGAAAGAACTGCGCATTGAAAATTTCGCCATTATTGACCAGCTCGAATTGAAGTTCGAGCCGGGTCTGACCACCTTTACAGGCGAGACCGGCGCGGGCAAATCCATCCTGCTGGATGCGATAAATGCCCTGATGGGCGGCCGGGTTGAGACCAGTATGATTCGCGCGGATGTGGAGCGCGCCAATTTGGAAGCCCTGTTTAGCATTCCGGCTGAACACCAGGCTGAGATCGCCGCGCTGTTGGAAGCCGAAGGGCTGCTGGATGATCCAGAACAGGTGGATATCCTATTCAATCGTGAAATTCGCCGCGAGGGCCGCAACATCGCGCGCATTAACGGCCGGGTGATAACGGTTGCACTGATGAAAGATTTGGGGTCTTTCTTGGTTGATATTCACGGCCAATCCGAACACCTTTCGCTGTTATCTGTGCGCCAGCACTTGCGGCTGCTGGACCGCTACGCGGATGACCGCGACTTGCTGGAAGATTATCGGCGTTCTTATTCTCAAATAAAAGCCACTCAATTGGAGCTGGCTGACCTGCGCAAAGCTGAACAGGACGCTGCGCGTATGAGCGATTTGCTGAATTATCAAATCCAGGAAATCGAAGCGGCCAAATTGAAACCCGGCGAAGAAAGCGAGCTGCGCGGAGAGTTGAGCCGTCTGGCTAACGCGGAAAAGCTGTCCACGCTGGCAACTCAGGCCTACAACCTGTTGGAGGAAGATAACCCGGATGCGCCTTCCATCACCGCTATGCTGGGTGAAGTGGTCGGTGCTGTACGCGGTCTGTCCAATATTGACAAGAGCCTATCCGACCTGGCTGACCAGTGCGAAAGCATCACCAGCCTGACCTCGGATGTCAGCCGTGAATTGCAGAGCTACCTGGAAGGCATTGAATATAATCCCAAGCGCCTGGAACAAACCGAAAACCGGCTGGCGCTGATCAACACCTTGAAAAAGAAATATGGCCAAGACGAAGCGGCCGTCCTGAACTTTGCCGAAAATGCCCGGCAGCAGCTGGACAAGATTACCAACGCAGAGGAACGCATTTCCGAGCTGGAAGAATTGGAAAGTGTCCAATTGGCTGATCTCGCTCAAAAAGCGCTTGCTCTTTCCGCTGCGCGCCAGGCCGCCGCACTGACATTGGGCGAATTGGTGGAACGCGAACTGGCTGACCTGCAAATGGCGGGTGCCCGTTTCTCGGCCGACATCCGCACCAAACCGGCCGAACCTGGCTTGCCGTTGGATGATGGGCAGATAGTCAAGTTCGACGAACGCGGCATTGACCAGGTGGAATTCCTGATTGCTCCCAACCCGGGCGAGGGGCTGAAACCGTTGGTCAAGATCGCTTCGGGCGGCGAGACCTCGCGCCTGATGCTGGCTTTGAAAAATGTGCTGGCCAAGGCTGATACCATTCCTACCCTGATCTTTGATGAAATCGACCAGGGCATTGGTGGGCGTATTGGCGCCATGGTGGGCGAGAAACTCTGGCAGTTGGGCGGCAGCCACCAGGTATTGTGCGTGACCCACCTGCCGCAGCTGGCCGCCTACGGCAACCAGCATTTTCACGTTTATAAACAGGTGGCGAATGGCCGCACCACCACACAAGTTGAGGAACTCAGAGATGAACAACGCATGAGCGAGCTGGCCGCTATGCTGGGCGGCGATAATGAAGCCAATCGTTTGGCAGCCAAAGAGGCTTTGCAAAGCGCCGAGGAACGCAAACAACTGCGTTTTTCACAAATGTAAGAATTTTGTAAAAAAACAAATTGTTGCTTGCATGAATCTTTTTCTTGTGATATAAAATAACTACCAAACGCTTGGGTGCCCCCCTCACCCAGGCGTTTGGCTTTAAATGCTTGATTTCTCCCACGACTTGCTTTATAGTTTGAGTACATTTCTTGCAACATACTGGCATAAAAAGAAACAGTCGGAGGTAATTATGAAAAAGAGCTATGGCGTATTGCGGGTTCTATCAACCATTTTTAAGGTGGTGGGGATCATCATCGGCGTGGTTGCCGTCCTGGGTGGTTTGGTCATGCTGGTCATGTCTTTCTCCAATACGGATGTGTTCGTCTCCCTGGGCTTTGATGAAAGCAGCGCACCCTTTGTTGGTCTGGTGATGGCCCTCTTCGGATTGATTGGCGGTCTGCTGACCGCTTTGGTGGTTTATGGGTCTGGCGAATTGCTGATCCTGTTGATTGCCATCGAAGATAACACGCAGCGCACCGCTACATTGCTGGCGGATGTGACCGAGGAAGAGTAATTTTCAGCCATAAATCAGCAGTCTGAATACGCGTCAGCTTTTTTTCTGGCGCGTATTATGAATTTATTTTAAATAATTTTTATAAATTGGGGGATTAAGAAGAATTTCCTGTTGACTTCACAACTGCATTTTTGCTATAGTATTAACTGGTAAGACCTCTTAACAGTGGAGAAAAATGCAACCTGAAAACTGGCAGCCCCCTTTGAAACCGAGCGAGATTACCGAATCCCGCCTGATCCATGCCATTCTGGATGGCACCTTTCCGATCAATTCCTTTCTGCTGGGCGAACGTGAACTGGCTGCGCGGTTGGGCGTCACTCGCCCTACCTTGCGCGAAGTGATGCAGCGCCTTGAAAGGGACGGATGGCTGGAGATTCAGCAAGGCAAACCCACGCGCGTACGCGATTTTTGGAAGGAAGGCGGGCTGGGAGTTTCCATAGCTTTAGCCCAGTACCAGTCCCCCCTGCCGCAGGACTTTGTGGCTAACCTGCTGGCGGTACGCGTTTTACTGGCGCCGACTTATACACAGCAGGCTGTTTTACGTGCGCCGGACGAGATCAGTGCCTTCCTCAAGGATGCCCAGGCTCTGCCGGAAACATCACAGGCTTTCAGCGCTTATGATTGGCAGCTGCATTGGCTGTTGACTGTGCACTCCGGCAATACTTTTTTCACCCATTTTATGAACAGTGTCCAGCGCCTGTACGCGCTGATGGGGGAACAGTACTTCACTCACTCGCAAACCCGCCGGCATTCCCATTTATTTTATAGCCGGCTGCTGGAAGATATCCAGGCAGGGGATGCGCCTGCGGCGGGTAAACTGGCGGAACAAATCATGACTGAGAGCCGCGAATTGTGGATACGTTTAGTAACATATCCTCAAAAAAAAGATTGAGATGAAAGGATAGGCATGTGAGTACCATGTGGCAGAAGGGTTGGCGAGAAGAAATCTGGTCACAGTTAGACAGAGAGTGGGATGTGTTGGTCATCGGGGGCGGCATTACCGGCGCAGGCGTCGCGCGGCTGGCCGCTACCTGTGGGTTGGAAACGCTGCTGGTGGAAGCGCGTGATTTTGCCTTTGGCACCTCCAGCCGTTCATCCAAATTAGCACACGGCGGATTTCGTTACCTGTACAACCGCCAGTTTGACGTTACTTTTGAATCGGTGCGCCAGCGTGAAGAATTGCTGCGTGAAGCGCCTAACTTAGTTACCCCGCTGGCTTTCAATCTGCCCAATTACAGTGAATACGGTATCCCTTCGCGCCTGTTGAACTTTGGCGTGGGTTTGTATGATTTGATGGCACCCAAGTGGCGCCACCAGCGTTTGAGCGCGCAGGAACTCAAAGGAAAATTTGAGTTTCTGCGCATGGAGAATCTTGAAACATGCTTCCGCTATGAAGACGCGGAGCTGGATGATGCCCGCCTGGTGCTGCGTGTCATTCGCGAAGCGGTGAGAGCCGGTGCCAGTGCCATGAATTACGCTCGCGCCGAACAGCTTTTACGCAATATGCAGGGGCAGGTGTGCGGCGCGGTGCTGCGCGATATGGCTGCGTCGGACGGACGGACAACGGAAGCGCGGGCTAAAGTGGTGGTGAATGCCAGCGGCCCGTGGACGGACACCGTGCGCAGCGATTTGCATGTGCCGGATCGCATGCGCAAACTGCGCGGCAGCCACCTGATCTTCGATGCAAACCGCTTACCCATTCCTGAAGCCCTGACTATATTTCACCCCATTGACAAACGCGCCATGTTCGCGCTGCCCTGGGAAGGTAAGACACTGGTGGGTACCACGGATGTGGACCATAGCACGGATCTGGAAAAAGAATACGATGAGCCATTCGCCAGCCAGCCAGAAATTGATTACATTCTTACCGCGATAGATTTTCTATTTCCATCACTCAAGATCAATCAGGAGGATATCGTTTCCTCCTTTGCTGGGCTGCGTCCGATTATCAGCGGCGGGGTGGACAGTCCCTCCAAAGAATCGCGCGCGCATCAGGTTTGGAACGAGGATGGCTTGATCACCATCACAGGCGGAAAACTGACCACTTTTCGCTTGATGGCGCGCCAGACTGTGGAAGCTGTCCTGACGGCTCTGAGCCGTTCGCCGCATGGGGATGCCCGCCAGCGGGCGCTGGAGCGCGTGGCGGTGCCCCATATGGAAGGGCTGCCGCAAAGCCTGCTGCGTTTCCTCAGTGGGCGGCATGGGGAAGAAGCCGGCGACCTGCTCAATCAAGCACAGATGGGTGAGTTGGAACCTATTGAAGACCTGCCTAATCCCTGGGCTGAGCTGCGCTACGCTGCTCGCAGTGAAGGCGTGGTGCATCTGGATGACCTTTTGCTGCGGCGTGTGCGCTTGGGCATGCTGTTGCCGCAGGGCGGGGCCGACCTGCTGCCGCGCATCCGTACGCTGGCCCAGCCGGAACTGGGTTGGAGCGACCAGCGCTGGAAGACGGAAGAAAAAACCTATTTGGAAATTTGGAAGCGCTATTACAGCCCGTGTCCCGGATAGCCCGGTTCTTGAAAAACAAGTTGATTAATTGTTCGGAGGATGGATGACGAAGAAAGAGTCTTTTAAACCGAATTGGTATGAGGGCAGCACACACCCTGGTACTTACCGCTCACTGTTCAAGTGGAACGATCCGGATGCGTTCAAGCACCCCAGCCATGGATTTTATGAACTGCTGCGAGACCATTTTGGCCTGCGCGATGAGGATTTCACGCAGCCCCAACTGGATATGGATCCGCTGGATTTGGAAATTCCTTCACGCTTGGATCCCAGGCATCTCGAGGCGTTCACTCGTATGGTGGGCGGCGAGGACAATGTCAGGACGGACACCTACAGCCGCATTCATGCTTCCTATGGAGCAGGTATGCTGGATGCTCTGCGGCTGCGCGCCAAAATTGTCGAGAACATTTGCGATGCTGTGCTGGCGCCGTGTAATCGCGAGGATGTGGAAGCCCTCGTGCAATATTGTGATGAACAGCGCATTCCGCTCTCCATTTACGGCGGCGGCTCCACCGTGACGCGCGGCATGGAAGCGCCGCTGGGTGGTGTTTGCCTGGATATGAGCGTGCATATGCACAACGTGCTGGCCTTCAACGAAGTCAACCAGACCATAACGGTCGAGGCTGGTATGTGGGGGCCGGAATTGGAAGATATTCTCAACCATGCCCCGGAAAAACTGGGTGCAAGCGACCGATTCACTTTGGGCCATTTTCCCCAGTCCTTCGAGCATTCCAGCGTGGGCGGCTGGGTGGTCACGCGCGGGGCCGGCCAGAACTCCACTTACTATGGCAAGATTGAAGATCTGGTTATCGCGCAGGATTACGTCACCCCTATCGGGCGGCTGCAAACTCAGGAATTTGCGCGCACAGCCACCGGACCGGATTTCGATCAGGTTATGATGGGCGGAGAGGGCTGTTTTGGTGTGCTCACCTCCGCCACTCTGCGCATTTCGAAATATCGACCGGAGAACACGCGCCGCTTCAGTTACCTGTTCAAGACCTGGGAGGATGCGCAGTGCGCTTACCGCCAGATCATGCAGGGCGAGTTCGGTTTACCGTCCGTTTTCCGGCTGTCCGACGCAGAGGAAACCGACACGGCCATGCACATGTACCACATTGACGGCACTGCGGCGGATACGCTGCTGCGCAAATTGGGTTATCAGCCCATGCAGCGCTGCATGCTGCTGGGAACCGTGGACGGCGAAGCGGATTTCACCCGCCTGGTGGACAAGAAGATCAATGCTGTCTGCCGCCGCAATCGCGCTTTCGTGTTGACTCCCTTCAAGGTTACCCAGAAATGGGAGCATTCGCGTTTTACCGACCCTTACATGCGTGAAGACCTGATGGATTATGGCTTGTTGATTGACACCTTGGAATGTGCCGTGAATTGGGAACAGCTGCCGCTGGTTCATCGCGATGTGAGAAAAGTTGCCAAGGCGCACCCCGATGCCATCTGCATGACCCATATTTCGCACGCCTACCCGCAGGGCGCTAACCTTTATTTTATATTCGTGATAAAGTTTAAAAGCATTGATGACTATCTGCATTTGCAGTACGATATTCTGGAAGCCATTTCCCGCTCAGGGGCAGCCATGAGTCACCATCACGGCATCGGCAAGCAGACCGCGCCCTGGCTGGAGGAGCAGATTGGCAGCGCGTGCATGGATGTGATCCGGGTCTTGAAGCAGCATTTCGATCCGCATAACATCATGAACCCCGGCGGAACCCTGGGCTTGGATATGAACACTGAACAGGCAAACAAACAGTGGGGTTTCCAGGGAAAATAAAAAAAGGTTACGAGACAGGAAAGCATATATGGCGGAAAATTTACTGGCAATCGACTGCGGCACCCAATCCATCCGGGCGTTGGTCTTTGACCCGCAGGGAAACTTGCTTTATAAAAGCCGCGTGCCGATCGAAGCATATTATTCCACCGGCCCCGGTTTGGCAGAGCAGGACCCCGCGGTGTTTTGGGATGCCCTCTGCCAGGCTTGCCAGGGTGTGTGGAAATCCGGCACCATTGCCAAGGATAGCATTGCAGCAGTAGCACTTACCACCCAACGCTCGACTGTGGTCAATGTCGATAAAAACGGGCAACCCCTGCGCCCCGCCATTGTCTGGTTGGATCAGCGCCGTGCGGAGAAGATTCCGCCGGTGAAAGGTTTCTGGGGTGCGGCTTTCAAAATAGCTGGCGCCCAACCTACCGTAGAGTACCTCCAACGTGAATGTGAAGCCAACTGGCTTGTTGAGAATCAGCCGGAAATCTGGCAGAAGACCTATAAATTCCTGTATCTTTCCGGGTACCTGACCTACCTGTTGACTGGAAGCTTTGTAGATTCGGTCGGCAGCCAGGTAGGATATATGCCCTTTGACTACAAGAAACAAACTTGGGCGAGTAAAAGCCATTGGTATTGGCAGGCTTTGGCCATCCAGCGTGAAAAATTACCCGACCTGGTACCCGTAGGGCAGCCTTTGGGCGAAATTTCCGCACAGGCCGCGCAGGCCACCGGCATCCCGGCTGGTCTGCCCTTGATCGCTTCCGCTGCTGATAAGGCTACTGAGGTGTTGGGCGCTGGCAGCCTGGAACCGCACGTGGCCTTCCTGAGTTACGGCACCACTGCCACCATCAACACCACCCACGATAAATACATTGAATTAATCCCGCTTATTCCTCCCTATCCGGCCGCTGTTCCGAATTACTTCAACATGGAATTGCAGATCTACCGCGGTTATTGGATGGTGAGCTGGTTCAAGAGCGAGTTTGGCTTGAAAGAAGAGTTGTTCGCCGACGAGCAGGGCATCGAACCCGAAAATCTGCTGGACGACCTGGTGCGCAGCGTGCCACCCGGTTCGCAAGGCCTGGTGCTGCAGCCCTATTGGTCGCCCGGTTTGCGCAACCCCGGGCCGGAAGCACGCGGGGCGGTCATCGGATTCAGCGACGTGCATACCCGCGCTCATTTCTACCGCGCGATTCTGGAAGGGCTGGCCTATGCCCTGCGCGAAGGCAAGGAGCGCACGGAAAAACGTTCCAAAGTGGCCATCACTCAGATTCGCGTGGCTGGGGGCGGCAGTCAGAGCGACGCTGCCATGCAGTTAACCGCTGATATCTTCGGCCTGCCGGCTTCGCGTCCGCATTTGTACGAAACTTCTGGATTGGGCGCGGCCATCAACGCCGCTGTAGGCGTGGGATTGCACCCGGATTACACAGCTGCGATCAAAGGGATGACCCGCCTGGGAGAAACTTTTATTCCCAACCCGGAAGCCCAACGGGTTTACGACCAGCTCTACAATGAAATTTATCTTCACATGTACGACCGTCTGCAACCTTTCTATAAAGTCATGCAGCATATCACCCTGCCCAAGAATGTTGAAAGTTAAAACAACCTTAAACGGCTTGCCTTGACGGTTCTGGTGCGCTGCGGTATATTTCATGTACACTTTGTGTCATGCCCTCGTAGCTCAATTGGATAGAGCGTTTGCTTGCGGAGCAAAAGGTTGCAGATTCGAGCTCTGCCGGGGGCACAAAAAAGGAGTGAATTTTATTCACTCCTTTTTCTTAATGTGTTTTCTGGTTAATGTTCGTATGCTTTTCTACCCGGAAGAGTAACCCATATTGTTCAAAACTACGTTCAATTTGACAATTGTTGACCCAACCAGTTCTATTTTTTGGTGACCCATTTATCTTTTTTCATCAGGTAAGAGAATGCTTCGATGAATTCGGGCTTATCCATGGATAAACGATCAGGATGACCGCCTCTTCCTAAAAGACCAAAGTGATATGCGGTCTGCCATAATGGAACCATGTAGATAACCGGGGTTAATAATTCCGGTAATCCAGCCGGCATGTTGATGATAACATCCATGCTAAATTCGACTTGTATATCTTCCGGTGCCACCAAAACAACTTTTGCACCGATGATTTCGGCTGCTCTTGCAACTCGCAGCAAACGATCCTGAAGAGGTCCGGGCGCCGCAATCACCACAACACCCATGCCCGGAGTAAGGGTTTGCAACGGGCCATGAATAAAATTATCCAGCTCAAAGCTTTGTGCCGGAACGCCTGCGCATTGGCTGAAAGCCAGCGCACTTTCATCTGCTGTGGATAAATTAGGTCCACTTCCAATACAGAAGAAAGATTTTACATCCTGGAGTTTACTCACATTTGAGTTCGCAATGGGTTCATAAGCTTGCATGAACGTTTTCACCATGGCTGGTAATTCGTTAAGCGCTTGATCGAAATTTTTGCCATGGTTCTCTTTACCCAAGGCTTTTCCCAATTTTGTTGCCAAAATCATCATGCGAAAAATCGCTGTGGCATATGTTCGGGAGGCAGGCATTTCTTTTTTAGGTCCTCCCGGGCCGATAAAGACCGCATCTACCACTTCCGCGAGGGCCGATCCTGCAATATCGGTTACGCCAATGGTGAAAGCACCCTTGCTTTTGGCAAATTCAACCACTTGATCATCCCCCTCGGTTTTGCCTGAATGAGAGTGGAAAAAAACAGCCGTCTTAGCGTCCAGGAATTCGGGTGGATAATTTTTAAACACGCTGGTCACAAAAGACCACGATAGAAAAGGAGTGGTTTCATCAAAAAAATATTTTTCCGCAATCGTGGCAAAAAATGAGGAACCGGTACCTAAAAATATCAATTTGTCGATTTTCTTTTCAATAATTTTATTAACAATATTCTCCGCCTGGCACTGGACTTGATCATCCAGGCATTGACCAAGCACTTGCGGGATCATTTGGATGGAATCCCAAACAAAATAAGGATGCTCTGTCCTTTTTGAGGACGTTTGTTTGGGTTCATTATCTTTTTCATTAATCATTGTAATTTTTCCTTATTCTCGTTTACATGCTAAATAAAAACCTATCTTCTAATAAAGATGGTTATTTAATAATCAAAACTGGTAAAGGTTAAACGGTATTAAATAGGTGGAAAATTTGGGTTTTGGTTCTTCTCAGAAAACTAAGCTAAAATCACGGAAGTACCAAGTTTTCTGATCTGTTCTGCGTATTCAAGCGCTACGTTGCTATCCGTTACAATCGTATCCACATCTTTTATCATGCCGATGTGGAGCAGACACACTTTACCAAATTTCGTCGAATCAGCAACCACAATTGCTTTCTTGCTGACTGCAATCATTTTCTTTTTTAAGGGCGCAATAGTCGGCTCTGTAGTTGTTAGGCCCTTGCTGATGGAAATTCCATCAATTCCCAGGATAGCAACATCAGGGGCGAAACGCCCGATGGAATCCAGGGATATATCCCCAATTAAATCTTCCATTTCCCGATGAATCAAACCACCAGTAAGATATATTTTTGCATCCGTGATTTCCAATAGCACCGGTAATAGATGGATTGAAGTGGTTATGATCGTCAATCCCCGCTTGGTTTTTAAGTTTTTCGCCACCGCAAATGCTGTGCTGCCCCCATCAATCACAATAGAATCCCCATCATTAATTAATTCTATTGTCGCCAAACCAATTTTTGCTTTTGCTTCCGCGTTGGTTTCCTCGCGCAGCTCAAGATATTTTTTCTCGACAATGAGATCCTCTTTTGGATCCTCTGGCAGAATTGCGCCGCCATGAGTGCGCAATATTAATCCTCGCTTCTCAAGTTCTGTTAAATCCATCCGGATCAGAGAGGGACTCACATTGAAATATTCCACCAGTTCCTTAACAACAACTTTTCTTTCTTGAACTAGTTTTTCAAGAATGATCTGAAGTCTTTCTTCTCTAAATATTTTATTTCCGTGGTCCATTGATAATCTCAGATTGGCTTTCATTATTCTACAATATATTCAAAATTCAACTAAAGTCCGACTTTCAACACCCATTATTACAAATTTATTATCCCTTATCCAGGGTATTTCCAATTCGGATATAATTTTTAAGTGTTGATGCAGCTGGAATAATTTCCAGCTGCATCGACGCGTGTTTATTTTTATTATTACCCGAGATCCAGTCCGACTTTTTTATCGCCTTTTTTGGATATTTCTTCTTCACTTAATTTGGGCTTTACGGCAACCAAAACGGCTGCACCAACAACGCCACCAATAATGATACTAAGGATCCACATCAAGGGTTTGTTTGCCAGAGCAAATACAAACAAGCCGCCGTGCGGGGCCATCAAGGAAACACCCGCTAAATAGCTAACCAGAGAACCGACAGCAGAACCAACCATTAATGAAGGAATGACTCTTAAAGGATCAGCAGCAGCGTACGGGATAGCAAATTCAGTGATGTAAGTTGCCGCGCCAATGAAACAACCGGCCAAACCACCTCTTTCATCTTCGGTGAACTTGTTCTTGGCAACCAACATAGCTAACGCAATAGACAGGGGAGGTACCATACCACCAACCATGACAGCGGCCATAGGAACCCAGTTGTTGTTGTCCGAGGCAGCCAGAGCAAACGCATAGGCAGCTTTGTTTACCGGACCGCCCATATCAAAGGCCATCATCGCGCCGAGAACCAGAGAGATGATGATGGTGCCGGAAACGCTCAGATTATTCAATAGATTTGCAAATGCGGTATTCAACCATGCTGCCGGTGGTCCAATGACGTAGAATGTCACTAAACCGACAATCAGTGTTCCGAAAACCGGAATGAACAGAACAGGCATCAATGAGCGGATGGATTGCGGCAGATTGATCTTTTTCATATAAAGAACAACATAGCCCGCCAGGAAACCGGCCAGCAAACCACCAATAAAACCTGCACCAATCCGGTTCGCGACCATCCCACCCACAAAACCAACCGCAATTGCTGGACGGTCCGCAATGGAATACGCGATATAGGCGGCAAGAACGCCAACCATGACACCGAAGGCATCTTTACCAATCCAGAATATCTGCGCGGCCAGATTTGTGTCATTGAAAACATAAATGCCGCCAAACAGGAAACCTAAGGCAATCAAAATGCCACCGGCGACAACAAACGGAATGAAATAGGAAACACCAGTTAACAAATGCCTTTGTATATCTCGACCTTTCATTTTGTTACTCCTTATCTATTTTTTTTATTTCAAATTAATAAGATGTGTTCCGTGATATTCCGATTATTTTCCTCCTCTCTATGATTATTTCCGCAATAGAATTACAAACTTCTATGTTTAGGAAGAAGCGAGTTTTTGGCTTTTTCTAAAGACTTATTGGGATTTGAGATGAATTCACCTGGGTCAATCAAAATCGGATTTTTATCGCTGAATCGATCCCGATCCCGCACGCTAATATTTACTGCAAAAATAATTAATTCGGCATCATCAATATCCGACTGCTTTAACCTATTTTCGATGCCCATTGCGCCTTGAATCTCAATTTTGATTTCGTCGCCTGCTTCTCTGGCCGCTTTTTTTACAGCTTCAGCCGCCATATACGTATGGGCAATTCCGGCAGCGCAGGCTGTTATTGCAACAATTTTCATACTAGTCTCCTAAGATATTGAATTTGATAGATCTTCAAGCAATTTCTCTCCCGTTAGTATCGCATTGAAAACGTCTTGATAAGAAGACGCATTATACAAATTCAAGCAAAATTCTTCATGCACCAACAATCTGGCCAGACGGGCCAGGACTGCCACATAGGCATCCGCAGACATTTGGTTGGGAATGGCCAGCAGGAAAACTAATTTGACTGGCCCTTCGCCGAGCTCTGTCTCATACTGGAAACTATTTTTAGAAAGGCCAAACGCAACCCCGGCTGCTTTAACCGCATCGCATTTTCCATGAGGGATGGCAATGAAATTTCCCATGTAGGTGGGTCCTAATTGCTCCCGTTCATATACAGACTTGATATACGCATCCAGGTCAGTTAAATGTCCGGCTTGATACAACATGCCGGCTAAGCGATTGATCGCTTGAGCTTTGCAAGTAACATCGTTCATTTCAAGCGCAACAGTTTCCGGCTTGATCACTTCGCTGATTTTTAGAAATTCATTATCCATAAGGTTTATCTCTTTGAAAGTTGTTTTAAAATCATGGGAGCGCACAATACTTCAATCGTCCACATGGATACTTTAGCGGTCACGTCCGTACATCCTTTTTTCTCCACATGAGCACCGGCGGCCTCGAATTTCTCCCGTTCGGATTTAACCTGCAAATCAAACGAGCGTTCATATTTTTTCTTGTGAATATCGGCACAGCGATTGGTGCCAAATTCTTCAATCATCTTATTATGAAGTTCTTGAACCAGTGCGAAATTCAGGTACTTGTTTTCGCGGTCGCCGTCAAAATTCTTGCGTTCGCGCGGAAAAACCAACCCAATGGACATCACGCCACCGATATAAGCTGAACAGGTGGAATCGTTGATCAGACCAATGCCACCACAAAGACCTGTTGCGGCGTTGAAAAGTTCTTCGTCAAATATACCCAAAACTTCAGTCACGGCCGCAACCACGCTTTGGCCGCAGCCGTGGTATTTTTGTTCATATTCCATTCCGAGTTGAAAAGCCTGTCTGGATTTCAGCACCCATTCAAGTTCCAACGGAACGCGATCATATTCCATGACAATAGCTTGTAATAAATCATCTTCTTTTTCTGTCAGTCCGCAAATGGTTTTGACAGTTTGAGAAATACCATCCTTTTTAATCAAATTTTGGATTTCTTGAGAAGGAGCGTCGTTTTCGTCATAGAAATGGAAGGCTGCTGCAATTCCTTTAATCAGGTAAATGGGTTGAATTCCATTTTTCAGGCAGAGCAGTGCCGGGCCAATCAAACGATCTTCTTTGGCCAATTTTCGTTTCGGGTCAGCCGCTGAACGGATGACCGTATCCGCAATCGTCGGGTTATTTGTATGCGCCAGGACATTTTTTATCCACTGGTTCATATCTGCTTCTGTAAACCCGAACTCTTTCTGCAAAGCTGAGCTGACTTCGCCAAGAGCGCCTTCCGCTTCTTTGCGAATTGCCGGATCATTCAAACAGTCAACCAATAAGGGATAATCAAAGAATTTCCCATAATACGAAAGGACCGCATGGCACATGTTATAGGTATAAATCTTACGGATTTCTTCTGCACGCATGTCGGCGACCAATCGTAAAGATTTTAGCTTTGGAACGGCTCCTTTAAATCCGGCTTGATCCACCGGTAATTCCGGAAAACCGTTGGTCCAAACCACCAAAGGATCCTTTTCAACAGCATCTTGTGGAGGGACAGGGGCAATGCGGATGACCAAAACCTCAACAATACCCACGTGCTCTTGAAAGAATTGTTCTTGTTCTGCGTCCAAACCTTTCAACAAGCAATCCTGAAATTTCGGTCCGGCATGAATCAGATTGGTGCAAAGCAAAATATCAATTGCATCATTTTTTCTGTTTATTCTTCGTTGCAGGATATATTGACGCACTTGTTCAGCAACAGTGTCAAAATTCTTCGGAAAAACGGCTAAAGCCAGCAAATCCGTATCGTTAATTTCTTTCTGGATTTCGTCTTTTTGTTCAGTCGTAATTGCTTTGAAATCTTTTATGACTTTTTGCTCAATCTTTTCACTGCTGGCATGCACAACTGTATATTTTCCTTGGGCATTCAACTGGTCGATTAAAGCCGCGGATTCATCCACCAAGCAGATATCAAAACCTTCCTGGTTAAACAAATCCGCAATAAATCCCCGGCCGATTTTACCGGCCCCCCAAATGACAATCTTCTTATTCATCTGAGAGTTCCCGATCCAAAAAGACTCTTTCTGCTTCCAACGACCAGGTTTTTCCTTCGCCCAAATAAGTTTCAATTTCAGGGATCTGTTTTTCCAAATCGCCAATCGCCGTTAGGGGGAAATCCAGTACATGCGGATAAATCACGATTTTTCCGGGAAACACCCAATTTTTCATGGCTTTGATGCCATCCGCAATTTGGTTGATACCGCCTACTGCCGCGACGGATAATTCCGGTTTCAATTGTCCGGAAATCACTCTGTTCACCACTGCTTTTTGATCATCCAAGCCGGAGCCACTGTGTCCGACAAACCTGATTTGCAGGGGGCCGCTGATCAGCTCGGCATCGACATCAGCAGTTACGCCTCGTTTTAAACCGGCAAAGAGGTCGATAACCGCTCCCTGCCCTGCGTATCGGGTGGAATCCGTAATCACAGCCGGGATGGTTACCATAATCTGAATATCGTCAAATCCGCCTTCTGCCTTGATTTTCCCCATTACTTTATGATACTCGGCTGGTTCCTTGACGGAATTTACAATAATTAATTCTTTCTGATATTTTTTGGCAAAAGGAACAAAAAATTCAAGCAAAGCATCGTAACGTGACTCAGTGACTTCGCTGGCGACAATCAAACTGGGGCCGTCTTTACTCTCAATAGCACGCTGCAAATGCAAGCGCCCCATCGGGCCGCCCGCGCCCAGAATCCAGGTCTTCCCATTTGGTTTTAAAGAAACACGAGGCTCGGTCTGCCGGTATGCAGTTTCCAAATCCAGACTGCTGGTTCCGACAAAATAAGTGGCGTCATAATGCAAGCGCCCCATGTCAATATTAACTGGGCCTTCAACAGGTTCCTTGCCCACAATCGCGAGGATACTGGAATTAGCCATCAGCCCGCAGGCTTCGTTAATCTCGCTGGCCGAACCATCCAGAATAAAAATATCGTCGAATTTCTGTTCCGATCTAAACAAGGAATCTGAATCCATTTCACTGAGTTTCGATTTGCTGAAATCGCAAATCGAAACAAATTTCTTCTTCAGGTCATCCGGTATCTTGCAAACAATGATCTCGGCGGGCAAGTTCTGGGTGATCCATTCGCCCCGAAATTTATAACCATTTCTCGCTTTTTCTCCTCCTAAAATTAATAAGCGCCCGCCTTTTTTAAGAGTATTTCGATAAGGCATTCGATAGGCTGCTTCCACACAAGCCCACGGTTCAGTGATCGCACTGGATGCATATGGCATATCGTCTGGCACCGAGATGAGATAATTACCGGCATCTCCCTTTAAAACTTCTTTGCCGATTTTGGCATATTGGCGGTATCCGCCATCCATACCAAAACAGAATGGAATGCTCTTGCCGTCCACCCAAATATCAGGCTGCATGGTAAATCGATTGCCGATTTTGTATTCGCTTTGCAGATTCTTGCCCACGGCAACAACGGTGAAAGAAATTTCGTGTCCCGGAATGATCGGGTTTTCTTTTAAATTTCTGCCTATTAACCGTGGATGGGTATCGCCGGAATCAATTTCTTTTAAATCGGTATAACACAGACTGACTGCATCTATTCGCATTAAAAGTTCATCATCTGAATAAGACGGGATTTGACCCTTCACGGGTTTCCCATTTATCCCCAGATTTTCCAAACCTGCTCCATATAACGGCCAGGTTAGCTGTTCTTGCCCAAAAGGACTTTTAGCATCAAGGTATTTTTGAAAGCGATCAATGGTCATTTGAAAATCCTTCTTTTTTGTGTAATAATCGTAAATTTTCTCTATCGTCACTATATTACCAAATATCAACAACTATTGTCAATAATCAATTGTTTAATACTGTTGTATATTGTCGAATAGTGTTATATTGAAAATGAGTTTGCTTTTTATATCGAAAAGAAAATTTTTATTGGTAAAATTCATTTTCTTCAACTTATTTCACATTCATACGAAAGCAGTAAAAATGAACCAAAATATTAAACAGATTCTGTTATCCAATGATGATGGTGTCGATTCTCCCGGGCTGTGGGCTGCGGCCAGAGCACTATCCGAGCTGGGTTATGTGACTGTGTCTGCCCCGCGCGACCATATGTCCGCTACCGGACGGGGATATCAGAAAAATTCTGATGGGCGCATCACCAGTAAAAAGCTCAATGTTAAAGACGAGGATTGGGATATTTACGCTGTGGGTGGATCCCCTTCGCAATCTGTTACTCATGGTGTGATGGAACTGGCACCGCGCACACCTGATTTGGTGGTGACCGGTATCAATTACGGCGAAAACTTCGGCACTGATGTGACCTATTCCGGGACGGTTGGCGCAGCATTGGAGGCAGCCGCCATGGGCATTCCTGCTCTGGCAGTATCGCAGCGATTGACCAACGAAGAATGGGACGGTTTTCCGGATAATGTTGACTTCTCCGTATCCGCCTATTTTACAAAATTCTTTGCGAAGATTCTTTTGGAAAACAAATTACCTGAGGATGTTGATGTTCTGAACGTGGTAGTGCCGGAAGGCGCTACACCGGACACCCCTTGGAAAGTGACCAAGCTGGCTCGCACGCGTTATTACAAACCCTATGTGATCCGTGAGGGTAAGCTGGAAGAAGAATCCAAGATCCATTCGCATGCGCTGGAATTGGATGAAATTCCGCCCGATAGCGATATGTACACCGTGCGGGTGGAGAAAATGGTGGCGGTCGTTCCGCTCAGCCTGGACCTCACCTCACGGGTGGGATCAGACATCCTGGATAGAATGCTGCGGAAATAAACTGAAAACTCCTTCGAAAAGAAGGAGTTTTTTTATCCCCAACTTTCCTCTTCTCTGGCAGAATTGTTTCGTTGGTCAGGTTTCCAAAACCGACATCAACGGTTCCCCTGATGTCATCCTGAGCTCCGTCAGGAGCGAAGGATCTCGGTTGGATTATCAGTCCATCTATGGTTAATCAGAAAAGTGGCTTTCCATTTAAAGAAAGTGTGCCCAGAGCAAAGCGTGGGGTGTCGAAGGGGCGCGATTCTTTAAATATCAAACCAATTAATTATTGAAGCGGATGTTGAGGATATCGCCGTCCTGCACGATGTAGGTTTTACCCTCCAGGCGCAGCTTGCCTTTGTTGCGCGCCTCCGCCATGCTGCCCAGATCGATCAGGTCCTGGTAAGCGATCACTTCCGCGCGGATGAAGCCCTTGAACATATCCGTGTGGATTTCGCCGGCCGCTTCGGGCGCGGTCGCGCCGCGTTTTACGGTCCAGGCGCGCACTTCGTCTTCACCCACGGTGAAGAAGGACTGCAAGCCAAGCAGATCGTAGGAATCGCTGATCACGCGGCTCAAGCCAAGTTCCTCGATGCCGTATTCGGTCATGAACATCTGCGCGTCCTCTTCGGGCAGCTGCACGATATCCATTTCCAGCTTGCCTTGCAGATTGGCCACGCTGCTGCGCAGGTGCTCATAGCTGATCGCCGGGGCGGGCTGGTTGTCGCCCAGGTTGAGCAGCAGCATCATGGGTTTGCGGCTGAGAAAGCCGAAACCGCTCATGATCTTCTCGTCGTCCTCGCTTAACTCTAAATCGCGCAGCGGTTTGCCTTCAGCCAGACATTGATCCAATGTCTCGAACAGCACCATCTCGCGCTCGATCACCGCTTTATCGCGTCCGGCGCCTTTTTTATGCTCTTCGGTTAATTTTTCGCGTTTGCGTTCGACCATGATCTGGTCGTTCAGCATCAATTCTTCGTCCATCAGGCGGATATCGCGCTGCGGGTCAATTGTCTCGCGCACGTGCGCCACGGCGGCATCTTCAAAGCAGCGCACCACGTGGATGTAGCCGTCCATTTGGGCCAATTGATTAAGCAGTTGGCCGCTGATCTCGCCTTTGTCGGAAGCGCTGCCCAGGCCGGCAATGTCTGAATAGTTCACCTTGGCGTAAATGGTCTTACGCGGGTGGAACATGTCCGTCAGGCGCTCTACGCGTTCGTCGGGCACATCTACCACGGCCGTGTGGATTTCCATGCGTCCGATGCCCACGCCGACTGGCTGGGTGCCGCGTGTGAGCGCGTTGAAGATGGTTGTTTTTCCGGATTGGGGTAAGCCGATAATTCCTAGTCGCATATGATTTCCTGATGTTTTTCTTCAATTATATGCGGAATGTGTGACTTGGCTATCTTGACCCCATATTTAAAGTTGGATATACTTGCTGCACATCAGCCGGAGTGGCGGAATTGGCAGACGCGCACGACTCAAAATCGTGTTCCTTCGGGAATGTGGGTTCGATTCCCACCTTCGGCATCAAAAAAGAGCAAATTTAAATTTGCTCTTTTTTTTATTGAAACCAGATGTTAGTTTTCTTATACAATATAGTTAGTTATACTAAAAACAGGTTGTTTAACCTAAAACTACGAATGTATAAAAAGGTACGTCATGAAGAAATTTTCTTTTAAGTTCAATTTTCTCAACACAGCCCATTTCAATAATGTCCTCAAAGTTATCGTTATGGCACTGGTAATCATGCTGCCTTTTTTGAATAATTTCGCCCAGAGTGTCAATGCACAGCCTTTTTTTGTACCTCTCCCAAGTGCAGCATTGGATGTCCCCGCGCAGGTATTAATTGGTGAAAATTTTAACTTTACAGTCACTTTCGATAATGCCTCCACAGATGTCGGCTACGGGCCATATATTGACCTGTATCTGCCACAGAGCGGCGCGGATGATAGTTTGGATAGTGAAAGTGAGGATGGTGTTACCTACACCAGCGTTGATTATCTGGGCAACCCAGTCCGCACCTGGGAATATGCCTGTGTGGAAGGTAGCACCATTACCCACCCGCTGACTGGCCTGCCAGTGACCTGCCCGGCCGCGCCGGCCGGTACGCAGTCGCCCTTCACCTGGCAGTTGCTGGTGATCGAACTGCCCTTCGGTAGTTTCGTCAACGGACAGCCGAGCGTGGTAGTGGATATTGGAGCCACCGTAAGCAGTTATGCGGATTTGAGTACTCAGCTGCCTATTCTGGCGCAATCAGGTTTTCGCTTTGGCGCAGACGCGCTGGACAATCCCTCTACCGATCCGCCCATCATCGGTGCCCAAATCAGCGCGTCGGTTACACCGACTTTGTTCATTGTGAATAAAGAATATAACTGGCGCGAAAATGAAACTTCCACCGGCCCGAACTACACACGCCAATACACGCTCACCGTGGATATTCCCGCCGATCAAACGATCACCAACCTGGACATCATAGATGATCTGCCTGAAAATATGCAGTTTGTTGAAGTAATCAGTAGTGACCCGGCTGGCGCAACTTGCACCCCACCCTCAACCACTGATCCCAATGGAACCCTGACATGCCATTTTGACAGTGTTATCGGCACCACTGCGGATGTTGACGCAAGTGTCACTTTTTCATTCTATATCCCTCTGGATAATTTGACGGATACGCGCGTTATTACGCCGGAAAATGGAGGTTGTGTAATTTCCGAAAATCCGGTTGGTGCCTCAGCAGAATGGGACCTATCGATCCGCGCGATGACAATCAGACTCCTAGCGTCAGCATAGACCCGGCTCACACGCTGGATGATTGTTCCCACACCATCCAAAAATTTTCCGAGATTATTACAGATGCTATCCCGGAAGGGTTAAGCCCGGGAGATGTGATCGAATACCGGCTGGAATTCCAGGTATCGGATTACTTTGCTTACGATGATTTCAGTGTTACGGATGTTATCTCGGACGGGCAGCATTTATTGGACACTTTTACACCCACGCTGTCTTTTGAGGGCAACGGTTATTCGTTAGCGGCTGGGGATTTTGACGCGGCTAATTACACCATCGACAGCGATTACACACCCATCAGCACCGCGCCCAACACCGGCCTTACTACCGTGGTCTTCAATATCTCCGATGAATTGGTGACGCGTGGGCAGGCTAACGGCTACCTGATCGGCGGCTGCGTGCCCACCGGCGGCACCGGCGGGGCCGACCCGGATTGCACCAGCTACAACGATGGCGCCACGCTTGGCATCATTACCTTCCGCACCACCGTGCAGGAGGAATTCAGTGACGATTATCCTTCCGGCGACCCCAGTGTGGATCAGGGCGACCAGCTCACCAACGACGTCACCGCCGACGGCACGGTATTGAACAATGCCGACCTGAGCGCCACCGCCAGCATCCCCACGGAAGACAGCGGCGTGACCCTCACCCTGGGCCACGGCACGCTGACCAAGAGCATTTACGCGGTCAACGGCAGTACAAAGCTCTCCAATCCGGTTACGCTGACACCGCAGGATACCATTACCTTCCGCTTCCAGTATGAATTGCCCACCTCTGACGTGGAAGACCTGGCGTTCACGGATTTCCTGCCGCTGCCGGTGTTGGATTCCGACGAGATCACTACCTTTGACGATGTGATCGACAGTACCATTCCGGCGGCCGGGCATATAAAATTCGGCCCTGACGATACCTTCCGCACTTATTCCGGCATTGTGCCCGGCGTCAGCGTAAATTCAGCCGATAACAGTTTCACCCTGACATACGGCGATTTCGACAGCACCGATAACGCCACTACCCTGATCGATATTTTCTTCACCGCGACGGTTTCCAGTGATCCCTTCGCGGACGAACTTTACCTGACCAATGAAATCTACGCTTACGAGGGTTCGACCAACTATTCTGTTTCCAGCAGCACCTCGATCATCCGCTTTGTGCTTTACGAACCGGAAGTGTATATCACCAAGGGTGCCGTCAGCAGCGACCGGGCGGATGCGGTGTATGATCCGGACAGCGTTGCCCCACTTACTTTCAGCGACCCGGGCGGTGCCTGCCCGCGCTTCAGCGGTACCATCGATTCCGCCGGCCTGGCAGCTACTCCCATTGTCAGCGACATCAGCGGGGTGGATTACGGGGACCTGGTCACCTTCGCCCTGGTGGTGGAAAACAGCGGACACAGCGCAGCTTACGATGTACAAATCCAGGATGCCCTGCCGAGCGGTTTTACCACACCCGGCGGTGGGCTGAACTTGTGCGTCACCAACGGCAGCGGCACGGCCCTGGATTACACGGATCTAGGCGGGGGTATCTTCTCCAGCGGCATCGAACTGGTCGATCCGGCTGGCGGTGCCTTAGCGTCTGCCTACGATGGAACCGATACATTGGTCACCGATGGCAGTAATCTTGCGATCATCACTTTCGACTTGCTGGTGGACAGCGGCGTAACTCCCGAAGAGGTGTTGACCAACACGGACGTGCTGGTTAATTACGCCGGTGTGGAAGGCGGTACGGATTACTCCACTGAAAACCCCAACGATTCCAACGATACGACCATCGCTTCGCCGGTTATGGAAAAGGACGTGCTGACCACCAACCAGAGCCAAACCAGCGGTACGGATGTGGTCATTGGCGAAACCGCTACCTACACCATCACCATTACGGTTCCAGAAGGCAGCACACCCAATGCTTACGTTAATGAAACCATCCCGGAGGGAGCTACCTTCGCGGATTGCTTGAGCATAACATCCTCCTCGGCTTCCCTGACCACCGATCTGGCCGGCGGTTTTGATGACGCCTGCAACGACCCCATCAATCCCGAGATTACCGGCGACGGCCACGGTGTTTCCTTTTCCCTGGGTAATCTGACCAATGCGGATACGGATAACACAACTGCCGAAACACTCACCATTGAATTTACTACGGTGGCCTTGAATGTCAGTGCCAACCAGCAGGGCAGCACCATTGCCAACACGGCTTATTTCAGTTGGGACAGCGGCATTGTCAATGACAGCGCTCCCGAGTTGACCGTGGTGGAACCTGACTTGAGCAATGCCAAAAATGTTTCCCCTGTCACCGGTGACGCAGGTGACGAAGTTACCTTTACCATCACCATCTCTAATCCGGTTGCCGGCACGGATGCCTATGATGTGACCCTTGACGATATCGTGCCGTCAGACATGACTTACCAGACCGGCTCCTTTGCGCTGGCGTCCGGCCTGACGCCGGACACGGTCGGCGAAAGCCCGGACTTGTACGCCACCTGGGCCACTTTCCCGGCCGGTTCGTCCTCATCCTTCAGCTTCACGGCTACCCTGAATACTTCGGTCACTCCCTCCGACCGCATCACCAATGACGCCATCCTGAAATTTACCAGCCTGGCCGGCGAGCCCGGACAGCAGTCGGATTACAACGCGCTCTCTTATGAGCGCACCGGCGACGTGACTGATCCGGGCGGGACGGCCAACGATTACTTGGTGACCGACTCGGCTTACGTGGATATCACCATCCCGACTCCCTTGAAATACCTGATCAGCACTTCTGAACCGGACACCTATACCTCCGACACCAATTTGGCCGTCGGTGAGATCGCGCGCTACCGTCTGGCGACGATTCTTCCGGAAGGCACTTCGGTCGCTTTCCAGATCCGGGATCTGCTGCCGGCTGGGCTGCTCTATCTGGATGATGGCACTGCCCGTCTGGCCTTTGTCTCCAACGGCACCGGTATCTCATCTTCGACCATTACCTGCGCTAATGACAGCGGCAGTGCGGCAGATATTGCCAGTCTGGATACCGCACTGGTGGACTGCGCTTTTCCGGGCGGCGGCATAACCAATGGCGGAACGGCGGATGCCTTCACCAGCGGCAGCGACCCATGGTTTGAATTCGGCGATTTGCTGAACGAGGATAGCGACAGCGACAACGAATATCTTGTGGTGGAATTTAACGCGCTGGCATTGCCCTGATCAACGATTTCCGCGTATATGAAGGCGGTACGCAGGCGGCAGACGCCAACAGTCTGACCGTGCGCGTGGTCGAGCCGCAGGTGACCGTAACCAAGACCGTTTCCGCTGGCCCCTATGAAGCCGGCGATCCCTTGACCTATACCATCGTGGTCAGCAACGCCAGCAGCACCTACAGCACAACCGCTTTCGACTTGCAATTGACCGATGTCTTCGACGCTTCGCTTTCGGTGCTCAGCCATACCCTGGATGTGGTTCCCGTATATGCCACCCCCACCGATAACAGTTCCGGCAACACCATTGATATCACCCTGGACCGCCTTGATCCGGGCGACAACCTGACCATCACGGTGCAGGCCGACATACTCGATACTGCCGCGGCGGGTTTGGACATTCCCAACCAAGCGGATGTCTCCTATACCTCCTTGACAGGCACGAACGGCACCACCAGCAACGACACCGGCAGCAGCAATACCGGCACTCCCGGCACAACCGCGGGTGAACGCACCGGTGAGGATGGCAGCGGTGGATTGAATGACTATGTGGGGGCTGACAACGCTGATATCCTAACCGGTACGCCGACTGTGGATAAGCAGGCGCCGTCACCCACTATCTACACGATTGGCGAAACCGTGACTTATCCCATCTTGGTCAGTTTGCCTGATGGCATTACCCAGGGCTTGCAGATCACTGACAACATACCGGATGGACTGGAATATGTTAGTTACCAGGTCATCAGCACGGCCGCGGCCAGCGGCGGGCTGCTGGCAGAGGATTTCTCCGGCAGTGCTCTCTCGCCTACCCCCAGTACGGCTGGCGGCAGCGGCGCCGATTTGGTGCTGTCCTTCGGCGACGTGACCGCCACAGCCGACACTGGCGAACCAGAACCGGACAACAACACTTTCCTGATCCATATTACCCTGCGCGTACTGGATATTCCCGCTAACGCGGATGGGGTCACTTTGGAGAATTACGCCACCCTGGCTTATACCAATCCCAACGACCTTTCCACCGTCACGCTCACCGATGGCCCCGAGACCATCAGCCTGGTGGAACCCGATATGCAGATCACCAAGACCTTCACCCCGGACAGCGTGGCCATCAACGAAACCACTCAAATCACCTTGGTGGTGACCAACAACGGCACCTCTCCGGCTTATGATGTGATCGTCGAGGATGCTTTCCCACTGGATACTTTCCAGTCTTTGACGGAAGTGACCACACCGGCCGACTTTACCTATACGGAAAACGTCACTGCCACTGACCGTGTTGCCACCTATACGGGTGGACCCATCGAAGTGGGCGGGGCACGCACTTTTATTTTCAACGCCACCGTGGGGGATACTTTCCCCAACGGTGCGACTTTCCTGAACACGGCCCTGGTCAGTCAGGCTACTACCCTCAGCGGCGATTCGGTTTACGAACGCGACGAGCCGGACGTGCAGGCGACCGACACACTGAATGGCATTTCGCCCGACCTGACCCTGACCAAGGATGACGGTGTTACCACCACTACACCCGGCAGCACACTGGTCTATGTTCTCACCATCGACAACGTAGGCGCACACGATTCAGGCGCGATCACACTGAGCGATACGGTTCCCAGCGGTACGGTCTTCGACAGCGCCAACAGCACCCCGGGCTGGTCCTGCAGCGACGGCGACCCAGCCGGCAGCGTTTGCGCGCTCAGCCTGCCCGCGCTGGTCAGCAGCGGCGAAACCAGTGCGGCCTTTGCCGTTCGCGTGGATGACCCGGTCGCCGCGGATTTAACGGAAATTGTCAACAGCGCCTCGGTGGCGGATGATGGCACCTACGGCGCTGATCCGACCCCCGAAAACAACAGTGACGACGATACCGACCTGTTGACGGGCAATACACCCGATTTGGTGGTGCAGAAGGTCGATTCCTTCCTGCTGGACGCGGACGCTTCCGGCCTGCCTTCCCCCGGCGACACCATCCATTACGTGGTGACCATTACCAATAACGGCAACCAGGACCTTGGCAATGCGATTTTTAGCGACTCGCCGGATGCCAATACTACCCTGGTGGCCGGTTCAATCACCACCACGCAAGGCAGCGTGACCCTGGGCAACACAAGTGGCGACACCAGTATCAATGTTGCCCTGGGTGACCTGAGCGGCGAGGGCGGCACGGCTGCTATTGAATTCAACGTGACCATCAATGACCCGCTGGTACCGGATACCACCAGCTACGTGGAGAACCAGGGGCTGCTGGAAAGCGATAATGCTGATGATGTACTCAGCGACGATCCGGATTTGCCCGCTGCTGAAGATCCTACTGTAACCTTGTTGGGAACAGCTTTCATCAAGGCGCTGGCTTCTACAAATATGGACTTTACCGAGAATGAGGATGTGACCATCGGAGAGCAGGTGGAATACCAGGTCACTATCCTGGTTCCGCCCGGCATTGCTGAAAATGCGATCCTGACCGATACTCTGGAAGCCGGCTTGGCGTTTGTAGATTGCCTGTCCATCACGCCCGCTTCGGCGGACCTGACAACCGATGCGGTGGACGGCTTCGATGGTGCTTGCACCAATGCAGCTATCACGGCTGAACCGGATGGTGATCTGGAGGAGGTCAACCAGGGACGCAAGATCACTTTTGACCTGGGCAACCTGACCAATGCCTCAACTGAAAGCGTCGCCCTGCAATTGAATTACCAGGTCGTGGTACTTGATAGCGATATCAACCTGGCCGGCGAGCAGCGCACCAATCAGATTGACTGGTCCTACGGAGGCAGCGCTTTGGAGACCAGCGCGGAGCCTGTGACCATCGTAATTCCGGAAATGATGGTAATCAAATCGGTCAATGATACCAGTGTGGCTGCCGGCCAGGTGGTCACCTTTACCCTGCGCATCAGCCACAGCGATACCAGCGACGTGAACGCCTATAACCTAGTTCTAACGGATCCTCTGCCGGATAATCTGGTGTACATTGAAGACTCTTTGGAGCAAATTTTCGGCACGGCTGCCACTTCGTTGGATGACACCGATCCGACTTCTCTGGTGATGAGCTGGGATGAATTCCCGTTGGATGGCGAAGAAGCGGTTATCCAGTTCAAAGCGCGCGTCAGCGGTCTGAGCGCCGGCAGCTCGACCACCAACAATACCTCTCTGACCTGGACCAGCCTGCCGGATGACGTGGGAACTGCGCAAAGTATCTATAACACGCTTTCTATAGAACGTACCAACGATCAACTTTCAGACGTGGATCTGGTCAGGGCCTTGTCGAGTTCCGGCACTACCTTGATCTACCCGTCTCCGACTGCGGTGCCCACGGTGCGCCCGACGCCTACATTCCCGGCCACAAAATAAGAGTAAATTCTAAGAACGGTGAGAGAAAATCTCACCGTTCTTAGAAATTGTATATGGAAGCACTCAGCTTGCAGGTCTATGATTGCTTTAAGGTAATTTGATGATAAAAGCTTATGATCTGCTGCTGGAATTGGAAGTAATTGGGACGGAGCAAAACCGCAAGGTCTATCGCCGTCACGGTGTGAAAGGCTATCAATTTGGGGTCAGTTTCGCCAATTTGAATCGCTTGGCCAAACGTATCGGCAGCAATACCCAGCTGGCAGAAATGTTATGGTGCAGCGGCGTGCATGATGCGCGTGTACTGGCAACCATGGTCGCAGATGCCTCAACTATCTCTGAAGACTTGATTGATCGTTGGTTGGAAGATTTGGATAACTATATCCTGACCGATGCCTTTTCGAATATGGTGGGGCGCTCAAAATTCGCAGTGAAGAAAGCGGGTGAATGGAGTGATTCCACACAGGAATGGGTGGGAGCCGCCGGCTGGAATTTGGTCGCCAGGATTGCATTGCACGATCAAACCCTGGATGATGATTATTTCCTTGCCAAACTGGAAAATATTGAAATCCATATTCACGAACGCCCCAACCGCACCCGTTACAGCATGAACAATGCCCTGATCGCTATTGGGGTGCGCACTCCTGCTTTGGAACAAGTGGCTTTGGCAGTTTCTGACCACATTGGCAAGGTTCAGGTCGATCACGGCGATACTTCTTGTAAGACACCGGATGCGCGCGTATATATCCTCAAAACTGTCCAGCATCGTAACCAGCAGCGCAAAAAGAAAGGCAAGGCTCCTTCGAAAGAAGGGTTGGTATTATAATAAACAATAATTACATCATAATAATGATATAAATACCCGTTTGACGGGAAAGGAGATTGACATATGGAAAAGTACACAGCCATTATTATGGGTGGAGGTCCTGCCGGCCATTCGGCCGCTGTCAGGATTGCGGAATTGGGGGGCAAGGTGGCTTTGGTGGAACGTGACTTTATCGGTGGTATCTGCACCAACTGGGGCTGCACGCCCAGTAAATCCATGATTGAATCAGCCAAGGTGGCCAAAACCGTTGCGGAAAGCGCTAAATACGGAGTCAAGGTGACCGGAATGCAGGTCGATTTTCCGGCTGTAGCGGACCGCCGCGACCAGGTCATCACCGACACGCGTGAATTTATCACGGAATTATTGAAACATCACAACGTGGATATTTATCAGGGAGAAGGAGAGATTGTAGCGCCCGGAAAAATGCTGATGCGCAGCGGTAAGCTGGACCCGGATGGGAAAACCATGCATTACTCCGGCGAAGACGTGAACCTGATGGCAGATAACATCATTATCTCCACTGGTTCCCAACCGCTCATCCCTGGTTTCGTGGATATGTCCGATCCTTCTATCGTTAGCAGCAACTGCTTGATTAGCATCAAAGAATTACCCAAATCGTTGACCATTATCGGCGGCGGCGTAATTGGGCTGGAGTTCGCCACCATTTTCTCAAATCTGGGCAGCCAGGTAACCATCATCGAGTTTCTGGACCGCGTGCTGGCCCAAATGGACGAAGATGTTTCTGCTGAGATCACCCGTATTTTGGAAGAGCGCGGCGTGAAGATCTTAACTTCGCACAAATGCGTATCGCTTAAAGGCGGTGTCATCGAAGCCGAAAACGTCCGTACTGGCGAGATGGTCAAGCTTGAGGCGCCCATGACGCTGGTGGCCATAGGCCGTCAGGCTGTGGTGCACGACAAGACTTATCAGGACTTGGGACTCAACTATACCCGCAAGGGCGTCGATGTGGATGATTACCAGCGCACCAACGTGCCCGGCATCTGGGCCATTGGCGACGCCACCGGCAAATCCATTCTGGCCCACGTCGGCATCGAACAAGGCGTCATCGCGGCTGAGAACATCATGGCCAAATCTGAAAAAGACATGCGCAGGATGGATTACAGCGTCATCCCGGCTGTCATCTACACCTTCCCTGAAATTGTCTCGGTGGGTATTGTTCCGCAGGACCTCAATGGTGTGAAAGTGGTTAAAGTGCCCTTCGCAATCAACCTGCGTGCCGGCATTGAAGATTATAAAGATGGTTTTATTAAGATGTGGCTGAAGGACAATAAGGTTTTGGCAGCACAAGCCATTGGCCATAATGTTTCAGAGATGATGCAGGAAGTGGCTAACATGATTGCGTTGAAGACAGATATTCGCGATGTAAGCGAGATCATCCACGCGCACCCGACCTATGCCGAGATCGTGCATTCCACCCTGGATTATGCCCTTGATAAGGCGGTTGATTTTTACATTTAAAAAATCTTTCCTATCGAAAAATTGGTTATGCCATTGGAGTAAGATCATTACGCCAATGGCTCTTTTTTATCCGGTACAATAAGAAATAATGTATTGAAGCGGCATTTTGCTGCCGTTTTTGGTTCACAGGATTGTGATTGGTGTTGCAGCCGCTGGATAATTAACTATGAAAAAGAGAACCGTTTGGGTTTTGATCGCTTTGCCTTTGTTCCTGATGGGCTGTTCCAGCCTTCCGCTGGCTACCCAGCTGTTTAAAGCATCTCCCGAATCGACTGCCGTGGGATTCCTGTTTCAGGATGATTTTTCCGAAACGAGCAGCGGTTGGGATCGTTTTGCTGCTGAAATCGGCTCAACCGATTATGACCACGAAGCCTATCACATCATCGTTAACGAACCCATCACGGATCTGTTTGCCAATCCTTATACCTCCTTCAAAGATACCATCATCGAGGTGAAAGCCGCCCGTGTGAGCGGGCCGTTGGATAACAGCTATGGTGTGATTTGCCGCTACCAGAACGAAGAAAACTTCTATGCCGCATTGATCAGCTCGGACGGCTACGCTGGAATCTTTGAAGTCAATGATGGCAAGTACAAATTGATGGGCCATGACGAGATGATCCCCGTCCCAGCTATTCTGGGTGGCACGGCAGCAAACCTGATCCATTTTGAATGTGTGGGTACATCCCTGGCACTGGCGGTCAATAATGAACCGGTGGATGCCCAGGAGGACAAGTCCTTCGAATCCGGTGACGTGGGACTGATTGCCGGAACTTTCCAGGAACCGGGTGTTCACATTGCTTTTGATGATTTCGTCGTCCGCCAACCGTAACACCCTTCGGCTTGAGCGATGGGATTAAAATAGATTCTTAATTCTCGAGGATATTATGCGCAACCGATATTTATTCATTCTGCTGATCGGGGCATTGCTTTTGGCTTCCTGCAAGGTGCAATCGCCGGCAGCCACGGATACTCCCCAGCCAACCCGCATCGTTTGGCCGACCGCCACTTACCGGGTTTGGCGCACTATTGCGGCGGATAATGTAGCCACGGCCATCCCCACCCCCACCACACGGCCGCTGCGTTCAGAGCCGCAAGGACGCATTGCTTTTCAATCCGACCAGTCGGGCAGTTTGGATATCTATGTGATGAACGCCGATGGCACCCAGATCAGCCGTCTAACCACCAGTTCAGGAGTAGATGTTTTCCCCACATGGTCGCCGGATGGTCAGCAGCTGGCTTTCACATCGGACATGGATGGCAGCCCGGATATTTTTATCATGAACGCGAATGGCACTGATTTAACCAAAGTGGTGGACGACCCGGCCAATGATGTACTGCCTGCCTGGTCGCCGGATGGCGAGCAACTGGCTTTTGTTTCCGACCGGACTGGTGATGATGAAATTTACCTGATCAATATTGATGGAAGCGGCTTGAAGCGCCTGACTAACAGCCCGGGGGATGATGACTTCCCCAGTTGGTCCCCAACCGGCCAATGGTTGGTGTTTGCTTCTACGCGTGATGTCAATTCTGAGATTTACAAGATGGATAAAGATGGGCGCAACCTGATCCGTCTGACGGACGATCCGGCTACCGACTCCACCCCGGCCTGGTCGCCGGACGGCACCCGCATTGCTTTCATCTCGAAGCGGGACGGTTTTGCCAATCTGTATGTAATGGGCACCGATGGAAAAAATGTAGTTCAGCTTTCTAAATATAAATCAGTCATGGAGGTTCCCAGTTGGTCGCCGGATAGCAAGATGATAGCGTTTGCTTCTGACCTGGAAATCAGCCGCGATATTTTTGTGTTGAGTGCGGATGGGTCCGGCCTCGACCGTCTGACGGATTTGTCAGGAGAGGAATTTTATCCAGCCTGGTCGCCGGATTCTACTTTGTTGACTCAAGCACTTGCCGAACCCACTGCCGTACCAGACGCGGTCTGCGTCGGAACGAATGATCCTACCTATGGATATTCGCTGGATAATCCGGTGCGCATCGGATACGACCCGCGCGAGGAGGGCAATGTCGCGACAGGCTGTGTTCCCTGGCTGACTGGTCCCCAGGGCCAATCACTGACCATTGAGTTACTGGAGGAGCTTGAAGTGGATGGGCGCAACCTCTGTAAAGTATCTGTCTCTTATCAAGGTCAGACAGAAGCGGATATTTTGTACTTTGATACCAATTCCTTTGAGCAGCCCAAAGCACCGCTGGGTTACACTTGTGGTTCCCCTGTTGAATATTTGAAGGCATTGACTTCTGCAAAGTATTAGGCGTACAAATGCAACCTTTAAAGAATTAATTCCGTAAATAAAGCAGAAGGAGTGACGGAATGAAAAAACTTTACCGAAGTAGTTCAGATAGGATTATCGCAGGCGTTTGCGCCGGTTTGGCTGAATATATCAATATTGATCCAACCATCGTACGGTTGATTTTTGTCATCCTCTTTTTGTTGGGGGCAGGCGGTTTTTGGATTTATATCATCCTGTGGGTTGTTGTTCCCCTTCCGCCGGATCATTCCGGCAATAGCATTGAGGTGATAGAAGTAAGTAAGTCACAGACTGAACAGTCGGACTCAACCAAAGAGAGTGAAAGCAAACAATAAAACCAGAAAAAGAAATTGTTTTGAACACCCATTGAACATGGGTGTTTAAATTTAAAGGCTAATCTTTTTCAGCTCCTTCTTTTTTTTCTTGTCTTCGTACATGCGCTCATCAGCGAACTTGAATATGTCTGTCAGCGATTCTCCTGCCATTGTCGCCGTCCCGCAGCCAATTGAAATGCTGATTTGAATATCGGCCGGATTGAGTTGGTTGTGCGCTTTAATGGCTTCCAAGATTCGTTCTTTGGCATTCGCAACACCCTGGGCGTCCAGACCTTGCAGCAGCACGGCCATTTCATCTCCGCCAATTCGCGCTATCACATCTTCGCTTCTAAAGCAGCTTTTGATGATATTTGCCATATTCTGCAGCGCAATATCGCCGGTTTGATGGCCGTATTGGTCATTGATCTTCTTCAGGTTGTCCATATCCATGACCAGGATACTAAAAGGATAATAGCGACTTCTGGATAAGCGCGACATTTCCTCTTCAAAGAAAGCCCGATTGTAAATACCAGTCATAATATCGTGCAGGCTGATATAGGTCAGCCGTTCTTCCGCCAACTTGCGTTCAGTGATATCCATATTCGAGAAAAGGACTCGGCTCCAGTCTTTCTCGTGTCCGGGGATAATGGAAAGCTTGGTGATGGTGTAGATTTTTTTACCATCCAGTCGGTTATAAATGAGCTCTGTCTCAACTGTTGTCTTGCCATCCCGCATTGCATCTACAATGATCAGGGCTTCGCGGCGCGATTCAGAACTGAGAATCTCATGCAGGAAATTCTGCATCTCTTGTTTATCATCTGCGCCAAACATCCATAATGTGGCATCATTCAAATCAATGATTTTGGGTAATTGAGCCAGGTAGGTGAAAAAGTCCGGATGGTCTTCGGCATAATCGGCTAGTGATATGTTTTCGTGATAATTTTCATCCAGCCATTGCTTAAGGAGCGAATAATCTTCCATGCGCAGGGCTACCGGAGAATCATCGAACATAATGCGGAAGCGCTCCTCACTGGCACTCAGGGCTTCTTGTGCTTCCTTTTCTGCTGTGATGTCGCGGTATAGACCCAAGATTCCGATGCGGTTACCGTTGACACGGATTTGCTCGCCAAAAATCTCAACATCTACCAGCTTGTTGTCCTTGCGGCGCCGCTTGCCGAATTCATGTACTGCGCTGCCTTCCCAGGCCATGCGGGTAATATTGGTCGCCTCTTGCGGCCTTTCCGGGTTGGCAATTATTTCATCCAGGTACACCCCCATCACTTCTTCCTGACGGTACCCAAATAGGTTTTGAAAAGCCGGATTGATTGAGATAACCCTTTGGTCCTGATCGAGGGTGACGGTGGCAATGGGGTTGTTGTCCACCAGCGCTTCATAGAAAAGCTTTTGCCGGATAATTTCTTTTGAGCGCTGTTCAACCAGCTGCTCAAGCTTACCAGCTTGTTCTAATAATTCTCTTTGGCGGATGCCCGCATTGTAAGCGAAGATTCCCAGAAAGAAAGGGGCGGAATCGATAATCCATATAAGGCGGTTACTATGAATAGAGGTAATCGTCTGCCAGGAAAATGCCATGGCATGATTGAGTATTTCACTGGCTGTAGCCAGTACAGGGAAAACAAGACCAAATAGAATGCCAAATAAAGTGTATTTTAAAACCGAACGATTCGTTTTTGGTGCTGTTTTGTTCATCAATGTACTCGCAATGTTTGGTGTAACGATGTTGGGTTGGAATCACCAGTGCTGTTTATGCCCAATATTATATACAAATTTATTCATTGTTTGGATTGAAAATCATTATGATTGGTATATGTTATCCAGTCGGAAAAATATTGATAACATCGAAAATGTCAGTGGCACTGGATATGGCGCTGACAGGATCATGTGCATTATCGTTTCAAAGTCAGAGGAAAGATTTACCAGATTTCGTATCAATAACCCGCGTGGGGTGAAATAAGTGCGCGCAAATTTCGTTGGATTGTTTTTAGCTCTGGAAATGCCCCCTGATTTTCCAGTCCCCTGCCATGTCCAACTTTTTTTGGATCAACATATCTCTCCATTGCTGTAGTACATTTGATTTCTGTCATTATGGATAGGTCTCCTGCGAAATCCAATTTCTTTAGTCTGGTGGTTAAGCTGATTTTTGAGGTGTTTTTAGTCCTGCAGAGCTTTCAAAGCTGTAAGGGTTAAAGTGTTACAATGAAGTTGAAAATCAGGTAAAATCGCCTGAAACCCCACTTGACAAGCCGTGTATTTCAGTTCAAAATACGGCACTACTTCTGATTCCATTATTCTTCTTAAGGTATCAGATTGGAGGAAATATGCATAAAAATATGAAAATCGTAAGCATGGGGCTGATTCTGATTGGTACATTGGCAGTCTCTTGCAGTGGTGCCAGCCAGGAACCTACACCTGATGTAGCGGCTGTCCAAACCGAGGCGGTCATGCAGGCCATGGCGCAGTTGACGGTGGATGCGGCATTAAACCCGACGGAAACGCCAGTCCCGGCCACCATGACCCCGCTTCCCACAGCTACTTTGGGTACCATCACCCCTTCCCCAACCACCAAGGTATATTATAGCGGTGGTGGCAGCTCCAGTTCGAGTTCCAGCTCCAGCTCTGGAACCAAAGTACCTACATTGACACCGGATGTCTATATTTGTGAGATTACCAATCAATCCCCTTGGGATGGCCCGCAAATGACCGGTTGGATTTACGACGTCACCTGGACGGTGAAAAACATGGGCGTGGTTACCTGGGATTCGGATGAATATTACGTTACCTGGATTGAGGATGAATCCACCGATAATTCAGACTTCAGTCCCAGGCACACATATCCTCTCAAAGCCGACGTTGATCCGTACGAATCGGTTGACATTACCGTTGATTTCCAGATGCCCACACAACCGTTTGACAAGATCCATGTCTCTCAATGGGGTATTGTCAATGACAATGGCGACATCTTCTGCCGATTCTATTATGCGGTGACTTACACTTACCCGGCTCCAACCAAGACCCCAAAAAGTTAGTCGCGGATTAGATTCTACGAAAAGAGAAGGCAGGTTGAAAACCTGCCTTTTTTAGTTTAAATCCCGGCTGGCGACAACATCAATTCCCGTATTCAGCACATTTTCCAGCACTACCTGGCCCATTTTAATAGGAGCAGAAATTTCCACCTTGCGGATCTCTCGCAGCAGGTCTGTGATTTGGCCCTTGGGGAAAGGCGCCGAAGTGGATACCGGCAGCAGTGGATGAACGCCATTATTAACTTGTACTGTACTGGCTACCATACGGCGCGGGTCTTTGATTTCGTTGATGGCATATTCCTGACCGCGTTTACAACCGGCGTTGCTGATCAAAATATCGCCGTCTTTGCGGGTAGCTTCCAGGCGGCAGCCGTGTGGGCAGGCCACACAAATTATTTCCAGCGGTTTATCTAAATCGGTCAAATTATCCATCGATTGCCTCTCGTTGCATGAATATATTTCTCATTTGTATTGTGAAGACTTTCTGCCATTTCGGGTTTTAGTGCAGGGGTTAGCCTTTTACCTGGGCGGGCATACAATCGCTCACGCTGCTACTAATAATGATCACATCGTTCGTTTCAAACATTAAAACGCTCCAGAGTTTGGGTTCCAAACTTTGGAATTATAGGAGCCTTTAATTATTTGTGCTATATGAAAAATAAACGCTATCTGGATATTTAGAAAAATTTGATTTTTTTGTCGTTTAAGAAAGTATCCAGACGAGCACGGTAAAGCGCGCGTTCAAAATGCGGACCCTCTGGAGATAGCGTATCATAGTTTCTAAGGGCTAATATACGCATTAAAGGAAGCAGCTGCTGCCCATATACGCGCATACATCGTTTGGGATAAATACCCGGCCAAGAATAACAGGAAACGGTTTTTCGCCTGTTTTTTGAAGGAATGCTGGCGGGCACCGTTTCATCCCATTTTGGATCATCCTGGGCAAAGACATATTGATCCAGATTTCCCTGTGGGATACCTTCCACGCCTTTCACTACCGGTGGATTCGCTTCCAATGTGTAAGGATCAACCGAAAGGTCCACGATGATGGTTTCTGGAGGGCATTCTGCCAGCCAGTCGTTTGGGATGACCGGCTGAGAGGTATCCCCGCGTTGGGTACTATCCACAATCACGTGACTTTCGCGCAATAGCGTCAGCATGCGATTGTGGTTGGCGCTGATATTGCGGCCGGCAGCTCTGGGTAGGACACCGCTGCCGTTGTGCTTTATATGTTCCTCGTTCCATTCCCTGCGGCCGAATTTCGTGGCGGCATCTACTGCCTGCTTGCCGACCATGCCTGTCCCTAACACCAATACCTGCCATGGATTTCCATCCTCCCTGACCAGATGCGGATATGTTTTTTGCAGTTCTCCGAACACAGTCTCCAACCCATTCCAGGCAACGGCTTTCATATTCTCTACCAGGCGGATATTAAAGTCATTCACAATACTGTCCATGGAAATAGCCCGGATTCCCTTTTCCCGCAGGAGTTGCACGCGTAAGGGTCGTGTAGGAAAATGCAGCATGGAGATCAAGCAGCTATTTGGGCCGATCAAATTGAGTTCGTCGTCGTAGGGTGACCGCAAGATCATGACGTAGTCCTGTTGGAAAGCTTCGGCGCGTGAACCGGAGCGGATTGGGTATTCTTCAGATTGATAGTCGGCCAGGGTAAATTCCAGCGATAACCCATAATTTTCTTCAAGGACAATTTCAAACCCGATCTTTGCCAACTGTTGAACGAAATGCGGCAGGAATGCACGCCTTTCACTGGGCTCTTCGCACATGCGTGGAAGGCCAATGCTAATGTTTTGTTTGCTCATAGATTTCACCTCATTGATCGGTTATTAATAAGATATGTGTATAATTAAAAAAATCGTGCAAAAATAGGCCCGTTGGTCATCCCTTATTTATTTTTCAAATTAGAAAGGCTTGTCTTTCCGGCTAACCAGACCCAATCGATTGATCTCTTTGGTGAGATTTCGGGGGTTCAAAAAGAAAGACTTAAAAATGGCAAGGATATTTATAACATATATTCATTTGTCTTTATGTAAGAATCAATTGGATAGTTTTTAAATACCCTGGTTTTAAAATTAACCGTAGCTACTAATAATTCTTTATGTTCGTACCTTTACGAGCGAAAATGCGTGCTTGTTTTTAATTCATAATTTCCTCTGTCAGGTAATTCTCCGAGCTATGTTCAGAGGAAGGAATATCTCTACCAATAATCTTGGTTAAGTTATTATTTATACGGTTAATTATTATTAATAATACGCATACGCGATAACCTATGTGTATAAAATAATATATAGTTAATTATTGCGTCATGATATTTTCGAAAGTTAAGTGTGGAAATGCATAAAAAAACCAAGTCTTGGAACCCATTATTTAGACCCTTTATCCCGATTTTATCGTTGATCCTTTTGTTTGGCGTAGCTGTTTCTGTCATCATTGAAGTGAATTATGTTAAACAGCTCTCTAAAAGTGCGCAAAATGAGATTGTGTTGGAGTCAGATATTTTTAAAAATGAAATGAACAGTCAGGAATCCAACCTACTGTATTTAGCAGATATTGTGAAAAGAATTAAGGAATTTACGTCGGCCGAAAATTTATTTCAAAGTACGCTAGAGGGTACACTTGCAGATTTTGCTGAAGAAAACGGTACGTATGATCAGGTTAGATTTCTTGACCAAACAGGGATGGAAGTTGTCCGTATTAATCGGGTGAGTGGTCAGATTAATATTGTTCCGAAAATGGAATTGCAAGATAAAAGCGAACGTTATTTTTTTAAAGCATCTGAAAAACTCCACCCCAATGAAATTTATATTTCGAAATTTGACTTGAATGTCGAATATGATGAAATGCAAATTCCTGAAAAACCAGTATACCGCTTGATTACCCCAGTGGATTTATCCGATGGCACTCGGATTGGTTATGTGGTATTAAATATTTTGGGGGAGCCTTTACTGAATCGAATTATCAGCGCAGAGCGAATTATTAATGGAGAGATCTTATTAATTAACGATTCGGGTGATTGGTTGATAGGACCTCAAGGCACCACGCCTTGGGGGTTTATGTACACTGACGCCCAAAATATTAATATTTCCGAAAAATACTCAAAAATTTGGAATCAATATCAAGGAGAGTACCTGTTTCAAGGATATTGTCCGAGTGGTCTGTTTACTTTTCGATTGATTAATCCATTTGACCGATATATGGCTGTGAATACCGTAAAAATTGAAGGCACTTCGCATGAAAAATGGATACTGATTTCTCATATTGAAACATCGTCATTAATATCACAAGCGAGCCTCGCCATTTTACTGACCACGCTTGTGCTTATTATCGTTTTGTATTTTGCCTTCCGGCAGGTGGCCAAAAACCGTTGGAATGAACGCAAGGCCTATCAAGCCAGGGAGGAAAGCGAAAAGAAGCTCGATATCATTTCGGCAGCCAGCCAGGATGCGATTATTTTAATTAACTCAAAGGGGTTGGTTGAATATTGGAGTGTGTCCGCTGAAAAAATGTTTGGCTATTCCGCTGAAGAGGCATTTCACAAAGAAATTCACCAAATGATTACGATGCATCAAAAAGACCGTGAAATGGCTTATAAGGGCATGGAGCAATATGCTTCCACGGGTGAAGGGCCTATCCTTAGAAATTTGAGGGAAATGGATGCAAAAACAAAAAGCGGGCATGCAATTCCGGTTGAAATCTCTATTAATCCGGTCCGGATAGAGAATGAATGGTGGGCCGCGGGAATAATCCGCGATATTAGTGAAAGAAGGAAGGCAGAAAAAGAAATTCGTGAATTAGCTCAATTTCCGCTGGAAAACGCGAACGCGGTTATGCGTGTGGACAAAGATTCCATCCTTATGTATGCGAATCCGGCATCCGATTATTTATTGCAATCCCTGAAAATGAAAATTGGCGAAGAAGTACAGGATCCGCTGCGTACTTTGGTCTCAAACGCAATCATGAATAACGAGCGCGCGGAAACACGGTTAAAGATTAATAAAAAAGCTTATCTGTTCATTATTTTCCCGGTTGTTGAAGCTGGCTATACCAATATCTATGGAGTAGATGTCACTGAAGAAGAAAAAGCCCGTAAAGAACTGCAAAACAATGAACTGAAATATCGCACGCTTTTGAACACCATACCACAATATGTATTTCATAAGGATATAAACGGAAAATACATCACGATTAACGACAGTCTAGCAAAATTGATGCATCTGGATGCCACAGACGTGCAAGGGAAAATGGATGAAGACCTTTACTCGCCAGAGATTGCCAAAAGACATCGTAAAACTGACCAGGATGTGATTGATAAAAACTCGCCGATTGAAACGGATGAACCTCTAGACCCAGAAAAACCCGATGAAAAAATTGTGCACATGGTCAAAGCACCTGTTTTTGATAAACATGGAAACATTGATGGCATTCTGGGAATCTTCTGGGATATTACTCAACGTGTGCAGGCGGAAAGAGACCTGGCAAAACTGAATAAAAACCTGGAAAAACTGGTGGACTCACGCACCCGGGAAGTCAATGACATCAATAACCAGCTATCGATCAGTGAAAAACGTTACCGGGCTATCATCGAGAGTCAGGTTGAGTTTGTTTTCAGATGGGATTTACAAGGAAAGATTACTTATGCAAACCAGAGTTTCAGCCGCCGCTTCGAGAAAGAAGTGAATGAAATTGAGGGTTCATTCTTTCGAGAGGAAATTTCCTCGGAAGGCATGGAAGAGTTGTATGCCAAGATTGAAATAATTACAAAAGATAAACCATTATTGACTACCGAGATCCGAAATACTTTTCCCAATGGAAAAATAGTCTGGGAACAATGGAATTGCCGTGCTATCTTTAATGAGAAAAATGAAATTGTGGAAATTCAAAATGTAGGCCGTGATATCACCGAACTAAAACAAGCCCAGGAACAGCTTTATATTCAAAGCTCGGCTTTGGAAGCAGCGGCTAATGGCATCATTATTACAGATGTAGAAGGAATTATTATTTGGGCTAACAAAGCATTATCATCGCTTACCGGTTATTCGTTGAATGAAATGGTTGGTAAAACCCCCCGTATATTTAAATCTGGAAAAATGGGTAAGGAGTTCTACGCGTCTCTTTGGGAGCGGATAAATCAAGGAGAAGTGTGGTCTGGTGAGGTTATCAATCGAAAAAAGAACGGTGAATTTTATACGGAGGAGATGATCATTACACCCATTTCCACTGAATCTGGAAAGGTCACCAACTTTATTGCAATCAAGCAGGATATTTCCGTCAGAAAGGAAATTGAAGCTGAGGTTGAACGAGCCAGGGAACAAGCGGAAATAGCTGACCGTGCTAAGAGCACATTTTTGGCAAATATGTCGCATGAAATCCGCACGCCATTGAATGCCATCATGGGCTTGAACTACCTCTTGAAGCGTACAGGTGTTTCTGATGTTCAGGACCAGTATTTGGATAAAATGCAATCAGCCTCAAAAACGCTGCTGGATACCATTAACGACGTATTGGATTTCTCCAAGATTGAAGCGGAAAAAATTGAAATTGAAAATGTCAGTTTTGATTTGAACACTGTCCTGCTGGACATCACCGATACGGAAGCACTGAAAGCTCACCAAAAGGGAATTGAGTTAATCGTTAGTGTGGGCGAAAATATCCCTGACCGGATTGAAGGAGATCCCATCCGTCTGAAACAGGTATTGCGCAATTTGACCAATAATGCGGTTAAGTTTACCGATGAAGGGGAGGTGGTCATTGATATTCAAAAAATTATAGAAGATGATGCCAGGCTAACGCTGGAGTTCTCGGTGTCCGATACCGGCATTGGTCTATCTCCGGAACAAATTGAGCGCTTGTTTGTGCCTTTCCAACAGGCAGATATTTCCACTACACGTAGATATGGCGGTTCGGGGTTAGGGTTGGCCATTTCTAAACGCATTGTTCAAATAATGAATGGTGAAATTTGGGTGAAAAGTGAAATTGGTAAGGGCAGCACATTCTCATTCACAATTCCATTTAAAAAAGTACCACCTCGTAAACGTGTGGACTTGTTCCTTTCAAAAGAAGTCATTGGCAAGAAGGTGCTCATTGTGGATAGCAACTCAAAATCCTCACAATGGCTGGCGCGTATTCTTAAACCAACCCAGGCTGAAATTGTCCAGGTAGCTGATATTAACACGCTGGAAGAATTATTGGCCCCGCAGCGGAATGAGAAACCTTTTGATGTGATTCTGGTGAACAATAATGTTAAAGGGTTCAGACGCATGAGCGATTTGCTGGGAATAAAAAAACATTTTACCGCCGGAAATATTAAAGTAATTCATCTAACTGATACTGTCCAGATTGCTCAGCAATTAAATGAATCAGAGTTGACATCTATTGACGCAATCTTGATCAAACCGATCAATGCTTCTCAGCTATATGACACTTGGATGTCCTTGTTTACAAGCACTCGCGCAAAACCGCAAATCGAGGAGTTTACAGCGAAAAATCTCCAGAGCAGAAACACGATGGATCAAATAAAGATATTGCTGGTGGAGGATAACGAAATTAACCAGGAAGTCTTTCGTGAGTTATTGGAGCAAAATGGAGCGGAAATTTCCATAGCTGAGAATGGGAAAATCGCTTTGGAAATATTAGATAAACAAGCTTTTGACCTGATTCTGATGGATGTGCAAATGCCGGTTATGGACGGATTTACAGCCACCAGAGAAATACGTAAGAAGACCGGCTATGCAGCTTTACCAATTATCGCTTTGACAGCCAATGCACAGGTTGAGGAAAAGAACCAGGCCAATGAAGCCGGCATGAATGATTACATTACCAAACCCATTGAACCAAAGTTGTTGTTTGACATCATTGAAAAATGGACAAATAAGTCAGTGCCGAATAAATCAACAGGGATCAACACAGCTGAGACAGCTCCTTTGTTTATTCATGGCGTTGATACTGCTCAAGGGATAGCGCGGCTGAACCAGGATCGCTCTGCTTATATTCAGCTGCTCAAAAAATTTGTGAAAAATCATCAACAAGATATTGAAGAAATCGCAGCTTTTATTGAACAAGGTGATTGGGAAAACGCTCGTCAAGCTTCACATGCTGTTCGCGGAGCAGCCGCTAATCTTGGCGCGGAAAAATTGGCGGATGAACTGATGAAAATTGAAGATGCGATAAAAGTAAATGATAGTGAATTAGTTAGATCAGAATTAAATAAAGCTAAGGATCTTTTTGTGGCAATTGTTCAGGACCTTTCAATCATCAATGAAGAAAAGGATCAACCTCAATCTTCTGAGCAGAAAGTTCCTTTGAACCAAAAAGAATTGACAACGAAATTGAAGTACCTACAGCAAAAAATAAAGAACAACGACCCTGCCGCGAAAATACTAATTAATGAAATCAATCAAATTGTCCCGGACACGCACTTTGACGGGCTATTATTAATGGCTAAAATTTCGTTGGAAGCGTATGATTTTAAAAAGGCGGGTATCGAGATTAACAAGGTTATAAAGATGATAAGAAATGGTGCGGATTATGGCTAAACAGCAGACAGTTTTAATTGTGGATGACACACCGGAGAATATTGATATATTAGTCGGCATTCTGAAAGATCAGTATCAGTTGAAAGTCGCTGCGGGTGGAAAAGCGGCCCTGGAAATTTTCGCTGAAAAGCATAAACCGGATATTGTGCTGCTGGATATTATGATGCCGGAGATTGATGGATATCAGCTATGCCAGATGATCAAATCCGATCCTGCCACCAAGAAAATTCCGGTTATTTTTATCACGGCTATGAATGATGAGGAAGATGAGGCCAGGGGATTCTCATATGGCGCGGTTGATTACATAACCAAACCGGTCAGCCCCCCGATTGTATTGGCTCGTGTGGCTACTCACCTGGCTTTATATGACCAAAAGAATCACCTGGAAAAATTGGTGGAAGAACGCACGGCGGAAATTTATGACACGCGCCTGGAAATTGTGCGCCGCTTGGGTATCGCAGCGGAATATAAAGATAATGAAACCGGTCAGCATATCATCCGCATGAGCCAGTATTGCCAGCTGGTAGGTCGTGAATATGGGCTGCCCAAAGAAGAACAAACCCTGCTGTTGAACGCCAGCCCCATGCACGATATTGGCAAAATTGGCATTCCGGATCGCGTGTTGTTGAAGCCTGCTAGGCTGGACCCGGAGGAATGGGAAATTATGAAAACCCATACGACCATCGGATCTTTGATTATCGGGGATCATCCATCTGAATTGCTAAAGACGGCCAAAATGATTACGCTTACGCATCATGAACGCTGGGATGGCACGGGTTATCCTCATGGGTTGAAAGGGGAGAACATCCCTATTTACGGCCGTATTACCGCTATTGCGGATGTCTTTGATGCACTGACCTCGGAACGGCCATATAAACATGCCTGGACAGTGGAAGACTCGGTGGAAGAGATTAAACGCGGCAGCGGTACCCATTTCGACCCTAAAGTGGTTGAATCATTTTTAGGTGCTATGCCGGATATCCTGAAAGTCAGGACTGAATACCTGGATGAACAGATTGTGCTGCAAAAAGCAATATAGGAGGGTAAAGAATTAATCCGGTAATTTAAATATCATAGACTTCATCTGACGGCAGCAGTCCAATCTCGTCCAGCGAGTAGGCCTGCCCTATGAAAGCTGCAAAGGTCAGGTTCGGCATTTCCAGCCTAAAGGTTTCCTTCAATATGTCGAAAATAGCCAGGTAACTCAACTTGCTGCGCGTTTCCCAGTTTAGGCCCAGTTGTTTGGCGGCAGCATGGATGCGTTTCTCGTCCGGTCCCTCGATTTCGCTAAAATTTCCGAAGGGCATTTCATCCAATGAGACTTCTACGTCGCCGAGTTGGTAGGCGGCACGGTATTTTTCGTAACTGACGGATACCTGGTATCCCAGTGCCTCCAGGATGGCTTGGGTGGTGCGCAAGTCGCTAACTTCCACTTCTATCTCTTCTCGAGCGCTGACAGCGCTGTTGGGGTCAGAGGGGCCTTTAAAGGTCAGGCGGCTGCGCTGGTCCTGGCGCAGGCGCAGCACCTGGTAAGCAGCGGACAGCCGCCCGTCAGGCGTGTCAAAGCGTAAGTTCAGCTCGAAAGTGCGCTCCTGGGTGCAAACCGCCCCCAGCGCGTTCAGGCGGGCAGCCAACCTTTCCGGTTGGCGGATGCGAAATTTAGCTTCCTGTTCCAATTTATTGCTGGTCATGGTTCCCTTCCTTTTGATAATCCCGGTCGCGCACGAAAACGAACGCGATAATGGCGGTCGCGGCGCTGATCAACGTGTTGACAACCAGCTGGTAATGAAAGGCTTCGCGTGTGCCCAGCCAGATGTGGTCAATCCACAGCCAGCCCAGGAACAGCATACAGATCATGCGAGCGAAAGGTGCGGCGAAATGAGCGCGGTAAATGAGGATGAGCAGCACCAGGCTGAATCCTAACCCAATCGCCAAACCGCTCAGGATGATATACAGCGGCCCCGGCCAAAGTTCCAATCCGCTCAGGTAATTCCGGTAAGTCAGTCCCTGCGAAAAGCGCAGCCAACCCAGCATCGCGTATGGCGCCAGGCACAGGATGGCCAGGATGCGCCGGAAGGGACTGGGGGCTGCGGGCGCATTTTCTTCTTCTACAAACTCCTGCGGTTGGGAATTTACCATCTCAGAGCTGATTATAGCATCCGCCTTGGGCGGCTCTGGGTGCCCCTGGGTGAACCCCAGTCACCCGGCTTGCAGGCTTTTTCGTTATCCGCTATACTGGCTACGGAACGACGAAACCCTGCTGAAAGGTGACTGCATGTCTGAAAAAGAACAAGTCATTACCCCTGAAGTATTTGACCATCTGGTCCAGCTGGCCGCGCTCGAGCTGGATGAGGAGCAGGCCGATTACCTGCGCCGCGAGCTGAACAGCCAGCTTTCCGCCATTCGTGAGCTGGAAGCCATCCAGCTGGATCCTGAAACGCCGCTGGCTTCGCACGGCGTCCCCTATGACGGGAACAATAGCCCGGCTCTACGCGAAGATGTCTGGCAAGCCTGCGAAGATGTGGAAGCCATTACCAGGCAGGCTCCCCAATTTGAAGACGGCTACCTGATCGTACCGGATATTCCCCACACTCCCTTGGAGTAAGCCATGGAACTTTGCGATTTATCTGCTGTTGAAGTCCGAGATTTACTTTTAGAGAAAAAGGTCTCCGCCGTGGAAGTGCTGGATGCCTGCCAGGCGCGCATTGACGCGGTGGACGGCCGCCCAGGCACGCTGGAACCGGGTGGTGAAACGAAAGAAGATGCGCAGCGCGTGCATGCTTTCATCACGCGCACGCCCGAACTGGCGCGCGCCCAAGCCGAAGCTGTGGACAAGCAGATTGCCGCAGGTGAAGACTCCGGCCCGCTGGCTGGCATTCCCTTTACCGTCAAAGACATATTCTGCGTGAAGGATACGCCTTCCACGGCGGCCTCGCGCATTTTAGCCAATTTCAACGCGCCCTACACGGCCACCGCGGTGGAACGCCTGCAGGCGGCCGGTGCGTTGATGCTGGGCAAGGTCAACCTGGATGAATTCACCTATGGTTCCTCCAGCGAATCCTCCGCCTTCCAGCCCTCCCCGCGCAACCCCTGGGACACTACGCGCGTGCCGGGCGGCTCGTCAGGCGGCAGTGCTGCCTCCGTGGCGGCCGGCGAGGCATTCCTCTCGCTGGGCACCGACACGGCCGGCTCCATCCGCCAACCGGCGGCTTTCTGCGGTGTGGTGGGGCTCAAGCCCACCTACGGGCGCGTTTCGCGCTATGGCCTGATCGCCTTCGGTTCCTCGCTGGATTGCCCCGGCCCGCTGGCGCGCAATGCCAAAGACGCGGCCCTCATGCTGCAAGCCATGGCCGGGCCGGACCCGCGCGACGCCACCGCGGCTACCCTGGATGTGCCAGATTACCTGGCCGCGCTGGAAAAGGACATCAAGGGCAAGCGCATCGGGCTTTCCCCTGATTATTTCCAGATTACCTTCCCGCAGGCGGATGGCGCATATTCCCAGCAGCCTGTACCCGAAGAAATGCGCGCGGCTGTGCTGCACGCCGCCGATATCTACCGCGCCCTGGGCGCCGAGATCGTCGAAGACGTGCCCATGCCCAACACACGCTACGGCATCCCGGTTTATTTCGTCATCAGCCGCGTGGAAGCGGCTTCCAACCTGCACCGCTACGACGGCGTCAAATACGGCTATCGCACACAACAGGCCGTGGGCGAGCTGAAGGACCTGTACCGCAAATCACGCGGCGAGGGCTTCGGCTTGCAGCCCAAGCTGCGCATCCTGATGGGCATGTATGTCAGCGCGGCGCAGTACAGCGAGCAGTATTACCGCCGCGCGCTGCGCGTGCGCACGCTCATCCGCCGCGATTTCGAAGAGGCCTTTGATCCGCAGGGCAAGTACCGTTTGGATGCCCTGCTGACCTCCACCACACCCACCAGCGCCTTCCCCATCCAGGACGTTTACGGCGATTCGGTGCTGATGCAGTATGCCGACCAGTTGACCGTGCCGGCCAACCACGCCGGCGTGCCGGGCATTTCCTTCCCGGCCGGTTTCGGCGCGGACGGGCTGCCCATCGGCCTGCAGTTGCTGGGGCCGGATTATTCCGAAGCCACCCTGCTGCAATTGACGCATGCTTATGAACAGGCCAGCGCGGGCGCCGAGTGGCGCAAGAAACGACCTGCTGTTTTGGAGGTGCGCTAATATGACCGCTTACGAAACTGTCATCGGGCTGGAAACGCACATCCAGCTCAACACCCTCACCAAGATCTTCTGCGCCTGCAAAGCTGATTCCTGGGAGGACGCGCCCAACAGCAATATCTGTCCGGTCTGCACCGGGCTGCCGGGCGTGCTGCCGGTCTTGAACGAGCGCGTCGTCGAAAAGGCCGTGCTGCTGGCCGAGGCCATGCACGCCGAGGTCCAACCGATCTCTTATTTCGACCGCAAGAATTACTTTTACCCCGACCTGCCCAAGGGTTTTCAAATTTCGCAATTTGATGTCCCCGTTGCGCTGGGCGGCTACCTGGAATTACCCATCCCGGCCGCGGCCGACCCCGAAGGCAAGGGTTACGTGACACGTGTGCGCATCCATAAGCTGCACATCGAAGAAGACGCCGGCAAGACCAAGAACGATGGCAATGAACGCCAGGTGGACTTCAACCGCTGCGGCGTGCCGCTGGTGGAAATGGTCACCGAACCCGACCTGCGCACGGCTGACGAAGCGGCTCAATACCTGATCCGCCTGCGCCAATTGCTGCGCTGGATTGGCATTTCGGAAGCCGACATGGAGAAAGGCAACCTGCGCTGCGACGCCAACGTTTCCATCCGTCCGGTCGGCGCCACGCATCTGAACGAAAAAACCGAGATCAAGAATGTCAACTCGATTGACTCCGTGCGCGAAGCCATACGCAAAGAAGTGGAACGCCAGACGCGCGAGGTGGAGGAAGGCAACAGCATCAAGGCCTGGACGCTGGAATGGGATCAGGACGCCGGCGTGCTGCGCAAGATGCGCTCCAAGGAAACCGAAGCGGATTACCGTTATTTCCGCGAACCGGATTTGCTGCCGCTGCATATCAGCGAGGAATGGAAGACTGCCATCCTGGCAGATTTCCCTGAGCGGCCTTTAGAGCGCAAGGCGCGCTTTATGCAGGACTACAATTTGCCGGAATACGACGCCGATATCCTCACGCTCGAACGCGCTCTTTCCGATTACTTCGAAGCGACTGTGAAAACCTACGGCGGAGACTCCAAGAAGGTTTCCAACTGGCTGATGAATGACGTCTTACGTATGATCAACGAAGACCACCTCGACCCAGCCGCCATGCGCCTGACGCCCCAATACCTGGCCGAGCTGCTTAAGCTGGTGGACGCGGGCACCATCAACATCACCACCGGCAAAGCCCTGCTGCAGCAGGTGCAGGAGAGCGGCAAAGCGCCTATGCAGTTGGTGGAAGAACAGGGTTTGGCCCAAGTGAGCGACGACGCGGCTATCCGTGCTGTCTGCGAGCAGATTATCGCCGCTAGCCCGGACGAAGTGGCTGCTTACCGCGGCGGCAAGGACAGCCTGATGGGCTGGTTTGTCGGCCAGGTCATGCGCGAGATGCGCGGCAAGGCGGATGCCAAGCTGGCTAAGGAAGTATTGGTGGAATTGTTGAAGTAAACTCTTCCTCTCTCAAAAAATCAGGGATGAGGGTTAGTCACTGCTCTTGTCATCCTGAAACCTGCGAAAGCAGGGTGAAGGATCTTGTTTGGCTAACTTTGTCCTTGATCTGGCCGAGATCCTTCGTCGCGTTCAAAAAGCGAACGCTCCTCAGGATGACACTAGCATACAAAAACCGGCCGGTAAACTACCGGCCGGTTTTCCGTAGGGTAGAAGCTACGATAATCAATAAGCTATTCGCTGGGTAGGTACACCTGGAATGGCTGGCGCGTGCCGTAACCCGTACCGTACAGGACGCCGGAGCGGGTGAAGTACGGCCAGAATAAATCCTCAATGGTTTCACTGTCCACCAGTTCCCCGCTGGCGGCATCCACCACCTCGATCTCGATCTTCTGGCTGGTCCCCATGCGGCAGGCTAACGCAAACTGGCTGCCTGACCGCTGTCCCAGTGCCAGCACAGACACGTTGGATGTCTGCATGCTATAGCTCAGGCTGCTGACAGCCAGTGGGTCGCTCAGGTTGATAATTTCTACGCTGGAATAAGGCGCGTATTGGTAGGCACCGGGTTGAAAAGTCTTCACACCGACTGCCAGGAAGGTATCCTCATTGTTGAAGGCCGCCTGGTCGTAGAGAGTGGCGCCGTCCCCTTGTAGGCTGAATACCTGCTCCCAGGTGGCCGCATCCCATACCAGCAGCCCGCTGTCCACCGGATCGGCTGAACCGCTTTCGATGGATTTTTCTATATATATCAGCGCAAAATACTTGCCCGTTGGAGAGAATCCTGTCCAGTTGAATTCAATTGACCGGCCCTGAGGGGCTTCCAGCAGCAGGAGGGTTTGAGTTTTGTTTATATTGGGAAAATCGTACACATTGACCGGGTAAGAGGGGCCATCTGTCCAGTTGCTTTCATAGCCGACCAATTGGGTGTTGTCCGGCGACAGCGCCAGCGTCGGGAAATCCATTTCGTTGACTTTCTCGCCGCTGTCAATTTGCCAAACTCTTTTGCCGGAAACGATATATTGTTCATCACTGGAGACAATGAAATCCTGCTCGTTTAGGGGCGAGGGATCGACTTTGAACAGGGTGCGGATGTCGAGCCCTTCGCTGCTGATATCGTAGGCCACCACTTTCTGGCCTGGCCCGGACTTTTTCACCACGTAGATACTGTCGCCGTTATCGCTGGTGTAGCCCCAGTCGAAGGCCAGATTCGGCGAAGTGCTGTACAGCGGCTGCGGAGTGGGGGAAGGCACCGCTGTAGCGGTTGCCTGGGGTGCGGCTTCTTCCACAGCTTCTTCCGCCACTTCCGCTTTGGGCGCATCGGCCTGGCTTGCGCTGTCTGTGCTCTCGCTATAGGTGCAGACCCGTTTGTTCAACCCGTACAGGCTGTTGGTGTTGCTGATACGGCCATTTTCCGGTACGACTTCTTCAACAGAATAAACGAAATTGCAGTTGGGCGTGCCAGCCAGCGGCATGACAGCGTTGGGATAATGCTCGATCCAGTAGGATTGCATCGCAAACAGGTAGGCGCTGTATTGTGCCTGCACGCCGAACCAGGCCACTTCGACTCCGTAGCGCTGCACCGGAATGCTCATATAGCTGTAATGCAGGTCTTTCCCATACGTGCTCAGGTCGTGCACCAGCTCATCTACATTTTGGTCAAGTTCTTTGATCTGGTCGTTGTATTTGCCAACTGTTTCAGCCAGGTCTTCGTAAGCCTCGACTACATTCTTGTCCCCGCGTAATTTAGCGGGCATCTTTTCGTCAGCCAAAAATACGTATCCAGAATCCGAACTTTCATTGATCTCAAAGGCCAGGCTGTTTTCAATCCAGGTGCGCGTTTGCCGATTCTGGACGCCATTAAAGATCAAGAATCCGGCCAAAATTAAAACTGCTGTACCGGCTGCGATGAGAATGATGTTCTTTTTTGTCATGTTGTTTTCTCCCGGGTGCTGATATTCTGATGCAGAATCAGGCGTATAAAGTATAAATAATACAGAAATATATCAAAGAATAGACAGAAAGACGAAATATCTTTGTAACAAGTTTGCTACAGCGATAATAAAAGACCGGAAATTGTTTTCCGGTCTTTTAATTTTTTTATGTAAAATGGGTTTTATAAAGCGAATTCTATTCGCCTTCTTTGATCTGCTCGGCCAGGTAGTTCTGGATGCCGACCTGCTCAATCTGGTCCAACTGGGATTCGATCCAGTCGATGTGGTCTTCCTCGTCTTTGAGGTTGCTCTTGAGCAGCTGCTCAGTGCCGTGGTCGCTTACGCTGCAGGCCAGTTTGATGCCATCGTTGTAGGAAGCGATAGCGTCCTCTTCGGCTTTGTGGTCGTTTTCAAGCTGTTTCTTCACGTCGGGGCCGATGAAGATGCCTTTGTAGTTGGTGACGTTGGGCGTTCCTTCCAGGAATAGGATGCGTGCGATCAATGCTTCGGCATGCTTCATTTCCTGGATGGCGCGTCTTTCAACTGTCTCGGACAGGCGGGTATAAGCCCAATCTTCGTCCATTTCAGCATGCACCATATATTGGTTTACGGCAGTTAATTCATCTGATAACAGATCGTTTAATTTTTCAAGTAATTTTTCGTTGCCTTTCATGTTTCCTCCATTAGGTTAGGTCATGTATAAGTATTATAACATTCCACCCAAAGTGGAGCGAAATTATCAACTTTAGAAATCCCCGCGGACCATTAATACCCACCCGAAAACGATCATGGGCAACCCGATCGGGGCAGCCACGATGGTCAGCGTCAGCACAAGTCCGACGATCATGACAACCAGGCCGATCAATGCGGCTACCAGTCTGCCAGTCATGCGCAGGATCCATTCATTGTAATTATCGCTGCCGCGCAACCTCGTGGTGCTCCCTTCGTATATATTATAGAATATTGGAACAGGAGAAACAAAATGAATGAAACCAAGCGATTGTACCGCTCCAAAGATGACCGCATGATTTCCGGTGTTTGCGCTGGATTGGCGAGTTATATCGAAATTGACCCCACTATTGTACGTTTATTGTTTGTGTTGGGTTTATTTGCTGGCGGTGCAACTTTCTGGGCTTACCTGGTGATGATGTTGGTTGTCCCCGAAGAATCCTAGAAAATAAATAAAACAGCATGAAGACCGGCCGTTCAACGGCCGGTTTTTGTGTTTAAATACCTATTTCACTGGCAGGGCGACCACGTACGCTTTCCAATCCAGTTCATCGAGTGATTGAATGCGTGGATAGCCCTGCCGCATCTGGTTCAGGCTGTACCCGCGGGCGCTCAGTTGTTCCCAAACACTGCGTGCAGCTTGTTCACCGTGCAATTCAATCAGAAAGATGGGTTGGGTTTCCTGCAGGATGCGTGTCATGCCTGCCAGCGCCATGCCCTCGCCGCCTTCAATGTCCATTTTGACCAAATCAGGTTGGGGTTGGCCTTGTTGGTAAACGAAGTCGTCCAGCGCCAGGCCGTTGACCTCGATGCGCTGCTGGTATTCTTCCTCGCGCCCGGCGGAACCCTGGGCTTTGCCCATGGCGCCGGAATGGTGCATAAAGAAGGTCACCGGGCCGCTTTTGTCCACCACCGCGGCCGGTTGGATGCTGATGCGCTGCTCCAATTGGTTGAGCGCGCGGTTCTGCTCCAGTCGCCGAATGTTGGCTGGCAAGGCTTCGAAAGAGAATACTTTACCGCTTGGGCCGCTCAGGCGCGCGGCCATCAGGCTGATGTAGCCGATATTGGCGCCTACGTCGTAAACGGTCATGCTGGGTTGGATGAAATTGCGGGCGGCTGCCTGCAAATCCACCTCATAGGTGCCCAGCCAGTAGTCTTTCTCACTTTGCAGGTCCAGCGCCATGTGCATGCCGGTCAATATGCCTCCGGCAATCTCCACTTCGCTGACGCCCTGCGGCGCGGCTTTGTTGAGTGAACGCCGTAAAAAGGATGCCAGGAAAGGGATTTTGTAAAAACCTTTCTTGACAGGGACAGGCAGCGCGTGCGCACTCCAGGAAGCCAATTTCAAGATGGGATTCTTGGCAGCGCTCATAAGGCCATTTCCAGTTCAATTTCATCGCGGATGGGGATGCCGTTTTCTGCGACCAAAGGGATTTGTGGTTTTAATTGCCGGGAAAGTTCCACCGCGCCCGCGTGCAGGGCAGCCAGGCGGAAACCCCGTTTTTGATAAAAAGCCAGTGCGTCGGTGTTATCGTTGGTGGTCATCAGCCACAAGCGCGCGCAGCCGCTCTTTTTTGCTTTGTTTTTTAGGATATCAATCAATCGGCTGCCGATGCCGTGTCCGGGTAGCAGTGTGTCCAGCGTAACGATTTCACAGGCGCTGCCCTGAATGCTGTAAGTAATCAGACCGCAGGGTTCACTGCCCTGCAGGGCCAGGAAACCCGGCAATTCGGCCGGATTAAAGCGTTCGCCGTGCACCACCACACTGGGGTCGTTCCAGCGGATCGTCATGAGGTTCTCGATCCATTCCCGGTCTTGTTCGCCGACCGGGCGAATTTCAATTTCAACCATGATTCCTACTTCGGCCAGGCGGTTTTCAGACGTTCCAGCGTTTCGCCCAGGTCTTCCGGTATCACGCGCGCGTCCGCCACGGAGGTCATGAAGTTGGTGTCGCCCGCCCAGCGCGGTACGATGTGCATGTGCAGATGATCCGCCACGCCCGCCCCGGCAACCGCCCCAAGGTTGGCGCCGATGTTGAAGCCTTCCGGCTCGTAAACTTCCGTGATGGTCAGGATGGCCTGTTGGATCAGCTCGGTCATTTCGCCGGTGGTGCCCTTATCCAACTGCGCCAGCGTGCCGACGTGCAGGTAAGGAACCACCATGACGTGCCCGCTGGTATAAGGATAACGGTTAAGGATTACGAAAGCCAGCTTGCCCCGTTTCACGATCAGGTTTTCCAGACCGTCTTCCATCTTTAAGGCATTGCAAAAAATGCACCCTTTGGGTGTTTCTGTGTCTCGAATGTATTTCATGCGCCAGGGCGACCAGATGAATTTCATATAAACTCCTTAAATTCCGCTTTCAGCCTTTATTCTAACGCATAACCTTTGCTTGATTGACATTCATCTTTAGTGAGAGTATCCTAATCCTATGTTTTCGCATGAGTCCGGCTTACCTGTCAATATTTACAGCGTTTCAGATCTGACCGCCTATATCCGCGCTGTGTTGGAAAGCAATGAGAACCTGTTGGATATCTGGGTGACGGGGGAGATTTCGAATCTTTCCCAGCCCAAGTCCGGGCACGTTTATTTCACTTTGAAGGATGTCAATGCCTCGCTGCGCTGCGTGATTTGGCGCGAGCAGGCCCGGCGCTTGAAAGGTGCCCTGCGCGACGGCATGTCGATTGAGGCGCATGGCTACATTTCTGTTTACGAGCAGGGCGGGCAGTACCAACTCTATGTGGATGGGCTGCGCGCGGCCGGCGAAGGCTTGCTCTATCAGGAATTCCTGCGCTTGAAAGCTGAATTGGAAGCCGAAGGATTGTTCGATGAAGCGCGCAAACGACCCCTGCCGCGCTACCCGCGCCTGATTGGTATTGTAACCTCGCCCACCGGCGCCGCCCTGCAGGACATGCTCAATACCCTGCGCGGGCGTTACCCGCTAGCTGAGGTGGTGCTGGCTCCTGCCACGGTGCAGGGAGAGGATGCTCCGCTGCAAATCGTGCAGGCTCTGCAAGCGCTCAACCGCAGCGTAAAACCGGATGTTATTCTGGTGGCGCGCGGCGGCGGCTCGCTGGAAGATTTGTGGGCCTTCAATGATGAGCGCGTGGTGCGGGCGGTAGCCGCCTCGCAGGCACCCGTCATTAGCGGGGTTGGGCACGAGACCGATTTCACCCTGACAGATTTCGCGGCGGATTTACGCGCCCCCACGCCCACCGGCGCGGCTGTGCTGGCCGTGCCGAACATCAGCGATATGATAGCAGAGTTGAATGGCTGGATCATGCGCTTACAGCAGGCTGCGCGCGAATCGCTCAACCGCAGTGTATTGCTCTTGAGTGATAAAGCCCACCGTCTGGAACAGCTATCGCCACTTTGGCAGGTGCGCCAGGACCGCCAATACCTGGATGCGCTAAGCCAGCGCCTGCAGCTGCATATCCATCATGATTTAAAGACGCGCCAATCTCTCCTTAGTCATTTCGATGAACGGTTAACGGGGTTGGATCCCACACATGTGTTAAGGCGCGGTTATGCATTGGTTAAAGATTCTGCTGGGGCGTTAATTACTTCCGCCAAGCAGGTAAAATTAGGACAAGACATTGCTGTACAACTGGCAGATGGCAGTATGGACGCACAGGTGCAGCAGGTAAATACCGAAGAAGGATGATCGACTGGGTTACCGATGGTTGAAAAAGATAAAGCAGTGGACCAATTGAGCTATGAAGAAGCGCTTGGGGAGTTGGAAGAGATCCTGGAGACTTTGGAGGGCGAAGCACGTGGACTGGACGAGACCATGAGCTTGTTTGAACGCGGCCGCGCCTTAGTGAAACACTGTCAGACCTTATTAGAGCACGCCGATTTAAAAGTACGCCAGTTGGACCAGGATGACGAAATCCAGGATTTAGAGGAATAACGATAATATGCTGAGTGATTTAATTCAAAACCGTGTGGTAATTTCTGCTGTGCTGGCCTGGGTGATTGGCCAGTTTTTGAAATTTCCCCTGGATTATATATTCAACAAGCGCTGGAATTGGGGCATTATGTTCAGCGCCGGCGGCCTGCCTAGTTCCCATTCATCCCTGATCACTGCGGTAACGCTCACCATTGGGCTGCAGGAAGGCTTTGATTCGGCTATCTTTGCTCTGGCGGCTGCGATTGCCATGATCGTAATTTACGACGCGGCCGGGGTGCGCCGTCAGGCCGGTATTCATGCCGAGCGTATCAATGCCATCGTGAAAAATTTCTTCGAAAGCGGCCAGTTTGGCGAGGATGAGTTAAAAGAAATGCTCGGCCATACACCCGTGGAGGTGTTTTCCGGGGTGGCACTGGGCGTCCTGATCAGTCTGCTGGTTAATTGGCTGATGCCGCTTTAATCTCCGTATAAATTTTTAATAGCTTGTGCCTGGTCAAAACCGGCTTTCTTGCTGGTTTTGATATCTTGCCAGAATTGTTCGTCGTAACGCCGCGAGCGTACCAGGATGGGCATGGGCACGCCCCAACCTAACAGCAACACCTCTTCTTTGGCCTGCAAGCGCGAGAGCATGCCGCGCAGCGCTTCCCGTCCGGCCAACCCGGACAGCACGGCGTGGATATCGTCCTCGTCGCCCAGCCAGCCGCACACGCGTGTGCCCAACTGCGACATGACCTCGTCGTAGATTTGCGAGGGGCGCTGGTCGATCACCAGCAGGGTGACGTAGTATTTACGCATTTCGCGCGCGATGGTGCTGAAGGTGGTTTGGGCGGCCATCTCACGGTTGAGCAGCTTATGCGCTTCCTCCACCACAATCACCAACTGACGCGGTTCGCTGCCGTTCTTGCCGCGGAACTGGTTGGTCATCTGCTCCCACTCCGCGCGGATACGGCGCGTCAGCAGGTTGGAAACCAGCAGGTAATCCAGGTCGCTTTCGTAATCCCCAAAGGACAGCACAATATGTTTGCCTTTTTTGAGTGCTTCCACCAATGCCTGGATGCTGTCGGCCGGCGGGCTTTCCACGATATAGGCTTTGTTGAACAGCCGCCGCAGCTTGTCGTGCAGCCCTTCGGCTGCCATTACATTGACGCCGTTCTGGTTAGCCCAAAAGGCCACGCTGTCCGGCGCAGGGGTTTTCTTGCCGTCTTCACTCTCGATGACTGAGCCGCGTTTCATAGCCTTGAAAGACTTGAACCATTTATCTTTGCCCAGCGACTGCACCAGCGCGTCCAGCACGGTGGCGGTGGTCTCTTTCAGGTTCAACTCGCGCGTCAGCAGTTCCACGTCTTCGGGCAGGATGTCGCTGTAACCCAGCACCAGGTTGAAATCCGGAGCGCTGCCGCGGATGGTAGCGCTGCCGCCCAGGCCGACCACCTGCACCTTGCTGGCGCCGAATCCGCTGCGCAGCCCGCGCACGTTCTCGCCCGTGTCCGAGGCGGTGTCGTCCAGCCCGTATTCGTTGTGCATGTCATAGACCAACACCGAAGCGCGGTTGTGGTCGATCAATCCAGCCAGCAGCATGCGCGTCAGGAAGGACTTGCCCGAACCGGTGGCGCCGAAGATGCCCGAAGAGCGCTGGATGAGTTTGTCCAGGTTGACGCACACCGGATGGTCCTGTTCGCGCGTGTGCCCGATGACAAAGTTACCTTCTTCTGTTGGTTTGCCGAAAATCTCGGCCACATCTCCGGCCCCGGCCAGAAAAACGGAAGCATGATGGGCGGGAATGGATTTGACCGGCATGGGGCGCGGTTCTTCTTTCCCGCCGCTGTCGATGGTGCTCCGCCAGGCGGTGTAATCGGGTGATTCCGGTTCCGGGCCGCGTTCCAGCATCAACGACGGCAGTACCACCAGATTGGTATATAAGGTCTGGCAGTCCAACAGGTTTGCCAGCGTTTCCGGCAGGCGCGTGCGGCTGGGTTCCAGCGCGTAGCGCAGGTCGATGCTCTGCAGCTGCAGGTCGGTGGCGATACCGTAGAATTTCCAGTCCTGACTGTCGATTACGATGAAGCTGCCTTCCTGCACCTGCTGGGGCGAGCCGTTCAGGCGCACCTGCAAATTCTCTTTTAATCCGCCGCTGGTGACAATGCCGATGGCCTGGTTTTGTTCCATTAATTCAATCATGCTTTTCTTTTCCATATTTAGCTGCCAAGTTCTTGCTGCACGTCCGCCAGCGCTTCTAAAATGGGCATCAGGCGGTCGTAATCGCTGCGCAGCTGGGTGATGACTTTATCCACTGCCTGTGCGAACCACTGGCTGTCTCCGTGGTCGCGTTGGGCGCGCCCGGCTTGCAGCAGATGCGCGGCCAGCAGGTCGGCGGCCGGAAAATCCTGGGCGTCCAGGATGAAGCGCAGGTAGCCCAGCCGGCCCGCGCCGCTGAATGCGCAAATATCCCCTTCGCCGCAGGCGCGCACGCGGTCCAGTGAGAGCGGCGGGCGCGGCGGCAGCCGGTGTGAAATGACCCCGGCGCTGCGGTGGCCAACGAACAAGATGCTTAATTCCACCGGCACATTGCGGTTGACGCGGTTATCCTGGATGACTGCTTCGCTGATGTTTGGGGTGGTCACCAGTTGGCGTACCAGCCCGTCGTCGTCGATATGAATATCGGCGACCAGGCCGTAGGCGCTGGTGTTCTCGTCCAGGTCGATGCTGACCAGCGCGCCGAAGGCCGGGAAGCGCTGGGCGGGTTGGCAGCCGGCCACGCAGGCGCGCGTGTTGGCGCGCAGCAGCCGTCCGACTTGTACATCCATTTGGGGATTATTGGCCATGTTCACATCCTGGTTCGTTTGGGCAGCTCTTTAGCCGCCAGTTTATTGGAAATTTGGAAAATATCCACCCCTTGCTTAAGCAGTTCGGCTTGCAGGCTGAGTTGGAGTTGCTCTTTTTCATCAAAATGGACCACCGCTTCTTCGTGGGAGCGGTGCAGCAGATAAGGGTACGGCCGCTTGCCCAGCATGCGGCATTGCTCCAGCAGGGCGGCATGCAAGCGGTTGACTTTGTCTGTGTCTCGTGCTACCCAGGCGGGAATTTCCACGCGCACAATGTAAGGTTTGCCGCCGGCGCTGACGTTGAGATAGAAGAAGTGCACCGCCAGTTCGTCGCGATAGTGCTGGCTGGAGCTGGATTGCAGCGCGAAAATGGCCGAGCGCTGCCCGGGCGCCAGCAGCAGGGCCATCAGGGCCTTGTCCGCCAGCGCGGCGCGCTCCCTGGGCACGGGCTGACCGGTCTTGAAGATGGTCAGCATTTGCGTGAGGGTGGTGGATTGTGAGCGGTCGATGTAACCGGCCAGGCTGAAATCCCTGGCGGCGAGTTGTTTGAGCAAGTGAATATATTCATCGAAGGCGTTTTTAAAAGCCCGGCTTTCCTGGGGCTGGTGGAATAATTCCAACGGTCCGTCGCGCAGCGCGATCACAGGCAGTCCGTCCTCCGGCTGATAGGCTTGGATGATTTGAATCTCGGCCACGTCCCGGCGCAGGTTGATCAAGTCTTCACTCAGCAGTTCGATCTCGACCCCGTCCGGTTCCATTTCGAGGATTTCGCTGACCACGCGCACCCCCGGCGGCTGGCTGCCTGCGGTGTTCATGCTGATCAGGCTGGTGTTGACCAACGCCAGCGGCACGGCGTCGTGCGTGCTGGGGATGATCTGCGAGCCGTCCGCCGCCAGCAGGATGCACGCGCCGGCTTGTGAGGGCGCGGGGTGGGCGCTGTTGACTGCTTCGCCGGCCGGCAGGGCGCAGCGCGTGGTGTTGTGCTGCCGGCAGCGTTCACTCACCTCGGACTGCGGCGCGGCGGCGCACTCGTGCAGCCAATCCAGCAGTTCAGCCAGCTGCGTTTCCTGTTTGGAAAAAACCGCGGCGGCGCGCTGCGCGTACGCGCGGATCTTGGGCTGCAGGTCAAGGTAATTAAGCGGCATGGGAAATACCCCGATAAATCTCGAACATATGTTTGATTATAACGGAAAGTCCCGGCGCGGAAAAGCACCCGGCAATTTAAACCAAAAAAGGAAGGTGAGGTCGGCCTTCCTTTTTTGGAAAAGAATTGAGAAAATCGTTTGTTTAGGGTTTGCTGACTTCGATCCAGTTGAAGGTCAAGTCGTATTCCTTGCCGTAACCGGCCATGCCGAAACCCACGCTGCCGTCGCTGAAGGTGTTGTCTTCGATAGCCAGCGGGCGTTTTTCCCAATAGAGCTGCTCGCCGTTGACGAAAGCGGAAATGGTGTCGCCCACGCAGGACAGGGAGAACTGGTTCTTATTAAGACCGCTGACGATCTTGGTGCTGCCCACGCGCTTCTCGACGAAGTTGGTGTAGGCGTTTTGGCCGTCATCGCGTTTGTATTGGTCGAAGCGCAGTAGCTCGTAATAACCGTTGGGACTGATGCGGAACTCGTACCAGCCGGTTTCGCTGGCGCGGCAGATCAGGGACATGGTTGCATCCAATGGGCCGGTATTTTCCACTTCGGCGGTTACGATGACATCCTCATAAGAATGTTTCTTATTGAGGAAGATAAAGTTGGTGTCGTTGGGCGGTAGGGTTTGCAGGCGCAGTTTGCCGTTGATCTGGTCCCAAATCAACTGGCTTTCCAAACCGGAAACGACCTTGAGACCCCAATCATCATTGATGTCGCCATCAAACTCATCGCGGAAGTAGGCGCCATTCTCAGGTAAAACCGCCTCGGTTGGTTCGGCTTTAATTTCCTGCAATTCCATATCCTCTTCGATGTTCCCGCCCCCGTTGCCCAGACTGACCTGGGGCAGGGATCCGCATGAAGCCAGCCCAAAGGTGCTGATTAGCAGGACGACTAGAAGTTTATTTTTCATTTCACTCTCCATTTTTATAGTAAGAAAAAGCGATAGTGGTATATTGGTCATACCACTATACCATACAGTTTAGCATGTAAATTATTTTTGTCAAGAGTTTTGCGAATCGATTATTTGGTTATAATTGGATAATAATTATCTAAAATATGGGATTTTTGTTTGTAAAGAATATGCTATAGTGTAAATAAGTACACTGGATCGAAAAAAGCAAACCCGGTGAAAATCGGCGACGCAAAGCTATGGGTCTAACGCACTGTCCAGGATCGCCAGGCTGCTGAAGGTCTATTTTGTTTTAAACGTAAAAATCAGCTCCATATGGGCTGTTTTAGGAAGATGATGAATACAAAAATTTTCAGTACTGTTTTAACGGCTGGGATGCTACTGGCCTTTTTCAGCCCTATTCAGGGCGCAGTTTTACCAGGGGATGCCGTTTTAGGTGATGTTTCCCAACCAAACCCCCAGGTGACACCTACCCCGATTACACCTTCCGGTTCAGCGATTAATCCCTTGACCGGTCTGCCTGTACAGCATCCTGAAAACCTGCTGCTGCCGCCGGCGTTGGTGTCGGTCACCAATTTCCCGCCCACTGCCCGCCCGCAGGCCGGTTTGAGCTTCTCCCCCATCGTGTTCGAGTTATACATTGGCGACGGGATGACACGCTATCTGGCCCTTTTCTATGGCGATTACCCGCAATCCGCGCCGGTGTCAGAAACCGGGGATGTCCAAACAGAGCTGACAGCCGGTATGCAGCAGCCGGCCACTATCGGGCCGGTGCGCTCCGGGCGCCTGCCTTATGAACACATCCGCAAGCTCTTCAACGGCTTCATCGTGATGGCTTCGGCCTATTCCAAGGTGGCAGATCAGTTGACCGATTACGTCAATGTCTTTGGCGACGATAACACTGACCCAAATAGTGCGCTCATCCCTGTGGAAAAGTTAGAAGAAATTGCCAAAGCTAATGAAAGTGATTTGGGGACGGCTTCCTTAAGCGGTATGACCTTTGACAGCCAGATACCTCCGGACGGCAAGAACGCGCCTTCCCTGTGGATTTTCTATGCATACAAGAACCAAGTTTTTTGGCGCTACAACCAGGCTGACGGTTCTTATCACCGCTGGCAGGATAACGCCGACGGGCAGACTTTTATCGAACAAACGGACCGCCTCAATGGCAATCCGCTCACCTACGAGAACGTGATTGTGTTGTTTGCCGACCATGAAGTAATGAACAAATACCTGATCGATATTGACCTGCTGTACGTCAAACGCGGCAAAGCGCTGTTATTCCGTGATGGCCAGATTTATGAGATCTTCTGGACCACCAAAAGCGAAGAATACGAGAAGACCACCGGCAAACTGCGCCCCATTCGCTTCATGGATGCGGACGGCAATCCGTTCCCGCTCAAACCAGGCCAGACCTGGATTGAACTAGTGCCTAATTACACCACTTATTGGGAAACGGTTGATTCTGAAAAATATAATCAATTGGTGGCCGGGCGCAGCAAAGGTTCGGGTTATTGGGGCCTGTACTTTAACCTGGATGATTAAAAGCATCTGGATTTCCCTGAGATAAATACAGCCTTAAAACTCCCTTTCGAGAAGGATATTATTTCATACTCTGGTCGCATTGTGGTCAGTGCATAACCATTGTATAGTAATTGAGGAGATGAACCCTGAGGCGTAATTCTCCTTTGATTCTATTAAAGGGCCGGCTGCATGAAAAAATTATTTAAACAATTACGAAAAATTCAGTGGAGACTGACCTTCACTTACATGGGCGCGACCTTGTTAATGCTCTTTTTGGTTGAGTTACTGGTACTGGTTTCCAATAATCGAAACTCATTTTCAAATCCTTTTTTCATCAATAACACCGCGCGCTCTTTGGGCAATGCCAGCCGTATGCTGGATACAGCCCTGGTTGAGCCATATGATGAGGAAGCCATCAGCTTATGGATTGAGAACAACAAGCTTTTCCTGGAATCGAACACCCGCCAGACCCGCCCGAATGACCAGCTGCCGCCTGAGAACCAACCCGCACTCACACAAACCGACTTGCCGCAGCAGGTCAACCAAAAAAATTCTTTGTTTGAGTCCAAACCGGTAGCGTTCAGCCGCGAAAAAACCCGCCTGGTGGTGGCCAATCCGGCAGGTATCATATTGGGTGCGGACGAGGAAACGGAATTCCCTTTGGGTGCAGACTTGTTAACATATCTCGACGAAGATGAGATTGTGGTAGTTGACGAAATCCTTACCGGTTCACAAACCTCAGTGATCTATTCCAACAGCAACACGCAGTATGCTTCATTTGCGTTTCCGGTGCTGCAGAACGGCGAACTGAAAGCTGTGGTATTCATGCGTATTGTGGCTCCTACAGTGGCTGAGGAAGTGGACGCAGCCCTGGCCGGATTTCTGCCGGACCTGCCCATTTTCCTGCTGACTTCCGTGGTGGTGGGGTTCATCTTTGGCAGTTTGCTGGCCAGCAGCTTTACCACCCGCATCCAAAAATTGATTGAATACACTACCCGCTGGGGTAAGGGCGATTTTTCCAAGATTGAAAATGTCAGGGATGGGGATGAGATCAGCCAGCTTTCCATTGCCCTGAATGAAATGGTGGTTCAATTTGAAGAATTGATCGAAAGCAAGAAGATGCTGGCTGTGCTGGAAGAACGCAACCGCTTTGCGCGCGACCTGCACGACAGCGTGAAACAGGAAATATTTTCCATTTCCATGAATCTGGGCGCGATCAAATCACTGATAAAAACCAATCCGGAGAAAGCCAGCGAACAGCTGGAGATTACGGCCGAACTGGCCAAACAAGCGCGCAATGAACTGAGCACGCTGATTTATACCCTGCTGCCGGCCCAGTTGGAAAATCAGGACCTGGAAATTGCTATGAGGGAATATGTTAACGTGTGGGAAAAGAACAGCGGTATTTCCGTAGTGTACCGCACACACGGCCGCAAAGTGGAAATCCCTACAGAGATTGAGCAAACTATTTTCCGCATCACGCAGGAAGCGCTTTCCAATATCTCGCGCCACAGCAAAGCTACCGCAACCAGTGTCATGCTGGATTACCTTCCTAAGTTCATCCGCCTGCAGATCAGCGACAATGGCACCGGTTTTGATATAGACAATGTAAAGAAAGGTCTTGGGCTGCGCTCCATTGCTGAACGAGTGGCGGAGAATCAGGGTAAGCTGGATGTGGATTCTGGCAGCGGCGGCACCACTATTACGCTACAATTTCCTTATCAGAAAGTCAATTCGGGAGGAGCACATGATGAAGAAGAATAATAATGCCATTTCCCTCATGATCGTGGATGACCATAAGATCGTGCGTGATGGGATTTGCGCCTATCTGGAAACCGTACCTGAAATTGAGGTGGTTGCCCAGGCAGAATCCGGCAGCGATGCGGTGCAATTGGCCGAGCAGCTGGCTCCGGATGTGGTGTTGATGGACCTGATCATGCCCGGTATGGATGGCGTGGAAGCCACCTGGCGCGTGCGACAGGTCAGCCCGCGCTCCAAAATTGTCATACTGACCTCCTTTCACGAGGATTCCAACATCTTCCCGGCTATCAAAGCCGGCGCGCTTTCTTACGTGCTCAAAAGCATCGATCCGGAAGAATTGGCTGACGCCATCAAATCCGCCGCGCGCGGCGAGGCTGTGCTGGATTCCAAAGTTGCCTCGCGTCTGATGCACGAATACCGCGATGACGCCAACGAGTCCATGCAGGCTTATATGCAGCTGACCAACCGCGAGCAGGAGGTGCTGGAGTTGATCGCCGAGGGCCTTCCCAATGCGCAAATTGCCGGACAGCTGTTCATCAGCGAGAAGACCGTCAAGAGCCACGTCAGCAACATCCTCAGCAAGCTGCATTTTGCCGACCGCACCCAGGTGGCTGTGTTTGCCTGGAAGGAGGGCATTATGAAGAAGGATCCCGGCGAAGAGTAAAAAGCGAATTTTAGAGTGAAATTCATTCTCTCTTCTATATCCTCCCTGTAAAATGGGAGGAATTTTTTTGCCTCACCCTCCCGACCTTTTTTCTCCCTCCCAATTTCAGCGGAGTTGAAATGGGCGAGGCTGGGGTGGAGCCGGAAATTGTTGTCCTGAGCCGCGCAGCGAAATTTGCGTAGGATTCCCAACGGGGATAGGGTCTTGGCCGGACTATAAAATTAACCACAGATAAACACAGATGGACGCAGATTGATATTTTCTCCTCGTCCGTGGGTCATACATTCACCTGCCCCCTCCGGGGGGTGTGTGACTGGATGATATTCTCCTCGTACTTTCCCCTCTTTTTCTGTATAGACCGGAGACATAGTTTACAGAAATTCGGAGACATGGTTTACACATTTTTTATTGTCATCCTAAGCGAAGCGATCGCGAAGCATCCTCAATGGAGGAAGGATCTCGGTATGCATACCTTTTTTGTGTACAGGAAAACTTAGGCAAATGGCGCGTATATTCAAATCTACTGAGTACAGGTTGAAACGCGCCCTACGATTGGGTTGGAGAGGGGCCGCTATAAAAAGCAAAAGGCCGCATAAGAGTTGTGCGGCCTAAGTTGGAAGAAAGAGCTGAGGTCAACTGTTCTCTTCCAGGTAATCCTGCACAGCCTGGTAGCGGCTGCGGATATGCTCCATCAGGCTGTCCATGCTAGTATCGAAAGCATCCTTGTTCGACAGGGTAGTGTAACCATCCTGCTCGGCTTCCACGTAAGGCGCGATAAGCTCGTGCAGCGTGGTCAGTTCGCTTTCCAGGGCATCCGGGTCAAAAGCATCCGTGAGAAATTGCTCTACATCTGCAGAGTATTGCTGTTGGTAAACTTCGTCGGCCAGCAGGTAGGAGATCAGCGGCCAATTGTCGCCGATGTCCTCGTTCCCGATGGAAGTGGAACCGGAGCCCATGCCCCCGCGTGCGCCGCCCAGGTTATTGTTGGGTATATTGCCCGGATTGGCCTGCGCATCGGTTTCAGGTGTCGCCTGGACCTGGTCGGTGTTATCGTTGTCCTGCGGACGGAAACCGCCGCCGGGGACGCCCTGGCCGGCATTATCGTTGTTGCCGCGTCCCCCGCCGCCACCTGTGCTCAAAGACTGGTTGTTATCCCAGGGAATCCAGACCAGCTGATCGCTGGTTGGGTCGTGGTACAGATAGTAATTGTGCGACATGCTGCCGTAGGTATCCCAGTTTTGCATAACCGTATTGGCGGCCAGCCACTGCAAGAAGGTATCCACATCAAAGACGGATTCCAGTTCTGCGCGCCAGCTTTGCGGGTCGGTCTGGCGCAGGTCGGAATTCAGGGTTTCCAACAAAGCTTCCACATCGCTGTAATCGTCCGCTTTCTTGTTGGTTTCCTTGTCATAGCCTGCTTCGTTGTAACTGCCGGCAGCGAAAGTTGCTGCGCTTCCGGAGGGTTTATAAACATTGCCGCTGTCATCATCAAACTGAGTTTGGATGAGGGTGTCGTCCACTACCTCGACGGCGGTGTAAAGGCCGTAATAGACCGGGCCGTCGCCGTTGTCAACGTACACCGCATAGAAAGCAGTTTGCGCAGAGGGAACGCCGGCTGCGCGGAACAGATCGGCTGCCACGGTTTCCCGTAAATAAGATGAGTCAGCAAAGTTGCTGGAAAAAGACAGCTGTTTGAAGCCGTAAAAACGCTGATTTTCAGTGGATGGGTAATTGTCCTCGAATTGGTCGAAGTCCAGCTTGAAGGGCAGTTTGTTGTTGCCGGAACCCCATGAACTTCTCAGGGAGGAATTGCCTTTCAGGCGGAATCCGACGTGATCCCAGGTCTCGCCATTGAAACTGATAGTGGCGTCCACCCAAATGGGATTCTCGTCATCATTCCCATCCATCATGCCCCCGCCGCCATTGCCGCGGCCGCCTAAGTTGTTGCCGTTCTGTTCAGGGCGATCGCCATTAGCGCTGTCTTGCGGGTTGAAATCCCCGCCGCGCTGCGGCGGTTGTGCGGCATCATCACCCTCACCGGAGGGTTCGGCAGTAACGGTAGGTTCTTCTGCGGTGCTGGTTGTGCCGGTAGCACGGATGGTTTGGGTTTCAGCCTGTGTGTTATCAGCGCTATTCATCTGAGGGGGATTACCGCCTTCAGGCCGACCGCCGCCCTGGCCGTTCCCAGGTTGGCCGCCATTAACGCCGTCGGAACGGCTGCTGCTGCCGAATTCGCCGTATTGGTCAGTCATGTCGTCCACTACAGCTTCCCAGTTATCCGGGGAGATGGTGATATTGATCTGGTTGACCTGGTCGTCCGGCAGCACAACAGCGTAATCTGGCGCCGTATCATTGGAATGCGAGTAAGAAGCTGACTGCTCCTCAGCGGCCAGACTGGCAGATTGTCCGGATGTGCCAGAACAGCCAATGACCATGGCCGGGATTAGCAGCAGCGAAATGAATACCAGTATGCTCTTCTTCATAAAACCCTTTCCGTGAATCATTTATTGACTATTAATCGCCGTCAATAATGTCGTTATCGCCGTTGCTTCCCTCGTAAGAAATCTTAAGTTCGGCCGTGTCCTGCAAAAAGTTGATCTTGTTGACTTCCACATCCGAGATGACCAGGCCGGTGCGTTCTTCCAGGTCGCGGATCAGCAGGTTGCGATTTTCCGGCTTGATCAGTTCAATCTTCTCATATAGCACCGTTTTGGTCTCATGATATTTGAAGCCCCAGCCTTTTTCGAGGATCATCAAAAGCGTGAAAACAAAGGCGTAGGAAATTACCAAGGCTATATATTGTTCTGAATCGAGCAACGCGAAATTGATCATGGGCAGAGCCAGCAGCACGAACAGATAGCTCATTTCGCGCGAGGGGATGGTATCGGTGCGGAAGCGCAGCACGGAGAAGATCGCGAACAGCCCGAACCCGACCCCGAAGCTCAATTCGATGTTCCCCAGGAAGTTGAAGATCAAGAACAACGTTGAATTGAGCGCCAGGAAGGTGAAGACATACTTCTTCGATTGTTTCTGGTTGTAGTAGATAAAGCGCACAATCAGAAGGGCCGTGATGAAGTTGATGAAAATATTCATAAGTAATAAAAGTTCAGAAGGCATAATTTAAATTCCTTTGCAGGGAAGTCTTGATAATTTCTATATTGGGCTTGAATTTATTTGCTTTCAACTGCGGCGTCAATAACGCCATGCTGATGCAGTACTTGCTGAAATTGACCGGCTTGATGCTGCGGTCCTTCATGGCCCGGTAGAACTCAGTGTGCAGCGAGCGGCTGCTTTGTTTGATCTCCGCGATGGCGAACGGATTCCAGGAAATGAAACCGTTCTGGTTATAAGCACTGAAATTCAAGTCGATGGTCACGCGTTCCAGGGAATGCTTGTTGACCAGGGTCATGCGGTTATAGCGGTTCCAGATGACTGGTTTGAGCGGCACCAATCCCAACCGGTATGATTGGCTGATGAATTGATACTGGTCCGGGGTCAGCCGGTTGGAAATATCGCGAATTTCCATGCGGGTCTTGATGGTGCGGTCTTTGTTGTCTTTCTCTTTGATTTCCAGAAAACTACAACTGCTGTTTATATACTTGCGCATGCGGATCTTGAAGCGCGGGCGCTTTCCGTTGTGGTGGTCATAATAATTGTCGAAATTCAGTGTATCGAAATACAGTGTTAGATAAGGCTGCAGCGTGGTCTCTTTGATTTCCAGAATTGCATAATCTTGCTGCACTTCTGAGAGGATCTGCGGCAGGCTGTCTGCATCGAATAGAAACTTAGTGTCCACACGGTCCTGTAACCTATGGTCTTCCAATTCCTTCAGACCGATGGATTTGAAGTTGGACAGGACGCGGCTCATATAGAATAAATCAACTGCCTGAACCGTTGTTTGCATTTCGTCTTGAGTTGAAAGTAATTTTTGTGTTTTCATAATGGTCACCTGACTATATTTATAAAACGAAGGCCTCTTTTTGCCATCCAGCACCGGGAGGAATAAAAATCCGCCTTAAGGCGGATTTAATTTATTGTTAAGAATTTAATAATCATACGCCCGGATTATAAATCAGCCGGGTTGACCCCTTCCGACAGATCGCAAATGCCGCTGCCGTCCTGGTCGCGGAAACGGCGGCAATGACCAGGGTAGCTGCATCCGCGATTACACAGGACCACGAGCGGATTGGATTGGGTAGAATTTTCTGTTTGGGCAATGGGAGCTGCGGTTTGGGTAGTTTCAGCAGTTGGTTCCTGTGCGGCGGAGGTCTGCGGTTCATTTCCCTGGTTGATTTGAGCGGAAATGTTTTCAGAGTAATCGCAGTACCCTGAAGCGTTGCTGTCGATATAGTTGCTGCACTGGCCTGGGTAAGGGTCGTTGGTCAGCGCGTACGGGCAGCTGCTGATGGCGGCCGCAGCTCCACCCGAATCCAGGCGGGTGCAGGCGCTGCCAAACAAAACAGCCAGAGCGCAGATCCCGGAAAATCTCAGGAACCTGCGCCGGTCCATGGCATCTTTCAACGATAGTATGTCTTTTTCAGTCATCTTGGTCTATTCCGATTGCAGTGCTTCGCGAACGACCGGCTTGCGGCTTTTGGGAAGCAGGCTTTTCAGTATTTTGAAGATGGTTTTTACATTAAGCAGTAAGTGCCCCGCAATCATATAAATGGTCAGGTTCGTGGCGGTGACATGGATTATCTTCAGTGAATGCGAATGCAGTCCGCTCAATCCAAATGTGGGGAGCACGCTTTTCGACATGAGGATGCCGCTGATGATGATGGTGAAGAAAGCTGCGAAGCCGACAATGTCGAGCACCAGTTTAAGCTGCTGCACCAGGTTGGTGGTTTTGAAAAAATTCTTAACCATGTTCAGCAACCAGCGCCAATGCATCACCAAATGCAGGATCAGGATCAAGCCCAGGGCCAAGCCGAACCATTCGTGGAAAGCGATACCGGTCAGTTTGACTTGGTTGACTAACCAAAAGCCGCCCAATAACAAGGCGTCCACGGCCAGCAACAGGATGTTTTTATTTGAGATAATTTTTTTTGATTCCATTTTGCGCCTCTGTGTCTATTTTCTTTTGTTGATAGAGAATTTCCCGGGGAGGAGGAGTAGGCCCCGGGAAATCTTTTGGTTCAAAAACATATAAATTTGTAAAGGAGAGAAGATGTTTTTTGAACGATCAACAATGCCAATGATATGGTTGCAAGGGAGTTTTGCCATCCGGCGCACGGTGGAATTCGGGTCAGCCTTTTGCTGGAGTTTCGAGTGGACTTGAGATGGAGGGAAAATTAATAATTAAGGGGCGGAAAAATAGGGGTTAATCGGCTTGTTCGAGGTTTTGATAATAATCGCATACCGTGCATAGCGGGCAGCGTTCGCATTCGGGTTTGCGTGCGTGGCAGATCTCGCGACCCAGGCGGATGATGTTCAGGTGGCCGGGTCCGTATTGATCCGGGGTGAAAAGTTGCTCCAGCCAGGTATGCGCTTTTTCCACGCTCATTTTCTGCGGGCGCAGACCCAACCGTCCGCTGACACGATAGACATGTGTATCCACCGGCAGCGCCGGAATGCCCAGCGAGAACTGCAGCACGATGGCGGCGGTTTTTGGCCCCACACCGTTGAAACGGCTCAGCCAGGCGTGGGCATCTTCACGCGTTTCTTCTTTGAGGAAATTCAGGTCCAAATCGCCGCGTTCTTCCGAAATTTGGAGCAGAATGGCCTGCATGCGCGGACCTTTCTGGTTGGCCAGTCCGGCCGGTCGGATGGCTTCCTGCACTTCCTCTTGCGGGGCGTCCCGCACGGCTTCCCAGGTGGGAAAGCGCTCTTTCAGGCGGTTGAAAGCCACATCGCGGTTGACATCGTTGGTATTCTGCGAAAGGATGGTTGAAATCAATTCATCCACGGCCGGCAGCGGCTGGCGCCACTCAGGAATACCGTAGAAATTAACCAGCAGGCGGTAAACAGTTTGGGCTTTTTTGATTAAATTCTTATCAGGTTGTGGAACGGTTTTCATGCGGGCAGATTTTCCAATGCCTGCAGCAGTTCGAGAGAGGGGCGAATTTCGCCAATTTCCATTCCACGCCAGTTGTACACTGGCCGGCGGTCATAATCCGCCAGGTCGCGGATTTCCTCACTGCACAGGACTTTGAGTTGTTTGAGAACCTGCAGGGCCACCACGCAGCCGGCCCGCAGAGAAAGGTCGCCGTCAGCGATCTTGATGCTGATGCCCAAACCGCTGGGAAACAAGCCGGAATGGCCTGGCATCACGCCGATACCGTGAAAACCTTCCGCGCCGATCTTGGTCACCAGGCTGCCGCCGGCTGCGGACATCATGTCCGTGTCAAAACGCTCCGGGCCGCCCACCATGAACGGGTGGGCCATCATGGCAGTAGTGATCTTGTCACAAGCCGTCGCGCGGGGTTCACCCAGTGCGTCCGGTTGGCTGAGGCGCGCGTAGGCAGCGGCGCTGTTGGGCAGCGGTACGGCGAACACCGGAGCAGAACAGCCGTCCGTGCCAAGTTTTATTGTGTCTATATCCACGCCGCACATCTCGGCAAAGGTGCGCAGCATGGCTTGCTGGACAGGATGCTGCGGATCCAGGTAGTTATCCATGGGCGCGCCGATCATTTTAGCGAAAGCCAGCATGCCGCTGTGCTTACCGGAGCAGTCGTGTTGGTTGGGGTGAAAGGCTTCGCCCTTCATCATTTTTTCGCGGGCGGTTTCAGGGTCGTAGGGTGTGTGAATGCCGCACTGCAGCATACTTTCCTGAATGCCAATCTTGGCTTGCAGGGCATCCAATACTTGCACATGTTCATCTGTCCCGGAATGCGAAGCGCAAATAATGGCGATTTCCTGCAGTGTCAGGTCGTATTCCTGCACGCCGCCGGTTTCTAAAAAAGCCAGGGTCTGAAAGGGTTTGGCAGAAGAGCGCAGGTAAAAAGGACTGGACATATCGCCCAAAGAGAAAATGACATTCCCGTCGGGTTGGGCAATCGCCAGGCTGCCGTAATGGACAGATTCCACAATACTACCGCGCGTGACTTCAACCAGAGGAACATGATTGCGCGGCTGCATGGCTCAGGACACCTTTTTAGAGAGAAAGTTGAGGCAGTATTGGCTAAATCCGTAAGCCAGGCGCGTGCGGAAGATTTCCATTTCCACTTTATTCCTGGCTTTGAATTCATCGGCCAGTGATGCGCCGGTTTCTTCGATTTGTACCAGGTCGCTCTTGCTGTTGGTGGTCTTTTCTGCCAGCCGCTGCACTTTTTTGAGAAACTTTTGCAGTTCGCGCGCGTCATCTTTGGTGACTGTGCTGCCGCGGCTGCTGATCAAGATATAGTCTTTATACTCATTGGATTTGAGCAATTCCAGGCTTTCCATCCATAGGTCCAGGTCGGCAGCAGCCAGGAAGGGCGGCTGGTTGACTGGCACGGTGTCGCCAAGGAAGATTACTTTGCGCTCCGGCAGGACGACCCAAATGGAACCGCGCGCCGGGCCGGGATGATACTCCAGCAGCAAAGGTTTGTCGTCCCAGTTAATACTCATTTCGTTGGTGAAGGTGATTTCCGGGTGGGCCCAGTGTATGCTGTTGACTTCGCTGATAGACTCCCAAATTGAACCGGTGCGGGAGGTCTGTGGTTTACCGGCCGAATTGCGCCCGGTAATGGCCTGCGCGGTTTTTTCATGCGCGATGATGGAACAGCGCATGGCTCGCGCGCCCAGACAGCGGTCAAAATGTTCATCCAGCAGCACCAGCAGGCGTTCTGCTCCGCTGTTGCGTGAACAGCTGGACCGCCAAATTTGTGCATCCTTCATGCTGATGGGGGCATCAATCATGATTACCCCGTTGGGTGTTTGAACGGCTCCAAGTGTGACGCCATCGTACTCGGTCTCAATAAACACACCTGAAACAATTTCTTTCATGCAAACCCTTTCCTGATTACTTGCTGGAATCTATTTTTTGAATTGCTGGAGAGTATAACATAAACAACTGCTGCCTTATTCCGGCAGCCAATTCTTTGAAATTTGGGATTTAATAGACCGCCGCACCAGATTGCAGCGCGGGCAGGACAGACTGTTGCATAACAATGAGAATGGATCATCCTTGATCAGGGCAACAGCAGAGTTGACCAGGATATCTAACGGCACGGCATACCAGGCCGCGTCCCCCACGGTGGTCACGCGCAATTCATCCTGTAAATAGTAATTGATCTTATGAAAGCCGTCAGAACAACCGGGAAAATGCGCGCATTCGACAATGCCATCTTCGCTCAGTGCCCAACGCACGAATTGCTTGCGGCTGGCCAGAAATTCAGCGTAGTGCAGGCTGAAATTCTCTGCGGGCTGCGCGCCAATGAGGGCTACCCAGCCGTGCAGTTCCATCAACTTGCGGATGGGCGCGTAGGGATCCTGCGGAGTTTGGTCGATCAAGGCTACATCCAGACCCAACCCGCAAAATGACAGAATCGGATGGCTGGAGCGGTAAGTGCCCGGGTAAGCACGCAGCGCTTCGCACGCTTGCGCTTCCGGCAGGTCGCAGGGCAGATGCGGGGAGAAGATGGCCGCGTTCAGGTTGGTGTCGCGCCCGCTGCCGTAATCCAGGTTATTCTCTGCCGGGCCTTTCTCCGGGATGATCATGGTACTGGTGGTAAAAACTGGCATCATCACATTGTCGATGGTGGCCAGAATAGCACCCAGCAGCGTTTCCATACCGCCCCGGATTTCTCCCAGGCGTGAGGGGGCCACATGCGCCAGCACGGGTGTGCTGCGGTCCAGGCCCAATCTTTCCAATCCAAGTGTGATGTCGCGATAGCTGATCATAGTTTTTTGTAAAGCAGTAAGGAAATTATAAATGCTTAAGGTTGTTCGGTTGAAGAGCAAACTGGCACAATATCGGAATTGGTCTGGCTGTTGAGCGGTAATCCAAAATAAGGGGAAGGGTCCAGCGTGTTCGTTTTATCCAGCTCGTTCAAAAAACTACCGCTGCCATCGTCTTTGACCACAGAGAAATGCAAGTGAACACCCACCGGGTGATTTGGGGTGCCGGAATAGTTGCCCTGGTAACCCAGCAGGGTGCCGGCTTTGACGAAGACTTCGCTGGTGCCGGTGGGAAATTCGCTGGAAATGAAAGAGTTGCCGTTCTGATCGGCCATGTGGGTGTAATAGGTCCAAATCTGGCGGCCCGGCTGCAGCGGGTCATCTGGAATGCGGATGATCAGGCTGGATTTCCAACTCTCCAGGCGTGACAGGTAGCCATCGTAAGCTGCGTAAACGGGTGTTAGGCCCGGTTCAGTGCCGCCGAAGATATCAATACCCTGGTGGGAGTGGCCGATGCGGAAGGAATCGCCCCAGATGAAACCGACCAGACCGTCGCTTGGCATGGCAAAGGGTGCTTCGCCGCAGCGTTCGCCCGATTTGATGGCCCATTCCGTGTGCGCCTGCGGGTCGCGCATCCATTCTGCGAATTTGAGGTAACGCGCCGGGCGGAAAAGATTGCGGGCGATGGTATAGCCAAAGAGGAGCACCAGGCCAATTCCGGCCAGGATCAAAATTGTTTTCAAGGTTTTCGTCATAGGCGTGTTTAAAGGCTAATGTGCTATTTTACACCGAGCCGATCATCGACCAGGGTCCGGTCCATTTGATGGTTACATCGCGGGTCTGTCCCAGCAGGTTCTCATCCGATTCCACGAAGACCAGTTTGTTGGTGGGGGTGCGCCCGCGCCAGCGGCCTTTGGCCTTGCTTTCGAACAACACGGGGGTCTGCTTGCCCAGGTAGGTTTGATTGATCGCTGTGGTGATCTGTTTCTGCAATTCTTCAATGACGCGGAAGCGGCGCCATTTCTCTTCATCCGCTACATTATCCGGCATACTGCGTGTGGAAAGGGTGCCCTCGCGCGGCGAATAGCGCGCCACGTGGGTCATGTCTGGCCGCATGTTATTCAGGATGTCAACCGAACGCTCAAACTGCTCGGTGCTTTCACCTGGAAATCCCACGATCAGGTCGATGGCAATGGAAACCTGCTCAAAGCGCTGGTGGATTTTGTCCACCACTTCCAGGTATTGCGCGGCGGTGTACCCGCGGCGCATGGCTGCCAGCACCTGATCGTCGCCGGCCTGGATAGGTAGTTCGAAGTGCGGCATTACCTTGGGCAGCTCCGCCACAGCGTCCAACAGTGCGTCGCCCATATAATTGGGGTGCGAGGTCAGGAAGCGGATGCGTTCAAGCCCCTCCACTTCGTGCAGGCTGCGCAGTAATTGTGCCAGGGAAGGGTAGTCAGGTTGGTCCAATCCATAGCGGTCAACGATCTGGCCTAACAGGGTGATTTCTTTCACACCCTTATGTACCAGTGAGCGTGCGTCTGCCAGAATTTCTTCCGGCGGTCTGCTGATCTCGCGCCCGCGCTTCAACGGGATAATGCAATAGCTGCAGGCATGCGAGCAGCCAAACACGATTGGCAGAAAAGCGGAGACCTGCTGTCCTCGAATGGACTGGGGCAGGGTGTAGGCGTATTCATCGTCCAGGATGTTTTCAATATAGCGGCGGCGGTCGTTCTCAACCGTGCGGGCCGAGCCAGTCAGCTTCTCAATTAAAGGAAAGGGGTCAGAAGGCTGGGAAAAGACATCCACATAAGGAAAACGCTGCTGCAGCGCCTCGTAGCCGCGCACACCCACCATGCAGCCCATCAGATTGATGATCAGCTCCGGTTTGCGCTGCTTCAAGCCTTTCAGGGAAGTCAGGCGGCCTATGGCTTTATCCTCGGCACTCTGGCGCACCATGCAGGTATTCAACACGATCACATCCGCGTCTTCCACCTGCCGGCAGTCATGGTAGCCTAAGTCTTCCAAAGCGGCTGAAACGCGCAGGGAATCGGCGTTGTTCATTTGGCAGCCTTCAGTCCAAATATGATATTTCACGCCCGCGATTATATCAGCAATTCGGACAAAAACAATCGCATTTAGACAGCTGGGGGCGTTTCTGATACAATAGCGCAATGCCATATCCCGAATATCTTCCTTACCAGCGCAAAAAAAAGCGCTGGCCGAGGGTTCTGTTTATTTCGATGGTTGTTCTGGCGCTGACCGGCCTGCTGCTTTACCAAATCCCTTATATTCACCGGCGTGCAAGCTGGCGGCTGGATATCGCTTCAACCTATATCCGCATGGTGCTGAACCCGGTTAAAGATCTGCCTACACCGGCTGTGCAAGTGGCAGCCGAACCGCAGGTCGAGACCACCAATGCTGCACCGCCGACTAACACACCCGAACCTACAGCAACTGCGCTGCCAACCGCCACGCCTATTTACACGCCCACTGCCACGCTGGTGCCGACTCCCATTCCGGCTTCGGTGGTGCTGGATCCGCCGGCTTACGATGAGGTGCGTGATAAACAGGATGTGAACAACTGTGGACCGGCTACGATGGCGCTCTACCTGCGCTATTATGGCTGGGACGGTACCCAATATGATGTTGCTAAAATTGCCAAACCGGAAGATGACGACCGCAATGTGAATGTGGAAGAGTTAATCTATTACGTGCGCAACTACGCAGGTTGGCTCAATGCCGAATTTCGCGTAGGCGGTGATCTGGATACCCTGAAAAATATCATTGCTTCCGGCATTCCGGTCATGATCGAAGAAACCTTCACCACCGACCGCCAATATTGGCCGGAAGATGATAAATGGGCCGGGCATTATCTGCTCATTACCGGATACGATGATGCCAATCAGGTCTTTACTGCTCAGGATTCGGAGTTGGGACCCAACCAGCATATTCTCTATGATGATCTGGATGACCACTGGCAGTCTTTTAACCGCGTGTATATCATGGTCTATCCGCCCGAAATGGAGCCAGCGCTGATGAGCGTTTTGGGCGACAATTGGGACGCGGATATCAACCGCCAACATGCTTTGGAAACTGCCCAATATGAAACTCAGGAAGATCCGCAGAATGCCTTTGTCTGGTTCAACTTGGGCACCAATCTGACTTATTTCGAACGCTACGATGAAGCCGCGGATGCCTACGACACGGCCCGCACCATTGGTCTGCCGCAGCGTATGCTGCGCTACCAGTTCGGACCGTTCATTTCCTATTTCCACTCCTTACGCACAGAAGAATTGCTGGCCCTGACCAAGTATGCTTTGGGAATCACGCGTACTTCTGAAGAGGCCATGTTGTGGCGCGGCTGGGCTTTCTACCGCCAGGGTGACAGCTCGACGGCTTTGAAATATTTCCACGATGCGCTCAAGATCCATCCCAATTATGAGGATGCTCAGCTGGCCATTCAAACTGTTCAAGGTGGATAAGTCATGCAGGTAGGCGCGCACCTGAATCTGGACCAGATCCGGGCCATTATTTTTGACATCGACGGTACGTTGAGCGACTCGGATGACCAAATGGTCATGAAAATCGAGCGCTCTCTCAACCCGTTGCGATTTTTACTTTCCGATACTGGCCGGTATGCCGCCGCGCGCTGGTTGGTGATGGCAGCGGAATCCCCCGGTAATTTCCTCTATAATCTGACCGACCGCTGGTCACTGGATAGTTACCTGATCAAACAGCTTGACCGGTTGTCACAGCAGCGTAAACAGCACATCAAACGCTACTGGATTATTCCCGGTGTGGAAGAGATGCTGCGCCGCGCGGCTGCCCGGCTGCCGCTGGCAGTGGTGAGTGCGCGTGATGAAAGCAGCAGCCTGGCTTTCATCCGCCAATTTCACCTGGAACCCTATTTCAAAGTGATTGTGACCTCGCAAACCTGCGAACACACCAAACCCTTTCCCGACCCGCTGCTGTATGCCGCGCGCGAGATGCAGGTAGCACCGGAAAATTGCTTGATGGTTGGGGATACCACGGTGGACATGCGCGCCGCCCGTTTGGCAGGTATGCAGGCGCTGGGGGTGTTGTGCGGTTTTGGACGGCAGCGCGAGTTGCTGCGCGCAGGCGCGCAGGAAATCCTGAATTCCACCGCTGAAGTTTTGGATTTGTTGGAGAATCGGCTTAAAGCGGCAGGATAATGGTGCCCTGCTTACCGGGGGATTGAAAAACTTCTACAGATAAACCATAAATTTCCTGAATGCGTTCAGGCACCAGAACGTCTGCGGCGCTGCCGCTGGCGGCTACTTTCCCGTCTTTCATAGCCATGACCGTGTCGCCGAAGCGCGCGGCCAGGTTCAGGTCGTGCAGTGCGATCAGGATGGTCTTGCCTTGCTGGCTGGCCAGGTTTTTGGTGATCTCCAGGAACTCGATTTGGTAGCGTAAGTCCAGGTGCGAGGTGGGTTCGTCCATCATCAACACTGGAGTATCCTGGGCTAGGGCACGCGCCAGGATGACGCGCTGGCGTTCGCCGGAGGAAAGATCACTGCACCAACGTCCGGCAAAACCTTCCACATCCGTTAACCGCATGGCTTCATGCGCGATTTCCGTATCCCTGGCGGAGAGCGTCCCCAGCCAATTGAGGTGCGGCGTGCGTCCCATCAACACCACTTCTTCCACCGAAAAGGCGGGCGGAATATAGGTGGACTGCGGCACGACTGCCAGCAGGCGCGCGCGCGAAGTCTCGTCGCTCTGCAGCAGGTCCGTTCCGTTGATATGGCATTCGCCCTGCACATTGGGCAGCACCCCGCTGATGGCGCGGATCAAAGTGGTCTTGCCGCATCCGTTCGGCCCGATCACGGCTAAAACCCGCCCGGGCGGCAGCTCGAAATGGATATCCCGCAGGATTGGCTCGCGCGTGTAACCCGCGCTTTCAATGGCAGTGCGCATCAACATCAGTTTTACCAGCTCTTACCTTTTGATTGGCGCATGATGAATAAGAAAAAGGGCGCTCCGCATAATGCAGTGATGATGCCTACTGGCAGTTCTTGGGGTGCCATAAGCACGCGCGCCAGCACATCCGCGATCACTAAAAATGCACCCCCGCACAGCATGGACAGCGGCAGCATGCGGCGCATATCCCCGCCCCAGAGCCGGCGGGTGATATGCGGGATGATCAGGCCCACAAAGCCGATAATGCCGGAAAATGCCACTGCGGCGGCTGTCGCCAGCGTGGCGGCCAGAATGATCTGGGTGCGCACGTGCGATACTTTGATACCCAGCTGCTGGGCCTGCTCGTCGCCCAACTGTAGAATGTTCAGTTTATAGGAAAGCGCTAACAGTGCCCCCAGCCCGACCAAAGCGTAGGGCAGCATGCCCAGAACAGGCTTCCAACCGGACATGGTGCTGCCGCCCAACATCCACACAAAAGCGCGCCGCAGTTCGCCGCCGGCATTGACCATCATAAAGGAACTCAACGCGGTGGCAAAAGACGACACCGCTACACCGGCCAGGATCAGGTTGGTGACTGGCAGAGTTCTACCAACGCGTGCCAGCCGGAATACCAAAAAGACGGCCAGCAGTGACCCGGCAAAAGAAGCCAGCGGTACCGCCAGATAACCCAGGGTTGTGCTGGGCCACTGCAGTGACATAGCCGCCACGGCTCCCACGCCCGCGCCGGAAGCGGCCCCAATCAGGTAAGGGTCGGCCAACGGGTTGCGGAACAGCCCCTGGTAAGCGCAGCCGCTGCCCGACAGCGCTGCCCCGGCCAGCAGCATCAGCAGCGTGCGCGGCAGGCGCAGGGTCAGCAGGATGATGCTTTGGATGTTCTCGCTCTCCCCTTCCAACGGCAGCCCGCGTAGGGCCTGCCACAGAATGGTGAATGTCTCTCGGGGAGAAATGGAAACACTGCCCACCCCAATACCCAACAACACGGCAGCGATGACCACAGCCGTACAGATCAGGATGGGACGGGTCAGATTTTTCATGCTCTATTTGAAAAGGTCCGGGTGCAGGATTTTCGCCAGCGTTTCCAAACCGTCCACCTGGCGCGGACCGAAGCGTGCCAGCAGATCATCATCGAATGGAATCACCCGATCCTCTTTGACCGCGCTGAGTGTGCTCCAGCCGGCTCGTTCCAGCAGAGATTCCGGTGTGACGCCCCAGGCTGCGTCGCCCAGGATGATGTAATTTGGGTCAGCTACCAGCAGGTTCTCCAGGCTGATCTGGGCCCATTCGGCTTCCATGGCGTCGCCCACGTTCTCGCCGCCGGCGCGCGCGATCAGGTCACTGTAATAGGTGCCGGGGCCGGGCGTGTATGGTTTGGCAGGGTCGCTGGCATCCAGTTCGTAATAGACGCTGGGCTTTATCGTTACATCCGCCAGCGCATCTTCAACCGCGCTGATGCGGGTGTTTAACTCATCTGCCAGGGTTTGGGCTTCGTCTGAGTGTCCGCTGAGCTGACCCAGGGTCAGGATGGCTTCCAGCGTGCCGTCCAGGTCGGAAGGATTGGACAGATAGTAAACAGTCAAACCCAGGTCCTGCAACGATTGCACCAGTTCAGGCGTGTTGATGCTGCCGGCGATCACCAGATCAGGTTCCAAACTGAGGATGGTTTCCAGGTCATATTCGGAATACCCGCCGCCGATGTCCGGCAGGGCCAGGGCATCTTCGGGATAGTCCGAGAAGGAATCGCGGCCGATAACCTGCTCTCCCGCGCCAATGGCGAACAGGATCTCGGTCAGGGGCGGAGAAAGCGTGACGATCTTCTGTGCGGGCGCGTCCAGCGCGACTGTCCGCTCCAGACCATCTACCAGGTTGATTTCCGCCTGGGCGGCTGGTGCGGGCGCGGCACAGGCGCCCAACAGCGCTGCGGCTGCCAGGATGGTCAGGAATAGGGTAGCTAAACTCTTATTCTTCATGTGTTTATTTCCTCTTGCAATTCTTACAACCAGGCGGGGAAATAAAAAATCCCCTGCCAGTTGGACAGGGGAATGCTTTTGTTGAAATCGGCATCTTTCCAGCTCCTATCCGCGAGGGCGTGGTTGGGCCGCTTCTGGCGGGCGTCCTGGCTTGGAATGCGATTCCTTACAGTTGCGCGACAGCGCCGGACTTTCCTTTTTGATTCTGTCAAGGAGCACCGGCTTCGCCTTTGAGCCTTCCCATCCGGGGGATAGGCACCAGAGCAGCATGGTTGTGTGTTGTCATTGTACAGATGAAGCCCGGCCGCGTCAAGCAGCCGGGTGATTTGGGTGTCAGGCAGGCAGCAGGTCGAGGATGCCGTGCGGGCTGGTGATGATGCGCCGTGCGGCCGCGTTGCCCATTTGCAGGGCTTTCTCTGGGGATTCACCTGCCAGTACCCCGGCCAGGAACCCGCCGTTGAAGCTGTCGCCTGCGCCGCTTGTGTCCACGATTTCTTGCGGCGTCAGCGCCAGGGCTTTTTGTTGGATCGTCTGATCGGCATCAGCATAGCGACAGCCTTGCGCACCCATCTTGACGATTACTGACCGGCAGCCCTGACCTAGCAAGGCATCGATTTGGTCGTGCAGGTTACCTCCGTTGGACAGGCGGCCTAACTCGTCCTGATTGGGCAGAAAGTAGTCGATGTGCATGAGCAGGCTGCGCACTTTTTTTTGCACGGCCGGGGAAAAACAAACGCCCGGGTCGAGGCTGGTGGTCAGTCCCAACTTTTTGGCACACAGCACCAAGCGCCGCGCGACTTGGAATTGTTCTTCATCTGGCAGTATATAGCCGGAAAGGTGCAGGTGGCTGAATTCCGGCAGGCGTGGCAGTATGGCTAATTCCGGCAGGGGTTGGGCGTTGGCGCCGCGGTTGCCGAAGGTGGTGTGCTCCCCGCCAGGTGTGGCCGCGATCAGAAAGAAACCGCTTTGCTGATCTGGCAGCAGACGTATGAAGGCGTTATCCACACCGGTCGCGCGGATCTTCTGCAAAGCAAAATCCGCGAACATATCGCTGCCCAGGTTGCCGGCCAGTGCAGTGGAGATACCCAGCCCGGCCAGTGTCAAAGCAGTCAGGCAGCCGGAACCGCCCAGGCGCATATCTGCTTGTGTGGCGTGTGCTGCGCCGCCTTCGGGCGGGTAGGCGCTGGTTTGCATATTGAAATCAATGGCGATGTCGCCCAATACCAAAACTTTGATGTTGGTCATATGATTTTGATTTGTTAGCGGGTAGTCTGCACTGCTTCCATGAAGCGCTGCACGTGCGATAAATTGACCGGCCGGTCAGGGTGACCTTTTTCCGGTTCCTTGCGCTATTCATATAAGTTTCCCGTTATGCATGCCTCCAGGATTTTTGTTAATTGTAAAGGATTGTCCCAATTTCGGAAGTTTGAAATTGCGCATTTTTTAGAACTACTTTTTTATCGATTGTATAGTTAGGGATTAATGCTTTATTGTCATCCTGAGGGAGCGCAGCGACCGCGAGGATCTCGGCTTGCAAACATACAATGTCAATGAGACCGAGATTTTCTCCCCAATGGGAGTGTTTCACGATCACCCCTTCGGGGTTCAAGATGACAATCAGCGACGTGAGAGCAATCTCCCGTACATACTAAAAAAAATGCGCCTGCCGGACGTTGGTGTCGTTCCCAGCCCGCCAGTCGTTCCATGATAAAATCCACGCAATAACCTTTTGGAGAGTAAACGTATGCCCGAATCCATTCTTGTAGCTGTTGCCTGGCCGTATGGTAATACTGAAATTCACGTGGGAAACCTGGCCGGTTCCTATCTGCCGGCGGATATCTACGCCCGCTATCAGCGTCTGAAAGGCAACAAAGTATTAATGGTTTCCGGAACTGATTCTCACGGCACGCCCATCACGGTGCGCGCCGAAGCTGAAAACAAAACCCCATTGGAGATTTACCAGCATTTTCATACCGGCTTTTTGGAGCTTTTCCAGAAGATGGGCCTGACTTACGATTTGTTCACTTCTACCCATACGGAAAATCATTTTAAAGTATCCCAGGCCATGTTCAACGCGCTGTTGAAGAATGGTTTCATGTACAAGGAAACCCAATTGCAGTGGTATTCACCCAGCCAGAGCCGTTTCCTGCCGGATCGTTACGTGGAAGGAACCTGTTATATTTGCGGTTTTAACAACGCACGCAGCGATCAATGCGATAAGTGCGGTAATTTATTGGATGCCACCAAATTGATTGATCCCCGTTCGCGCATCGACGGCTCAACCCCCGAACTGCGTGAGACGGAGCATTATTTCCTGGACTTAAGCAAACTGGAGCCGGAAATCGAGGCTTTTCTCAAAGCACGCGAATCCTACTGGCGCCCGAACGTGCTGCGCCAGTCGCTGGGCCAGATTCAAACCGAAGGCTTACGCGGGCGTCCCATCACACGCGATCTGGAATGGGGCATTCCTGTTCCGGTGGAAGGTTGGGATAAAAAATGCCTGTATGTCTGGTTTGAGGCTGTCATCGGTTATCTTTCCGCGGCCATCGAATGGAGCCAGATTCAGGGCGACCCGGATGCCTGGCGCTCCTGGTGGAAAAACATGGATGCCAAGGTGCTGCATTTCATCGGCAAAGATAACATTCCCTTTCACGCTATCATCTGGCCGGCGGAATTATTAGGCGCGGATGGCGCTTTCGATGAGGAATTTGGCTGTGCGGAAAAGGCGCCCTTTGTGCTGCCCTACGACGTACCGGCCAATGAATTTCTCAACCTGGAAGGCCAGAAGATCTCCGGCAGCCGCAACTGGGCTGTTTGGGGTTTGGATTTTCTTACCCGTTATGACCCGGATGCGCTGCGCTACTATCTCACGATGATCATGCCCGAAACGCGGGATTCAGATTGGGATTGGAATGAGTTTTACCATCGCAACAACGACGAACTGGTTGCCACCTGGGGCAACCTAGCCAACCGTGTGCTTTCCTTTGCTTACAAGCATTGGGAAGGCGTTGTGCCTGACCCCAGCCAATTAGAAAAAGAAGACCTTGACCTTTTGGCGCAGATTGAAAAAGGTTTTGATACCGTTGGCCATGAACTGGAAGCCGTGCGCTTGCGTGCCGCTTTGAACGAAGCCATGCGTCTGGCAGCCGAGGTCAATAAATATCTTGACACGACTGCTCCCTGGTTCACCATTAAAACCGACAAGCAAAAAGCTGGGCGTGCGGTATATGTGGCTATGAAAGCCATCGATTCGCTCAGCAAGCTATTCGCACCCTTTGTGCCCTTCAGCTCGGAAAAATTGCATACTTATCTGGGCTATGATGACCAGTTGTTTGGCGAGCAATACACCAAAGAAATACCGGATGTGTTGGGTTCACATACTGCCCTGCTTTATGATCCCAGTAAAGCCAGGGGTACCTGGACACCCAGCGATTTGCAGCCGGGTGCGCATTTCAACCAGCCTAGCCCGCTCTTCAAAAAACTGGAAGAGAAAATCGTTGAAGAAGAACGCCAAAACCTGGGTAAATAAAACAAAAAATATACTCCTCGAAAGGGGAGTTTTTAGTAAAGATAGCCGTTGGCTGAGTACCTACCCAGAGCGCCTGCCCTAAACTTGTCGAAGGGTAGCGTGGGGTGTCGAAGCCAACTACTTGCTTTACTCGAGGCTTAGTTCCTCAGCCAGCATACGCAGCGCGGCCAGCGCAGATTGCAGTTTGACTTCTTCGCGCGTACCGTTGAAGTGAAACACTTCTGCCCCTTCTGCCGTGCCGCTGCTGAAACCAACCCAGACTGTACCAACTGGTTTCTGCGGGCTGCCGCCGTCGGGGCCGGCGATGCCTGAAGTGGAAAGCGCCAGGATGTGCTCGAGGGGAAAATGCCTGCTGAAAGCGTTGCGTGCGCCGTGTGCCATCTCCAGCACGGTTTCGCGGCTGACCGCCCCGTGTGTTTGCAGCGTTTCGGGCTGGACATGCAAAAATTGTATTTTCGCCTGATTGGAATAGGCCAAGAACCCACCAATAAAATAATCCGAGCATCCGGCTGTGTTTGTGATCAAATGCCCTAACAGGCCGCCCGTGCAGGATTCCGCGCATGTCAGGTAAAGGTTTTTTTCTTTCAATACCTGGCTGATTCGAAGGAAGGAGTCGCTTTGTGTTAACATAACTGCATTATAATCAAGGCCTGAAATTTCGGACAATACCTGCAAGGCCGCCAATATCCGGAAATCCTGATTCTTGACCCTGTTTTTTCCCTATGTTATGATAACTCGCTTGGAGCTTGAATGAACGATAAATTTGCATCTCAGGATGCTTCGCACGATCATACCGAAAATCCCTCCCAACCCGCTTCCACTGACGAAAACCCGCAAATCCTGAAAGGCTGGGATCTTTTCTGGGGCCGCATTACCCGTTTGGGTTTGGCGGATATTGCCCTGCGTTTAGGTTCTGCGCTGTTAACCATCAGCCTGGTAGGTATTGTTATTTGGATCATGAAAGACTTCTTCCTGAGCGGGGAGATGGCTGTCAGCACATCCGAACCTGTAGATTTTGCTGCCGGCGGTCAGAGCGCGGGGGGCGTAGAGCTGCCCTCTTATTCCGGTGTGGGCCAGGTGGAAGGGCTTTCCCGTTCTGTTGAGGCGCACACACCCGAGGAAGTGGCTTCACGTTATGATTTTGTGCAATATGAAGTGGTTGAGGGAGATTCCATTTGGGCCATAGCGGAAAATTTCGGCATCACACCTGAATCTATCCTATGGTGCAATTATGATGTGTTGTACGATAATCCGGCGGCAATTTATCCCGGGCAGGTTTTATCCATCCCGCCTACTGACGGCGTGGTTTACACCTGGCATGAGGGCGACGGTCTCAACGGTGTATCTAACGGCCTGGGCGTTTCACCCGAAGATATTATCGACTGGCCGGGCAATAACCTCAGCACGGAAACGGTGGGGGATTATGCCAGCCCGAATATCACCGTAGGCACCCAAATTTTCGCGCCGGGTGCTTCTAAAGCCTTTGTGGACTGGACCACGGCGCTCTTCACCCGCGACGAAGCGGCCACATCTTCCTCCCTGTGGGGAGAGGGCAAATGCGCACCGGTCACCGGCGGTTTCACCGGCACGGGCACTTATGAGTGGCCTAGCTCTGAACACTTTATTTCGGGATATGAATATTCGCCGGAAATCAACCACTGGGGCATCGACATCGGCGGCGATACCGGGAACCCGATCTATGCCACCGACAGCGGTGTGGTCGTGTACGCCGGTTGGAGCTCGCTGGGCTACGGCAACGTAATTGCCATTGACCACGGCCAGAATGCAAATGGTCAGACGGTGCAGTCGGTTTACGCGCATCTGAGCGCCATAAATGTGAGCTGCGGCGCTTCGGTTTACCAGGGCAATGTCATTGGTTACATGGGCAGCACCGGTAATTCCTCCGGCCCGCACCTGCACTTCGAGCTTATCATTGGCAGCACCAAAGTCAACCCGCATGGTTATTTAGGCGAATAAAGCATACCCCATTGAGTTTTTGAATCTCCCAAGGATATAATCAATCCAAAAGGAGATGGCTATGGATTTCTTGTCTGAAGCGCGACCCTCACCCATTGCGGGAACCTGGTATGCGGGCGACCCGCATACGCTTGCCCATCAAATGGATGCCCTTCTCGCCGCGGTTAAACTTAAGCAGGAAGACCTGTCCGGCCGGGTAATCGGCCTGGTTGTCCCGCATGCCGGCCATCGCTATTCCGGACAAACTGCGGCTTATGCTTATAAAAGCGTGGTGGACAGCCCGCGTGACCTGGTGGTGATTCTTTCCCCCATGCACCAGTATTACCCTGAAGATTTTATTACCAGCACTTTTGGCGCTTATGAAACGCCGCTTGGACGGATCGAGTTGGCTTACGATGAGCTGCGCATTTTGGATGAGCAGCTGGACCGGCGCGGGTACAAATTGGTGCAAGTGGGTGCTGACCAGGAACATTCGCTGGAAATTCAGTTGCCCTTCTTGCAGCGTGCCTGGCGAACGCCCTTCCGGCTGATGCCTGTCATGCTGCGCGTGCGCGACGGCCGCAAGCTAAGCCAGTTCGCGGCGGCATTATATGAAACCATTTCTGCCAGCGACTGCCTGGTGATCGCCAGTTCGGATTTGTCTCATTTCCTCCCATTGAAAGAAGCCCAAACGTTGGATGGTGAAACCTTGCGGCGCATCGGTCGTTTTAACCCTGAGGCCGTCCTGGCTGGGGACAATGATGGCAGCGGGCCGGCTTGCGGTGCGGGTGCGATTGCGGCTATGCTGGAAACTACCCGGCGCATGGGTGCGCAGAAGGTGCAGATCTTGAATTACAGCTCCTCCGCGGATGCTACCGGTGACAGCAGTTCAGTGGTCGGGTACGGGTCTGCCGCGGTCTTGATTCCCGAATAAGGAAAGGCATTAAAGATTGCTTCATTTTGCTCAGGTTGCCGTAAATGTTCCCGGCGTACAGGATTCTTTCGATTATCGTATTCCGGAGCAATTAGCCGGCATCCTGAAGGCTGGTTATCTGGTGGAAGTGCCCTTTGGCAGCCAGATGGTGCAGGGCATCGTTTTGCGCCTAAAATCCACCAGCGACGTTCCTGAAACACGGCTGATTGAAAACATTCTGGAAAATGCACCGGTGGTGACGCCGGCCCAAATTGCGCTGGGGGAGTGGCTTTCTGGTTATTACTTTTCCCCATTATCGTCTTATTTGTTCGCTATGCTTCCGCCCGGCTTGGGCCAGAAAGCGGATACGCTTTACCAGCTCATGCCGGTTCAACCAAAAGAAGAGCAGTCTTTATCTCCTCTACAGCGCCGGATTCTGGCACAGCTGGCGGAAAAAGGCCCCCTGCGCGGCCGCCAACTGGACACGGCTTTCCGCCAAGTGGATTGGCGTGCTTCGGCGCGTGCCCTGGTTCGTCGGGGTTATCTCAGCACGCAGCCGGTGTTGCCCAAGCCGAGTGTTAGCAGCAAACACATCCGCGCCGTGCGGGCGCTGGTCAACCCGCAGGAGGTGGAAGTACAGCATGAACGTTTCGGCCGTGTAGGTTCGCAGGCCTATGAACGTCGTCTGGCCGCCATGCGAGTGTTGGCAGGTGAACCACAGGCCATGGATGTCTCCTGGGTATATGCTTCCAGCGGTGCGAACGCTGCCGACCTGCGTTATCTGGAAAAGCAAGGTTTGCTGGATTTTGGGCAGCAGCAGGTTTGGCGTGACCCGCTGGCTGATAAAAAATCTGCGGTAGAGTCTATTCCCCATTTAACAAATGACCAAATGCGCGCGTGGAATAAACTGAACCAGTTGATGCAGGCCGGCATGTATGAAAAACCGGTATTGCTCCATGGCGTGACGGGTTCGGGCAAGACAGAGCTTTATTTACGCGCGATTGATGCTTGCCTGAAAGCGGGGCGTCAGGCGCTGGTGTTGGTGCCTGAAATCTCCTTAACTCCCCAAACCATTGAGCGCTTCATGGCACGTTTCCCCGGTCAGGTAGGCGTGGTGCATTCCAAACTTTCCGCGGGCGAACGTTATGATACCTGGCAGCGCGCTCGTACGGCTGAATTTTCCATTGCCATTGGCCCGCGCAGTGCGCTCTTTACACCTTTTCCGAATATCGGTGTGATTGTTGTGGATGAATGCCACGATGATTCTTTTTTCCAGACTGAAATGGGCCCCTATTACCATGCCGTACGGGCTGCGGCCAAGCTGGGAGAATTATGCCGGGCGCAAGTGATTTTCGGCAGCGCTACACCCACGGTGGAAATGGCCTTCCAGGCCCAGCACGAGAACTGGCCCAGGTTGGAATTGCCCCGCCGCGTCCTGGCGCACCGGCAGGCGGCTGCCGGCCGGGCAGTTGAGCCGTCCATGAGTGTCGATTCACTGCCCTTACCAGAAGTAGATGTGGTTGATATGCGTGCAGAGTTGAAACAAGGCAACCTGTCCATTTTTAGCCGAGCGCTCCAACAGCAGCTGGGCGAGGTGCTGTCCGCAGGGCAGCAGGCTATCCTGTTGTTGAACCGCCGTGGCAGTGCCAGCTATGTTTTTTGTCGCGACTGCGGCTACAGCCTGCGCTGCCCGCGCTGTGACTTTCCATTGACCTACCATAGCAGTTCTGCCGGTCTGATCTGCCATACCTGCGGTTACACACGCAAAATGCCGCTAAAATGTCCGGCCTGCGGCAGCCGCAAGATCAAACAGTTTGGGCTGGGTACAGAAAAGGTGGAAATGGAACTACAGCGGGCTTTTCCGGATGCCCGTTTATTGCGTTGGGATGCAGATACGGCCAGGGGTAAGGATTCTCAGGAGATCATTCTTTCCCATTTTCGCCAGCACAATGCGGATATTTTGATTGGCACGCAAATGCTGGCTAAAGGGCTGGATTTACCCCTGGTAACGCTGGTGGGCGTGGTGTTAGCCGATGTGGGGTTGAATTTTCCCGATTACCGCACAACCGAACGCGCTTTCCACCTTCTTACCCAGGTAGCCGGGCGGGCAGGACGCAGCGCGCTGGGCGGGCATGTGCTGGTGCAGACCTTCCAGCCTGAACACGAAGCCATCCGTTTTGCCGCCCATCACGATTTTGCCGGATTCTATGCTAATGAACTCGAACAGCGCAGACGCCTGAATTACCCGCCTTTTGTGCGCATGCTGCGCTTTGAAGCCCGCGAGCGTGATAGTGAGGCTGCCTGCCAAAAAGCTGGTGGACTGGCCAAGCGCTTGCGCGCACTCATGCAGCAAAGCGCAGACCGCAGCTTAAGTCTGACTGGTCCGCTGCCGCCCTATTTCGCCCGTCAGAATGGCTTGTACCGTTGGCAGCTCATCCTGAAAGGCATGCGGCCGGAAACCCTGCTGAGAGATCAGGATTTCACTGGTTTTATTGTTGAGGTTGATCCGCCCAGTCTGCTGTAGTAAATCAATTTGCCACAGATGGACACAGATAAAATCTTAAAGACCCTTTTATTATTAATACACACAGATAATCCGCTCTATTGTCAATCAGAATGGGGTGCTCTTTAAGTAGCGCATGCATTCACCTGCACCCTCTGGGGTGTGCGTGTGATTGGGTTTAATTTATTAAAAAAAAAAAAAAGAGCGGCCCTGAGCTTGTCGATCGCGTAGCATCCCCTTGTGGGAAGGGCCGCTTCTTATTTATCAAAATAATTTAGCTTTATTGCAGCACGTGCCACGGGTTGACGAAACCGCCGTTCAAGCGCACCTCGAAGTGCAGGTGAGCGCCTGTGGAGTTGCCGGTTGAACCGCAGTAGCCCACCACCTGTCCCTGCGCGACGCTTTGGCCGCAGGATACCGCTATGCCGCTCAAATGGGCATACAAGGTCAGGTAGCCGTTCTGGTGATCAATGGCGACCAGGTTACCGTAACCGCCGCTGATGGCGCCGGCGTAGATGACCACGCCGGAATCGGAAGCGAAGATGGAATCCCCTTCATAGCACATGGCGTCAATTGCCTGGTGGCCGCTCCAGTAATCGTTACCGGAAACTTGCCCGTAATATGGCGCTGGCCAAACGAAGGAATAGGTACCTACATAGCCGCCAGTGGGGGAGCAAGAACCCGGTCCGGCGATTTGAGCGGTTACGCCTGCATTGGTGCCGGCGGTGACCGCCACCACCCAGGTAGCTTGGGTATCGCGATATCCGCCGGGGATCATAATATATGTTCCGGGTTCAATCACCGGGTTGGTGATGTCCAGGTCATTGCCCGGGTAGAGCAGGATATCATCTACGTCAGCATGATACTTGGCAGCCACGGCTTCCAAAGTGTCATAAATTTGCCATTCGTACAGGATGCCGTCCACCGGTGGAATTTTCAATTTGTCGCCAACAGAAATCAAATGTGGATCGTCGTTCAGGATGTCATAATTTGCCCAAAGAATAGTCTCCGGATCGACTTCGTATTCTTCCGCAATGCCAAACAGAGAATCACCGCTGGCTACCGGATATTCCACCACGGAATCGCGCACGCCGGTCGGCAGGACAGTGTCCGAATTGGCACTGCGCTCCACCGATTCATAAGTTTTATCGGGTGAATAGTCCGGCAGGCTGGACACGGATTCCGAGCTTGTAGGCGGCCTGTTGGTAAGGTTGATAAACGAGGTCAGGGATTTCCCGGTGAAATACTGGTACAGGGAAAATATGGTCAGGGCGATCATCAGGATCGAGATCACCCAGGTTGCGGCTACCAGCCAGGCAGGATAATTTTTGGGTTGTTGGTTTGTTTCCTGCGGTGCTTGAGAAGTTTCTTCAGGCTGATCCACTTTTGAAAAAATAGACACGGTTACGACTCCGTTGAAAGTGCTTCCAAAAATTCGATATTGTCTTTAGTCCGGCTCATTTTATTCAGGATGGCTTCAGTTGCCACGGCGGGGTCCATGCCCGCGCCCTGCGGCGCCTGGCCAATCATTTGCAGGTACATTCTACGCATTAACCAAACTCTCTGCAAGATTTCTGGGCTCAGCAGTAATTCCTCACGGCGGGTGGAAGAGCGTTCAATATCAATGGCCGGGAAGATGCGCCTTTCCTGCAAGCGGCGGTTAAGGTGCAGCTCCATGTTGCCGGTGCCTTTGAACTCTTCATAGACCACGTCGTCCAGGCGCGAACCGGTGTCGATCAACGCGGTAGCAATGATGGTCAGGGAACCGCCGCCCTCGATTTTGCGGGCTGCGCCGTAAAAACGTTTGGGCGGATATAAAGCGGAGGGGTCCATACCACCGGATAGGGTGCGGCCGGAGGGGTTGACCACCAGGTTGTAGGCGCGTGCCAGACGGGTCAGGCTGTCCATCAGGATGACCACGTCGTGACCGATTTCTACCAAACGCTTGGCGCGATTCAGAGTGATTTCTGCGGTGCGTACATGCGAGGTGACCGGTTCGTCAAATGTGGAGGCAACCACTTCGCCTTCAACCGAGCGATCCATGTCGGTAACCTCTTCCGGACGCTCACCAATCAGGGAGATCATCAGGTCAATTTCAGGATAATTTTCTGAGACAGCGTTAGCAATTTCTTTGAGGATAATGGTTTTACCGGCTTTTGGTGGGGAAACGATCATAGCACGCTGGCCGCGGCCGATGGGAGCGAGCAGGTTGATCATGCGGTTGGAGAGCATGTTACGTTTTGTTTCTAGATCAATGCGCTGGTCGGGGAAGATAGGGGTGAGGTTTTCAAATTTTGGACGCTCACGTGATTCATCGGTAGAAAAACCATTGACGGATTCCACCTTGATCAGGCCGTAATGTCGTTCCGATTCTCGCGGTGGTCGAATTTGGCCGAAGACCATATCTCCGTTGCGCAGGTCAAAGCGGCGCAGTTGAGCTTGGGACACATAAATATCATTCTTGCTCATCTGGTAATTTTCGCGCAGGAAACCAATGCCTTCCGGCATGATTTCCAGAATACCACCGCCTTTTTCAACGCCTTCTTCGGGATTGGTTTGACTGGCAATCGCGACTATCAGATATTCCTTTTTTCGCATCTTCGCGTTGGGAATATTTAGTTCCTCACCCATTTTGCGAAGTTCGGGTAAAGATTTGTTTTGTAGCTCGGAAATCTCCATAATACCTACCTGTTATTGAATTGAATTTTTAGGCAAACGCCTTATAGGAATGTGAATTATTTAAAATAGCAAGTGATAAATAAATCCTTATTGGGAATAATTTGTGGCCAGTTACCATTGTCAGGTAAAAAATAGCCAACTTACTGGGATGAGAATTGTAAATCTATTTGCGCGGGCATTATAACATGCTTAAATTTTCCCTGCAAGGCACTGTCAACCAAAGTAATCCCGTAAATTTCGGCTGCGGGTGGGGTGGCGCAGCTTGCGCAGCGCCTTGGCCTCGATCTGGCGGATGCGCTCGCGCGTCACGTTGAAATAGTTACTGACCTCTTCCAATGTATGGTCTTTGCCGTCGATCAGCCCAAAGCGCAATTCGAGCACCTGACGCTCGCGTTCGCTCAATGCGCCTAACGCGCTTTGTACTTGTTCGCGCAGCATATCTTTGGCGGCCGCGTCCATGGGCTCGATGGCGTCGTCATCTTCGATGAAATCGCCCAGCTGGCTGCTGTCCTCGTCCCCGATGGGCCGTTCCAGGGAGACCGGTTCCTCAGCTGACTTCATGATGCGCTGGATTTTCATAGAAGCTGTCTCCCAGCGGGCCTGAACATCCGCGCTGATGGGTGTGCCGTTCTTCTGCGCGCGTTTGATTTTGGAGCGGTCTTCTTCAGCCAAAAAATCCGATTCCAGTGCCAGGTCTTCCGGGCCGGGGTCGCGCCCCAGTTTCTGCACCAGCGAGCGTTGGATGCGCAGCAGCTTGGAAATGGATTCAAACAGGTGTACCGGAATACGGATGGTACGGGCCTGTTCGGCGATATGCCGGCTGATAGACTGCCGGATCCACCAGGTGGCGTAAGTGCTGAATTTGAACCCGCGCGCCGGGTCGAATTTGCTGACCGCGCGCAGCAGTCCCAGGTTGCCTTCCTGGATTAAATCCAGCAGAGAAATGCCTCGACCAAGGTAGCGTTTGGCCACACTCACTACCAGACGCAGGTTGGCTTTGATGAGCGCCTGTGTGGCATCTTCGGATAGGTCATTGATCTTTTGAATGTTGTTCTTCAACACCGGCAGTTCCGGCAGATGGCTCACGCAGGTTCTTTCAGTGGGAAAATTCCCTTTGGCATTCAAAAAATCCAGCAGGTATAGCGCGGTTTCCTCCGGAAGTAGGTAAGCCGCCAAAAAGAATGCATACACTTCCTGGATCAGGCCGGCGATCAATTCCAGGCGGATAGGATCCTGTGTGCGTTCATTTTCTTTCCAGAAGATGCTGAGATAATCGCGTGTGTAGGAGGGTTCATCGCTTTTCCACTGCTCGCGCAGGGCCTGCGCTTCAGCCAGCACCAGGGTAAAATCCGGTAGGTCCAGAAGCTGGTTGGATTGGCAAAAGGCCTGTAAGTTCTTGTATGATTCCAGCAGGTCTTTCATGATCTGGCAGAATAAAGTTTGGATTTGTTTATCCTTTGCCAGGCTCTCAGCGTCGCGTTCCAGCAGCCAATCCAGGCGTTTTTTGGCTTCGTTGCGTGTGGCCAGCCGGAATTCCGATTCGGCTGTCAGCAGATCAATTTGACCGATCTCCTTGAGATACAGACGGACCGGATCTTCCGATAATTCCAGGCTTAAATTGGATGTGTTCAACAGATCACTGCTGTCATCGGATGATTCATCTTCATCGCTTTCAACAGAATCCAGCAGGTCGCTGTCTTCTGGCGTAAACACTTCTTTTACGCTATCGCCATTAGAAAGATTGTCTTCCATTTCGTCTGGTTCGGAGGCTGGGCCGCTTTGTCCTTTCTCGATTTTAGCTTTGGTCGCTTTCTTTCGAGAGGATGTGATACTTTTTCCGTTGGCGGAAGGTTTAGGTTTGGGTGGATTAACCGATTCGGTCATGGGTTTAATTATACATGAGCCGTGGTCTAATCCAACTGCAGCGGGGTAGCTAAAGCCTTATCTATTACACCCCGCAGGCGGATGAGGCTGACCAGATTGGTTTGAAAAATTTTCTGATCTTCTTTATCATTTTCATTTTCCTGTTGGTCCTGTAAAAAACGATATTCCTGAACCTGATTATTGACCGCATTCAGGCGCATCAACAGGATGGTGCGCAGGATATCTTCCAATTCGCGCTTCTCGTCCATTTTTTCTTCGGAAGGTTTGGGGGCGGGCTGTGGTTCCATGGCTGCGGCCATTTCTTCCGTCAGATTATTATGTAAGTATTCTTCCGGGTCAACGTCGTTTTGCTTCATGGCTTCTTCAATCAGTGTGAGAATCTGCTGGTGCTCGCTTAATTGAAAATCGTTGCGCGAAAGCCGTTCCAGATTTTGATTTTGCATGTAACGGTTGACGCGGAATTGATGCTCCGGATTGCGGGCCAAATAGGCCAGTACATTCAGCTCCATGGCGCGCGCGTTGACCTGTCCATTTAGGGTGGTGCCGTTCTTTGGACGGTTTTCCTGTGGTGTGTCGTTCTCCGCTTGTGTGGAGCGGCGCGTGCGGCGGGCCTGGCTGGTGAGCATCATCAAGGCGTGTTCGTCCACTTGCAGCGCGCGCGCTACCTGCTGGCGGTAAGCGTCGCGTTCCACCGGGTTACTCACATCGTTCACCAGGGGCAGGATGCGCGCGGCGATATCGCTTTTGGTCTTGGGGTCGTTGATGTCCGCGCCGGCTGTCAGTGTTTCCAAGACGTGTGTGATGATGGGCTTGGCGTTTTCGATGATGGCTTTCCATTCCTGTGGATCGCGCAGCACAATCTCGTCCGGGTCGAGTTCATCCGGCAGGCTGCTGACACGCAGGTCGGCCTGCAGGCGCGCCTCGTTATGCAGCAGCCCTCGTGCATCAAAAACCAGGTCGCTGCTGTGGTCAAGCGCCTCGCGTGCCACTTCCAGACCGCGCATGGTGGCTTTGATGCCGGCTGCGTCCGGGTCGAGAGCCAGAATAAAGCGGCGCGTGTAGCGTTTGAGTTGGCGCATTTGAATTTCAGTCAGCGCGGTGCCCATGGGGGAGACCACGTTTTGGAAACCCTCCTGGTGCACGACGATCACGTCCATGTAGCCTTCCACGATCACGGCCTGATTCTCGCTGCGGATGGCTTTACGCGCTTTATCCAACCCATACAGCAAGCTGCTCTTGTCGAACAAATCTGTCTGGGGAGAGTTCATAAATTTGGGAACATCCTCCGGGTCGAGTATGCGCCCGCCAAAACCGGTCATGTTGCCGCTGGCATCCCGGATGGGAAACATCATCCGGTGGCGGAAACGGTCGTAATACCCGCCGCTGTCACGCTCGCTCAATAATCCACAATCGAAGATGTCCTTTTGCGGATAGCCTTTTTTTACGAAATAGTTAAGTGTGGCATCCCAGCTGAGGGGGGCATAGCCCAATCCCCAGCTTTCAGCCGTTTCCGGTTTAATGCCGCGTTTGACCAGATAATCGCGCGCCTGCTGTCCGGCTTCCGTTTTGGTAAGTTGGTAGCGATAGAAAACAACCGCTTCTTCCAGTAGTTTGCGCAATTGGGTTTCGTGTTCGTTGGCTTCTGCACGTTGGGGTGTCAGCGGTTCAAGTTTAACACCAGCCCGTTCGGCCAGGTTTTCCAGTGCCTCCTTGAAATCCCAGCCTTCTTTTTTCATCACAAAGCGGAAAATATCCCCGCCTTCGTTGCACTCGCCGAAGCAGCGCCAGGTGCCGGATTCGGGGAAGACTACAAAAGCCGGTGTGCGCGTGTTGGCATGGAACGGGCAAAAGCCGGTGTAGTTTTTGCCGCTTCTTTTCAGTTTGACGGACTCGGACACGATATCAACAATGTCCAGCCGGTTCTTGATTTCATCAATGGTGTTCATGTGAGTTAATTAAAAAGTAAAACCATCAGAGGATGGTTTTACTTTAATGGAAAACTTCAGCAATTGCAAGCAAACCGCGGTATCTTAAGCCAGCAGTTTACTTAATTCGCTCATCAAGCTGTCGGCCACTTTTTGTGTGGCGGTCTCGTCCAGACCCTCGCTTTCCATGCTGACAGTCACGCTGCCGTCCACCATACTGACGGCGATGTTGCAGCGGACTTCTTCCCCGTCAACTGTTCCATTGCCCATTACCAGGCGGGCCAGTTCGCGTTTTTTCCAAACGTTCAAGCCGGCATTGGGAATAGCCTGGAGCGCGGCTTCGTAAACGACGCTGTCGCCTTTGCCTTCAAATGTGTTTTTGATTTGTACGGATGCCATAAATCACCTCTGGATTTTCTAGAATCCTTCCAGTTTGGAAAGGTCAACAGTCCCTTCCGCCAGGAATGCCACCGATTGCAGCAGCCCCAACCGGTTCTCACGGATTTCCTGCTTTTCGTCCATAACCAACACAGCATCAAAGAAGGCGTTGATGGCAGGCACAATGGGCAGTAAATGGGTAAGAAAAACGTTCACACTCTTCGTGTCGCCGATTCCCTTTTGGGCGGCAGCCACGGCTTCGTAAAGCGCATTTTCCTGGTTTTCCTGAAAATATTCTGCGCTCACATTGTAACGCTGTTTTTCGCTGCGTGTAATACGCACACAGCGCGAATATGCCGGCAATATGGTGCTGCGCCAGTCATCGCGTTTGACCCATTCGCTCAGCTCTTGAATACTTGCGGCGGCTTTGGCCGGGTTGGCACCCTGTGCGGCCAGCACAGCTTTGATGACGTCATACGCATAGCCTTCTTCCAACAGCATTTGCTCCAAACGCCCGATGATGAAATCCAGACAATCCTGGCAATCCTTGGGGCTGGATTCGATGGGCAGCAGGGCGGAGGCTTTGGAGATGTATTTTTGCAGGTCCAGTGAAACGTTTGCGTTGATCAGGTTTTGCACCAACCCAATGGCAGCCCGGCGCAGCCCAAATGGATCTTTAGTGCCAGTGGGAGCCATGCCGGCGGAAAACAGGCCGATGAGCGAATCCAACCGGTCGGCCAGACCCACTACCAGGCCGGCTTGCGAAGCGGGCGACTGGTCGCCGGCGTTGCGCGGCTGGTAATGTTCTTCAATAGCCTGCGCCACGGCCGGGCTCTTGCCGCGCTGCAGCGCGTAATATTTTCCGATAGTGCCCTGCAGAGCAGTCATCTCGATTACCATCTTGCTGACCAGGTCGGCTTTACACAGTTGGGCGGTTTCCATGGCGATGCTGGTATCGGCGCTGTCCAGTTTCATGCCCAGGCTCAGCGTTTCGGTCAGTTTGAGGATGCGGTTGGTCTTGTCCAGCATTGAACCGAGTTTGGGATGGAAGGTCAAGGTGTCTTCGCGTTTTACAAAATCTTCCAGGCTGTGCTTGTTATCTTCATTGATGAAGAATGCCGCATCGGAAAAACGAGCCTGGATGACTTCTTCGTTGCCGTGAGCCACAATTTCTAAATGTTGCTTGCCGCCGTTGCGAATGGTGATGAAGTGCGGCATCAGCGCGCCGGAGGTTTCCGCCACCGGAAAATAACGCTGGTGTTTTTTCATCACGCCTATCAGTACCTCGCCGGGCAGCTTGAGATGCTCTTCGTTGAAGTTCCCCAACAGGGCTGTGGGGGCTTCCACCAGGTTGTTGACCTCATCCAGCAGTTTGGCGTCGATTTTCACGGCAGCTTTGATAGAAGTTAGCAGGTCACTGACCTGTTTTTCAATAACGGATTTACGTACCTGCATGTCGCTCAGAATGCCCTGGCTTTCCAGATAGGCGAAATAATCGGGAATGTCCTTGAAGCCATATTGGGGTTGTTCGCTGAAGCGCAGGCCGCGTGTTACGCGGCCGGAGTTCAGCCCGGCGTATTCGAAAGGCACCACGTTCGTGCCAAACACGGCTGCCAGCCAGCGGATGGGCCGTGAGAAACTGACCCCGCTGGCGTTCCAGCGCATAGATTTGTCGGAGCGGATGTGGGCGATTAAATCGACTAGCTTCTCAGGCAGGATATCCTGTGTAAATAATCCGGGTTGGTGCACGATAGCAGTCAGGTATTTGCCGCCGTCCATTTCTTTGACGGTCAGGTCCTTGACGTCCACGCCCTTGCTGCGCGCGAAACCCAGCGCGGCTGGTGTAAGTTGGCCGTCTTTGTCATAGGCGCGTTCGGCCGGAGGCCCTTTGACTTCCTGGGTGACTTCGGCCTGCTTACCGGCTAAGCCGGAAACGTGCACAACCAGGCGCCGTGGTGTGGCATACACATGTATGTCTTTATAATCCAGGCGCAAACCTGACAGCATGTCCGGTACCAGGGTCTGCAGCTGCCCCCAGGCGTTTTCCAGGTCGGCTGCAGGCAGTTCTTCCGTGCCGATTTCTAGCAGGAAGTCGGCCGGTTTATCGGATTTCTCTACGGCGGGCAGTTCGGGTTGCTGCAGGCTTACTGCATTTGCGACCGCTGAGGGTTTTTCCAGCCAGGGGAAGCCCAGCGCTTCACGTTGGGCGATATAGGTTTCCGCAGTACGGCGCGATAATTCACGCATACGTCCGAACAGTGCCTGGCGCTCGGTCACACCCACCGCGCCGCGCGTATCCAGGACGTTGAAGGTATGCGAGCATTTCAGAATGTAATCGTGCGCGGGCAGCACTAAGCCCTGGTCCAGCGCTAGGTTGGCTTCCTTTTCAAACAGGTCATACATTTCATATAGGCGTTCAATGTCAGCGACTTCAAAGTAATAACGGCTGTGTTCATACTCGGCCTGGTAGTTGACATCGCCGTAGGTGAAGTTGGGGCTCCACTGGATCTTTTTGAAGTTGTAGCTGCCCTGCAGCGCCATGGCAATGCGTTCCAGACCATAGGTGATTTCCACCGAAACCGGATCCAGGTTGACCCCGCCGGCTTGCTGGAAATAGGTAAATTGGGTAATTTCCTGCCCGTCCAGCCAAACTTCCCATCCCAGACCCCAGGCGCCCAACGCGGGCGATTCCCAGTTGTCTTCCACGAAGCGGATATCGTGCTCAAGCGGGTTGATACCCAACGCTTGCAGTGACTGCAAGTAAAGTTCCTGCGGGTTGCCCGGATCGGGTTTCAGGATGACCTGGAATTGGTAATGCTGCTGCATGCGATAAGGGTTGTCGCCGTAGCGGCCGTCATCCGGGCGGATGGACGGTTCCACGTAGGCTACGTTCCAGGGCTCCGGGCCCAGTACGCGCAGGACCGTGGCCGGGTTCATGGTGCCCGCGCCGACCTGCGTGTAATATGGCTGCCAGATCAGGCAGCCTTTGCCGCCCCAGAACTGCTGCAGTGTCATCATAATGGTTTGGAAATTAAGCTTGTCTTGCATAAAGGCTCCCAAAAAATGCGATAATTTGACGAATTATACCAACCTCCTCCCATCCTTATCACGAATTAAGTTAATACTTGTTTGATAATAGATAGCGGATGGCGGGGCTATAGTTGATGGTATAAAACAGGATGGATGTTTCTTATGAATTCAGACAACATTGAAACTTTGAAAATGGTCATGCGCAACTGGACCTCCGGCGTGGCAGTGGTCACCAGCAGCTATCAGGGCGAGCGTTCCGGAACGACCATCAGCTCATTTGCTTCGGTCTCGCTTGAACCGCCCTTGGTGCTCTTCAACCTGACAGGAGAAAATTCCACCCGCGCCATGATCGAACAGAGCGGCGTTTTCGGCGTTTCCATGCTGGCATATGACCAGCATGACCTCTCGGAGATTTTCGCCGGTTTCGGCCGGCGTCTGGAAAACCGCTTTGCGGGCTTGCAGACCTTTACGTTGAAAAGCACTGCTCCGCTGCTGCCGGATGCGCTGGCCTGGCTGGACTGTGAAGTATTCCAGATTGTCCCGCTGCCCGGGTCGTCTTTGATTGTCGGAAAAGTGGTGGATGGAAAAGTGGGTGAATATCGATGCCCGCTGGTTTATCATAACCGCGCGTATGTCGATATTATCAATGATTCGGCCTGCAAAGGGAAAATCAAAGCGTCTTAGTGTAAACGATGATCTCGCATTGGATGTTGAACATGCGCGACCACCAGCTTTTGCGGCTCCAGTCGCCTTCGAAGTCGGCCCAGCTTTGCGATTGCAGCCGTTTTTCAGGTGATAAGTGTTCCAGGTAAGGGTTGGGATCCAGGTAATACAGGCGGTCTTTATCGGAAGCGTAGCGCACCAGGTTGATCCAATGTGCCCCGCCGTTCTTCCATATTTTCAAGGCAGTCACCGGTTTACCAGTCATCAAATGCTCTATCACGTGCGCGCGGCGCGCGTGGCTGTGGCGTTCGGCCTGCCAATCCAGCTTGAACTCCGCGGCCAGGCGGTTGAAAGCTGCTGTCATGCCCCAGGGAGGCGTGGCCCCGCCCACGTTCGGCAGCCACTGCGGCAGGCGCTGCCAGAAGCCCAGGCGAGCATCTGTGATGACGCTGTCCTTGTCCAGCGGGCGCGAATTGAGGTTGGCCTGGAACAGCAGCAGGTTCAGCACCACTGCCAGGCTGGTGGGGCCGCAGTCGTTGGTGATGTGCTGCTGCTCATCCCGGAAGCCCTGTGACTGGTAAAAACGACCCAGGAACTGGCGCTCGGCTGCCCAGTTGCTCAAACTACTGACATCTTTTTGTGAGTTGTAATCGCTGCTCATTTTGACCTATGCTAATCAGTATATATCACCTTTTATTTTAATATTTTTCTATTTTTTATGCACGATATAGGACAGTTATAATTGCCAATGATGAAACTGCTGAGAATTAGTTGGATTCCCGTGCTGTTGCTGAGCGCTTGCAGTATTTTTTCAGGCGAACAGGCTGCTCCGCAATCCTTATTGACGCCTTACGTGACCCAGACACCCGCCGAGGAAATTGTCCCGACAGAAACAGACGCACCGGCTGCTACGCCTGAGCCGACCCTGACCTCCACGCCCTTTGTGCATGTACTGGGCTCCGACGAAACCATATCGTCTTTGGCGCTGACCTACGGCCTGGAAGTGAATGAAATTCTGGCCATCAACCCCGAAATCACGCCCAATGCTCTCTCGGTGGGAATCGAAATTCTGATTCCGTATAGCAACACTACCGCGGAGGACGCCAAAGAAAATGTCAGTGTCATTAGCGCGCCGCTGGCTTTGGCGTTGAGCCAACCGGACTGCACCCAAACCGCGGAAGGCGGTCTGTGGTGTCTGGCACAGGTCAGCAACCCCCTGGCGCAGAGCGCGACAGGCATTACGGTGACCTTTACCTTAAAAGACGACGCCGGAGAGACGGTCAGCGAACAAACGGTTCCGTCTTTACTAAACTTGCTGGCCCCCAATGAGAGCCTTCCGGTGGCGGCTTACTTTACCCCGGAAACCCCATCGGATTACAGCGTGAGTGCGGTGCTCAAGACCGCATTGCCGGTGGACGAAACTGATCCGGGCTATGCTCCGCTGGAAATCAAGGTAAATTCCATTGACACGGCCGGGCAATCCGCCCACGTCAGCGCGGTCATCCCGCTGCAGGCAGCCGACAGCGGTATCAGCAATATTTGGGTGGCGCTGATCGCCTATGATGAGGGCGGTCAGGTCGTCGGCGTACGGCGCCTGGAGTTTACGCCCGTGACCGAAGGGGAAGAGGGGCAGGCCATCAAAGTGTATGTGTATTCGAACGGACATGATATCCAGCAAGTGGACGTGCGCGCTGAAGCAATATTGAGTGAAGGATGAGGTGGAAAAACCATGGATGTGAAAGATAAAACGATTTTGGTAACCGGCGCGACCGACGGCATCGGCCGCCAGACGGCGCTGGACCTGGCGCGCTTGGGCGCGCGAGTATTGATACACGGACGTAATAAGGAAAAAGGCATCCGCACCTTGGATGAGTTGAACCGCGAGACCTGCAACGAGAAACTGGCGCTTTACGTGGCTGATTTTTCTTCGCTGGCGGATGTGCGCCGCATGGCGGAGGAGATCAAGCGTGAACAGTCTCATTTGGATGTCTTGATCAACAACGCTGGTTCCTTCTTCAAGGATCATGAGTTGAATGCGGATGGTCTGGAGATGACATTTGTGGTCAACCATTTAGCGTCTTTTTTGTTGACCAATTTATTATTAGATCTGTTGAAGAAAAGCGCGCCCGCGCGCGTGGTGACGGTGGAATCCAGTGCGCATAAAAATATCAAGGAAATCGACTGGGAAAACCTGCAGGGTGAGAAAACCTATGATGAATTTGATGCTTATGCGCTTTGCAAGCTGGCCAGCATTTGCACGATGAACGAGCTGGCACAACGTTTGGCAGGCAGCGGAGTAACCGTCAATACGCTGCATCCGGGCGTGATTGACACAAAGCTGCTGCGCATGAGTTACAACATACCAGGCGCCAGCGTGGAGGAAGGCGCGCAAACTTCTGTGTATCTGGCAACCGAAACGGAGGTAGAAGGCGTCACCGGCAAGTATTTCAGCCATAAGGTGGAGAAACCTGTTTCCGACCTGGCCAAAGATCCGCAAAACCAGAAGAAATTCTGGGATATTTCCGAGCAATTGGTTGCTGAAAATATGGGGTAAACCAATTCCATAAAAGGATAGCTGCCTGAGCAACTGTCCTCAGCGAGATGTAGGCTGTCGTATGCATAGCACCGCTTTGAGGAAGGCAGCATTAAATAAAAAAAACCGCCACTTTGATAGTGAGCGGTTTTTTTTAATTTTTAGGGATGGATCAGGCTGCTACGCTTCGCACCTGGCGGATGACCATGACCACCTTGCCCATGATGC
>DHVJ01000041.1 GCA_002412595.1 Anaerolineaceae bacterium UBA5211
CCGCCACCTTTTTTATGTGCCATAACTCACTTCCTTTTTGAACGATTATTCAATCAGCAGAATAATTAATTTTCTTTATAGCTACTCTCTCAAGCAACCCGGCTGCTTTATTTTTTCTCAGCGGGCTTCTTGGTCGCAGCAGGTTTCTTAGCTGCAGCAGATTTAGTAGTCGTGGTCTTCTTGGCAGCCGGCTTTGCAGTTGTTGAAGCTTTGGCTGTCGATTTTTTCGCTGCGCTGCTCGTTGTCTTTTTCGCGGTGCTGGCAGCTGGTTTTGCAGCTGTTTCTTTTTTCACTACCGGTTCTTCTTCTTTAGCGGGTTTTACAGTTTTCCCTGCGAAAGCAATTGAATCCACCATCACACGAGTATATTTCTGGCGGTGACCGGTCTTCACACGATAACGTTGTTTGGCGCGATATTTGAAGACAATGATCTTGGGGCCTTTGAAGTGTTCTATGATGGTTGTGTCAACGGAAACATTGGAAAGATATGGCGTACCAATTTCCACATTCTCATCGTCAACCAACAACAATACTTTGTCGAAGGTTTTTTTCTTACCTACCTCATCGGGCAGCAAGTCAACTTCGATATAGCTGCCTTCGACAGCTTTATACTGTTTGCCACCACTATCTACAATTGCATATAACATATAGCTTCTCCAATCTTCACTTCACCGTGAACTACGCGAATCAACGCCCAGTAACGGGGAAGTTGGAATACATAATTTTACCCCAGCAACCTACCGCTGGGGCAAGCGTTTGCAATTATATATTACGTCTTTCGCAATGTCAACCTGTGGATAATTTACGGACATCACCCTCCCGAACAGTGACATCTTGTTTATCCAGGTATTCCAGATAAGCCAGCGCATATTTACGGCTGGTCTGGAAAAGATCTCGGAATTGACCTAAGGTGATAGATGGCTCTTTCTTGAAATATGCGATTGTTTCAGCCTTTAGACGGTCATACGCTTGTGGCAAAATCGCAATATCTTCTTTCAAAAAGAATAAATACCTTTTATCGATCATTGCTGAAATGATTTCATTATCGTATTTTTCCCGCATTTCACGCAGGGAAGGCGGTTGTAAAGGATTGACAGAAAATTCGTTCAGAATTATCTGGATAGTCGCCTGTTCTTTTTCCGAAAAATGGACTTCATAATTAGACAGTCCAACCTTCTCCCCTTTGTACGCCAATAATCCTTCACGAATCAATTCCTCAAGAATCAAATTGAACGATCGCTGTGGAATTTTTAATTGTTCCCACAATTCCTTGCGGGGCATGCCTGCTCGCAGAGGGTGTTGTTGATAATAATCTTCACAAATCCATGTGATCTTTTCTTTTAATAGCACCCAATTCGTCTTACTGATGAGCAGCGTATCTTTAATTCCAGCGGCTTCAATTCTGAGGATGTCCTGTGGTGTTAAAGCATTAACCAATTCTCGGGTTTTATCAGCTTCAAAACCACTGACTTTTATAAAATCCTGAAAAGTCACCGCGCCACATTTCTCTAGGTTTGATAACAAAACTTCCTCATCAGAACCTGAATCCATTAATTCCATCTTCGAGACCGAGTCATCAGCGAAACGTTTATAGCGTTTAGTTGATCGTGGGTTCAAGACTTCCCCACCAGCAACCGTTTCTGGCGGGGATGGTCGGCGTAAAATGAAGCGGTCTTTTTTTTCGACTACCACCGCATCCTCAAATTCAAGCTGCACCCAGCCGCTCTCACCAGGTCGAATTTCTTTCTTACCAATGACTCGCACCCGAACAATGGATTGGGCAGTACCGATAAAACATTTTAGGAAATCATTATGTGCGATTTTTCCACTCCTGTCAGCCAGCATCTCAATCTTGGCGTCAATCCTGCGGCTGGCCGAATAATCGCCCGGCAAAACCACCACCTCACCCCTTTTCACATCTTCTTTTTCCACACCGGCGAGATTAATTGCCGTGCGGTTACCCGGAAAAGCAGTTTCCACCTTTTTTTTATGGCTTTGAATACTGCGAATGCGGGAAGTTTTTTTGTCAGGCAAAATCTCCACAAGCTGCCCGCTGTGAAATTCACCATTCAACAACGTTCCAGTGACTATGGTGCCAAAACCTTTCAGAGTAAAAACCCGGTCAATCGGCAGCCTGGGTTTCCCGGAATTGCGTTTAGGCGGACATTGGAGCAGAATTTTTTCAATCGATTCGGAAAGGTCACTCAAGCCCTCTTTGGTATAGGCCGATACGCGCATAATTTCCGTGCCTGCCAAAAAGCTTCCCTGCACAAGGTTTTGGATATCCATCTCAACCAATTCCAGCCACTCAGGATCTTCCACCAAATCTATTTTGGTAAGTACGATGATTCCGTATTGGATATTCAATAATTTGAGAATGGCCAGATGTTCCCGGGTTTGCGGCATCACACCTTCATCTGCCGCGATGATAAGCAGAACGGCATCAATTCCACCAACCCCTGCCAGCATATTATCAATGAAATCACGATGCCCGGGTACATCCACAATACCCACCTCATTGCCGGAGGGCAAGCGATACCAGGCAAACCCCAGATCGATCGTCATCTGACGATCTTTCTCTTCTTTCAGCCTATCAGGATCAATTCCAGTTAGCGCTTTTACAAGAGTAGATTTACCATGGTCCACATGACCTGCGGTTCCCAGAACATACATATTGGTTTTCTAACGATTGGATTTTATCTCTCCAAACGCATCCATCCAACCATTAACCATATTGGTCAGACCTTGCATTCCTTTTTGAATTTCACGGCTCATTAAAATAAGCACTTCTTGCATCTCATGGGTGCTATCTTCCACAACCAACATTCTCTCTTTTATCTTCTCTAATTGTTCCCCTAGAGATAACTGTTTTTCATCAAATACAACAGAAATGTTGGACCATTTCTTTTCCGAATCGGATTTATAAGTGGTCCATTCCTGCCTGAATTTTTCATCAAGCAGCCGGTATAACTCGGTTACTTCGTTAATTCGCCGATCAAAGCGCTGCGTTATCTCTTCAAAGGTGGCTTTGGTTTTATTCAGTTCAAGTTGCTGGTTTTGCAATTCAGGAAGCAGACGATAAACTTGCTTGATGGCTTCTTCAAATTGTTGCTGCCATTCTTTCCATACTCTTTCGTATTCGCGCTGGCTGATTGTTTGCTGTTCAATAAAATCAAGATAGGATTGTTTTCGGTCTGATTCAGCATTCACGACTTCAGACAAACGACTATCGTTTGTACGGACATCATTTAAGATGATATCCTGTTTCAATCGGACCTCATCCTGTCTTTTCTTGAATGTCTCAACCTCTTCGGAAAAACTTTCCAGTTTTTTCTTATATTGGCTGAATTCATTAAAAAGCAACGACAAATTGCCCTTGACTTCATCATCTCCCCGGGTCCTTTCATTGATAGAAGTCTCAAGCTCCTTGAACCGCTGTAATAATCGTGCGGTGTCTTCATTATGAAGTTGAAGCTTCTTATCAAAATCCTTAGTCACTTCCGGACGTACTTTTTCAACAGCGATATTTAACGCCTTAATTTCATCTCGCTGCAGATTCTCCCTCATTTTCTGATCCGATACAATTTGTTTTTGCGTTTCATCAATTTTACGGTTTAAATCAATTTGTAATTTATTTATCGAAGGCTCATAATGGCCAAGACCAGCTACAGTCGTACCTATGCGATCTATATCTTTCTTTTGTTCTCGGACAGTGGTTAAAAAATTATTGATCTTTTCTTCCAAATTATTCGTTTTTGCGGTTTGAGCTGTTAATGCTTTTTTCAGCATGGTAATTTCATTTTCTAATTCATTGATTTTTTGGGCCGTTTTTTCAGTTTCCATTATTACCTTTTTAAAAACCTAAACTTTGTTTAGTTATTTCTTTTTACCGAACAAGGAATTCAAAACTTTTCAAAATCTGGTTGAAACTGGGGAAAATCATATTCGGTATTAATCCAGCCAGTACCGTGACAACAAGGACTGCTGCCAGAAATTTATTTTCCTTAATATCATCAAGAATTGAAACCGAATCGAACTCATCTGCTAACGGTTGCATTATAACCATAAAAATGCGCAAAAAAGAAATTGACAGCAGGGCATTACTTCCAATGATCAACCCGGTGATTACTGTAGAATTCTTTGCAGTTTCTTGATATAGAGATTGAACAGGTAAAAATCCGACAGTCAAGGGCATGCCTGTAATAGAAAAGAGCGCAATCAATATAGCCAATGAAGCAATCGGGAATCTATAAAAAAGAGATTCCAGATCGCTTGTGTTTTCAATCTCATTTTTCTTTTCAATTACCAGAAAAGCCGCCATTAATAAAAACAGACTGACAAATCGCGGAAGCAGCAATTCAGCAAAATTTTGAAAACCTTGATTTGAATTTAATCCCAGAGCAATCAATAATAAACCACTATATGTAATTGTGAGATATCCAATCAACTTTTTTACCTGAGTTTGAAAGGTCGCCCAAATCGCGCCCGTGAAAGTCATGACCAAACCAAACAGCAAAAGTGCTTGATAAACCAGATCGTAATCCCGCAGCCATACAAATCCATTCAGGTATTTTAATAAGATGATAAATATGGCAAAAGGCAGGATTGCTAAAATATATAATCCGTCAGGAATTTCAGATTCTTCTGCAATTAATGGTATCCAGGAATGGAAAGGGAAAATGCCCAACCAGAACACAAACCCAAACCCTAAAAGAACAGTGGCTTGAATAAGTTGAGTGTCATTTACCGGGCTTGTTTCACCACCCGCCAGGTACCACCCAGCGAGTAAAATAAAAGGCACTCCAAGGGTAAAAAATATCAAAGCTCGGATAATCCCTTTGGATTTTCCGGTATTTAAATCCACCGCGATCATACTACCGATGATGACCGCAACTTCAATTAGAAGTGCTGAATAGAGGAACGGTTCAACAGCATTAGCTGCCAGGAGCAAACTTGTCAGGGTCAGACCGAGCGGAATGATTTTTGACTGCTTATTGTTGATAAGCAATGTTCCTGACCAGGCCGCCAGAACAGTGTAAAAAATACCGATGATAAACTTATCCGAATTATTAAATTCAAAACTCCGCCCAAGAAAGTTAAATGTCGATTCCAGGTTGATTGACAACCCCTGGGCAGAATCAAATTCTCCAAAATGAACAACCAAGAGCAAGAAAACCAGCAGCAGGCAAAAAACGGTCTGGATTAATGCAGCCATTTGGTAATTTTTTCTGGCAAAGACCAACGCAATTGATACGAGGAATGGAAGGATAATCCAAATAAAAGGTGCACTCATCATTCAACCCCTTCGTTAAAAGCACCTTCCAAATAACTTCCCAGGACACAAATCGATATCACAATCAAAGCATAAAGAGCTGTGACCAGCGCTGAACCTTCCAGCGAAGAATAAATGATATCGAAGCCGCTCAGAAGGGTCAACAATCCAACCACGACATTGAATATCTTTTGATCAGTGCTAAATTTAATCAATCCGCATATCAAAAACACCATACCGATAAACAGGTTGGTATATTCAATTGGCAGCCAGGCATTTAATCGATTAATTGTTGCCGCTACGATTAACCAGGATAGGATTGCGAGTAGTAAGATAAATATCCGTGAGGACGGGCTTCCAATTAATTCATTCTTTTCTTCAGTGTTCATTTCCACTGAGCTCAATATAACTATACCAATTAATCCAGAGAGCAACTTTACAGCTGCCAAAGGCAGCGGCCAGATTTGTACGATAAGGATAAAACCGATTAGGTAGCTCATGGCTAATCCAAATATAGACCAACGCCAGTCCCGGGGAACCAGGACGACAACTGTAACCCCAAGTGAAAAGAAAATCAGGAGAGAATTAATAATCATCGCTTTAACCGGTTCGCAGCAATGTGACTAATAAAGCCAAAAACACAATCGACCAAAGAATACCGCCTTCGCCTTCCATCAGGTTCGAAAATCCATTCACGAATGGCCTGATTCTTTCGGTCAGAATGGAAGTTCCGTGAATAAGCCAATCAAAACTCAAGATATTTTCAATCCGTTTCTGTGTAATCGATCGCTCAAATTCTGGCATTTCCTCATGTGCTTTCTGAGACTTTCTGCGCTGCCAAAATATATAACCGAAGCCTGCCGCACTAACAAGCAGGCCGGCCCACCAATTCGATATTTCGTTAAGCAGCGATCCGGCCGAACGATATGCGATTATAACAATTGCTAATAAGCTAAACACCAGGGCGATCAAGTAATTTAATTGCGAGGATGAATCCAAATCATCAAATTGTTCTTTCTCCATAGCAAAGTAGGTATAAGAACCGATTAAAAATAATACATGAAAAACCAGAATAAAAATTGCGGAAAATTTGAAACCGGATGTGAATAACAGACTGTTTCCATAACTGGTCAGCGTGAATGGAATTCCCATCATGGAAATGATCATAAAAATCTGAAAGAATCGCGTGGATTTACCGCGATGACTGAAAAGCACCAGCCAGCTTCCGCCCAACAGCAATAATACCAACCAGGGAACCAAATCCTGATGGCTTCCCGTTATGAAACGGAAAATTATAGACGCAGTAAATGCAAGCGATAAATAATAGATGCCTTTTAATTCATCTCGGGATCGCATCCACAAAACACCAAAATAAAACATTCCACCAATCGTAATAACGCTAATGAGTAAATAAGACAAAAACGGAATATCACCTTCCGGAAGTTTGGCGATTAAGAACATACTACTAATAAATGGTATAAGGTAAAACATTATATTAGTAACTGTCTCAATTTCCTTTTTGCCTTTAGTTGGAAATCGGTACGGTAGCACACCGCTGTGCAAGATCGCCGCGGTGAGGAACAATCCGCTGGAAGAAACCGGAATGTTTTCTAATAAAAGAATTTGATTATTTCCGCTTGAGATTGCCGTAGCGTAGATTAATAGGAGGCTACCAGCAAACTTGAAAATCATGGGAGTGAGAATCTGTGTAACGGTATTTTTCTTTTGAAAGAATAAATCGTAAGCCAAATTGCCAATGTCCATAGCTGTCCAGGCAATAATGACTGTCCAGAGATCCGCAGCGGTGATTACTGCATAAGCCACAGCAACCTCACCTGCTTCAAGGACCCAATAAATAAAATCTCTGTTTAATTCCTGTTTGGCGCCTGAAACTAACAAAAAAGCAATATGAACGGTTAACAACGTTAATATGAGGGGCCAATTCGTTGAATTGATACTAAAGGTTAAATTGATCCGCGCATTATCCGCCGAAAACCAATTCTCGATCATAAAAGAGATTACACCGTCGTGCGGAACGACCAGGGTGGAAAGCCATAACAAAACGCTCACCGCTGCCATGATCATCCATACACGCGATAAAACCACTTGCCGCTTACGAAGAATGTAAGCGGCGATAGTGCTAACGACTAAGATAATAAAAATCGCGGCAACCAGCATAAATCCCTATATTACTTTTGTTTCTTTGCGCTTGATAAATTTCCCTTCCCCTTTTCCACCTAACCATTTTGACCCATCCACAATAACTTTTCCACGCAGTAATACTTTTTCCACGACACCTTTCATCGGCCAGCCTTCATAGAGGCTGTAATCTGTACGATGTTGCGCATATTTATAGCCATAAAGGATTTCTTTATCAGGATCCCAAATCGTTATGTCCGCGTCAGAGCCCGGCAGCAGCGTGCCTTTCTGGGGGTACATACCAAATATTTTAGCCGGATTGGTACTGGTAAGTTCCACAAAGCGGTTGGGGGTGATGCGATGCATTCCAACGCCGCATGACCACAACACCATCAAACGGTCTCCAACACCCGGCAGTCCATTGGGAATTTTTGTGAAATCATCCTTGCCCAGCTCCTTCCCCGGAATAGCAATTTCCTGGCCTTCGTACATAATAGGCGTTGTGCCGTCATAAAAGAAAGGACAATGGTCAGTCGCCATGGTTTGCATGGTGCCATCCTCAATCGCTTTCCAGATGCCAGCATTGTCTTCTTCGCTGCGCACGGGCGGCGAACAGACCCATTTGGCACCATCCGGTTGGCGTAAATGCTTGATATTAAAGAACATATATTGCGGGCAAGTCTCGCCCATCACCGGCAGACCTTTCTGCCTGGCCCAGCGCAAATGCGCTACCCCGCCTTTTGTGTTCATATGCACAATATATACAGGTGCTTCCGCCTGTGCCGCCAACGAAATCGTGCGGAACACAGCTTCCACTGCCCCCCAGGCCGGCCGGGTCAATGCGTGCCATTCCGGCGAAGTATGGCCAGCAGCCAAAGCCTCTTCCGTCAATACATCGATCACATCCCCATTTTCTGCATGCACCATTACCAGCATACCATTATCCCTGGCTATGCGCATCACCTTGAATATCCCGCCGTCATTCAACCGCAGGCGGTTGTTGTAGGCCGTAAAGACTTTCAAGGTGGTGATGCCTTCTTTTTTAAGCTGTGGAATTTCCTTGGCGATCGTATCGTCAAAGTGTGAAATGTTCATATGGAAGCTGTAATCAACAGCAGCCTTGCTATCCGCCTTCTGATGCCAGGCATCAACACAATCTTGCAAATGGGGAAAATCCTGCGAAATAAAGTCGATCACGGTGGTGGTTCCGCCGAAAGCAGCCGCTTTATGACCGGTATAGTGGTCATCAGAGGAAACTGTGCCAGCCATCGGCAGTTCGAAGTGGGTGTGCACATCCACACCACCGGGCATGATCAGCTTGCCTTTGGCATCGATGACCTCCATCCCTTCCTGTTCCGGAATGTTTCCGGCGACTGTCGTAATTTTCTCCCCCTCAACCAGAATATCCGCATAAAAGGATTCAGATGCTGTGATGATTTTGCCTGACTTGATCAGGATAGCCATACCAACCTCCAGTGATTTTATTTGTTATTGAGATAATTATATTGCAAGCCTCTAGCTCTGCGGCCCACGATCAAAGTGCAAATCACCCAACATCATCAATACTTCCGGGGTGAGTTCCAACTCTGGAGAATTCTCGCTTGAATATAATTCCGATTCACGTGCCTTCTCGCACAATGAATGCCACAAGACTTTTCTTTCTTCCGACTTCACCACCAGCTCATTGACAATCCGGGCATTATTGAACAATTCACCAGTTGTGTAAAGAAAGGTGATTCTTTTCCATTTATCCGTTTGAATTGGCACACGCAGACGCTGCAATCCCCCTAATTGGATTTTGTAATATTCCTCATCCGCCCGCGGATGGTCCGGTTCATCGCGGATGATCTCTCTACGCCGGGTTAATTCCACACCCCGCACTTGGCTGTAATATTCAATGCAATTCGCATGGGCTTTGCCAAAACTGGAGGGCTGGTAAAACGCCAGATAATCCACTTGGACGATCTTGGGAGCAAAACGGAATGGGATGCGATACCAGCCAAGCACTCGCGCGATTTCCAAATCACGCGGAGACGGCATGACCGCCACCAACATCAACGCGGAAGTTGGCGGCAGGCTGTCTCCGTCATACGCCTGGCCGGTATCGATCATGGTTTAACTTATTGCAGACCAACCTTTTTGTTGAATTCCACAATTAAATCGTCGATCTCTTCAACCTGGGATTGATAACCGGTCCAGTAATCCGGGTCGTACCATTGATCCTGGATTTCCTCGTAGGTCTTACCCTGCTGTTCCACCCAGGTGTAGTATTTCAAATTATGCACACGGCGCTTGTCCTGGTAAGTCAGGTCAAGCAGGTTGTCGGTGCTCTGCCCTTCCAGGTAATGAGCGAAATGCGCGGCGGCGTCCACTTCAGAATACTCGCCGGATTCTTCGTGCATTTCTTTCAGGCGGCTCTGGTAGAGCTCCATGGAGTCGGTCAAAACGGTCAGCACCACGTCGTTTTCGCCCATCTCGAAATATTTGGCCATCTTGATGGCTGAGAGCATGTTGGCGATGCCGGAGAAGCCCAATAAATCCAGATTCTCAACGGTTTCAGCGGGAACGCCCTTCTCAATCAGGTATTCATGGCCGGCTTTCTCATTAAAAAGACGCGAAAGGTTTACCACCGCGTTATCATCAATAGCGGTGATCACGTCGGTGTTTTTGACGTTGTGGATCCACGGGACGTGCTTGTCACCGATGCCTTCGATGCGGTGCGCACCGAAGCCGTTTTCCAACAGTGTCGGGCACTGCAGCGCTTCGGAACCACCCACCAAACTGCCGGGGAAAATCTGCTTCATATAATCACCGCAGGCAATGGTGCCGGCTGAACCGGTGGTCAGGATGACGCCGCGGTAATTATCGCGCGGGCCTAATTCCTTTTTCAGAACTTCTTCCATCGCGTGGCCGGTAACTTCGTAATGCCACAGATAGTTGCCAAATTCTTCGAACTGGTTGAAGATCATCAAATCTTCGCCGCTTTCACGCAGCTCCCAGCATTTATCAAAGATTTCTTTCACATTCGATTCGCTGCCAGGGGTGGCAATGATCTCGCCCGCTACGGTCTTGAGCCATTCAAAGCGTTCCTTGCTCATACCTTCCGGCAGAATTGCGACAGATTCGCAAGCCAGCAGGTTGGAATCGTAAGCGCCGCCGCGGCAGTAGTTGCCCGTGGAAGGCCAAACAGCTTTCTGGGTAACGGGGTCAAATTGGCCGGTCACCAAGCGCGGCACCAGGCAGCCGAAGGATGCGCCTACTTTATGCGCACCGGTGGGGAACCATTTTCCGATCAACACGATGATGCGGGCATCTACGCCTGTCAGGCTCTTGGGTAATTCCATATAGTTGACGCCGTCGAACTGCCCGCCTTTTTCCTTGGGTTCATTTTTCCAGGTAATACGGAAAAGGTTGCGCGGATTCAGTTCCCATAAGCCAATCGACTTCAATTCCTCTTTATACTTGGCAGGGATTAGACTGGGATCTTTCATTTGAGCGAAAGTGGGGATAATGATGTTGCGCTCACGCGCCCGTTTGATGGAATTTTCCAATCGATCGGGGTAAACGGTTAGATCAATTTTGGCCATTAATTATTTCTCCTGATAGATGTATTTGGATTTTCCGGACCCCGGCTGACGATATACAGCGGGCGTCCTTTCACTTCGTCATAGATCCTGCCGATATACTCACCCAGAATGCCCAGAGTAATTAACTGCACCCCGCCCAGGAATAGAACCATGATCAGGGTGGTCGCTTGACCCAGCAAGGCTGCTTTATTGGAAAGGCGCAAAATGATCACGATGGGAATCGCGACAATACTGATTCCTGCGCATGTGAATCCCAAATAAGTCGCCAATTGCAGTGGAAAATAGGAAAAACCGGTAATGGCATTTAATGCCAATTTCAGCATTTTGCTGAATGGGTATTTTGTCTTTCCGGCAAAGCGTTCCTTGCGGTCATACTCCACGCCAATTTGCCGGTAGCCCACCCAGGATGCCATCCCTCGCAGGAAGCGGTGCCGCTCCCGCATTTGGCACAGCACATCCACTACAATCCGGTCAAGCAGCCGAAAATCACCGGTATCCAGCGGGATTTTCACATCGGTAATGCGGTAAATCAGGCGGTAGAAAGCCGAAGCCGTGAACAGTTTGAACCACGACTCCCCTTCCCGTTTCCGCCGCACCGCATACACCACCTCATAGCCTTCCTTCCATTTGGCAATCAGATCCAGCATCACTTCCGGCGGGTCCTGCAAATCGGCATCAATGATCAGCACTGCGTCCCCGCGGGAAAAATCTAACCCCGCGGTAACGGCAATCTGATGGCCGAAATTACGCGCAAAGATGACCGGTTTGACATGTTTATCTTTTTTTGCCAATGTCAGGATAATATCGGTGGAACCGTCCGTGGAACCATCATCTACCAGGATCAACTCCCAGGCAGCTTTCAGCGAGTTCATCACCTGGCTAACTTGATTGTAAAACTCTTCCACACAACCAATTTCGTTATAGACAGGCGCAACAACGCTGAAGACAGGATTCTTTTCGGCAAGATTGTCTGACATATTTATATTGTATCTGAAAGTGCTAATCTATCAAAGGACTTTTTTTAATGCTTCCAGTGTCGGTTTCACGATCGGGGCGGCCTTCACAGCTGAAATGGCTGCCTTGACATCCTTCAAACCGCTGCCGGTCAGCATCACCAACACCGGGTCGCTGGGTTCAATGAAACCCTGCTCAACAGCGCTTTCCAGGCCGGCGTAAGCGGAGGCTGCGGCCGGTTCGGCGAAGATGCCCTCCAGCCCCAGACGGGCAATTGCCTTGAGAATATGGTCGTCGGTGATGGTGATGTATCTGCCGCCCGTTTGCGTAGCTGCCCGCAGTGCGCGCAGGCCGTCGTGCGGGTGATCCACCGAGACACTGTCCGCGATGGTATCGGCTTTCACCGGTAGGATGTCCTCATTACCTGCAAAGAAAGCGTTGGCAATGGAAGCAGAGCCTTCTGGTTGGACACCGAAAATGCGCGGCATCTGATCCAGCCAGCCTAATTCAAGTAAGTCCTTGAATCCTTTATGCACACCCGCAATAATGTTGCCATCCCCTACTGGAACAAAAACGGTCAGCGGTTTCTTTAGCCCGCCGCGATAAATCACTTGCTCCCAAATTTCAAAACCGGCAGTCTTTTTACCTTCCGCCGTAAAAGGATTGAAACCGGTATTACGTGAATACCATCCAAATTCATCCGCCGCTTTCAGCGACAGCTCGAATGCATCATCATACACACCGTCCACCAGGAAAACTCGCGCGCCAAATACCAGCAGCTGGGCAACTTTAGCCTGGGGAGCAGCTTTAGGGACAAAAATAACGGTATCCTGTTTGGCTGCCGCGGCCATGCCGGCCAATGCCGCACCAGCGTTGCCGGAAGAGGATGTCACCACCACTTCCGCGCCGATCTCTCTGGCGCGTGCGATGACAAGCGAGCTGGCACGATCTTTAAAGGATGCGGTTGGGTTGCGGCCATCGTCCTTCAGCCACAACTGCTCAAGACCCAGCTCATCCGCCAGCGCCTTAGGCCAGTAAACAGGCGTCCAACCCACAGATCGCAGCGTGGTTCCCTGCAAACCTGGGTCTTCCACCGGAAGCAGCGGTAAATAGCGCCAATGGGATTGGTCACCAGATGCCATAATTTTCTCGGGTGAGAATTCTTTATTGATCCCCTGGTAATCCAAAATGATATCCAGGTTCCCGCCGTCGGCGGGGCACGTATAGGTTACTTCATGCGGTTCGTAAGTCTTTCCGCACACAGAACAGCGATAAGATTTGAATTTTTCCATGGGGGTATTTTACTCTCTTTCAAATGGGACACCCAGCGAAGCGGGCGGCGGTTTGCGCAGGAAGCGAAATAGTTTGTAGAATCCACCGCGTACACCGCGCGGCAGCCTGGCCATCATGCGGGTCACCCATTCCGTATCGCCAATGTTGACAAACAACAGCGTCAGGATCATCAACGGGAAAGGCGCCACCTGTAATACCTGTGAGGGCACGCTGGTCCAGTAAGATTGCAGAGCCAGACCCAACCACTGCAGAAACACAAATAGATAAGCGCCGAACGATCCGCGCAGCGGGTTCCAGCCGCCAAAGATCGTGATGGATAGCACAATCCAGCCGATGCCGTCCAGCCCGGTCATGGTGCCGTTCCAACCGGCTTTGATGCTCAACGAATACATTGGTCCGGCCAGGCCGATCAGGCCGGAGCCCAAAGCGGTGTAAAGATAACGTTGTCGGTTGACGTCAATGCCGCGTGAATAAGCAGAGATTGGCTGCTCTCCCACCCCGCGCAGGATCAAACCCTGGCGGGTATGGAAAATCCAATAATAACTCATCGCAATGAGGACATAGCTAAAATAGACCAGCACATTCTGGTCAAAAAACAGCGGTCCCAGGATGGGGATATCTTTCAACAGCGGAATAGCAAACCTGTTCACTGTCGGCCCGGGCAAGACCATGAAAGGCGTCCCCAGAAAATAAGCCAGGTCACGGAATAAAAGCGACAAGATAAAGCCAACGGCTACTTGGGATTGTTTGAGTGAAATACTGCTGAACGAAATCAGCAGCCCCGCTGCCGCGCCGGTCACAAAACCTGCCAGCAGCCCAACCCACACCATACCGGTGGTATAGGCGGCCGCAAAACCGACCATGGCCGCCAGGACAATTAAGCCATTCGCGGACAGGTTAATCACGCCGGAGCGCTCAGAAAAGGTTTCGCCAATTACAGCTACCACCACAGGCGTGGCAGCCGCGACAACACCCGCCATATTGGTAAGGAATTCATTCATCGCTCAGATCTTCCTCTTTCTTCAACATTTTTTTCCTGACACCGTCCATCAGCATAAAGAAAAGCACCAATGCTGACTGCATCACACCCGACAGTGTGGAATCGATTTTCATCATGATTGGCAGCTGAATACCTCCGATGTTGAGCGCCGCGAACAGCAGCGCCACCGGCACAGCCCAAACGATCTGGTAATCCACCAGCATAGCCACCAACAGCCCTAAAAAGCCATATCCGGAAGAAATAGAGGGAATCAGGCGGTGATACACACCCAACACCTGAACAGCTCCGGTTAGGCCGGCAAACAGGCCGCATAATACAAATGCCAGCAGCATGTATTTGGAAGGCGATATACCCATTTGGATGGCGGCTTTGTAATTCTTTCCGACTGCTTTCAAACGCAGGCCGATCACCGTGTGTTGTAATAAGAAATAAACAATAAGAACAGATGCAACCGCCAATGCCAACGACCAGACGCTCAGACGATATCCAGGTATAGTTGGCAGCCAGATAGACATATCAAAGGGTTCCGTACCACTCATGGATGCCACACCGGCTCTTTTCCACGGTCCAAAAATCAACCACAATGTCAAAGCGGTCGCGATGAAATTCAAACCCAAACCGGCAAAGATTTCGCTGACTCCCCCGTAGAACTTCAAGACACCCGCCAGTAAAGCCCAGATGATGCCGCCTGCCATACCGGCCAGAATGCCTGCCAGAATGATCACCACCGGAGGCAGTCCGGAATCCTGCAGCAGGCGCAGCGCCCAGGTTGTCATGATAGCGCCCAGGCTGATTTGACCTTCGATGCCGATGTTCCATAACCCGGTTGTGAATGTGATCACCAGCCCGCAGGTGGCCAGGATCAACGGCACCCAGGCTACGAATGAATCGGCAATTTTAATCGGGGTGGATACCGCCCCCATCAGGATATTGCCGAAAGCTTCCCAGGGATTTGCCTTGGCGATTACCAGCACTAACGCAGTGAATAGCAGCGCCGCCAGTATGCCGGAAATACGAAATAGAAAATTAATGAATCCGCGATTTTTTCTCATTTGGGCCAGTCCTTTCCACCAATCATCCTGCCCAAACGTTCTTCATCCAGTCCGGCAGAATCCAGCGGTTCCGAAATTCGCCCGCTGAAAAAGACCAGAATGCGGTCTGCGTAAAAAGTCAATTCGTCCAGGTCAGCTGATGAGAAAATGATGGATGTGGCTGCCTGGCAGCGTTCCCGTAAAATAGACCAAATCCAGTTGGTTGATTCAATATCCAGCCCACGGGTCGGGTTCTCCAGCAACAACAATTGTGCCGGATCTTGCAGCAGGGAAAGCAGCAGCCGCTGTTGGTTGCCGCCGGAAAGTTCTTCAGAATAAGTCGCGGAGCGCCCTTTAATATTGAAACGCTGGATGCGTTCCTCTGTGGTTTTGTGGCTCTTTCTGGAATCGATAAATATTTTCTTTTCACAATCAGAAAGAATATAATGCTCTTCCAGGGTCATACCCGGTACCAGGCCTTCTTCCATTCTGGCAGTGGGCACATAGAATATTCCCCGCTTCTGATATTCATAACAATTCCTGCCAAATAAATCCTCATCGCCAAAGCGGATATGCCCGCTGCTGGGTTGTTTCATGCCGGCCAGGGCTTGCAAGAATTGGCGCTGTCCGGAACCTTCCATACCGGCCAGACCAATGACTTCACCCGCGTACAGGTCAAAGTTGACATTCTCAATCGCGATGCGGAAATCTTCGATGTTCAAATTTTGGACGGACATACAAACATCCCGCGTACGGGCATGCGCCGTACGAGTGCGCGTGATTTGGCGGCCAAACATCAATTTGACCAGGTCGTTTTCATCAAATGGCGCTTCCCGTTCCCCAATCAGGCAGCCCTTGCGCAGTACGACCGCCCGGCTGCATAACTCCTTCACCTCTTCCAGCTTGTGCGAAACAAAAATGATGGTCTTCCCCTGCCCAGCCAATTTTTTCAAAGCTGAAAACAGTACTTCCTGTTGTAAAGCGCTGATGCCGGTCGTCGGTTCATCCAATATCAGAAGTTCCACGCCTAACCACAGTAAGCGTGCCAGCTCAAGTTGTTGGCGCTCTCCCACAGTCAGGTCCCCTACAGAACCATCCAGGTCAAGATTAAAACCCAAATCCTCCTGGATATTCATGAGAGCCTGCCAATCTGTGGCGTCTGTCCTTGTACGGTCGGAACGCTGATTCCAAATTTGCAGATCCTCCCGAATGGTCATGGATGGAAAATCGTGCGGGTCCTGGTGCAGCATACCGATGCCTAAACGCAATGCATCCGCAGGACTGTTCAAATTTTGTTCTTCCCCATTAATTAAAATTTCCCCGTTGTCTTTACAGATCAATCCGGAGAGAATTTTCATCAGGGTACTTTTTCCCGCGCCATTTTCACCTAACAATCCAAGAATTTGACCGGGTTCAATGGTCAGCGATACATCGTTGTTCGCATGCACGCTTCCAAAATATTTATGAATGTTTTTTAATTGTATATGCATGAATAATTAGAATGAGGGGAAGGACCGCCCAGGTATCCTTCCCCTTTACTGACTAAGAGTTATTCAGCTGCTGAGCTTAGGCCAATCATGCCTTCCAGCAACTGCGGCAGGTACCAAATCTGGTAATCGGTGGCAACTTCGCCATCAGCCAGATATTCCGTACCGTCCTGCAAGTTCATCGGGCCGGTCCACAGATTCAAACCGCCGGCCAATTCAGCGATGAATTCATCCACCATGGCCGCGTTTTCTGCACTGAGTGCATCGCCCTTATTGAAACCAATCATGGAGGTATCTTTGTTATTGATATCCGTCCAATCCGGATCTAACCACTCCCAGGTGTTGGTCCAGGTACCGTCAATGGCTTCCTGGATAGCTGCCTTGTAGCTGGGACCCCAGTTGAAATAAGGGACACCCAGGCAAACTTCCGGAGCCTGTTCACAGGCGCCTTCGTAATCGTAAGGAATGGCGTAAGCCGTCTGGCCGCCATCGGCGAATTTCTTGGCTTCCACCAAAGCTTCGGTGGTGTCGATGCCGGAGATGACAACGTCATAACCGCTGTTGAAGAAATCGTCGGTGACCTGTGAAGGGTCTGAGGTAACACCGGGGATATTGAACCAGAAACCGATCCAGTTAACTTCGAAAGTCAAATCGGCCGGGTCCTTGCCTGCGTAATTATCCCAGCAGTACTCTGCTCCTAAGTAGGCGGATGCTGCCAGGCGGCGGGTTTCTTCATTGATCAGCGGGCCAAGGAAACCGATCTTGCCGGTTTCGGAGGTCAGGGCAGCCGCGCAGCCGGCAATCATCTTGCCATATTCCATGCGGCCCATGATGTTCTTCATGTTGGCCAATTCCTGGTAATTTGCGCCTTCTGCCCACTGGGTATCGCCTGTGGAGTAGATCACGTAAACATCAGGATGATTGACGGCAAACTCGACAGCGCTGTCTTTCATATCATCCGAGTTGAAGATGATGAGATTGGCTCCCTTGGAAACCAGTTCTTCCGCAAGCTGTGCTGCGGTTGTGCCGGGCCGATCTGAAGTATTGACTTTGTCAATATAGATCATGGATGTGCCGGGGATCTGGTCTTCAACGTACAAGCCGGCGTCATAATGCGCCTGATCCCAACCTTTGTTGTTATATACACCCACCATCAGAACACCGAAAACGAAATCATTGCTTGCGGCTTCTTCTGCGGCCGGTTCAGCAGCTTCTTCTGCCGGTGCTGCTTCTTCCATCGCAGGTTCAACGACTTCTGCGGCAGCTTCCTCCGTTGCTGCCGTGCCACAGGCAGCCAACAAAAGTGACGCTACCATTAGGGAACCTAGAACTTTGAAAAACTTATTTTTGCTCATATTTTTTTCTCCTCCATTTATTATTGACAAAATAGAGCCGTTTTTCCTGGCGTTTGATAAAAAAACGCTCCACTTAATTGTAGAGCAATTACTTGCTCTGTCAACCAGCGGAGCATTCTAATCTAAACATTTTGATTAATCAATTGTTTAGACAATCTTTAAGTTTTATGTCCTACAAATTGTCTAATCTTGTACGATCCAGGTTCCGGTTTCGCCTTTCAGCGCTCGCCCGATATTTTCCGGGTTGGTGATGATGGCCTGTTTTCCGCCCGCTTCCAGGAACCAAATAATAGCTTGCATTTTGGGTGCCATGGAACCCTTGGCGAAATGTGTTCCTTCTGCCAAATACCCCTTGGCTTCCGAAAGCGTCATGCGGTCAATTTGCTTCTCATCCGGTTTGCCGAAGTTGAGAGCCACCTTCTCCACTGCGGTGGAGATCAGGAACAGATCCGCATTGATTTCACGCGCCAGCAGTGAAGAAGCGTAATCCTTGTCGATCACCGCCGCTACACCTTTGACTTCATTATCTTCCATCACAACCGGAATACCGCCGCCGCCCACAGTAATCACAATGTGACCCGCAGCAATCAATTCCTTAATGGAAGGAAGCTCAATGACTTCCTGTGGAATGGGGGAAGCCACCACACGCCGCCATCCGCGGCCGGCATCTTCAACAATCTGCCAGCCCAAATTCGCGGCACGGTTCTTGGCTTCATCTTCCTCCATGAAACCGCCAATGGGTTTACTGGGGTTCTGGAAAGCCGGGTCATTCGCGTCCACGCGCATCTGGCTGATGACCGTGGCCACCGGCTTATGGATACCGCGTTTGCGCAGTTCATTCTGGAGCGTTTGGGTCAATGAGTACCCAATTGCGCCCTGGCTGTCGGCTCCGCATACGTCCAATGGGATCTCATGCATGCCTTCAACTTTGTGCGCAATTTCGGAACGGCGCAGGATGAATCCCACCTGCGGGCCGTTGCCGTGCCCGATGGCCACATTCCAACCGGCTTCAATCATGTCGGCAATGTGGAAAGTGGTTTCCTTGGCAGCCTGGTATTGGTCTTCAACAGATACTTTGGCTTTGCTTTTAATCAGTGAATTACCGCCGATGGCAACAACCGCAACTTGGTCTTTCATATATCTCCTTTTTTTAACCCATGGTCAGCGCCATGACAGCTTTCTGTGCGTGTAATCGGTTTTCAGCTTCGTCATACACAACAGAGTTCAGGCCGTCAATAACGCCGTCCGTAACCTCAATATTTCGGTCTGCTGGCAGGGGATGCATGTAAATTGCGTCATCTTTTGCCAGTTTCATACGTTTTTCGTTGGTGATCCAATCCGAATATTTATCGGTAATGGCTTTGCCTTCATCAAGGTCCGTGGTGGTTACCAGCGGGCCCCAGGATTTGGCATACACGATGTCCGCATCTTTGAAAGCTTCATCCATATCCGTTACCACGTCAAAGCCCACACCGGCTTTTTTAGCTTCTGCCTGTGCCATGTCCATGATTTCGGGCATCAGTTTGAACTCCGGCGGGTGCGCCAATACCACATCGCAGCCAAAGCGCGGCATCTGCAGGACCAGGGACTGCGGAACAGAGACGGGTTTGGAATAAGAAGATGCGTACGCCCAGGAAACCACCATCTTTTTCTTGCGCAGATCGCGACCTTTCTTTTCCCAAATGGTCATCAGGTCGGCCAGGCAC
>DHVJ01000018.1 GCA_002412595.1 Anaerolineaceae bacterium UBA5211
GCCAAGTTCAGCCCCAAAATATTGATCCAGTATCAACCGAAACACATTAACCGAGGTGATGTCCGCGGGGACCGCATCCGCATCTAAACCAGGCAAATAAAATGCAGCGAAATTCGAAAAGCCCTCCCGAACACAGGTGTTCGCCGGGTCGATGAAATCCGCTCCCAATCTGGACCCATGGCCACCCATGATAATGATGATTGGCGGTGTCTCCGATTTATTCAGGATTGCATTGATCGCGCGTTCAAGCTGTTGATTAATGGATTGCAATTGGCCGACATACCCGGTGATGTATTGTTCTTGAGTTCCCGGGAATAAATTGCCGTCATAAAACGAATATGCATAGGAAGGTGTGATGGGCAAACCCTCCGCATCAAAGACGAAGGGCGGATGGGGCGCGGTGATATGGGTCAAAGTAAACGTCGGACCCTCAATTTCGGGAATTTCAGCCAGCGAGGTGAACGCGAAATCAATCAATTCCCGGTGAGCGGCGTAGGTGTTAAGGTGTGTAAATTTGCTGAGGACCGGCGAGAACATCTTCAATGGGGAGGTCTGGATAAGCAGTTTTTCAAATTCGTTCAGACGGACAGGCTGGGGGTTGAGATAGATATCCACGGCCTTATTATTCGTGACTTCCCAATCCACTGCAACCGCCACCGACTGATAACCCGCCCCAGCCAACGCGGATTTGACTGCGCTGTCCTCAATTAACGGGGACAACAACCACCAGTACGGCCAGCCTTCCGCATCCGGCAGCAGCGACTGGATGTACTGCATATTCAATGTGGACGTGATCGATAATTCGGTTGACGCGTAATTCGAATGGTTGTCCTCAGGTATGACAAACCCTTTTTCAAGCAGATACCCGGTAAACGCTGCGTTGTCAAACCCAAAGAAATCGTTCAAGATGTCCGTCCGGGCATAGGCATCCAGCACAACGAAGTAAATATCAGGGGGAGCTTCAGGCGCAACCAAAGACAATTCTGATGCTTCGGCTTTTTGTGGAATGTGCTTGAATATGAGCACCCACGGCACCCTTACGAACGCCATGCCAATCGCCAGCCCAAATCCCAATACCGTCAACAGAAACGAGACATATTGGATGGCGATCTTTTTCTTGCGCAGCAGCGTGAGCCCCATCCAGAGCAGCACCACAACGGCCGCCGCAATGCCCGAGATGATAAAGAACTTCTGCGAGAACAGGAACAGCTCCGCCGCCAGCCATAAGGCCAGCCCGGCTTTTGTGTGGTCCTTGAGGGCTTTATAGGCAATGAAGGCCAGAACAACCAGCAGCGCGAATAACACAACCAGGGCGCGCAAAGTCTTTCCAGGCGAAACGGTATTGGAAATTCCTGATAGCAGGTATTGATAGAGCAAGTAAGCCAGGGTAAAAGCAAAAGCAGGCAGGTATGCGATAACTGGGGTTGCGCGTTTCGTGTCCACGTTCTTGATTATACATACTATTTATGAGAGATCTAGAAAATAAAATGATGACATCGGGGATGAAATTCCAGTTATCCTGTACTGCGAAATATTCCCGCGCTAATAATAAAAGCCCATGGTCTTCAGGTATATTGAGAACATATACCCTATAGATGCAGGTAAGGCACGCCCTGCGGGCAGTTTGAACCTGCGACCGGACGGGTAGATGAAACCAAAAATCATACAACTATATATGTTAAAAAGTGTTATATACAGTACACACGCCTTTTTCATTGGGCTAAAGGCGGGATTAATCGAGTTCAATTAGGTATTTATAAGGAGTTAATCATGAAGTTATCAGCACCGAAAAATGTAACCTGGTGGATCGCAGTCGTTGTAGGCGTACTCGGGATTCTTGGCAGTTTTGTCAGCATCCCCCTCGTCTCAGCCAATAGTTTCTGGTTCGTTGTGGTTGGTTTTGTTTTGCTGGCCCTTGGAACCCTGTTAAAAGGCCTCTAAAATAATTTTTGAAATGTGAATCCGGCCCAAATTCACACGGATTTTACGCTCAGAGTTCTCTAATCGTTATTAGAGGACTCTGAGTTTATTGGATCGTTGCTTCCAGCAGTCTAAATGAGGGATTCATTCCTTAAAATTTAGCGATCAAAAACTGTTTGACCACCGATCTACTGCATTGAACCAAAGAAATCTGCTGCTTGAAATTGGCAGTACGATGAGATTCCCCCGTTCATTATTCCCATGAAACCCCCATGTTGCCGTTATCCGCAATATACATAACCCTTCCTTGTTTATATTATAGGGAAGAGGGCTGGTGAAGCGGACATCACGATCCCCCTTATCATATCGTTTGGTGGTGGAAAGAAATGCGGGCGTATATTGAAGAATTCGCATCCCTTTTTCTACAAGGGGATTAATGGATGCCTCAACGCCGCATCCCCATCCGCCATGTGCTCGTCCCCATCTTTTAAGATCATCCTGGGTTGACGTTCGATTAATAATTCCGAGCACCAGAGAAATAAGTTCTGTAGTATACAGCGAGCCGGGGTTAAGACTGAGGCCGTCTTTCAGTAATTCATCCAGAGGTTTATGGGGTGCAGTCCGCAAAATGCGAAGGATTAGAGCCAAATCCTTTGGTGAGGAAATTAAATGATAGAGCTGGCCGCCCTTGAGCGCAACACGTTTGATGACCAATGAGCGACAGCGTCCGCAAATGAATGAGCCTGGCGGAGGGTCTTCTGTAGGCCAAACACCTTGATAATATCCCTTAACATATTGGCTGGCGGTGCGCGCCCACGGGAGGGTCAGCCGGCCACAGTTCCAGCATTTCGACAATGGTTCATCCTTCGATATTTATTTAAGATACTTTTGCATATCATAGGAATTCTGCTTCTCATATCTTACATCCGCTTCTTGCGATACACAATATTGAAAACAAACTATTTTCTTTAAAGCACTTTTCACCGCCCAGGCTAGCCTTAACCGCCCGGCCGCAGCCGTCTTTTACCACGCGAACGGAGGCTCATTGTCAAGGCTGCTGAG
>DHVJ01000044.1 GCA_002412595.1 Anaerolineaceae bacterium UBA5211
CCGGGCAGATCCTGCGCGAACTGATTGAGAACGCGCGTGTGATCGGCGGCATCACCCCCGCTTCGGCGCAAGCCGGCAAGGACCTCTACAGCACTTTCGTGACCGGAGATATCATCATGACCGACGCCACCACCGCCGAGATGGTCAAACTCATGGAAAACACCTATCGCGATATTAATATCGCGGCTGCCAACGAATTTGCGCGTCTGGCCGACCAATTCCAGGTGGATATCTGGGAAGCCATTGCGCTGGCCAACCGCCACCCGCGCGTCAAAATCCTCAACCCCGGGCCGGGTGTGGGCGGTCACTGCATCAGCGTGGACCCCTGGTTCTTGGTGGAAGCCGCGCCTGAAAACGCGCGGCTGATCCTCAGCGCGCGCCAGGTCAATGATAGTCAACCAGCCTATCTGGTGGATTTTCTGCGCCGCAAAACCGGTGAATTAGAAGGCCAGCGCATTGCCGCGCTCGGCCTGGCCTACAAAGCCGATGTGGACGACCTGCGCGAATCCCCCGCTATCAGTGTGGTCGAACAACTTCACAAAGCCGGCGCCATCGTAACGACCTTCGAACCCTTCAAACTTGATTATGTTGTCGAGGGTACGCGCGCGGCCGCCAGCCTGGAAGATGCCCTGCAGGATGCCGACCTCATTCTATTATTGGTAGGCCATTCGCAATTTAAAACACTGGTTCCCCAGGAAATCAAAGGCATGACCTCCGCCGCCGTTGTGGTGGATGCTGTCAACGCGTGGGAATGTGCTGCTTGGCAGGCAGCCGGATTCCGCTATCTTCACCTTGGAGACGGAAAGAACGCATAAATGAATAAATTGCGCGTCATGACGGTAATCGGCACACGGCCTGAAGCCATCAAAATGGCTCCGCTAGTGCAAGAATTGGCACGGCAGGATGAAATCCAGTCCATTGTGGTCGCCACCGCCCAGCACCGCGAAATGCTCGACCAGGTTCTGGCATTGTTCGATATCCATCCCCAGCGCGACCTGGATTTAATGCGCGCCGATCAGAGCCTGGCAGAGTTGACCGCTGGTATTTTCACCAACTTGGATCCGCTGCTGGCAGAATACCAGCCCGATTGGCTGCTGGCGCAGGGTGACACCACCACCGTGATGGCCGCCGCGCTGTGCGCCTATTACCGCCAGGTCAAGTTCGGCCACGTGGAAGCCGGACTGCGCACGGGCGATAAATGGCAGCCTTTTCCCGAAGAAATCAACCGCCGCATGGCCGGGGTGCTGGCCGACCTGCATTTCGCGCCCACCAATTGGGCCAGGGATAACCTGCTGCGCGAAGGTGTGGACCCGGGCCTGATCAAGGTCACCGGCAATACCATCATCGACGCCCTCAATCAGATCAAAGCCATGCCCATGCCGTCTGAAGTCGAACAGCTGCTCAGCGAGAAAAAGATCCTCAGCAGGGAACGCGAGTTGGTGCTGGTGACCGCGCACCGGCGCGAGTCCTTCGGCCAACCCATCCGCGAAGTATGCGCCGCCCTGAAAGAGCTGGCGGAAAAGTACGCCAATCAGGTCGAGTTCGTCTATCCGGTACATCTCAACCCCAACATCCAGCAGCCGGTACAGGAGATATTGGGCAATATTGCCAATATCAGCCTGCTGCCGCCGCTGGAATACCTGCCGCTGGTTCATTTGGAAATGCATGCCAAACTGATCCTGACCGATTCGGGCGGCATCCAGGAAGAAGCCACCGGCTTGGGGAAACCCTGCCTGGTATTGCGCGAAAGGACCGAGCGTCCGGAGGGCGTGCAGGCGGGTGTGCTCAAATTGGTAGGCACCTCACGCGCGAAAATCGTAGAAACCGCCAGCAGCCTGCTGGACGACAAGGCTGAATATGCGCGCATGGCGCACGCTGCCAATCCTTACGGCGACGGACATGCCGCTCAGAAAATCGTTACAGAAATTTTGGCTTATAAATAAGTCCGTCCAGCCAATATTTTCCAGGTTTGATTTCCCTTGAAAGGGAAATTCACCCCATATGTAAAAAATATCTTGGTATGATTAACCATCTTCAATTTAGAGGTATTTATGGGCATCAAAATCTACTTCGCAGGACCTTTATTCACTACTTATGAGCGGGATTGGATCACCCAGACAGCCAAGGCGCTGCGCGGCGCAGGTTTTGATCCCTTTGTCCCCATCGAGAATGAATTCCACCCGGAAGATTTCCCCGAACTGACCCGCCAGAAATTGTGTTTCGACAAGGATTTCAGCGGCATCCACAGTGCCAACGTCTTGTTCGTCAATCTGAACGGCTATGAAGTGGACGACGGTACATCCACAGAGATCGGTGTGTTTTACGCGCTGGCGAAAAGTGACCCCGCGCGCAAGGGCATTATCGCCTATCACGACGATTGGCGCGCCCAATCCGGCGGCGACGGCAAAGGCCTGAACCTGTTCGTGCGCGGCTGCATCGAGGATATCGGCTTCATCACATCCAACCTGGATGAGGCTATCGCCCAAATCAGCCAATGGCAAACCGAGTTGGCAGCAGATGGATTATTAGACGGAATATTAGCGCAGGGAAAATAACATGAAAATCTACTTCGCCGCTCCCCAAAACACGCCTTACCAGCGCGATTATGTGCAAGCCTGCGTTCAACAGTTGCAAGCCGCCGGACACAGCATTTCCCTGGCTGTCGATCCATACCTCAATCATCAACCGGCTTTCGAGGTCACCCTGGAAGCGGACGGCGAGAAACTCTACTCCGACCAGAGCCAGGCCGGACGCCTGGCCAAAAGCGCCTTCGCGGCCGAGGTCTTTCAGGAGAATTACGCCCTATTGGCCAATGCAGATGCCTTGGTGGCCCTGCTGGACGGCTCACAGGTGGACGACCGCGTAGCTTGCGAGATCGGCATCTTCTACGGACTAATGCGCGAGAACCCGGCCAAGCACGGCATTATCGGTCTGGCCACCGACGCACGCTGCCTGCGCCGCCGCGACAGCACCTATGGCGTGAATATCTTTACAGTGGGTACGCTGGAAGAAGTCGGGGATGTGGTTGAGAGCATCGAGGATGTGATTGAGGCACTGGAAGAGTAAGATATAGCATCCGCCGAGTGTGTGACGCCATTAGAATAATCAATAAATCGTCGGACATGCCCCGTAAAGCACAGGTAAGTGCCCGACCTAGAACTGCTTTGCTAATGTCATTCTGAACGAAATGATCGCGAAGCACTCTCTCTAGAGAACGGACCCCAGCGAGAGAAAATTTTCGTCAGAATCTTTGTAATTTGCACATTCACTCACATAAAAAAGGTCAGGCTAATCCTATGGATTTTTATAGATTCCGTGCGTACCGATTTTTCTAAAGAAAACAACTTTTTCCCCGTTTGAATCCACATCATAATGATATGTAAATACAAGGTTATACTTCAAGTGGCCCGCATAAATATCCGGCCATCCATTTAGTGGATGTAAATCAAAGTATGTCCGCATAATCGTATCCCCCTCAAAAGCCTTTTTTAGGTCAGGAAAAGATTTTTGAACTTCCTGTTTTTGTTTATTATCAAGTTCTTTATAATTTTCATTAAATTCTGGAGTTCGATGATATTTCATTCCCCATTATTCCTAAAGAGTTGAAAGAAAATCCTCCATAGAATCAAACTCCTCAATTTCACCTTTTTTAATATATTCATCAACTCTTTTTTCGCCAGCCTGCCAACTATCAGACCAAAACCATCGCTGATTGGAATTAATCACGATTGACTTACTATCTATGATAATTAATTCTTTACTTCGATCTGATGATGGTATGTATCGAGTTTTCATTGATGCCTTTGATTCCCAATTTGCAACTAACATCATTTCTTTTTATCCTCGTACTTTTGGAAATTAGTATTTAGAATATCTAGAAATTCCTTTAAATTATCAGGAGAAATAACCAATCTAACGAGGGGTTTTACGTAAACTGATTCTGGTAATTCCATATTTTCGTTTCTCACAATTGGAGATAGCTCTCCAAAGACTACATAAAACTCTCCTGTACTATGTGATACAAACATGTTATTCACATAATACGTATCTAAAGAATCGTCCTTATTCCATAAAACGGGTATACCTTTTTCTTCCATATCTGAATTATACTTTAATTAAAATAACATTACAATTTGGGTTTGCCAAAGGGATAATTCCCTTACTTATATAAGTAATTATGAGGTTGTCTAAAAAGAAGACAGCCTCTTTTTTCTTTCCTACTTAATAAGTATTTTTATAGGTTTCAAGACCTATTCGCCCTAAAAACGGGCTATTTTTCGCGCTTTTCTCCCACTCTTAGCTTTCTAAAAAGAAAATTTAGAACTTTTGGTACAGCTCCACAATTACAATAATATCGATTTACTTGCGAATACTTTTTTTATCCCCTGACCAGGTAATCCCCCTGCGCCACCCACTTGTACGTGGTCAACTCGCGCAGCGCCATGGGGCCGCGCGAGTGCAGGCGCTGCGTGGAGATGGCCACCTCGGCGCCCAACCCGAATTGCGAACCATCCGTGAAGCGCGTGCTGGCATTCACGTACACTGCAGCCGAATCCACTTCGTTGATGAAGCGCGCCGCGTGTGCCGCGTCCTCCGTCAGAATGCCGTCCGAATGGCCAGTGGAATGCGCGGCGATATGCGCCAGGGCCGCGTCCAGACCGTCCACCACCTGGATGCCCAGCACCAGCGACAGCCACTCCGTGTCGAAATCATCCGGCCCGGCCGCCTGTACGCTGGCATCCTCAGCCAAACCTGAATCTTTGAGGAAGCCCGCATCCACGCGGAAGGTCACACCGTCTGCTTTCAGATATTCCAGCAAACGTGGGATGAAATCCGCTGCCAGGGCACGCTGCACCAGCACTGTGTCCAGTGAATTACAAACCGTAGGGCGTTGGATCTTGGCATTGCGGATCAGCGGCAAGCTCTTTTCCAAGTTCGCGCTCTCGTCCACGAACAAATGGCAAATGCCGATACCGCCGGTGATGACCGGAATACTGGAATTTTCGCGGCAGAAGCGGTGCAGGCTAGCCCCGCCGCGCGGGATGAGCATGTCCACGTAGTCGTGCATTTTCAGCAATTGGTTAACCAATGCCCGGTCGGGATCATCGATAAATTGCACCACATCCGGTGATATGCCGGCTTTTTCCAGGGATTGATGGATAGCGGAAACCAACACGCGGTTGCTGCGGATGGTCTCACTGCCGCCGCGCAAAATGACCGCGTTGCCGCTCTTCAAAGCCAGCGCGGCCACATCCACGGTCACATTGGGGCGCGATTCATAGATGACCGCCAGCACACCCAGCGGAATGCGCTGTTTATGTAAATTCAGGCCGTTGGGTAAGCTTTGCTCCTCAAATACCTCACCCACCGGGTCGGGGAGATTGATCACATTCTGCAAATCGGCGGCCATGCCCTGGATGCGCGCCGGGGTGAGCGTCAACCGGTCGATCAACGCGTCCGTCAATCCAGCTTTACGGCCGTCGGCTACGTCTTTCTGGTTTGCCTCGGTAATCAAATCAATATGGGTCACCAGCCAATCTGCCAGGTTTTCCAACGCCCGGTTTTTCTGTTCCGCCGGCAGCAACGCCAACCCGCGGCTGGCTTGTTTGACATCCCGGCAGATTTGTTGGATATCCATGTCTCGCTCCCTGTTTTTCTACCCTAGAAGGGTCATGTTATTGTGGTGAATAACTTCGTCACCATAAGCAAAACCCAGCAGACTTTCAATTTCACTGGAGCGCTTGCCTTTAATTTTCTTGACATCCTCGCAGGCATAATTGACCAATCCAATGGCGCAATCTTTGCCAGCCGGATTCTTTACCCGTACAATATCCCCGCGTTCAAACTTTCCATAAATCTCACTGATGCCCACCGGCAGCAGCGAACCGCCTTCGCTCAGCGCGGCAGCTGCGCCCGTATCGATGCGAATACCCGCGCGCGGCACAGCCCCGGCCAGCATGAAGCGTTTACGGCTCTCCAGTTTATCCACCAGCGCGTATATACGCGTGCCAATAGCTTCGCCGTCCACCAGCCGCTGCAAAATTTGCGGCTCTTCGCCGCTGGCAATCACCACTTCCGTTCCGGAGCGGCGTGCGATGTCAGCGGCCTGCAGCTTGGTGTGCATACCGCCCGTCCCCAAACCGTTCTGGCTGCCGCCGGCCGCCTCCCACACTTCCTGTGGGATCTCCGCGCCGCGTACTTCACGGATCAATTGCGCGTCCTTGCAGCGCTCCGGGTTAGCCGTGTACAAGCCGTCCTGGTCGGTCAGGATCAACAGCAAATCCGCCTCCACCAGGTTAGCCACCAGAGCGGACAAATTATCGTTGTCGCCAATGCGAATCTCGTCAGTAGCTACGGTGTCATTTTCGTTGACCACCGGCACCACCCCCTGCTCCAGCAGCGATTCCAGCGTATTGCGCGCGTTGATATAACGCTTGCGGTCACTGATATCCTCGCGGGTTAACAACACCTGCGCCACTTTTAGGTCGTAAATATCAAATATCTGTTCATATACATTCATCAGACGCGGCTGCCCAATGGCTGCCAGCATTTGCTTGACCGGAATGGACTTGGGCAGTGTTGGATAACCCAGGCGTTCGCGGCCCACTGCAATCGCGCCGGAAGATACCAGCGCCACCTGATTCCCACGCTCCACCAGCGCAGCCAACTGCTGCGCCAGCGCAGTGATCTGCGGTAAATGCAGCCGAGGTGTGCCCGCGGTGAGCGTGGAAGTGCCAACTTTAATGATGATGCGTTTCTTATCTGCGTGCATAAATTGCCTTATTTTATCTTTAATTAAAGCAGAAGTATAATCCTGTCATATCAATTCAAATGAAACCAGTATTAAAAAGGTATAATCCCCTTACTTTTTATTAATAAGTTGAGAATCCTCTATTGACCGAACTATCTATTTGCATTTTGCCCAAATTAAAAGGTCCCGGTGGACCTTCATCTTTTCAAGCCAAGCTAATCAACGGCTTGTCCGCTTTAGGTATTGAATCACATCACGACCCGCACACTCCCGGCACACAAGCTGTGCTGGTAATTGGCGCCACCCGTAAACTGGACGAACTCTATTACGCTAAACGCACCCATATTCACATCGTCCAACGGCTGGACGGGATGAACTGGCTGCATAAACGCCAACCCACCGGCTGGAAGCATTATCTGCGTTCGCAGCGCATGAACCTGCAGCTCTCCTTCATCCGCCGCTGGTTAGCCGATGAAATCGTCTATCAGAGCAATTTCACGCGAGACTGGTGGAACACGGTTTACGGATCGCTGCGCAAACCCAACCGCGTGATCCATAACGGCGTCAACCTGAACACCTTCAATCCGTCCGGTGACGGCCAGCTGCCTGAAGATTTTATCCGCCTGCTGGTGGTAGAAGGCAGCTTCAAGGGCGGACACGAGCGCGACATGTTCAACGCGGTGGAAGCCGCCAACCGCCTGTCTGCCAGGCTGGACCGCCGGGTGGAATTGATGATCGTAGGGAATGCCCCGCAGCACATGCGTGAACAGGTATCCTGCAGCCATAAAGCTGCGGTGCGCTGGATGGGCCTGGTCCCGCATGAACGCATCCCTGAGCTGGACCGCAGCGCGCACATATTATTCCCAGCCGAAATCAACGCTGCTTGTCCCAATTCGGTGGTAGAAGCACTAGCCAGCGGCTTGCCTGTGGTTAGTTATGCCACCGGCTCCCTGCCTGAATTGATCGGCGAGGACGGCGGCGCAGTGGTGCCTTACGGCAGCAATTACTGGCACCTGGAAGAACCGGAAACCGACCTGTTGGTGGAAGCAGCCGTGAAAGTGCTGGATGATCTGCCTGCATACCGCGCGTCCGCGCGCAAACGCGCCGAAACTTACTTTGGCCTGGAGCAAATGGTTGCAGATTATAAAGAAGCCTTACTGGGGAATTAGCTTGTCGTTCAACACCCGCAGCCAGTAAATACTCTATTGGTCGTGCCCATATAAGTAAGCACGTTCGCCGCCGTGCGGGCTTTCCCAAGGATAAACGATGTACGCATCTGTAGTAGCCGCAAAGAAATCCGGACGAAAGGTGCCAAAAAGATTACGGGAAGGATTGAAATGCAGCACACAGGTGTAAGGAATGCCGCCCGCACCCGAAACTCGGTTTTTTACGGCCGTAATGGTGCGCCCTGACCCCCACACATCATCCACAATTAGAATACGCTTGGCTGCCAACATCTCGTCGTTAGGGAATTGCAGAAATTTGGGCCAGGCTGAAAAACGACTGCCCTGCCGGGCGGCATTCGTCTCGGCTTCTGCCGGAAAATCCACCGCAGCTGTCAGGATGTGCTCAACTTGCAGGGCAGCAGCCAGCAGCCCACCGGGCACAATTCCGCCGCGCGTGATGATCACCATACCATCAAATTCATGATCGAACTGTGGAAGCAAATGATCGATTAATGCATCCACCTCATCCCAGGTTAATCGTTCTCGCCGCATATTATCCTTCAACGCTAAAAAGAATTTTATAAATTATACAAAGTTTTTCACAATTTTGAAGCATCGCTCAAGGCAATGTGAAAACTGTCTGGCCATCCAGCGATACCTGGAACTGCATGCCCAGCGATTCGCAGGCCTGAATGAATGCTTCCGTCGGGGGATAATGGCTTTCATCCAGCACTACATAAGTGAGCTGCTGCTCCTGCAGCGCAGCCACACTGGCGGCATCCGGAAAATTGGCCAGCAGCGGGTTCAGTTCGAAATAGCGGTTGGATGGAAATGTGCGGATCACCCCAATGATGGGCTTTTGGCTGGTTAGTGTGTAATACAGGCTGTATTCTTCATAGGATTGTTTCAAGGGCAGCTGCACCTGCCCGCCATAGGGCTGCTCTGCCAGCCATAGGTCCACCTCGCGCGGCTTGACAGCGGAGAGTGAATTGGGCGTAACGTAAAAATCCAGCAGGACCAACCCGATGAACAGCACAGCTAGCAGCGGCCGCCACTTGGGCCAACGCTCCAGTAGCCAGGCCAGGCCAACCCCCGCCGCGGCACAATTGAACAAGAGCGCAAAAACGCCTATACGCATCCAGGCCCGCATGATGTCATAAAACGGAATGGTCTTGAAGAAAAAGTAGCCCGGCAGATAGATCAACCCGTCCGGATTATTGAAAAGCCTGCCCAGCCAGGAATCCGGGTTGACGGTAACAGGCTGCTCCATCCAGGTCAGGTTGGTGCCCATCGATAGGATCAGGCTAATAATAAAACCAGCAACAAAAAGTTGGAACAAGGCTTGCTGCCCGCTGCGCTTACGCCGGATAAAAGCAAATACTGCCAGCGCAGTCACTGGCAAGCCTACGTATAGTGTAGCTTCATTCCATAAGTCCCGCGGGAAATTCTGCCAGACCCATTTTCCCCACAGGAATTGGCGTGTGAAAGGCAGCAGGTAATCGCTCAGGCCGGCGGAGAATTGCATCACATCCTGCAAAGTACGCGCCTCACCACCATTGTGCACCAGCATATACGGGAGGATGCCCACTGCCAGCGCCGGAATGGAAATCAGCCCGGCCAGCAGGAACTGCTTCCAGATACGGCCGTTCAAGAACTGCCTGCGCTGCAGGAACACGAAATAGATCAGCAGCATGAGCGCACTGACCACGAAGGTGGTATAGAGATAATATTGGGAGGTCAGCGCCACCCCTGAAAGCCCAATCGCCAGCAGCCAGATATTCCGCGGAGATTTCTCTTCCTCGGTCAGGATGGCCGTGAAGCCCCAAAAGTACAGCGGGAACCATTGAATAGCCGAAATGTTCAAATGCCCGGACAAGAAATGCACCATGTGGTAAGGCAGGAATGCATAAGCCGTGCCTGCCAGCAGCCCGGCTGCTTTAGAACCGGTCAGGTGTTTGACCCAATACGACATGCTCAATCCTGCCAACACAAAGGTCAGCAGCATAGAAATGTTGTAACCCAACACCAATTGGCCGCCCAAAGCGAAAGGCAGCGCGAAAGCCAGCTGCAGCGGGGCGATTTCTGTGGTTGCCAGGTTGTAGCCGTAAGGGAAATTCAGCAAAAAAGAGTGAAAAGGCAATTGGTTTAGATCAAAAATAGCTTGCTTGAACCAACCAATTTGCCAGATGAAATACAGGTTATCCCCCAGCCCACCGGCGATGTGGGTGGTCAGGTGCTTATACAAGGGCCGGGTGAACGCCAGGGTCAGCAGTACAAAATAGATCACCTGCCCTGCAGCCCACAAAATGGGAGAAATTTTCTGCTTATTTTCCTTCATGTTTTATCTCAATCTGACAGCCATGATTTTAGTATAAAATGAAATCAATCTGAATATAACCCAAAGGTAAAGCACACGCAATGAATTTCTTGGAACAAGCCGCAAAAAAACTGCTTCCGACTTATATGCCCGCAGGTATCCCCCTGGATGAAGATCAGCTGTTACCGCGTTATGACGGATTTTCCATCGCTAACATTCCCGCCAGCCTGTGCGGTTGGCTGGGCTGCCCCATGCCCAACGGCCGCCCGTTGGACAAAACACTCACCAACCAACTTGAGCCAGAATACCAGCATGTCATCCTGGTTGTAGTGGACGGTCTGGGGTTGAGTTTCCTCGACGAACACAACTTGATTGAGGTCGAGAATAATCCCCTGCCGGACTGGCAAGCGGTTTTGAAAGACGGGCTTCCGCAGCCGCTCACCAGCATTGTACCCAGCACAACCGCCGCCGCCCTGACTACTTTTTGGAGCGGCCGTTTGCCTGCCGAGCACGGCATTATTGGTTACGAGCTCTTTTTGCGGGAATATGGACTGATCGCCAACATGGTCACACATTCGGTAGCATCCTTCATGGGTGAGAATGGCAATCTGTCCAAAACCGGTTTCGATCCGCAGCGCTTCCTTCCCGTTTCCACCCTGGGCGCGCATTTCAAACAGAATGGCATAGGCACCTATGCCCTGCAGCCAGCTGCCATCGCCAATTCCGGATTATCCCAGATGCTGCTCAATGGCACACAAACGCTGCCTTACCAATCATTGGAAGAATTATGGCGCCTGGCCGCGGACATCCCCGCCCGAAATCCCGGCCAGCGCACTTATACTTACATCTACTGGAGCGAGATAGATACCCTTTCGCACCACACCGGCCCGCAAGATGCTCAGCTTTTATCGAAATGGCGCGAATTTTCAAACCACCTGGCGCGCTTCCTCCAAACCCAACAAAGAAAAATGAACGGCCGCACCTTGCTGCTGCTCACTGCCGACCACGGGCAAGTTCCGACGCCCATCTCGCCTGACTTCGATCTGCATAATCACCTCGATTTTACCCGCCACCTGGTGATGATGCCCAGCGGGGAAAGCCGCCTGCCCTATCTGTTCATCAAGCCTGGCCATGAGGATGCAATTCATGCCTATCTGCAAACGCATTGGGAGGGGCAATTTCGCGCAGTGCCGTCCGAAATAGTGATCCGGTCCGGTCTGCTGGGCAACTGCCCGCTGTATGACGCAGCGCTGGAACGCATGGGACATTTGGTAGTCTTCCCTAAAAAGAACGCCTATTGGTGGTGGGCCAACAAAGAAAATCACCTGTTGGGGCGGCATGGCGGCATATCCCGACAGGAAATGCTGGTACCCCTGTTCAGCCTGGCATTATGATGCACTGACACTCCCCAGCGAAACCGGCAACAAAACTCATTTCCTCAGCCTAATTATTTTCTCTGTCCTTTTATATATACTTTATATTTACTTGATATATTGCTATTTTTCTTTATAATTATTAGCATTTATCGTATAATTCCTATATTATTTAACTTAGGAGTGTCGTATGGACCAAATTGATCATCAAATTCTGGATGTCCTGCACAATAATGCTCGCGCGACTGCATCCGAAATCAGCAAAGGGGTTGCGTTATCCATTCCAGCCGTATCAGAACGCATCCGGAAATTGGAAGAGAGCGGCATGATTGAACGCTACAGCATTCGGGTCAACCGCACGGCCGCGGGCTATCACCTGCTGGCACTGGTGTTCGTCACGATAGAAAAAACCGGTCAAATTGAAAACTTCAGGAAAACGGTTATTTCTTTCCCACAAGTATTGGAATGCCACCACATCGCCGGCGATTATGATTACCTGCTCAAGCTGCTGCTGCGCGGTACATCCGAGCTGGAGGATTTCCTCAGTTGCCAGCTAAAAACGATTGATGGTGTTGTGAGATCCAACACGCAAATCATTCTTTCCACGCTGAAAGAAGAATACAATCGGCCGCTGGAGGACTGATGGTTGCTAAAGGATTCCGCTTTGGTATGCTGCTGCAAATCGCCGTTGGGCCGGTTTGCCTGCTGATCCTGCAAACAGCTATCGCAGACGGATTCGGCACAGCCGAACGCGGTGTATTGGCTGTGGTGCTGGTGGACGCCATATTTATCTTCGCTGCCATTTGGGGTATAGGCGCGCTTTTCAACCGTTTTCCGCAAGCTAAAGTCATCTTAAAAATCTTTGGCGGTCTGGTACTGATCCTGTTCGGTTTAAGCAGCATCCTGGGAATTTTTGGCCTCTCTTTATTACCCGGCTTAAACTTAACCGCCCATTCCGACAACCAAAACTTCTTTTTTACCATGCTGCTGTTAACACTCTCCAACCCATTGACCATCCTGTTTTGGGCGGGGGTGTTCTCCACCAAGCTGGCAGAAGAAAACTTCCAACGCGGTCAGGTCTATGCCTTCGGTGGCGGCGCAGTGCTGTCCACCGCTTTTTTCCTAAGCCTGGTATCTTTTCTGGGCAGCCTTATCAACGCCCACGTTCCCGCCGTTTTTATCCAGATTCTCAACTTTATCGTGGGTCTGGTTTTGATCAGCTTCGGTTTGCGTACTATGCTTAAAAAAGTTTAGGCTCCTCAATCCACTATCAACGTTAATAACAACTCGCCCACCCTTTCGGATGAGCGAGTTGTTTATTTTTCAACAGAGCTAAGCTCCGACAGTTGCACGAATTACGCGACTGCCTTGCGGTTGCTCCATGCCAACCAGAAAGCGCCGGCGCCAATCAACGTGGCCGCCAGACCTGCCAACAAACCCACGATCGGGATTGCGCGGATGAGCACGTACAGGAACACACCCACCAGCAGGTTCAACCAAATCTTTTCCTCGGTCTGCTTGAAGACCACTTTCATGATCCACTTACCGAACATATACGAGGCGATGATCTTGCTCGCGGTGAATACCGCGAAGAAAAACGCTAAGAAGACCAGCGTCAGGGCTGAGCCGACCAACCCGAACCAGAAAGGCAGCAGACTGCCCAGGCTGAGAAAGCCGATCAGCACACCGATCATGATGAAGACTAGCGGCACAATGAATGCAGCCAGGATACCTACAGCGATGAGCACAAAACCCCAACCCATCGATTTCATCGGCTCCATGTAAGCTGCGTCCACCAGTTTCAGGAACGGTTTTTTCAGCAGCCATAATGCCAGCGCACCCAAGGCGAATAACTTGATAAGTGACTGCACAACTGAAAACGCTCTGCTCCAGACGAACCCACCCGGATGATTACGATCAAATGAGCGCACATTACCGGAGTAAGGTGAGCCGCCCTGATCGGACATACCGGGAACAGGCGTCTGATAAATCACAGTACCGGCCGCTATTTTGCCCAATTGGCTGGATTTATCCACCGAACCGGTATAAGTCACCTTGCCGCTGATAACAGCAGCATCGGCGATATATAGCCCCGGCTCCAGAACGGTGTCCACATACTTGCTGATATAGGGATTGTAGTCCATCCATTCACTGGGCTGAGAAGTCTCTGATTCCTCGCCCAAGTCGATAACCGCGTCGCCTGCCACATTGCCATTCAATTGCAGCGCTGCCGCGTCTGCGTGCAGATCGCGTCCGACCATACCGGAAAGCAGCCCCTGATAGGCTCCTATGTACAAATCACGGCCGACAGTTGAGTTCTCTGCCGTCTTCAGGCTGAAGCCGCCGTAGAAAAGGTTGCGGGCTACGTTAGCGCTGCCGTTGAGGTACATAGCGGAAGAACCGCCGAAAACAGAACCTTCCACTGTACCGTTCACCGTGATCTCAGCAGCTCCGGTAAACAGGTTGCCGGTGATCACTGCACTGTCGCTCACCACAATGGTTTCGCCGGCCAGGAAAGCATCACCGTTGACCGTACCATTGACTGTGACGGTTTGACCGGCAGCGAACAAAACACCGTTCACCGTGCCGTCCACCACCACATTTTCTCCGGAGAGGAAAACATCGTCATCCACGGTCTGAGAAGCCGGGATTGTTTCCCCTTTCGGAAATTCCGCTGCGTAAGCCGTGCCGACGATACCGAAAACCATCAACGCGACCAAACTTAGCGAGATGAGCCATTTCTTATTAATACGATTAATCCTTGACATTTTTTCTCCTTTACATTTGTCAACCACTTTATATACGCTAGAAAATAAAAAATGGTTGTGCGCCTGCACAACCATTTTCGATGCAATATTTACAGGGTTGGTCTATTTGGTCATATCCCGAACAACCATCACCAACGTACCCACAACAATGACAAACAAGATCAGAATGGCTCCCAGCAGGATGCCATTGGTCTGTTCAGGGCTGGCAATTAATTCAGGCGAGAGCGGTTTAGGGTTGCCTGCCAGAAGTGTCGGAGTAGCTGTGACCACTCCCTTGACTTCCAAGTCTCTCGCCCAGGATTCACTCCAAATGACAATGCTCAAGAAAGCCAGGATAACAGTGACAAAAATAAAGTTTTGGAAATTAACCCAAGCGGGCAGAATTTTTCTCAAGCGTTTGCGTATTTCTCGGATTTTGTCTTCAATGGTCATTCCACAACCTCGAGGCTATCAATAGCTTTTTGGGCACTTTCGGCCGGTTGACTTTGATTGGAAAGTATTTCCTGGACAGCCGTTTTAATACCATTATTAAATGCGGAAACCTGACTGGTATTCGGCCGCAGCTGCGCGGATGTCAAAAGCTGGCTGATGGTATCTGCGGTTATAGTGTTTTCCCAGGCGGTTAATGAGGAAGGACGCACAGGCAGGTATCCAGATTTTGGCGTCCATTCAGTCAGAAAAACCGGATCAACCAGGTGTTCAATCAACATACCGGCATATTGCTTTTCAATTTCGTCCTGTTCCACCAGGCACCACACCCAACCCTTGGCCAGTGTAAGAGAAGATTCCCCCAGGGTCGGCACAAGGGCTAACTTAAACGTTTCACTGTCCTGGAGTTGGCGGCTGGCCCATGTGATCATCCCTTCGGCTTCGTTGGTCTGGTAATATTCCCAGGCCTGGTCATCCGTCGCTAAATCCAATAATGCGGGTGAGATCAAGCCGGAATTCACGCCTTGCTGATAAGCCGTCAGTGTCAAAACCAGAGCGTCTGAATCGATAAACGCCTGTCCCTGCGCATCCTGAACCGAGCCGCCGGCCGTCAGGTACAACGCTAAAGTCGCTTGAATCGATTGATCGGCAGCCGGAAAAACCAGGGAGTCTAATTGCATCTCAATATCATCCCAATTGGGTTGGCTGCTTGTCAGAGAAGCATCTCGATATACGAGACCTAACGCATCCGAAGCAAAGGGCAGGCCGTAAGCAGTGCCCTGCACAATTCCCATGGACTGGGCAAATCCGTACCAATCGCTCTCATCAATGGTGGTGGATATTTCGTCAATAGGCTGCAACAGTCCTTTTTGAGCAGCCTGTTCCAAATCCGTCCGGCTTAATAGCACCAGGGAAGGCAGCGCTTCCGGTGCCACCTGACTGGCATATACCAGCGTATCCAAAATATTACCCGAACCGCTGGCCGCTTTAACCCGAATATCCAGATTAACAATTGGATTTTGGGTCATGAAGGACTTGAATTGACCGGTCAACAGCTCCGCTGACTCAGTTTCGTTGTAAGGGCTGAATTGGGGCGGAACCCAAACGGTCAACTGGATACTGGAAGGTGTCGTTGGAGTAACCGTCACGGTGGTTGTTTCAGCGGTCTCTGCGATGTCGTTTATCTCCTGCGTTGCCGTGGTAACAGCTTCGACGGAAGATTCCGGCATCATCACGGCATCCAAAATTGACTGCCCTTGGCAGCCAACCAGCAATGTCACAGCCAGTATCAGCCCCGCGACAAACAATCGAAAAAACTGATTAAATTTAGTACTTTTTGGGTTAATCATTTTTCGTTTCATTATTCTACCAACATTCTGTCCTTCAGTACTCCAAGCTTGCAAGGAAAAGGATTATACATCTAAAAAATCAGGGCTAAGGTGTCACCGGAGTTTCTGAAGGGATGGAAGTCTGTGTAGCAGTGTTCACCGGAGTGAAAGTCGCTGAGGGAATTGGGGTATGTGTAGCTGTAGCCGCAACCGTCGCAGTCTTGCTGGGGGTGGGTGTATATGTGGCTGTAAAGGTAGCCGTGGGCGTGCTGCTGGGAGGAACCACGTAGGTGATGGTAGGGGTGAATGTGCGTGTGGCAGTAGCCGTCTGAGTGACAGTTGGTGAAAGCGCGGGCAGCGTAAATGTCGCGGAAAGGGTTTCCGTAAGCGAGCTTGTGGGAGTCTCCGTTGGTGTTGCGGTAGCCTTGCCGGAAGAAGAATTCCAGAGCAGCAGCATACCAAACAGGTAGCACAAAATGCTGATCACAATGATAGCGATCAGGATCACATGTGTACGGTCCATTTGTTTCAATCTATTCAGCAAATTTACCTGCCTGATTAACTTTCACCTTTTCTTAGCTCATTACTGGCCTGACGCACAGCCATATAGAGATGTTCCGCCCGCAGTTCAGTGATTGAAAGACAGGGCGCGTTGAGATGCTTGGCTAATTCATGTGCCAATCCCTGGTCATAGGTAGCTGATTCCATATTGATCACAATACTGGGAACATCGCGCTTGGCTATTTCATCCGCAATCTCATGCGATTCTTCCAACGGCGGTTTATTTCCCATGGCCACGTTGCCGGCTCCGTCTGTGAGCACGATCAGCAGCGGCATCACTTCCGGATGCAGCACCGCCTCGCGTTCCAGGATTTCCTGAGCCAGTGCCATTCCGGCGGATAGCGGTGTTTTGCCGCCAACCGGAATGTTGCTGAGTGCTCGCTGCGCCAATTGCACGGAATTGGTAGGCGGCATTACCAGTGTAGCACGGTCTTTTTGAAAAACCACCAGTCCGACCCGGTCGCGGCGCTGGTAGGCGTCTGTCAACAGGGACATGATGGCGCCTTTGGTCGCGCTCATGCGTTCCGCCACTGCCATGGACCAGGAAGCGTCCACGACAAACAGGATCATATTGGCCGCGCGCCGCACGCGCACTTTGCGCATGTAGTCGCTGGGTTTGACATGAAAAGCTACATCGTTGCGGTTTTCTTCTTCTTTACGCTTTTTCTGGTAAGGTGCTGCTGCTCGAATGGTTGCGTCAAAGGCCAGATCGGTGGCCTTGCCATTCGCCGGACGGGCCTGGATATAACGGCCGCGTTTGCGGTCGGTTTTAGTACGCGAACGGCGCCCGCCGTAATTGCGCACAATCTTATCCAGCGGCGTATCCAGGCGGCGCGGCGTGAAAGCCTCACCGACTTTGATCCTTTGGCCGCCCTCCCACCAGTTGGCGTTATATTGGTCAAAAACATCTTTGGGGGAAAGAGGGACGTCACCTTCCTGTTCCGGAAGGTCACCCGACTCTTCCCCCACTAGACTTTTTTTGAGTTATCTCGGTCGTGATCCGGTTTCTCGTCATCCTTCGGGTAGGTTTCCTCACCCTGCCCGCCGATGAGTTGTTCGATCTTCTGGCTAATTTCGTCCACGGCGATCTCGTTCTGCTGGCCGGGGCCGCCTTTCAAACGGTGC
>DHVJ01000008.1 GCA_002412595.1 Anaerolineaceae bacterium UBA5211
AGAACATGCCGGTGGGCGGCAGGTTTATGCCCGTAGGGATTTTGATCTCGTCTTCGGTGTCAAAGACTCGCGCTTCGTGATCGAACTGGTAAGCGGTCAGATGCGCCCCGTCGTTGACCACCACTGCATTCTCAAAATAAACGCGCCAGCGCGCGGTGAAGGGAATATCGGCGTTGAACCAGGCGGCTTCCGCGGCCACGTTCATATCTTTATATTGGTATAAAAAGCGGTAATGCTCCTTGTAAACTTTGTCCGCCCCGCCGCAGCTGGTAAAACTGTAGCTCTCCGGGCGGCCGAACAGACTCACAATTACATCCAGGTCGTGGATGTGCAGGTCGAAAGGCAGCAGCCCGCTCTTTTCCTTATCGAATAGCCAGCCGTTCTGGACCCAACGCGGGCAGGCCGACAAGCGCTCGAAGAAAGCATCCAGCGGTTTGCCGTATTCTTCACTCTCCACTAACTTGTGCAGGATCTCAATTTCTTTAGTGAACTGCAGCACCTGGCCCACGTAAAGCTGCCTGCCCATCTTATCGGCCAGCGCAAACATCTCCAGTGCGTCCTGCTTATGCAGGGCAATGGGCTTTTCAGTGATAGCGTGGAAACCCAGACCGAGGGCCTCCATCACCAGCGGTTTGTGTAAAAAAGTGGGAGCGCAGATGTCCACCACATCTACCTGCTGCTCTTTAGCCATGGCCGTGATACTTTCATATAGCGGCAGGTTCCATTTTTCAGCGCATGCGCGGCTTTGGTCCGCGATGCCCACCAGGGCAGTCACCTCGGCATCCTCGATATGGGTGTAATTGATGTAGTGCACCGTGCCCATGCCGCCCGTGCCGACTAACGCGATTTTCGTCATTTTCAGCCAACTTTCCTTTTATATCTCCACACCCAACCCAGCCAGGTAATCATACGAATCCCGTACAGCCTGGTTGACTTCTGTCAAGTCTTTGGGGCCGTCCTTGGTAAACTCAATCTCAATACTCATAGGGCTGTTGTTCTGGGCTTTATCCAGCAAGGCAAAGATGCCGGGGAAATCAACGTGCCCTTTACCCAGCGCCGGGAAATTCCACTCCTGCAGTCCGCCGATCTTGTCTTTAATATGCAAATAACCGATTTTATCCACACAGGTGGGGATATCTACCAACGGGTCCACACCAGCATAGTAGATCACATTGGCGGTATCGTAATTGACCAACACACGCGGCGAACCTACCAGGTTCACGATTTCCTTGATGATCTGTCCGGTAGCGTGTTCGCCGTGGTTTTCCAGCACCAAAATCAAATCGTACTCTTCCAGGTAGGGCAGTAATTCGCGGATATGAGCGGCGGCTTCCTCGTTGGAGACAATCGCGTTGTCTTTCAGGTGGGCTTCCCCAATCGATGAAACAATGTAGTCACAATCGAAACATGCGGCCAGCCGGATATTGTCAATGAAATCACCAATGCGTTCGCGGTCCATTAAATTGCAGTGGCCGCTCATGGAAAAAGGAACCAGATTGGCTTCCTCTAATTTGTCCTTTACCGTACACAGGTACGCAAAGCTCATCGTGGGAAAAACATGTTCTGTCCAGCCCTTGGTGGCAGTCAGCTCGATATAGCGGAATCCGGCTGCGCTGATGCCCGCGATGGCTTCTTCAATGCTGTACCCGTGATAACAATTGGAATTTACTGCGATAGTGCGTTTCATGGCTGCTTCTCCTCCTGTTCATTTATACGAAATGATTTCTGCCTGATTCCGGAATAATCCGGAATCAGGCATTGGCGAATCGGAATATTTAAATTACAAACTGCGACATATACCGGCGGGAAATGCGCAAGCTGTCTAAAACTTTCTCGCGGCTGCCTTCAAACGCCCTATCTTCTACCTCGATGCAAGCGTAGCCGTCATAGCCGATATCGGTCAGCGCGGATACAAACCTGCCCCAATCCACATCACCCAATCCGGGCAGTTTGGGGGCCATATATTCCAGCGGATAAGCCATAATGCCGACATCGTTGAGTTTCTCGGGATAGAGTTTGATGTCTTTGAAATGCACATGGAAAATGCGATCCTTGAATTCATATAACGGGCGGATGTAATCCATCATCTGCCAGACAAAATGGCTGGGGTCGTAATTGATGCCGAAATTGGGACTGGGAATGATCGCGAACATTTCGCGCCAAATGCGCGGGCTGGTGGCCAGGTTCTGGCCGCCGGGCCACTGTTCACGACCGAACAGCATGGGGCAGTTCTCGATGGCCACCTTCACACCCTGCTCTTCCGCGTAGCGGATGAGAGGCGGCCAGATCTCTTTGAATAGCTCCAGGTTTTCTTCAACCGTCCTGGTCTGGTCGCGGCCGATGAAGGTGGTGACCATATTAACGCCCAGTTTGGCACTGGCAGCCATGACTTTCTTCAGATGTGTGATACTGGCTTCGCGTTTGACCAGGTCGCCATCCATGGGATTTGGATAAAACGCCAGGGAAGAAATGGCGACACCCTTGCTTTCACTGGTTTCCAGGATGGCAGCCGCTTTTTGATCACTGAGGTCATCCACATCGATATGGCTGACACCGGCATAGCGGCGTTCCGCCTTGCCGCGCGGCCAGCAGGCCACCTCAACACAGTCAAATTCCATTTGAGCCGCGGTGTCAATCATCTCCTCAAAATTCCATCCGTCCAAAATAGCCGTAATAAAACCCAACTTCATGGCAGTTCTCCTTTCTCAGGATTGGTCAATCGCAACCATATGTCCAGTTTGTGAAGATTCAATGCTGGCGAAAATGACCCGCATGGTCTTCAGGGCTTCGGCGCCCGAGATTTCAGGCGCCTGGTTTTTCACCAAGCAATCTACAAACGCGTCAATGACACCCGACTTGGTCTGGTTGTCATTGGTTTGGATCTGGTCAATCTCAAACAGAATATTCTCACCGGTGCGCGTGGTTACTTTGATGGAATAGACCGGATCATCGTAAATGCGCATGATGCCTTTAGTGCCATATAAGATGGTGCTGTTATCCTCATTGCCGTAGTAAGTCCAGCTGGCTGTCATGGTGCCCACCGCACCCTTCTCCAGGCGATAGATGCAGATGGCATTATCATCCACACCGATCAGCTCGCCGTTCTCGTAACGCTTGTCCAGCGTGCTCAGGCGCGCCGTGGTTTCCACGATCAACTGCCCGGTCAGGAAGTGGATCACATCGGTCTTGTGAATACCCAGGTCGGCCATGGCGCCCATGGAAGCCTTGTTCTTATCAAAGAACCACACGTTCCGGCCCGGGTCGATGCTCCAGGTCTCCGGCCCGCCGTGCCCAAAGGTCGTGCGGAAGGAGACGATATCACCGATCAGGCCTTCTTCTAGCAACTCTTTGGCCTTGACGTGCGCTTTGGTCAGGCGCTGGTTATGCCCCAACATCAGGAACTTGCCGCTTTCACGCGCTGCCTTCACCATAGCTTCACAGTCTTTCAAAGTAGTGGCCATGGGTTTTTCGCACAAAACATGTTTTCCGGCGCGCAGCGCGGCAATGGTAATCTCCGCGTGCGTGTGGTTGGCGGTGCAGACACTGACCGCGTCAATCTGGGGATCGGCCAACAACGCCTCGTAGGAGTCGTAAACTTTACCGCCAAATTCATCCGCAAGCGCCGCTGCGCGGGCCTGGTTCAAATCGAAATAACCGGCCAGTTCGGCATTGTCATTATCCAGGTATTCCGGGATGTGCCGCACTTGCGCGATCTTACCGCATCCGATTATGCCTATTTTGATCATATGCTTAGAATATCTCCATTTTCTATAAGAATTATTCCCATCAGGAATTATCATCTTTCTTCTGTAGTAAAACTGCTCCAATCACGATCACGCCTTTAAATGCTTCCCGCAGGAACGGCGGAACGCCGATGAGGTTGAGCAGGTTGTTCATTACCGCGATGATTAAGGTACCCAGCACCGTGCCGATAATAGTGCCTTTCCCGCCCGCCATGCTGGTGCCGCCCACGATAACCGCGGAAATGGCATCCATCTCATAGCCGCTGCCCGCATTGGCATAGTCCATTGAACCGATGCGCGAAACCTGCAGGATAGCCGATACACTCACCAGCAACCCCATCAGGCTGTAAATCCTGAGCTTTACGCGGTTCACATTCACGCCGGAAAGCTTGGTGGCTCGTTCGTTGGAACCCACAGCGATGACCTGGCGGCCGAAGGTGGTGCGAGTGGAAATCACATACAGCAGAATCGCCAGGATGCCCCAATAGATGATCGGCATCAGCAGCTGGCCGCCTATCTCTAGGCTGGCGATACTCAGAAAACTTTTCGGAACCGCAGGGGTATATCCCTGCATGAAATGCTGGGTAGCACTGCGAAAAATTTTCATGGTACCCAGGGTGGCAATGAAAGGCGGCAGTTTGCCGCGCGTGATCAATAAACCCGTGATACTGCCCAGCAGCGCACCCAGGGCCATACCCAACAGAATGGCAATAATATAAGCCGGCACACCGGTGATGCCCATATTCAGCAGTATTCCCTTGGGGCCGCTATCGATCAGCATCATCACAAAAGCACCGACCACGACCAGCGTGGAACCAACCGCCAGGTCGATACCGCCCGAGATGATCACAAAAGTCATACCCAGGGCAATGATGCCAATCCCAGAGTTATTGCGCAAAATATTGACCCAGTTTTGAAGCCAGAGTTGAAACCAGGCTCCGACAGAGTCAAAATCAAAACCAAGCGCCAGGGTTTGCAAAACGATCATCACCAGCAAGGCAATAGCAGTGCTGAAAAGTAATTGGGTCTTCCATGTATTGGCTGCCCAGGAAAATACAGTCTGTCGTTTCTTGCCTTCTATCTCATTCATTTTTCATGTTCCTTAACTAATAATTTAATTGCGCTCCGGTTGCCAGGCGCATAATTTCATGCTCGTTCATTTCGGTCCCAGCGACTTCGCCCTGGATCACACCGTGATACATCACCAAAGCACGGTCGCAAATTCGGATGATTTCCTGTGCTTCGCTGAACAATACCACCACTGCCACGCCCTCATCCGCAAGATTTAAGATGATGTCATAGATCTCTTCTTTTGCACCCACATCCACACCCTGGGTTGGATTGTCCAGGATGAGCAACTTGGGTTGGATGCTGAGCCACTTGGCCAAAATAACTTTTTGCTGGTTCCCACCGGACAGGCTGGTGATGCGGTCATATTTCCTGCCCATTTTGATTTGCAGCTTTTTCACCTGCGTATCGAACTGTTGGTTTTGATAATTAAAATTGATGAAACCAAATTTGGAGTATTGCGGCCAAGTAACAATTGAGCCGTTCTCCAGAATATTCATATCTTTAATAATGCCGTTTTCTTTTCGGTTGCGGGGTAAGTAGCCAATGGAATAGTCCAGTGCTTGCGTGGGGCTGTGAAGTTTAATGGGTGTGCCCTCAAGATACATCTGCCCGGTGTAATCCAGACCGGCGCCAAAAATGGATTGGAATAACTCGCTGCGGCCGTCGCCCAGCAATCCCGTGATTCCGAGGATCTCGCCGGCGCGCACAGAAAACGAAATTTCGCGATAGTTCTTTTCATCGCTCATGTTCTCCACACGCAGGACCTCATGCGTGCTTCTGCTGGGACGCTGCAGGCTGGTTGTACGCACATTATGTCCCACCATGTAACGGGCCAGTTCATCTGTAGTCACTTCACTGGAAATGTCACCTTCGGCCACCATATTACCGTCCCGTAAAATAGTATAGCGGTCGCAGATCTGCATAACTTCTTTTAATTTATGGGAAATAAACACCAGGCCGACACCTTCTACTTTCAAGTTGCGCATCATTTCGAAAACACGCTCAATTTCAGGGCCAACCAAAGACGAGGTGGGTTCATCCATTATGATGATGGAGGCGTTCATCATCAGGGCACGGGAAATTTCAACAATCTGTTTATAAGAGGCATCCAAATCCCGCACCATGGTTTTTGGATCCATCACAATTCCCATGCGTTCAAATACTGCCTGTGTTTGGCGGATCATATAATCCGCATCCAGCAGCCCATTTTTCTTTTTGACTTCGCGCCCGATGAACATATTTTCATAGACCGCCAGGTCATTAATCAGGTTTAATTCCTGGTGGATAAAAGCGATTCCAGCGCCCAATGACTCCGCCGGTGTTTCAAAGATCACCGGGGCGCCATCCAGGAAAACTTCACCCGAATCTGCCGGAAGCACGCCGCCCAGGATATTCATCAAAGTAGATTTTCCCGCGCCGTTTTCTCCCAGCAGGGCGCAAATCTCGCCGCCTTTTAAAGAAAAATTAACATCCTTCAGTACGTTATTGCTGCCAAACGATTTGCAGATCCCTTGCATTTCAACGATCATAGAATCTTTCCCATTTTTTCAGGAAGAGGCTATGGGAAAGCCATAGCCTCTTTGAATTATTAATACTTCTGCTTAGATTTTAAATTCCCTGTAATTCTAGTAAGGTGAATTGGCATCCAGGAATTCGGTGTAGTTGCTGCGGTCAACGATGGTGGTGGGGATGATTACAACCGGATCAACTGTTTCACCATTCAGGATGGACACTGCCATATCAACCGCATCGCGGACCATGGCAGGACTGTAGGTTGCGGATTCAATCCAGATTTCTTCGTTCTCAGGCATCATGTTGAAGTATTCCTGAGCGCCGCCGCCACCGGTCACGACCTTGATGTCGGTACGGTTGGCTTCTTTGATAGCCTGCAGCACACCGATGGAGGTTTCGTCATCCATGGAGTACACAGCATCAATTTGCTGGTTGCTGGTGAGGATATCGGCGAAATCTTTCAAACCATCTTCACGGGTGAATTTGGTCGCGTAGGAAATGATGTTCATATCGGGGGCAATTTCGGCCATTGTGTCAACAAAGCCGGCTTTGCGCAGTTCCGAAACTGAACCGGAAGTCGGTACTTCCAACATCACAACGGTGCCTTCCGTGCCAATTTTGTCAACAATGTAATTTGCGCCTTGAACGCCCATGTCTTCGTTGTCACCAGACACACGATAAACGCCATCGGCAGCAATCTCAATGTCGAAGTTCACAACCACAATACCCTTATCGATGGCAGCCTGGATCGGCACTTCCATACCTTCCCACTGCGGGAAAGCAACGATAGCCTGCGCGCCCCATGTCTGCAGATCGTCAAGCTGGCTGGTCATTTCTTCAGCATTGCTGCTGGTGTACAGCTTATATTCAACCTGATCGGCTAATTCAATGCAGCGTTGTTCGGCATTATAGGCCACTGCGGCAACCCAACCGTGGGTGACAGCCGGAGCCAGAATACCGATTTTATACAAAGCAGGCGCTTCTTCGGCTGCGGGTGCTTCTTCAGCAGCAGGTGCTTCTTCGGACATGGTCTCATCAGACGCCGCGGGTTCTTCGGCAGCAGGCGTAGCTTGACCACAAGCGGTAAACATAATTGAAACTGTGAGCAGAATGCTCAAAACAACTAAAAGTCTTTTAGACATTTTTTCTCCTCGTTACAATTTATTGTGAAAAACAGGTTTGGGTTTTATGTGTTGCTATTATTAAGACTTCGTTAACCTCCTTTCGTTCGTCTCTAACAAATAGTAAAATATGATGGGTTTTTGTGTTTCTATTATTTGAATTTCACAAACCTCCTTTCCGTGGTTCGGTTCAAATAATGGAATATGGATGCAGCTTGTCGATTTTTGAGAAAGAGATAATGCTGCATCCATTAGTTATCCCCTTCCCTTTTTAAGAATGAATAGTGAGTTTCATTTTCCACTATGAACAGGTAATCCAATACCAGGGAGATCGCTCCCAAAATGCCGGCATCCGCGCCGGTTTTAGAGAAGCTGATGGTTAAGTTAGATGTAGCCAAAGGCAGGGAACGCCGCAGCACCGTGCGTTTAATCGCGATCAACAAGTGGTTGCCGCAATTGGCAATACCGCCAGCGATGATGATGTGGCTTGGGTTGAAGAAATTCACCAAACTGGCCAGAACCTCACCAATCATCTGCCCGCTTTCACGGATGATCCCCAGCGCGACTTCGTCCCCTTCACGGCAGGCCGCATTGACATGCACGGGAGTGAGAACACCGCCGTTATTTTCGCTCATCCGTTTCAATATGTCGCTTTTGCCCTCGATCACCGCCTGCATGGCTTTTTCAGCAATCGCGGGTCCAGCCGCCATAGCTTCCAGACAGCCACGGTTTCCACAGCGGCAAACGGGACCTTCTTTATCCACGCAAATATGGCCGATATCTCCCGCGCACCCATCATTTCCGCGGTGGATCTTGCGATCCGCCATAATGCCGCTGCCGATGCCGGTTCCAATCTTGATCAGAATAAAATGATCGATCTCAGCCGCATTGCCCGAGAACTGTTCCCCCAATGCCATAATATTAACGTCATTATCCACCACTACAAAAGCAGAAGTGAAGGTTTCTTTAAAGAATTCCCCAATGGGATAATTTTCCCAACCGGGCATTAACGGCGGAGCGACAAGAACACCTTTATCAAAGTTCACCGGCCCCGGAACACCCACACCAATGCCCAAGATTTGCTCCGGTTGTATGTCATGCGCTGTGATGATCTTAAGGATCAATTCGCGGCAGCGGCTCAATAATTTTTCAGGAGCCCGACGGACATCCGCGGCTTCCGCTTCGCGGTCGATTATCACACCGGTGGCATTGGCTAATGCGATATCCAAGCTGGTCGCGCCGATATCGATGCCAACCACATAGCCTAATTGATTATTAATGCGCAGCATACGCGGCTTTCGGCCGCCAGTGGAATTACCATCCCCAACTTCCGTTAAATAACCTTTGCGTATTAATGCGTTTACATCCTGGGAAATTTTAGCTTTCGACCAACCTGTCAAAGTCATGATTTCGGACCGGGTAGTCTGACCGTTCTTTTTCAGCGGCGCCATGATCTCTGCTTCTTCAGCAGTCAGAAAGATGGGGGCCTTGATAAAGAGATCTTTTGATGAGCCAGTGGTTAGAGTCGATTCTTGCATGCGATTCAAATATCCGTTATTAGGAAAATCAGACGATGAAACAAGATTCTATGTCTAAAATTATAGCAAACCATCTTTGTTTAATCAATGATACATTTAGTACATATTTTATATTACTTTGTTCATTATATGCACGATGTTTTTAATACGCACACACTTCCGACCTTCATACGGTCATATTTTTTTCGATTATCTACCAACCAGTTGAAAATATAATGGATTGATCAGGATCACACAGCTTGTAAATAGAGCACACGCCATTTAAGCAACGTAAGCATCCAACTCTTTTTGCAAAGCTTGTTTACGCGTTTCATCCAAAAAAGAAGCTGCGATTGAATTGGCGCATATTTGACGGAGATCGTCCCTGGTCATGCCTAAATCATTTTGCGCCGCGATGAAATTTTCATTCATGTACCCGCCAAAATAAGCCGGATCATCCGAATTAATGGTCACGCACAACCCCATCTTGAGCATATCTTTGATGTTGTGATCTTTCATAGAAGGAAAGACACATAATTTGATATTAGAGAGCGGGCAGACCGTCAGGGGAACCTGATGTTCGATCAAATACCGGATCAACTTGGGATCGTCCATGGAACGCACGCCATGATCGATGCGCTGCGTGCCCAGCAGGTCCAAAGCTTCCCAAACATATTCAGCCGGGCCTTCTTCGCCGGCATGAGCCACACTTAAGTAACCCTGGGCACGCGCCTGTTTGTAAACCTCCTCAAACAAAGCCGGCGGTCGTCCTTTTTCTGACGAGTCCAATCCAACGCCAACGATCCAATCCTTAAACAGTTGAGCTTCGGCCAATGTTTTCAGAGCCGCCTCGGGGCTGAGATGCCGCAGGAAACACATGATTATTGCAGAACTTAGTCCTAATTTTTCCTGGGCATCCAGTTGGGCGCGATGCAAACCGGTAATTACAGTAGCAAAAGGAATCCCGCGCCCGGTATGGGTCTGCGGATCAAAGAAAATTTCCGCGTGGCGCACGTTCTGGGCATGGGTTTTGCTGAAATACGCCCAGGCCAGGTCATAAAAATCCTGCTCAGTTTGGAGTACATTGGCACCCGCATAATAGATGTCCAGGAAGGATTGCAAATTACTAAAGTTATATGCCTGCCGGACCTCTTCAACCGACGCATATGGCAATTCGACCTGATTGCGCTCTGCCAGCGCAAACATCATTTCCGGTTCCAGCGTTCCTTCAATATGCAGATGTAATTCAACCTTGGGAAGCCCTTCGATAAATTCTTTCATGCCGCATCTCCTGAGCAAGTTATCTCCCCTGATTTACCAATCATCTTTGGATATTGTTATCCATTAAACAATAATTTCGAGCGAAAGTAAACAAGAAGGAAATCACATTATTTTTAACCGGTTGTAATTTGGAAAGGCAATTAAAAAGAAAATTCCCCGAATTTACGGGGAATTTTCGATCGGTATACTTAATTCTTAGAAAAGGTGGAATTCTGCGATGACAGGCGCGAAGAGCGTTGAAACCAGCGACATCACTGTGATCAAAGTGTTCAGGGATGGGCCAGCGGTGTCCTTGAAAGGATCGCCAACGGTATCACCAACAACACTGGCTTTGTGCGCTTCTGAACCGACACCACCAAACTTACCTGTTTCAATGTATTTTTTGGAGTTGTCCCACAAACCACCAGCATTGGACATGAACAGGGCAAATATCACGCCAGTGAAGATAGCGCCGCCCAGGAAACCACCCAAAGCATCCGGGCCCAGGATAAAGCCAACCAACAAAGGCAGGCCCACGGCCAGGAAAGCCGGGATGACCAGAGATGAGAGCGCGCCTTCAGCTGCCAGGCTGACGCAGGCCTTGTAATCCGGGACAACCGTGCCCTGCAGGATACCAGGTTCATTTTTAAATTGGCGGCGAATTTCTTCAATCATGTCGAAAGCATTGTGGGTGACCGAGAGCATCGTCAACGCGCTGAAAATCGGCGGGGTCATAGCGCCCAGCAGCACACCAGCCACGACAATCGGGCTGCGCAAACTGATATTCAACGTTATACCATGGGCTTCAATGACTTCTGCATAGGCAGCGAACAAAGCCAATACCGTCAACGCTGCCGCACTGATGGAGAAACCTTTGGTGATGGCTTTGGCCGTGTTACCAGCCGAATCCAGCACATCCGCTTTCTCGATCACTTCGTGATCCATTCCAGCCATTTCAGCAATACCGCGCGCATTGTCCACAATCGGGCCGTAAGCGTCGGAAGAAACAATCATACCGCTGATGGCCAGCATGCCCACCGCACTGATACCAATACCATAGATACCCGTGATAACGCCGGATGCTTCAGCCACGTGATAGGAAATCAGCATAGCTGCCACAATTCCGATGATCGAAGGGATAATGCTCAACAAACCATAACTGAAACCGGTGATAATCGTAATGGCTGCGCCAGATTCAGAAACTTTGGCAGTCTGCAGAACGGGTTTGAAATCTTCGGAAGTGAAATATTCGGTTGTGAAACCAATTAGCACACCGGTGACCAAGCCAGTTACGGCGGACCAGAAAACACTGATGTCAAAACCACCGACAAGCACCAAAACAAGCACCATCACACCAAATATAATGCAAGTGAGCACTGTGCCAAAATTCAAGGCCTTCCCAGGTTTGCCGTTTTTTCCCACACGCACAAACTGAATACCAATCAGGGAAGCAAAAATACCAAGGATGCACAGAATCAATGGGAAGATCGTGTACATTTCACTCTTAGGACCACCCATGGCCACGCCCAACAGCATGGCCGCAACCGTGCTGGCTACATAACTGTCAAAAATGTCCGCGCCCATACCAGCCACATCACCTACGTTGTCGCCAACATTGTCGGCCACAACCGCCGGGTTGCGCGGATCGTCTTCAGGGATGCCAACTTCAATTTTGCCCACCAGGTCAGCCGCGATATCAGCCGTCTTGGTGTAGATACCGCCGCCAGCTTTGGCTAACAAGGCCAACGTGGATGCGCCGAAGCTGAAGCCCAGCACAACTTCCGGATTCCCGGTTGCCAGGTAGATGCTGCTCATACCAGCCACCGCCAAGCCAACCATCGCCAGGCCCATCACTGCGCCGGCGAAAAAAGCCACTTTGAAACCTTTGTTCAGGTCCTCGGATACAGCCACTGCACTGCGCACATTAGCCTGGACCGCCACCGCCATGCCCAAATAACCGGCAAGAGCAGAACAAATAGCGCCCACGATAAAGGCGCCAGCTGTTTCCAAACCAGACGCAAGGGAAAATTCCATTGAGCCACTGCCTACCTGGTTGAGGTCAAAGCTAAAGACCACCGCAATGATAATACCCAAGACAACGGCAACCAAGGTCAAGGCTGTATATAACCGCTTCAAATAGGAAGCTGCACCTTCACGAATCCAACCAGCCACCTCCTGTGCTCTTTCGGAACCGGCATCCTGTTTCATCACCCAAAAATACAGATAGAACGCGACGCCAACCGAAATCAAACCAGACACGATACCAACTATCAACCACGTTTGAGTCATAATGATTTCCTTTTATATAATTTTTTAATAAATTGTCTTAAGCCATACTTCACCCACCTGGGATACCCAGCCAATTTTTTTTATCGCAAGTGAGAGTTGAATTAAATTAACTTGTAGCTGAACGCCACCATCGGTAATATTTATCCACCAGGGATTTTTCATCCGGGAACGGGAAATACATCAATTTTTCTGAGTTTCCGATGAAAAAGCCATTCTTGATTGTCCTGAAGGGGATACCGCCCGATGGCAGGCGGTCAACCATTTTCGAGCTAACAGCTTTGGAATGTAAGCTAACCAAACAACTGCGCAGATGCTCCATGTTTGAATAAGGAAGATCACCTGCTTCTGCATGTTCAGGGTCGCGAGCTAGATCGTCCAGGCGTAATTCCAAAAAGCAAACGGCTGGTAATTTAATCAGACTGGTCGGATTTTTTACAATCAGCTCATAAAATGCTTGTGGGCCAAGCGCGCTGACCACCAGCGGGGAGACCGGAGATATCTCACGATACAAATGCAGACCATCATCCACCACAGGCAGACTCTGGCCGGGTTCAATTCCCAAAGTACGGCCATCCTGGGTAGTCAAATAAAGGCTCTTGATTGCTTCCAGGGGGATGTTTTCAAGCACACGATAAACTGAAATATAGATTGATCTTTTAGGAGATCCGTCTTCATGTGGAACGCAGCGCTTGATCGCTTCATCCACCCGAAAACCTTTGCCACGAAACTGCGGATCTATTTCAAAGAAAATCGCCTGACCCCTTGATTTCTTCTCTGATCCAATCGCATAATAAGCACCAAACTCTTCCGGGGAAAGCATGGAAGCGATCAATGCTTCAGGAATAAGGGATAAATATAAGTGAACAGCCATGACACCTCCTTTCTTTTAATTATATAGACCAATTCTGAAATTAAGACAAATTGTGAGCATTATACCCCCATTTATGGGAAATATAACATAATTTTTATATTATTTACACTTGTATTGCCTACAACAAATGATAATCCCCGCAGAAATCCATATTCCCGCGTTGATAAAGCAGCCTGCCTGAACCTGCTTATCAGCAGGATTATTAAATAAATAAAGGGAACACAAGGATTTGTAGAAAGAAAACTCAGTGGCTGGGAGTAACAGGCGCCAGTATATTCAGGAACTCACGTTGCAGCAGCCGGTAGGAAGGATGGTAGGCTTTGCGATAGACTTCAGTATGATGAACGGGTGGAAATTGATATTTCCTTAGCCAATGGTCGAATTCCATGATATCGTCCATGGAGAACTTATTCCAACGCTTTTCTCGACCGATCTTGACCAGTGTATCCCAACTTGTTTTCAAATCATCCATACTTCCTTCAAACAATGTGGATGACCAATAACATAATGTGAGCAGCTGGGCTACTTGCCCGCCGCGTGCCTTATAAGGAGCCAGGTAGAAACGCACAAGTTGTCCATCCGGACGAATATTTTCCCAGATCGGGATGCTATCGTCCCCTTCCAACTCTTCCCATTCAATCAGTAAATCCTGTTCAAATTCTTCAAAAGAGTCTATAAGATGTTCTGAGCCCATACTGCCCTGATACAACAATTTATAAGCGTCCTGAATACCCAGCTTAGGATAGCGATTGGCATGGCTGACCAATAATCTGAAAATTTCAGAATGAGACCGCCACAGATTACTCAATTTTAAATCGCCGATAATAACTGCCATAAAACCACCAAAATTTTGATAAAAAAAAGCCTGCCTTTATTTTACATAAAGGCAGGCAAATATTTCAACTCTGTTAGAGATATTTTATAAATTTTAAGACTCTACCGTATTATTGACCTGCGGCTTCCAGAAAATAAACATAACCAATGCCAGAAGTGCCATGGCCGCTCCAAACAGGAAAGGAGCAGAAGGACCAAAGCCTTCCCAACTGCCGGATCCCTGCCACAGGATACCCGCGATGAGCGATGCCGGAAGATCAATGATACCCAGAATTGCGTTGTAAGTACCATAAGCCGTTCCGCGCAGCTCTTCAGGCACCAGATCCGCCACCATGGCTTTGGTGGTCCCATAAGCCATCCCGTAATACAAACCATACACGATGTACAGCAGCCAAATCTGCCAGGCCTCACTGGCCAAGCCGAAGCCCAAATAAACCAGTGCGTAAACGACCCAGCCGCCAATTATGATATTGCGCCGGCCAACTCTATCGGAAAGTGAACCAGCCGGTGTTGAAACCAGGGTGTAAACCAGGTTGAACACTGCCAACAGGCCTAGGATACCAATCACACTGATACCGCGTTCCTGGGCACGCAGCACCAGGAAAGAATCCGACGAGTTGCCCAGGTCGAAAACCCCCACAATGAGCATAAAAGTCATGAATGGTTTGCCCAAAGCTTTGAAAGCAAACTTTGGAGCTGCTCGCTCAGAGGTCGGTTTTACCTCTTTTACACCTATAGCCAGTGAAAGGACAGCCAGGAAAGCCGGGATGAGGCTGGCCAGAACCACCGTTCGAAATGTGGCTTGCCCCAACTCGACATTGGAGGACTGCGCCATCCATACAATTCCCAGGGCCACCAGCAAACCAACCATGGCGCCGGCGGTATCTGCCGCGCGGTGGAATCCAAAAGCCAATCCGCGTTTTTCTTCCGAAATAGAATCCGCCACAAGCGCATCGCGCGGTGCAGTGCGAATGCCCTTGCCAACGCGATCCACCCAGCGCACGCCTGCCACCCACCCCCAGGTATTGGCAAAATAGAAAAACGGTTTGGATAATGCAGACAAACCATAACCTGCCACCGCCAACCACTTGCGGGCATGCAGTTTATCAGAAAGCCAACCGGAAAATAATTTTATAATGCTGGCTGTTGATTCCGCTACTCCTTCAATCAAACCAATGATGTTGGTTTTAACACCCAGCACATTAGAAAGAAATAGCGGCAGAATATTGATGACCATTTCACTGGACACATCCATAAAGAAACTGGTCAGCCCAACCGCCCAAATATTGCGCGGCAGGTCTTTTATTGAATTTTTTTCTGCTTTGTTGTCACTCATTACTGCTCCTCGATTAAATTGAATTGCCCCTTCCGGTGGGAGGGGCAATGACATAATCGTGATTGCTGTCCCTCTCATCTTCCAGAATCACAATCTGACGGATTTGGCACCTGTGGGCAGCGTTTTCGCGCTGCCAGGTTGCCGAGGTTTCATAGGGCCGTTCCCTCCACCTCTCTGGATAAGAGAGCCATCTAGGGCTTTGATATGTTAAACACGCTTTTTATACCATAGTATAAAAAAATCGTCAATTTTCATATAAAACTTTTGCATGAAAAAAAACGTATTATTAATATACTAATAGTAATAATTTACAAAGGAGTAAAAATATGAAACTCATCATTCGCTGGTTGATTGCAAGTGCCTCGCTTTTCGTTGCCGCGTATCTTGTCCCTGGAATTCGGGTGGAAGATCAAAACGCCTGGAAAGTTTTTATCGTAATGGCCTTGGTATTAGGTCTGGTTAATGCATTGGTACGCCCGATACTGGGTGTGGTTTCTCTACCGTTGATCATCCTGACGCTGGGTATTTTTATGTTGGTCGTCAATGGGGCTTCTTTCCTGATTGCTGCGCGCATCGCGGAAGGGATGGGAGTTGGTTTCTATGTGGATAACTACTGGTCAGCCTTCCTGGGTTCCATTGTTGTCAGCATTGTCACGGTAGTTCTGCAAACCATTATCAAAGACTAATTTTCAATCACGAGTCTGGCAGATGCAATGGTTCAAGAATTATTCATCTGCCAGATAAAGTGCCATATTTTCCAACACCGACCACGAGTTTTCAAAATATTCAAATTGAATATCATAGAATTTTCCGTTATTCATATAACGGAGCGAGTCCTCATCATAGCCGGTGATGATAACCACATGCTCGTAAGCCGCGACGATGACCGTGTTGCCTTCCTGGTCGATATATTCATAAGGAATTCCGCCAACGCAATTGCCAATTACCCAGGCAATCACCGGTTGGTTTGAAGCGATTTCTTGTTTAATTTCTTCAATCGTAAATCCCTTGGCCGCCTGGGCCGGCATACCGTAATTATCCCGCAGGACTTGCGCCACCGGGGCTGCATGTACGCCATAAGCGTAAGGAGGGACCTGTCCCCAGGGACCCTGTACACTGCCCACGAAACCCAGATCGGGATTATCTGAGACCGGCAATTCCATTTGAAAATTGAATTCATTGATATCTACCCCGAAATACCAGGCCCAATCATGGGCAGCTGAGGCTTCACAGCCAATCGGAAAATATTGACGATGTCCCCAAATATCCCAAATGTAATGAGAATCGGGAATTTGCGTGTTACCCGCTTCAATTAATGTGTCAATTTTCGACCCGGGCGCTTCCGATTCAGCAGGCGCTTCCTGGGTCACTTCTACAGAAAACTCCTCACCCGGCGCTTCCACCAAACCCACATTTTCCGGTGTCAAAGCGCGTTTGCGTGCATATGACTCCAATGTTTTCGCCACAATCATATCCAATGAATATGTAGCCGTGCGCGCCGCAGGTTCAGGCAGCGGCGTACAAGCTGTAAACAGTGTGAACAGAACAACCAGTGAAAATGAAGGTGTATGGTTATAACGCATTATGGCTCAATCATACCGGATAGCTATTAGGATAATATTTATCCTAATAGCCTTTATTCTACCATTCAGCTTTGCTACCGCATATTAAAAAATCAACCGATAGACCTGGTTACGTTTATAAACCTGCGCATCGATCCATTCATGTCCGGCTGCTCGCAGGCACCAGTGGATATTTTGAGATTGAAGGTAGGAAGTCAACATTCCCATCAGAACTCCTTCGAGTCTTGCCTGCCATTTTTCTTAGCATGTCTAACTTCATTACAAATTAACTCATTGGATTTTATCAACAATTCATTTTTGAAGCCCCTTTTGAAGCCCCCTTTTTGTTTTAATAATCACGTTGAGGTTGTGGATACAAGCCCTCCGAACCATTACCTCACCTCTAGGTGCCCTGCCCCCTTCCCCTTTGAGGGGGCAGGAGTGTCTGGAAGGCCATTAGTGAATATAGCGAGTTCCCTATATAGGGAAAAAGTTCGCTGAACGCCGCTGCCAAAAAAACAGGAGTTTTTTTATATCTTAAGGAAGGAGATATGGTCCTATTAGTAGCTGTACTAGCCGGTGCCTTGCTTGGTATTTTAAGGGCAAAAATCCATAAAATGCCCTATCAAGCTGTACAAATCCAGCACATTTGGTTGGTTTTGGCAGCTTATATACCGCAATTTTTCATCTTTTTTCTTCCAGCCACCCGCAGTGCTATTCCTGACCAATGGGTCTCTATCCTCTTCGTACTTTCACAAGTTTTACTGCTGATCTTTATCTGGATCAATCGCAAAATTCCAGGCGGTTGGTTAATGGGCGTTGGATTAGGCCTGAATTTTCTGGCAATTGTATTGAATGGCGGCATGATGCCTTTGACCCCGGAAAATGCCCAGCATTTGCTGCCCGCAGGCAGCACGGTCACACTCACTTTGGGGGAGCGGGCCGGTGTCAGCAAAGATATATTGTTGGAGAAATCAGCCACACGCTTATGGTTCCTGGGAGATGTCTTCTTACTTCCGGAATGGTTTAACTTTCCGATGGCCTTCAGCCCCGGTGATGTTCTGCTGAGTCTGGGAGCTTTTTGGCTATTTTGGGAACTTGGAAATCCACGATATCAAACCAATGAGGTGCCTGCATGAATATGCTTTTCCCCAGTACGAAACAGCGTCCCAGATTAAATGCACGGTGTACAACCCAATCAGCTTTATTCGGTTTACAGCTTGAATTGAACTTGTGCGCCAATTCTTGCGCGCCCTCAGACCGAAAATTTTCGTCAGGATTGTTTTCGCAGAATCAAAGTGAAAAAAAGCCCATTCGAAAAGCCTTAAGTTTGGCCGATTTTGCCAGCCAGCTTGCTAACACATAAGTGTTTACGGAAAACATACAGATATGTTCACTAGGGAAGATGATCTTTCCTTAAAAATTTTTATTGAACCTGGCTTGCCAATTGCAACTACAGGAAACATATAACAAACAGGAGAATTGAAATGAAAAAGCTTAACAAAGAATTGACCTTAGCCACCAGCCAAATGTTCAGCAGCAAAGGCCGCATGTTGATTGCGATCCTCACCATCGCCTTATTTGTGCTCAGCGCCGGTGCCCCCAGCTGCACCATCGGTATCGGAAAATAATTCCATAATCAGGAGAAAATCGAAAATGTTAAAACAGATGTCACATACCCCCCAGGCTCATGCCAAATCAAGCAGTTCAGAATACAGCCGAATTTTGTCGGCAGCCGTAATCAACAGCAAGTTTCGTGAAATGCTGCTGAGTGACCCAGTCAAAGCCGTATCAAGCGGATACAGCGGTGAAAAATTCGAACTCGACCGCGAAGACAAGAACCGCCTGGCGACCATTCGCGCCACATCGCTGGCTGAATTTGCCGCTCGTTTATCAGAAATATAACCCCTCACACACAGGAGATTT
>DHVJ01000035.1 GCA_002412595.1 Anaerolineaceae bacterium UBA5211
GCGGAGCATAGCGGAGTCCCATCCTTACATGGGAAACTCACGCCCAAGCGTTTTGTTCTTGCAGGTTAAATAAAATATATGGCGAGAGTGAGATTTGAACTCACGACCAAGGGCTTATGAGTCCCCTGCTCTACCACTGAGCTACCTCGCCATATCAGCTGGACAATCTTAACATACCAAAAAATATCTGTCAATAAATTATTAAGATTATTTTCCGCTCGACTTGATCCCAATTTCACACCAGCGCTCAAGCAGGTCGAGCCGTGCTAGTATTTCGTTTAAATCCTCTCCCCACGCAAAAACACCCACACCGTCCACCAGCCAGGTACCCTTGTTCCCCAACTTTCCATCAGGCAATAACTCATCCGGATTTCCAAGATGCATATTTCCCAGCCGCTCTTCAGCCTCAACTAAAACCTTTTTCGCCGGCAGTTGGCCGCTGTTGGCCACGATACAAGCGTAAAGCGGCTGGCATAGAACGGCATACCTTGCTCCGCTCTTTATGTAAACCGTGTGATGCCATTCAGTATAGTCGGGTAAATCCATATCGGCCAAATCCATGCCGCCCTGCATATTAATCGGCAGCAGGCTCTCCTCTGTCAACCGCGCCATTGGAATACCCCGGGACGAGATCAGCATCGTTCCCCCGCTCGCTCGCAGGCTGATCTCGCCCATTGCCCCCGCAAAGTACCTTTTCGCATCCATGATCCGGATAATTTCGAAAAAGTCCTTCAGGATCATACGTGATACGGTCGCATCACGTACAATCCTTTGGGTTTTCCCTGGGGAATTCACCAAACCGACTATTTTTAAACTCAGTTGTTGAAAACCTTTTAACATCTACGCATTAATCCAAATAACCCAACACCTTATCCTGCAGCCAGCGCAAGTGGTAAATTGTCTGGTTGTGATCCAACGCCACTTCTGAATAATGTACCGGTTGGCCTTGCTTGATATCCTTGGTTACTGTCGCCCCTACAACCAGACCCAGCGGTACAATCTCTTCCTGCCGGGCAATTTCGGCCTTTTCGATGCTGCCATATACCGTAAAACCACCCAGATAATCGATCTTTTCCCCAGCCTTCAGGTCCCGTTTTGCCATCGTGATCGTTTCTGCAACCGGTGCGTTGTGGGTTGCCAATGTCTCTTCATGATAGAAGAAAGCACGCAGAATCGAGATAGGTGTTTCCAGGTTGGCCATGTGATAGGGCCGGTAAAGTGCCCAGTATTTGCCATAGTTATTGACGTGCAAATAATTCAAGTCTGCGACGATCTTGGGTTGATCGGTTGTGATGATCACAAACACACCCGGAGCAATCTTGCCCATGGCGTAATCCACAGCATGGCGCGTTTCCAAAATGCCCCCGTCTTCCTTGGGTGAGAATATCTTGGGCAAATCAGCAATTTCCGCATATGGGCCGCGCGCACCGCGAATCTCTGGCAGATATCCGGTACCGTTTGCCATGGCAGTCATCTCTGCCATCGTTTTGGTGCCGTCCTCAAACGCAGCCAACATTTTGGGATTCATATTCTGCGCTTTGGCTGCCTTTGCAACCGAATCCGGCGTTGATTGCGGGTGCAGTGGATTGTTCTTGCCCTTACCGATGCACACGACTTCAAATCCGAGCGTATCCGCAAAATCATACAATTCTTTCACCGACCCGGGTTCATCTCCGGCCACAAGCGTATAAACCACGCCGGCCGATTCCGCCAGCTTCGTAAGGTAATGCCCAATAACGACATCAGTTTCTACGTTCATATTGACAACGGATTTCCTTGCGAGAATTGCATCATGGCAGAACTTCGCTCCAACTTCCGGTATTCCCGTGGACTCCACAACGATATCGATATTCGGAATACTCACGATCATATCCGAGCTGTGGCAGGCAATTCGCTTGCCGCTCTCAATCATCCGGGCTGCTTTGTCGGGATTATCATCGTTTTTTACAAGCAATTCCTTGGGAACACTGGCTTCCTGAAAAGCTGCGAAAGCGCGGTCTTTCCGTACATCCGCCACAGCCACAACTTCAATTCCATGCATCTTTTCAATCTGGCTGATCAGGCCGGTTCCCATTTGGCCTGCGCCCAGTAATCCAACACGGATAGGCGCCTTATGCTCCTTTTCATAATTTTCCAACAATTGTTTATAGGACATTCAATTCCTCCAAAATCATGTTTCTTCTATCTTTATTTCCGTTCCAACAAGAATTTCGGGGACAGGTTTAGCTTCAAGGTTTACATCGCCTGGAAGACGTGCAATATGATCTCCATTAAATTTCAGGATTAAATGGCCCAAATTTGCCAGGTTCGTGTTGGCAACATCTCCAACAGCGAGAATCTTGAATTTCACATTATTGATGCTCACCATGTCACCAGCGGCCAGTGGCTTTTTCAGCTCACAGGCATCGTGGATGATGGAAAACTCAATCAATTCCTCGGGGGCGTTTTCACCAAAAAACACAAGGATACCTGCCTGCTTAAAATCCTCAACTAATGGACCTATCGAAAGGATTTTTCCCTGATACTTAATCATGGTCCACTCCATATTTTGCAATACGAAATTTAACTCCCACTTAATCTGCTACAGTGGAAGTTCAATTCGTGAAATGTTAAATACTTTTGCTAGATTTATTCGATCACTTCAACGTCTTCTGGCCGTACACCGGAGACAAAAATATCTTCGGTAATAAATCGGAATAACGGCCCAGAGGGTGAAGTGGGGTAAATATCTACGGTCGGTACTTTTTTCATCGGATAAACACCGACTCTTGCCGTACCGCCGCAGTCGATTATGCAAACAGCAATTTGTTCAAAAGGTGCCCTGGATTTAAACCCATCAAAGGGTATCCCACCTGTCAATTCAGCAATATGTGCCGCCAGAGGATGAATACCTCCACCGGTCACTGAGTAGATGAGATTTCTTTCTTCCGTGGGTTCAATCTCAAGCGGCCCGCCCCANNAATTGATTATAATAAGTTTGTGTTGTGAAGGGAGCAGATTACTCTGCTTCCCTTCACACACCCCTTCCTAAATCTTAGGAATAAAGCCCGAAACTTGCTAACCAAGCTAAAACAACTGAAAGCGGCCCAGTGAAGAAGCGGGAGATTAAGACTGCCGGCACACCAATTTCAACCGTCTCCGGTTCCGCCTCACCCAGAGAAAGACCCACAGGGATAAAATCACAACCGACTTGAGGGTTGATTGCGAATAAGGCAGGTAATGCCATTTGTGGCGGAATTTCACCTTGTCCAATCAAAGTACCTAAAAGAGTGCCAATGATTTGCGCGATTACTGCGCCAGGTCCCAACAGTGGGGAGAGAACGGGGAAACCGACGATCAACGACATCACCACCAACCCAACCAGGTTGGATGCTAAAGGAGCCAGCGTATTCGCCAGGAAGTTGCCCACACCGGATGCTAAAATGATACCGATGATCATTGAAATGAATGCCATGAAAGGCAAAACATTCTTTAATACCTGGTCGATTGAGTCACGCCCTGCTTGATAGAGGATGCCAACAACTTTTCCAACAGCCCGGCCAATTTTCTCAAGAAATTTAGTCATGATAATCTCCTAACTCTCTTTCGCAGTTTTACGGCCCATCATAACGGCGGTGATACCTTCGGTGACAACACCGCGGATCAGGATCACAACCAAACCGACCAGAAAATAGCGGATCGCCAGATCGCCCAATGACAAACCGAGCGCGGTAATGCCGGAGGCAATACCAGCCCATACAAAATATTCACCAGGATTGATATGAGGAAACAATCCCAATGGGGGGTGGACGAAACTGACAGCGGAATCGTAAAACGCTGGTTTGTAGCGTTCTGGCAGGAAACGGCCCATTGTATATGCCATTGGATTGGTGAAAAAGAACACTGCGACGAAAGGCAGGATCATATAGCGCAATGGATAATACAGGATCCCTGGCCGTGCAGCCACTTTTCCAAGATTCTCAACCTTCTCCGGTCCAATAAATGCAATCAATGCATTCACTGCCGTCATAAGGACGATCAACAACGGGACTATATCGACCACAAGGCCCACAAATGTTTCGCCGCCTTGCTGGAACAATCCTATGAAACCTTCAGCAAATCTTGCTAATGCTTCCATTCTGAATAACCTCCATATTTTTTTTGTTTTTTTCTACATATTTTCGCTAACTATATTTAATCCTCTCCTATAGCGCACCTCCTTGTATTAAAGTTGATCTGTTAAATTACCAGATGAATTAATAGTAGGTATTCCATTTGGCGGTTCTTCTTTTTTCTCAGCCGCTTTCTCTTTGGCCTTTTCTATTTCTTCAACCGCATTTTGGAAAGCAGTACGAATTTTCTTGGAAATCGGTAATGCCACTTCCTCGTCCAGGATATCTTTGGTGGTAAACCCTTCCAATCCCTTTACGGGTTTTAAACCAGCAAATACAGTCCATCCGGAAAACTGTTCTGCATGCAGAATCTTCTCGTTTTGATCGATGACCAGAACCGCATAGACACGCCGCTTATACATCGATCCGGACATTCCGGTTGCGGTAACACCTTCTTTGCGCAATTCAGACAACCGTTTTTGAAAACGTCTCATCTGCAAGTATGTCATGCCAAATTGAATTATCCATGCCAGTACAAAAGCAATAATCAGCGTTGAACCTAATTTCATCTTTATCCTATTCCCTTTTTACTCGAGCAATTTTTGACCGATTTTTACATCGGTAATGAGGACGTTTAAATAATTTCCATGCAATGCAGCTTTGACAACTTCGAATTTTTCAGGTCCAGCCGCTATACCAACCAACTTTTTGATATTCTTATATTCTTCAATCTTCAGTCCGATAATGCGGTCATTTATCTCATTCTCAATTGCGCACCCATCGCCATCTATAAAGTGCAAACCAATATCCCCAACCGCTCCCTGTGTTTCCAATTCTTCCAATTCGCTTGAAGAAAGAATTCCGGATTGGATAACCGGTGAGCTGGGGCTTGGCCGCCCAAGTCCGATCAAACCGATATCTGAGCTGCAGCCCAATTTCAAGGTTTCTTTTATCTGCTGATCCTGCAGTAACGCATCACATATCTCCTTGGTAGGCACAATACCGGGAGCAGAAAGCAACCGCGCTTTGGCGCCAAAAGATTGCGCCATTCGTATCGTGAGATCCGCCCCATACATATCGGCTTCCGAAGAACCTAATCCGCCCAATAGCTGAACGACCTTTACGCCAGGCCAATTGTTATTATGCAGCGCTTCAACAACAGCCAGCAACGTACCTCCCCAAGTCAGCCCAACAACTTCATTTCCGGTAATAATCCGATCCAGAAACACGGCTGTGGCGTTGCCAATACCCATTAGCGTGCGCCGGTGATCATCCTTTGATGGAACGAGAATGACTTCATCTATTTTGTATTTTTTTTCAATTTGGTTTTCTAAATCGTAGAATGCATCAATTTTCGGCTCGATGATTGAAATCTGAACAATCTTTTCTTGCCGGGCTTTTTCTAGTAATCTCCCCACCTTAATCCGTGATAATCCAAACCGCAGTCCAATTTCCTGCTGGGTATAACCGTCCTCATAATATGCATGGGCGATTTTATACATTAATTTTTGAGTATTCGGATCAGCGGCCATCTTCTTTGTTCATATGCTCATGCTTGTTCTTATGTTCATTGGCATTATAGCATAAACAAATTTCAAATTCAAGAATTTTTATTGCAACTTTGTGAGAATTTTCTCAACAATAATTGGCGGGCAGATCAACATATTGTTCCAGAAAAATATACAAAAATGCTTGTATAAAATAAAAGCAGCTGCCTTTTATATTTAATAGAAATCTGTGTAAATCAAAACAATATCCGTGCTCATCAGTGGAAAACGTTAAAAAAAGCGCAAACGAGATTAATTTTGGTTTTGAATAAGTGAATTCATGGCGATAGAACATTTATGCTATAATAGTAGTTGTATAATTTTGTCAATTAAAGAAATCAATCGGAGATAACCTATGCCCGCTAAACCTACCAAACCCAACCAACCCGAGATCCCCAACCAACCTGCCGGAAAAGTTGACGAAGCCAAACAGGCCGTCCTCAACAAAGCCCTGGACGACATCACCAAACGCTACGGCGAAGGCTCCATCGTACGCCTGGGCGATGCGCACCATCTGGAAGTGGCCGTCATTCCCACCGGCTCCATCTCATTGGATATTGCCCTGGGTGTGGGCGGCGTTCCCCGCGCGCGCGTCACAGAGATCTATGGCCCCGAATCCTCCGGCAAAACCACCCTCTGTCTGCACCTGGCTGCTGAAGCCCAGAAGATGGGCGGCACGGTAGCTTTTGTGGATATGGAGCACGCGCTCGACCCGGCTTACGCCTCCAAAGTAGGTGTGGATATCGAAAACCTGCTCATTTCCCAGCCCGACACAGGCGAGCAAGCACTTGAGATCGTACAAACCCTGGTCCGTTCCGGTGCTTTAGACCTGGTCGTGGTCGATTCCGTAGCCGCCCTGGTGCCCCAATCCGAAATTGATGGGGATATGGGCGACGCTACCATGGGCATGCAGGCCCGCCTGATGTCCCAGGCCCTGCGCAAGCTCTCCGGCGCCATCAACCAGACCCGCACCGCCGTGGTTTTCACCAACCAGCTGCGCCAAAAGATCGGTGTTTATTTCGGCAACCCCGAAACCACTCCCGGCGGCATGGCGCTCAAATTCTATGCTTCCGTGCGCATGGACGTGCGCCGCATTCAATCCATCAAATCCGGCACCGAGATCATCGGCAACCGCACCCGTGTGCGCGTGGTCAAAAATAAAGTTGCCCCGCCCTTCCGCACAGCCGAATTCGACATCATGTACAACGAAGGCATTTCCCGCGCCGGCGACATCATCGACCTGGGTGCCACCCTGGACGTCATCACCAAACGCGGCGCTTTTTATTCCTTCGGCGACACACGCATCGGTCAGGGCCGCGAGAACGCCAAAGAATTCCTGCGCCAAAATCCCGAAATCTTCGCGGAGGTGGAAAAAGCCGTGCGCGAACAGGCCATGGGCGGCGGAATCAATATGTTCGGCATGGATGACGGAGATACCCCCACCGAAGAATCCGAAGATTAGAGATGACCTAAGGGAGCGTTTTTACGCTCCCTTTTTTTTTATTTTCAATAAGTTTTTCTCCCTTTTCCCCCGCTTTCGCCCCTTCTGGCAAGAATATTGCACCTTTATAGGGTGATGAAAGCAATACACTCTTCAAACAGCAAGTCATCGCTCTGGATAACCCTGACCGGTATCATACTGGCCCTGCTTTTATGCGTGGTGGGCACCAGCATGGTCTTGGTTGTCTATCCGCAGTCGAGTTCATTCTTCAGTTCCATCCTGGCAACCGGAGAAAAGATGATCTCGCAGGATCAGGGCGGTTTGTTCCAGGCCTCGCAGCCCACGCCTTTCCAGCCCGGCCCGGTCTATACCCCCATGCCTGCCTCGCTCGCAGATCAGCAGCTCACGCCGCAGCCGGCAGCCGCCTCCCAGAACCAACCTGATCCGGGCCAGCTGGCTTATGCGCCCGAAGCCCAGCAGGGAGCGCCTGAAGTGCAATCGGATGAAGTTGAATCCAGTGAGAGCAACGCGGCAATTCCCATGTCGGCTTATGTCAATGGATTGAAGGGCACCCCGCAGCTCTATACGCTGGATTGTGAAGCCCAGGCTTCCGTAGATTGGGCCAAATTCTTTGGGGTCGAGATCAACGAATTAGAGTTTATCGACCGCATGCCGAGATCGGACGACCCTGAAACCGGCTTTGTCGGGAAGATCAACGGCCCCATGGGCCAGATCCCGCCCAATGATTATGGCATCCATGCCTCTCCCATTGCCGCCCTGCTCAAAGAATACGGCTTGCCTGCCAAGGCCAAGCACGATTGGGATTTTGCCGGCCTCAAACGTGAAATTGCCGCCGGCCAACCCGTCATCGTTTGGATTGTCAACCTGCCTTTTGAAATTAATACACAGGAATACACGGCTCCTAACGGCAGCACCACCCTTGTGGCCCCCTTTGAACATACCTGGATCGTTACCGGGTACAACGCTTCCACCGTTACGGTTGTGGATAGTGAGTGGACTTACAACGTCAACACCACCACTTTCATGGAACGTTGGGAAGCGCTCGGTAAACAGGCCATCATCTACACCGGTGACTGATTCCTGACCATCTTGCGCGCAGGAGCAACCCATTCGTGCATTTTCCCGTATATCGTAGTGAATTTCATAAAATTTATTCTTCACCAACAAGGAGTTATGATGTCAAGCAACGATATACCTGCTGCCGGAAAGCGCTTCGGTTATTTTTTAACGATCCTGATTAATTTCGCTATGATCTATGTGGCCAATAACCTGCTGGTCTGGAATGTACCCTATCTCACCAACGACTTTATGCGCTGCCTGTGGGCCGTCAACCTGTCCTTTGCCGTCACCATTTTCACGAATTTCATTTTCATCTTCTTTGACCGCAAATGGTTCCACAGTTTGATGGAAGCCTTCGGGACCATCTTTTCTTTTCTGTCCACCTATGTCTTCTGGCAGATTTTTCCCTTGGATCTCACCGAAACCTGGGCTTACTGGGTCGATATCGCCTTAGTCATCCTGATGGTTCTTATCGCCTTTTCTTTCATCTCGCAGATTATGCACGCCATCCGCCAATATCGCCGCGACTCGCGTGCTTAAATCTTCGCCAGAAATTTATTCAACTTTGCCGTAACGGTGCGCGGTAATTTCCGCCAGCATCGCCAGGGCAATTTCTTCCGGAGTCCGCGCGCCGATATCCATTCCCACCGGCGCGTGGATTTTTTCCACCTGCTCACGCGGGAATCCTTCTTCCTCCAGCAATTTGAAGCGCCGTACTTTGGTTGTACGCGATGCCAGCATGCCGATATATGTGGCGCCTGCCTTCAATGCTGCGCCTGCCGCGGGTAGATCCAGCTTATCATCGTGGCTGGCCAGCAGCACATAATCTCCGCTGTTGAGTTGGATCTTCTCCAGTCCTTCAACCGGCCAATCTGCGTGCATTTCATCCACTTCCGGGAACCGTTCCTGGGTTGCGAAAGTTTTGCGTGGGTCGATCAGTATGGTGTAATATCCCAACAATTTGGCCATCTTCACAAAGGCAATGGATACATGCGCCCCGCCAATGACCACCAACCGCGGCGAGGGTTTACCTACATCCACGTAGATCTGGCCCGCTGCCGTTTCGATGATTTGCGAGCTTTCCGTACGCATCATCTCTTCTAATTTGGGGAACAGACTGCGCTCCACCCAGGCGGCTGCGTTGGGGTCAATTTTTCCACCTCGGTTTTCCAATATACAAGTATGTCCAAATTTTTTGCCGGAAAGCAGCACCAATAACATAAATGGCAGTCGCGCTTCCTGCAGCGCGCTGATCTTATCAACCACGATGCGGTCAAAGTCACCCTCTCCGCTGGAGTAGATCGGCTGCAGCATCACGTCAATTTCTCCGCCGCACATCAGGCCCACTGACCAGGCCGTATCGTCTGTCACGCCGTAATGCAGCAGCTTGGGCTGCCGGCTGCGCATGCAAGCCAAAGCTTCCACAATGACCGCATTTTCCACGCATCCGCCGCTGATAGAGCCGGTAATTTCGCTGTCTTCATTGATCGCCATTTTCGCGCCCACAGGCCGCATGGCGGAACCTTTTTTTGATACTACGAAAGCAATAACGGTCTGTTTGCCTTCATTTGACCATTTCTTCAGAGCTTCGATAACTTCGTCCATGCTAAGACCTTTTTATTTTCCAATATTATTTAATAAGAAATTAATACACCACATACAAATAATAAATATTTACTTTATATGCTAATTATAAATAGATATGGAGGTTATGATGAAACAAAATATGAGTAACACAGACCGGTATGTTCGTGCCATCGTGGCTGTTGTTGTTGCAGCGCTGATTTACTTCAATGTGCTCACCGGAACAGCCGCAGTTGTATTAGGCATTGTTGCCGGAGTTTTTCTGCTGACCGCTTTGGTTGGTTTTTGCCCGCTCTATACCCTTTTCAAATTTTCAACCAAAAAATAATTATTATCAAGCAATCTTATAAAGAAGAGAGACCGCGAAAACGGTCTCTCTTCTTTTTTTAATTCTCAACTTCAAAACAGGTCTAGGTGCCTTGTTCCCATGAGTGTAAATATTTCTCTTGTTCAGGGGTCAATGTGTCAATCTCAACACCCATCGCTTCCAGTTTCAGGCGCGCAATTTCAAGGTCGATGTCCTGCGGAACACCATAAACGGTATTATCCAGTTTATCGGCGTTCTTGATCATATATTCCAGGCTGAGTGCCTGGTTGGCGAATGACATATCCATTACGCTGGCCGGGTGCCCTTCGGCAGCAGCCAGGTTGATCAAACGGCCTTCGCCCAAAATGTGAATGCGCCGGCCATCTTTCATGGTGTATTCATCCACATACGGCCGAACCAGCCGCTTGGTAACAGCCAATTCTTCCAATGCCGGGATATTTATTTCCGCATTGAAGTGGCCGGAATTGGCCAGGATCGCGCCGTCTTTCATCACTTCAAAATGTTGCTTATCAATCACGTTCAGGTCACCGGTTAGGGTGCAGAAAATATCGCCTTCCTTGGCTGCTTTCATCATCGGCATCACGCGGAAACCGTCCATGACCGCTTCCAGTGCCTTGAGTGAATCCACTTCAGTCACGATAACGTTGGAACCCATGCCGCGGGCGCGCATGGCCAGACCGCGCGCGCACCAGCCGTAGCCGACTATCACGAAGGTCTTTCCGGCCAATAGTATATTGGTCGCACGGATGATGCCGTCCAGCGTGGATTGGCCCGTTCCGTAGCGGTTATCGAAGAAGTGCTTGGTCATGGCGTCGTTAACTGCGATGATCGGGTAGGTCAGCGCGCCGTCATGTGCCATCGCGCGCAGCCGGATCACGCCCGTGGTGGTTTCTTCCGTGCCGCCTTTGACGTTATCCAGCAATTCGCGCCGGTCTTTATGCAGAATGCTCACCAAATCCGCGCCGTCGTCCATCGTCAGGTGCGGTTTGTGATCCAAAGCTGCGTTGATGTGCTTGTAATAAACCGTGTTGGTTTCGCCTTTGATGGCGAAGGTGGGGATTTCAAAATTGGAAACCAGCGCCGCGGCCACATCATCCTGGGTGGACAGTGGGTTGGAAGCGGTTAATACCACATCCGCGCCGCCCGCTTGCAGGGTGGTCATCAGGTTGGCAGTCTCGGTGGTAACGTGCAGGCAGGCTGAAACGCGCATGCCTTTCAACGGCTGCTCTTTCTTAAAGCGCTCGCTGATGCTGGCCAGCACAGGCATTTCGCGTGCTGCCCATTCCATGCGCAGCCGCCCGCCTTCTGCCAAACTCATATCTTTTACATCAAATTTATCCATTGATTTCTTCCTCTTTCTAAAATTAGATCAGAATATCCAGAGCGCCCTGGTCGTCAAAATTCTCCCGGTAGCGTTGGACAAATTCCATATGGGTATAGGTATGGTTCTGGGTTCCCCGGTTTTCCAGGCAGTATGTGGCCGCCAGTGCACCCATCTGCCCGCAGGTCGGCCAGTCCAAACCTAAGCGCAGCCCGCGCAGGAAACCGCCGCGAAATGCGTCGCCTACCCCGGTGGGATCAGCCACTTTCTTGGGTGCCACAGCCGGAATGCGGAAGTGCTCGTCTTTTACCCAAATATCCGAGCCGCATTCCCCGCAAGTCACCACCACAAATTCTACCTCATTTCGGATAGCTTCAGCGCTCATGCCCGTATGCTTCTGGATCAATTCAAATTCATATTCATTGATGAACAGGCTTTGTGCGCCGATGATCCCGTCGCGAATATCATCCGGTGCGTTCCGCACCACTTGCTGCCCGGGGTCATACAGGTAGGGCAATTTCAGTTCTTCGCATTCCTGCGCGTACTTCGCCATGGCGGTCGGGTCATTAGGTGAGATCACCACCAGGTCAACCTCAGCCTTATCCAGATTCTTGATCGACAGGTCCTTGGCATACGCCATCGCGCCGGTGTAGAAACTGGCGATTTGATTGTTGGAAAGGTCCGTATTGGCGAAGAAAGAGGCTGTGTAAACGCCGTCAATCACCTCGACCAATGAGGTATCCACGCCGTTATTGCGCAGCCATGCGCCGTAATCGTCAAAATCCTCGCCAACAGTACCCATCAGCTTGGGCTTCTCACCCAACAACGCCAAATTGTAGGCAATGTTTGGCGCCGTTCCGCCGCGTTGGCGGATCATGGTGTCCACCAAAAAAGAAAGGCTGATGGAGTCTAATTTATCAGGGATAATGTGATCTTTAAAATGACCGGGAAAGGACATTAAGTAATCATAGGCAATTGAGCCGGTACAGATAATAGACATATGCAGCTCCTTACGATTCCTGCATGATCTTTGCAAGTTGAATTTCAAAAGGTGGGTAAACCACGCCCTTTTCGGTCACCAGGCCGGATAAAAGTTCGTGGGGGGTTACGTCAAAAGCCGGATTACGGGCGCTGGCGCCCTGCGGTGTGGCCGGCTCGTTTCGGAATTGAATATTGAGCACTTCGTCTTGATCACGTTCTTCAATCGGAATTTCATCCCCGCTGGCCAACTCCATGTCAATCGTCGATGTGGGTACTACGCTATAAACCGGCACATGGTTCGCGTTAGCCGCCAGCGCCAGCATATAGCTGCCGATCTTGTTGGCCACGTCCCCATTGCGCGCCACGCGGTCGCCGCCGTAGAAAACCTTGTTCACCTGGCCGGAGCGCAGGAAATAACCCGCCGCGTTATCAGTGATAATGTCATAAGGGATTCCGTATTGCGTCAGTTCCCAGGCAGTTAAACGCGCGCCCTGCAGGCGCGGGCGGGTTTCATCCACCAAAACATGGATGTGCTTGCCCTGTTCGTGCGCCATACGGATCACGCCCAAAGCCGTGCCCCAATCCACTGTCGCCAACGCGCCGGTATTGCAATGGTGAATGATCGTGTCGCCATCGTCAATCAGCGCCGCACCGTAGGCTGCCATCTTGCGGTTTAATTCCACGTCGTCATCCGCCATGTGCTGTGCTTCATCCAGCAAAGCTGCGCACAGTTCTTGGGTAGAGGTAAAGGGCAAATCAGCTACACCCAACATGCGTTTTAATGCCCAGGACAAATTTACCGCTGTTGGCCTTGAAGCTCCCAGTACTTCAGCCGCCTGGCGCAGATTCTTACGCATACCTTCCACATCATTGGCCGCGGACTGTTGGGCTGCCAATACCATGCCGAAAGCTGCCGAAACACCGATAGCCGGTGCACCGCGAACTGCCATGTCTTTGATTGCTTGGGAAACAGATTGGTAGGTATCAAGGGAGATGAATTCCAATTTTGAGGGCAGAATCCTCTGGTCAATCATCTTAAGCCGCTGCGCGGTAGAATCCCATTCCAATGTCCGCATGTACACCTCACCAAAAAAAAGGCGCTCAATCTGAGCGCTCTCCATCCTAACCGATTCAGTTTAACATGGGTTGGGTCGTTTGTCAAAGCCAGATGCCTTTTCGTTTTACAGTATTCATAAAATCCCGATGATAAGCAATATTTATTTCAACACCAATGCATACTCCCTCCCCCTGAAAACACGCCAATCCTCAAACAGAAATTTACAGATCAGGGGGAGGGCCAGGGGTGAGGGTTACTTACGGTTCTAATTCCACAAATATCTGTGTCGATTAATCATCAAAATAAAACCGGGCATTTATCTGTGTCAGCAGTGGGAAATCGATCGTTCTCGCCTCAACTCACGCTATAATTAACCCATTATTTATACTTCGGAGGCCTCCATCATGACAATCTATGACCTGCTCATCCAAAACTGTAACGTCCTGCTCCCCGATTTCACCGTCCTGCCCAATGCCGTCATCGGCATCCAGGATAGTCGCATTACCTTGTTGGAAGCAGGGGCCCCGGAATCCGGCACCTATGACGCCAAAGAGATCCTCGATGGTGACGGCAAGCTGGCCATGCCCGGCTTTGTGGACGCCCACACCCACGCCGCCCAGCAGCTCCTGCGCGGCAGCGTTGTGGATGAACTGCCCATGGTCTGGACCCGCATCCTGGTTCCCTTCGAAAGCAATTTGACCCCCGAAGACGTTTACAAAGGCGCCCTGCTTTTCTGCCTGGAAAACCTGAAAGCCGGCACCACCACCTTTGCCGATGCCGGCGGCCCCTTCATGGAGATGGTCGCGCAGGCCGCCCTTGAAACTGGCATCCGCGGGGTCATCACTCGCTCCACCATGGACACCGGCAGCGATATCCCCGCCGGCATGAAGGAATCCACCCAGGACGCTATCCGCGGCACCGAGCAGCTTTATGAAGATTGGAACAATGCCGGCGATGGCCGCATTCAAATCTGGTTCAGCCTGCGCCAGGCCATGACCTCCACCCCCGCATTAATGGAAGCCGTCGCCCAGCGCTCCAGGGAATTGAGCACCGGCGTGCACATCCATCTGGCCGAACACCTGGCGGAGGTCGCCCATTGTCTCACCAACTACAAAATGCGTCCTGCAGAATGGTTCGATCATTTCGGCTTGCTCGGCCCCAATCTGATTGCCGCGCATTCCGTCCGCTTATCAGATAAAGAGATCCTGCTCATGGCTGAACGCGGAGCCAACGCCGTGCACTGCCCACATTCCAACCTGAGCAACCACGGTTTCAGCAAGACCCCTCTGCTCATGGCCCTGGGCGCCAATATCGCCCTAGGCACCGACGGTGTTTCCGCCACCCGCCTCAACCTCTTTGAGCCTATGCGCATGCTGAAGTATGCCATGCAAGCTCGCCACGGCGTTGAGATCAACGATCCCCTCGCCCTGCCCGCGCTGGATGTGCTCAGGATGGCTTCGCAGGGCGGTGCTAAAGCCGTCATGCAGGAAAAAGAAATCGGCAAACTGGAAGTAGGTTACAAAGCCGACATCATCCTGCTCGACATCAATAAACCCCATCTCTCACCCACTGCCCACCTGCCCAAGACCATCGTCACCGCCGCAAGTCCGGACGACGTCGCCGACGTGATTGTAGATGGCCGCCTGCTGGTGCATGATGGGGAATTCCTGCTGATGGATGAAGACCAAATCCGCCGTGAAGCCGGCCAGGCCATGCTCAATGTCGGCCGCCGCGCTAACCTTAGCCTGGAGTCGCCATACCTGGAATAAACAATCTGAACAAAAAGCTTGAAAAGCAACCGTGCCGCATAGATATCCGGCAGCTTTTACACAAAAATCTTTTTCCTTTGTGCAACTCGCCTCTCCTTAAGAGATTTATTAACGACTCAACAAGGCGAACACATCACGTTAAAATAGGGTTAATTAACCATCAATATTAAATAATCACCTGCGTTATTGGATTGCGGCAATCTCTCTTTCATTTTTCTGCATTGCCGCAATCACAAGGTCACTTGGAAAATGAGGGAACTTATTTCGTGAAAATTGGAAAAATAACCATCAATTGGACAACTGTCTTCAGGACTACCCTGCTCATTCTGTTATTTGGCGCTGTCGTGTATTTCTATAAATACTTTGATATGGATATCATCAAAGCCTATATCGAACAAAATCCCCGTCGCAGCCGCATCCTCAGCTTCGTTGTCTTCTTCCTGGCCAGTTTTACCTTTATCCCGACATCTCCCCTGACCGTGTTCTTATCCATAACCCACGATCCGCAAACCGCCATCGGGCTGTACAGCCTTGGCAATATAGCAGCGGCTGTCGTGCAATACTTCATTGGCACAAACCTGAAAGATTTGGGAAAGTTGGAACAAAATGAAGGAAAATTACCGCGTTTCCTGCAAAATTTACCCATCAGCTCTCCTTTATTTTTATTAGTCGGCCGGATCATCCCGGGTGGTACCCGCGGATTGAGTGTCGTATGCGGTTTCTATCATATACGTTTTCTCACATTTTTCTGGACCACTACCTTGATGTTCCTTTTAAGTTCAGCCTTTCAGGTCTTTGGTGGCATCGAACTGCTTAAAATACTTTAAGCCTGCTGACCTTGGAAAGGGTGCATAGATAATATAAAAGCTGGTTAGAAAGCAAATCCACTAATCGGACGGGACCAATCATGCAGAAGAAAAACCAGTTCATCCAATATCTCAGCATCCTGATCGTTCAATTGATTACGTTACTATTGTTGCGCCGAGTATCCGGGCTGCAAATACAATCCCTCACCGCGGCGGCTGGTATGGCGGTGGTATATCTGCTCGCGCTGGTCATTTTCTGGTGGCTTTTTATCAATTTCTTCGCCTATCTGCCTGCCTGGTTATACCCTACAGTCACGTTCATTCTCTCCGGTAGTTTGATGATGGTACTGGGAAACTTTATCCCTGGCATCATCATCACCGACATCCGCACAGCCATACGTATCATCATGATTCTCACTGGTATGAGTGGTATTCTCGCCGGTGTTTTATCCCTTAATATAGACCAGCAGTATGACAAATTGGTCACCCGCAAGATGGTAGCCCGCCACGAAAAACCGCTTCAGACGGATGTCCCTGGTTTCCTTTTCCTTGAGATTGATGGTCTGGGGGAAAAGATGTTCCGCAAAGCCATGCAAGCTGGTCGCATGCCCACTCTGAAACGCTGGTTGGACGAAAACACCCATAAGCTCATTCCCTGGGAAACAGATTTCACCTCTCAAACCGGCGCCATGCAGTCCGGTATTATGTTCGGAAACAATACGGATATCCCTGCCTATCGTTGGTGGGATCGCCAAAACAAGCGCACCATCCGCTCCGGTTATTTCCCGGATGCTGCCGCACTGGAAGACCGTCTCAGCAATGGTCAGGGATTACTGGCAAACGGCGGCACATCCCGCGCCAATATGTTTTCCGGGGACGCCGCCGAATCGATGCTCACCATCAGCACAGTCCTGAACCGTGACCGTGAAACTGGACCCGGTTTCTATTCCTATCTGGTCAATCCGTTCGTTTTTGGAAAGTTGATCACTACTTTCCTTACCGGGGTATTAAAAGAATGGGGACAGGCTCTTCTTCAGTGGCTGCGCAAAGGTGAAATCAAAGTAAAATCCCGCAATATTCTCTATGCCTTTATCCGCGCTGCCGATTCCCGTCTGCTATCCTATCTCACCACCCTGTTGGTCAGCAATGATATTTTACGGGGCATCCCGGCCATATACACCACTTACTCCGGTTTTGACAATGTCGGGCATTTCACTGGGACAGAATCACGTGAATCGATGGAAACGCTGGCAGAAATCGATCGTGAATTTGCCCGTCTGGAACATCTCACCCAACACGCTCCCCGTCCCTATCACATTATCGTCTTATCCGATCACGGTCAAAGCACCGGCGGACCTTTCAAAAGGAGTACCGGCATATCCTTTGAGCAGTTGGTGCGCAGTGCCGTCAGCGGAGACAGCCAAATCATCGAAACTGCCGACATCAACGAAGCCTGGGATCATATCAATACCCTCTTGAGCGATTCTATTCAAGCTGACTCCCGCCTGGCCCGCGTTCTACGCACAATGGTGCGCAGCAAAACCCATGACGGGCTGGTCGAAATGGGCAATAAACATGCTAAGGAAAAGGATTTTAACGCTGAGCAGGAAAAAGATGCTGATGCTCTCATTGTTTATGGCTCCGGTTCAGCTGGCTTGATATATCTAAAAGAAGCCGCCGAGCGCGTTACTTACGAAACCATTCAGGATCACTATCCGGATTTACTCATCACGATATTACAGCATCCCGATGTCGGTTTTGTATTGGTGCGCTCATCCGAAAATGGCGATATGGTCCTTGGTAAAGAAGGGATCTATTTTCTCGACCATGACAACTTCGAAGGTTTCAACCCTCTTGCGGATTATTCACCTCATGCCGTCCAATTGCTCAAACGGGAGAGTTCCTTCCCCAACTGCCCGGACATCATCGTCAACACGCGCCTGGATCCGCAAACGGGCTGCATCCGCGGCTTTGAAAACCAGGTCAGCCACCACGGCGGCCTGGGCGGAGAACAAAGCCGCCCCTTCATCCTCTTTCCCAACAGCCTGCCCTACGACGGCTCGCCTCTGCTCGGAGCGGAATCTATCTATCACCTGCTCAACGGTTGGCGCAGGCAGGTCCAGGTTGGTGAATTCTCTTCTTAATAAACTGGAACAACTCAACAATACCTTCTTTTATGGGAATATATTGCCGCTAAATCAGAATTATTAAGAGTTTCGTTTCAATAGCAAACGAATCTCATTCTTTTTCTCCATCTGTCCACTTCTGTCAATTTATGTCAACTTCCCCCTGTTGACACAAAACGCAACCTAATATATAAAGCGGATATGAGAAAATTTATCCTCGCCTCCCTTTGCGCCTGCCTGTTGATCACCTCCGCTTGCAGCCTGCCCTTTGTTCAAGTGAAAGAAGATGCCAACGGTGAGAAGAACATCGAGTTCTTTTCCGGCATTCAAACCGTGCTGGAACCCAAACCGACCGTCACCTCCACCCCTTCCCCCTCCGGCCGCATTGATGCTGCCGATACCGCCCTGTTGGCCGGTCAGATGGACAAGGCCAAAGAGCTATATCAGGAAGCCTTCCAGCAGTCTGAAGACGAAAAGATCCGCTCTCAGGCGCTTTACGGTCTGGGACGCTGCTATTACAGTGAACGTCAATACACCGCTGCCATCGATGCCTTCAACCGCATTCTGGGCCAATACCCCATCGCGGATGTGCTGGCTGACGCTCATTTCATGCTGGGTCAATCCTACCAGCAGACCGGGGAATACGCCCAGGCAGCCGATGCCTATGCTAAATATGCCCAATATGCTCCCGGTGTGCTGGATGAATATGTCCTCACCCTGCAGGGCGACGCTGCCATGAGCGCTGGGGATTACACCCAGGCTATTTATGCCTACCAGGCTGCTTTGCAGGTTGACCCGCCCGGCAACTCCTCCAGCCTCAATCTCAAAATCGGTCAAGCCTATGACGGCCTGCTGGATTACACCACTGCCATCCAGTACTACATGAATGTCTATAACACCAGCACGGATGACTACGCCCGCGCCACTGCCAACCTGCTCACCGGCCAGGCCTACCTCAAATTGGACATGCCCAACGAAGCCTACGCGCGCTTCCTGGATTCGGTTTACCAGTTCCCCAAAGCTTACGATTCCTTCACCGCCCTCTCCCTATTGGTGGCCAACGGTGTACCGGTCAACGATTATGTGCGCGGTCTGGTGGATTATTACGCCGGCTCTTATGATTATGCCATTGAAGCCTTCGAGCGCTACCTAGCCACCAACCCTGAAGATAACGATGGCTCGGTCTATTATTTCAAAGGTCTCAGCCACTACTTCAACGATGAGCCCCGCCAGGCCATCATCGAATACCAGACTCTGATTGACAATTACCCCGGCAGTTCTTATTGGACACCCGCCTGGGACGAGATCGGCTATGTGCAGTGGGTCGTACTGGATGAATATACCAATTCTGCCCAGACCTACCTATCTTTCGTCAACAACGCCGCCTCCTCACCGGATGCGCCCACCTTCCTTTATGAAGCCGGACGCGTTTATGAACGTAATAATGATCTCGAAAACGCCGCCCAAACCTGGCTGCGCATGATGAATGAATATCCTTCTTCCGACTTGAGCTATCGCGGTCTCTTCATGGCCGGCATCTCTTATTACCGCCTGGCGCGCTATGAAGAAGCCTTGCAGGTTTTCCAACGCATGTTGGTGCTCTCCACTACCCCCGCGGACAAGGCCAAAGCATATATGTGGATGGGCAAAGCCTACACCGCCCAGGGTGATGAAGAAAATGCCCGCGCCGCATTTGCCTCCGGCCAAAATGCTGACCCGACTGATTACTATGCCATCCGCAGCGGCGAACTGCTGGAAGGACGTGATATGTTCGACATTGAAGAAGGCTATGACTTGGGTTACGACCTGGATTATGAACGCCCCGAAGGTGAAGCCTGGCTGCGCACCACCTTCAGCATCCCCGCCGAAACCAACCTGAGCGGGCTGGGTGATCTGCAGAACAATGCTCGCATCCGGCGTATCCAGGCCTACTGGGAAATCAGCCAATTCAGCCAGGCCATTAATGAAGCCGAATTGCTACGGGCCGAGCTGCAGGGCGACCCGCTCAACCTTTACCGTTTGATGAATTATCTGCTGGAACTTGATCTTTACCAACCGGCCATCTATGCCTGTCGCAACATCCTCAGTCTGGCCGCTTTGGACGACCTCACCTCGCTGACCGCGCCCATCTATTTTACGCATATCCGTTTCGGCGCTTATTTCCGTGAGATGATTGTCTCAGCCGCCAACGACTATAACATCCACCCGCTGCTGCTCTATGCGCTGGTTCGGCAGGAAAGCATGTTCAACCCCTACATCACATCCGCGGTGGGTGCCAGTGGTTTGGCCCAGATCATGCCGGCCACCGGTAAAGAAAACGTAGATCTGCTGGGCTGGCCCAGCAATTACGAATCTGCTGACCTGCTTAAGGGCGAGGTTAGCATTGAACTGGGCGCCTTCTATCTCAACCGCATGCAGAAATACCTGTCCGGGAATACCCAGGCCGCGCTGGCTGCTTATAATGCCGGTCCGGGCAACGCCGAACAGTGGCTTGCTTTGGCTGGTGGAGATCCGGATCTTTTCCTGGAAGTCATCCGCGCCTCAGAAACCCAGGACTACCTGGCGCAGATCATGGAATTTCTGAATATCTACCAACTGGTTTACGCACGGCCTCAATAAGTGAACAGCCTCTAATACTGGCCAGCGTCTCAAGACGCTGGCTTTCACTTTCTTTCAAGCCATTTTGCCTTCGTCATCGCATTCCTCCCTGAGCTACTTCTCTCCCTGTCTTCGCGAGAAGCTTGCCCACTCGTTTTTCTGTGGGCAAGCGACGTGGCGATCTCAGTTCCCTGCTTATATTTATGCGATTCCTTCATAACTTCCCTCTTCTGTATATTCCTCTTTTCCAGCTGCTGAGATTGCTTTCCCCTAAGGAATGCTGCGCGATTGATTTACTAACGTAAATCTCGCAAAGACAATTTCTTTTTTTTTCCTGCTTTGGGTTGTTGATCTTCTATTGTGTTTCTTCTGTTTCTTTTTCCTTGTTTCTATTTCATTTATGCGCCATATTATTAAGTCATTCTCGGTTTAACCCTTTATCTTCCACCCGCTATGCGGGTGGTTTTTTGCTTCGGACCTCCCGTCCTCAACCCGCTAAAGCGTTAATAAAAGCCCGCGAATGGCTCACGGGCTTTTTGATTATCTTTAGACTTGCAGCGCTTGATTATTTCTTGGGGGCGTATTTCAGCGCAGCTTGTGCGGCAGCCAAACGGGCAACCGGCACACGGAACGGGGAGCAGCTCACGTAGTTATTGCCGATGGTATGGCAGAACTCGATGGAAGCCGGATCGCCGCCGTGCTCGCCGCAGATACCCACTTCGAGGTTATTGCGGGTTGCGCGGCCGTCAGTCACAGCCATCTTCATCAGGCGGCCAACGCCATCCGTGTCGATGGTCTGGAACGGGTTCTTGGGCAGGATGCCTTTCTCAACATAGGTGACCAGGAAGTTGCGTTCCGCGTCATCACGGCTGTAGCCAAAGGTCATTTGGGTCAAGTCGTTGGTACCGAATGAGAAGAATTCCGCTACGCTGGCAATTTCACCGGCGGTGACAGCCGCGCGTGGAATCTCGATCATGGTGCCGAACTTGTACGTGAATTCAACTTTCTTTTCAGCCATAACCTGCTTGGCAATTTCAATCAAGCGCGGTTGAATGTGGAGCAGCTCGTTGATGTGTCCGGTCAACGGGATCATGACTTCCGGTTTTACCACAATACCCTTAAGGGTCATGTTCGCTGCGGCTTCAAAGATCGCGCGCACCTGCATTTCCACGATTTCGGGCATGACGATGCTCAAACGCACACCGCGCAGACCCATCATCGGGTTGGATTCATGCATGGTCCTGACGCTTTCCAGCATGTCTTCTTTTTCTTTCAAGCCTTCCGTTTCGCCTTTGACACGCATGGTGATGACTTCTTCCAACAGTACTTCTTCGGAAGGCAAGAATTCATGCAATGGCGGGTCGATCAAACGGATGATAACCGGATAGCCGTCCATAGCCTCAAACAGACCTTCAAAGTCCGCGCGCTGGTAAGGCAGCAGTTCATCCAATGCTTTTACGCGGTCTTCTGATTTATCAGCCAGGATCATGCGCTGCACAATTGGCAGACGTGTCTGTTCAAAGAACATATGCTCAGTACGGCACAGGCCAATGCCTTTGGCGCCGTATGTGCGGGCGCGCTGGGCATCTTTCGGGTAATCCGCGTTCGCCCAAACCTGCAAGCCAGTGGTTGGCCAGCCCTCAGGAGCGGTGCGGGTGCCGGGTTTGGCGCAAATTTCATCGGCCCAATTGAGCAGGGTCAGCAAATCGGTTTGTTCTTCCAGCCCAGGTGCGGACATATCCAATTTACCCAGGAAAGCTTCGCCGGTACCGCCATCGAGTGAAATCCAGTCCCCTTCTTTGACAATCACGCCTTCTGATTCCAATTCGCGTTTGTCCAGGTCAATGTGCATCATGGATGCGCCGACAATACAAGGCACGCCAAACTGACGGGCAACCACGGCCGCGTGGGAAGTGGCGCCGCCTTCGCTGGTCAAAATGCCTTCGGCAGCCAGCATACCGTGCACATCATCCGGTTTGGTGAAAGGCCGTACCATGATGACTTTCTGTTTTTCTTCTTTAGCCATTCTTTCGGCGGTATCTGCGTCAAAGTAAACCTGGCCAACTGCAGCGCCGGGGGAAGCATTCACACCGGTAGCAAACATCTTGCCGGCTGTTTTCGCTTCACTTTTGGTGTTTCCCATAAACTGAGGATGCAGTAATGTATCAACATTCGCGGGGGTCACACGCTTGATGGCTTCTTCTTTGGAGATCAAGCCTTCATTCACCATATCTACGGCAATTTTCACGGCAGCTTTCGCTGTGCGTTTGCCATTTCGGGTTTGTAGCATCCACAGTCGCCGATTTTCAATGGTGAATTCCATATCCTGCATATCTTTGTAATGTAATTCCAGTTTCTTAGTGATATCCAGGAATTGCTCGTAAGCTTCGGAAAGGGTTTCGCCCATCTTGACAATTTTTTCAGTGTTGCGGATACCAGCTACAACATCTTCACCCTGCGCGTTCAGCAAATATTCACCATAAAGGATTTTCTCGCCGGTGGATGGATCGCGGGTAAAGGCCACGCCTGTGCCGGATTCCCAGCCAGTGTTGCCGAATACCATGGTAACAATGTTGACAGCCGTGCCCAGATCATCAGGAATGTCAGCCGCGCGGCGGTAATCCACTGCACGCTTACCGTTCCAGGAGGAGAAAACCGCTTCAGTCGCCAACCGCATCTGATCGATGGGATCCTGCGGGAAATCGAAGCCTTTTTCTTTCTTGACTACAACTTTATATTTCTCAACCAGATCCTTCAAATCTTCGGTGGTCAGGTCAGTATCTGCCTTTGTGCCGGCTTCCTTCTTCTTGGCATCCAGCACAGCTTCAAAAGCAACATCCTTGATGCCTAATACAACCGAACCGAACATGGAAATTAAGCGCCGGTAAGAGTCGTAAACAAAACGTTCATTTTCGGTCAGTTTGACCATGCCTTTGGCCGTTTCATCGTTCAGGCCAATGTTCAGCACAGTATCCATCATACCGGGCATGGACATCTTGGCACCGGAACGGCAGGAAACCAGTAGTGGATTGGTGGGATCGCCGAATTTTTTATCGGCAGCTTTTTCAACTGCTTTCAAACCTTCCAGCATTTGTTCCCACATACCTTCCGGGAACTTATTGCCGGCCGCTAAAAAAGCATTGCAAGCTTCAGTGGTGACGGTGAAGAACGGTGGCACTGGTACACCGATGCGGGTCATTTCGGCCAGGTTGGCACCCTTGCCGCCCAACAGACCTCGTACGCCGTCCCAAGAGCCGGTATATTTCTCAGCCTCTTCAACTTCGTTAAAAAGGAAAACCCATTTCTTTTCTGACATATTTAATCCTCCGGATTAGAGTTAATGATAGTAAATCACAATTGATTCAAAAAAATTGCGCTAGTTTAAATTTTACCATAGGTAACCTTTTCAGTCGATTTTACAGGTGTAATTAAACGATTTTTCCGATTAACATTTCTTTGTTTACCGGCGCTGGCATCCCGATAACCGCTCTGGCTTGATCTACTTTGTCCCAAACATTCCAAAGCAGCACGCCCCTGACCCGGTTATCCTCCAGGTAATACAAGACCCCTTTTTCGTATTTCTGCTGCCAATCTTCCACCAATTCGCAGCGCGCATCCAATAACCCGACTGCTTCATATCCCAGGTCAAACAAATCCGAGTAGAAGAAGGGCAAATAATCATATTTCTCACCTGCGCCTGCCATATTCCGGCCGGCCGCCTTGCCCATTTGGGTAGCATTATCCGCGTGCTCCACTCGCATGCGCCTTCCCAGCAAAGAATTGTAAAAATTGGCCACATCGCCTGCTGCGTAAATAGCAGGATCGCTTGTCTGAAGGTATTCATTTACATGAATGCCATTATCCACTTTGAGATTCAGCGCTTCTGCTAACTGCGTGTCCGGCATAATTCCCACACCTGCCACTACGCCGTCAAATTCATAACTATCGCCGGAATTTAAACTGATCCGCAATTTTTCGCCCGTCTTCTCAACATCGGTTACTTTTACATTTGTGACGATCTCCACACCTTTTTGATGGTAGTAATCATTCAAAAACGCTGTCATTTCATCCGGGAACACATTCCAGCCAATGCCGGGCCCAATATCAAAAAGAGTTACTTCTTTTCCATTCATCGCCAGGGCTGCGGCAATTTCAGAACCGATGAATCCGCTCCCAATCACGCCAAAACGCTTTTTATGATCTGCCATCTGATGCAGTTTTTTAAAATCTTCAACTGTCCGGTAATAAAGGATGTTATCCTCCCCAAAAGGAAGCGTTCTGCGTTTTCCACCGGTTGCTAACATCAGTTTTTCATACCGATAGGCATTTCCCGCATCTGTTTGGGCAATCTTCTGCTCCGCATCGATATGCGTCACACTTTGGTTAAGGAGTACTTCTGCTTTCTTTCCTTCAGTATCCAGCCATATTTTTTCGATGGGTGTTTTCTTCCATAGCGATTTGGAAAGCGGTGGTCGTTTATAAGGTGGGTCAGGTTCGGACGATATAACTAAAATAGATCCCTTCGGGTCTAACTCTCGAATTCCTTCAACAGCTGCGTCCGCGCTCATGCCCCCACCGATAATCACATAGTCATAGGTTTTCATTTTTCTCCCTTTCTATAACTATACTAACCGAAATCCTTCCGAATTTTTATAAGCGATATATAAATCAAAATAGCTTCGATGGGAAGCTAATGACTAAGAAATCGACCGATTAAATTAAGAACCAATGTCAGTACAACACTTAAGATAATAGAAAGCAGAATTGGAAATACAAATGTGGCATTCCCCATTTGAATTTTGAGCGTTCCGGGTATCTCACGGGTTGAAAGTCTGCCCAGCAGCCAGAAGATAATTCCGACGATCAGGAAACAAACGCCTAAAATGAGGAACCAACGGCTGATAGTTTTAAAATCCATTGCACGAGTCCATGAATAATATAGAGGAATTTAATTCCTGCGAAAATAATTTTACTTCACTCTCTGAAAGCGCCCTTATCTGGACGCCTGAAAAGGCTAAACCATCCAATCAAACAACCGGACAATTGGTAGAAAATTGATTCAGAATTAAAAACAGGAGAAGGCGCAAACCTTCTCCTGTTGAATATCAAAGGAGGGTCTAATTCACCTGCACAAGTTTGTAATCCATGCTCCCCAAATGGATTTCTTCCGAGTGGCCCAGGCAGTCGCGCCAGTGAACATCCGGGTGTACGTGTACAAACTTGTCTTCACCGTCCTTATAATCACCCTTCTCATAAAGTCGGCTGCTCAGCACGCCCGGGACCGCATTGACCAGATCAACACAGGCATGGTCGAGCGCAACCGGATCAAAAGATGCCGCAATACCCACGTCCGGAGCAATGGCCTGATCGTTTGAATCCCAGCAGTCGCAATCCGGTGAGATATTCATCATGAAGTTGATGTGGAAATGCTGCTTATCCTTCAGTACGGCAAAGGCATACTCCGCGATCTTCTTGTTAAGCAATTCTGCAGCCTGGTCATAAATCGCCACAGCCGCGCCGTAATGGCAGCTGGCCACACATTGGCCGCATCCAATGCACTTGCTGTAGTCGATTTGTGCATTTAAATTCTCATTGTATGAAATGGCTTTCTGCGGGCATTTACGAATGCACATACCGCAGGAAACACAATTTTCCTCTTTGATCTTGGGTTTTGAGGAAGAATGCATTTCCATCTTCCCCTTTCTGGAACCGCATCCCATGCCAATATTCTTCAATGCACCGCCAAAGCCAGTTTGTTCGTGACCCTTGAAATGGTTTAGGCTAATAATGACATCGCTATCCGCAATCGCCGAACCAATCTTCGCGCTCTTTACCAGGTCAAAATCAAGGGGAATTTCGGTCGCATCCCCTCCAGTCAAACCATCGGCAATAACGACATCGCATCCAACTGCAATGCGGTTGAATCCATTTTCCATCGCGGCTTCCAGATGGTCCACCGCATTCGCACGTCTCCCATAATACAACGTGTTGCAATCAGTCAGGAAAGGTTTTCCACCCATCTTTTTAATTTTCTTGACAATTACCGCCGCGTAATTAGGACGCAAGTAGGCTAAATTTCCCGGTTCGCCAAAATGGATCTTCAACGCAACCAGTTTATCTTCAACTTTTAGCTCTTCGATTCCGGCTTTTTTAATCAGTCGGTTCAACTTATCGTACATATTAACGCCTGGTTTAGTACGCATATCGGTAAAAAATACTTTTGATGCCATTAACAATTCTCCTTTATGTTTTGGATAAATTCGGATAATGCAACTGCAACTTCATTCGGTTTTTCCAGCATGGGCATATGCCCAGCATCGGAAATTTCGACTAACCAGGGTTTCCTCATCTTTTGAGCAACTGCTCGCGTAGATTCAATTGGGACAATTTGATCCTCCCGCCCGGCAATGATCATGGCTGGTAATTCCAAATTAATAAATAATTCCATGGAATCCGGACGATTGGCCATAGCAGCCAAAACACCCATCACGCCGCTGGTTGAAGCTTTTGCGATAATCTCCTTGCATTGGTCCCTTACTGCGTTATTATACGAAAGTTTTTCCGGCATGGAAGAAACTGCACTGGCTGCACCATTTTTCCGGACATCCTCGATTGAGGCTAACCTGGCTTTACGTTTTTCGGGTGCGTCTGCATTGACGCGTGATGCCACCAAAACCAATCCAGCCAAACGCTCCGGAAAATAACGCGCCACCGCCAGAGAAACATATCCACCCATGGAATGGCCGCCAATTACACTTTTATCAATACGCAGCTCATCCCAAAGACTAACCACATCCTCCGCCATTTCCCGCATGCTGTAAGGACCTTCGGGAATTGGAGATTGCCCATGTCCGCGCAAGTCGGGCAATATCAAACGAGCCTCCCCTTCAATTTTCGGTATCAGTGAATTCCAAATCGTATGATCCAAGGGATAACCGTGAATTAAAGTCAATGGTAAACCACTGCCATATGTTTCAGCAAACAACTTGACTGTCATTTTGGGTCTTCTTCTTTCTTTTTCAGGTACTGTTTGACAAACGCGGCTGCCATTTTCCGGTCCCAAATCTCACCAACCGCCTGACCTTCCTGAATATTCATTAATATTTCGCCAATTTGGGGTCCGGGTTCCAGGCCAAATTCCTTCATAAGCTCATCTCCCGTAAACAACACAGGCGGCTCAACAATTTGATTATATTTCCGAAACCAACAATCCAGCAATGTCCGGCAAGTCTCCCGAGCTTTTTCCCATCTGGCTGACGTCAATGTATCTTCGTATGTTGCTAAGATATCGGCCAAGTGTAAAATGCCGATCAGCACGCCGGCAGACTGGCTGCGCTGAAAGAAATGATACAGTTCTCTTCTTGAACGGGCTTCATGGGTTCCTTGAATGCCCAGCGGTAATGTATGGTTGCGGATGATACGATCCACAAAATCAAATTCATTTTTTGAAAGAGCCCAATTTGATCGAGTCTTGCTGAATATTTCTGCGCTTTTTTGGGCATGGTCAGGAAAGCCGATTTTCCCACCTACTTCTTGCGGAATGATATTCACTTTGCTCAAGTCATGATAAAGGATTGCTAAAAAAAGCAGACTTCCATATTGCCGTTGCGAGTGAATAGGATGCGCAAAATACTCGTCCAATTCAATTTGGAATTCATCCAGGATCTCCCAACCAGATTTAACAAATTTATTATCTGTTTCAACTTGGTTACCCTTAATATGATTAACCAATATCTGACTGTAATCCAACACCTGCAAAGTATGATCCATTAGAGAATGGACATGACGTGGCACTTTTTCCAATTGGTCCAGGTCAGATAAATACGGAAAAACCTCATCCCAGATTTGGTAAGATTGCAGAAGCAAACAGGATTCTTTTATATGTGCGCTTTCAAATACAGCGAAGAGTTCATCCCGTTTTCTTTCGGCTGAGATATTCTTCAATCCGGGGGCCGCAGATCGGATGAGTGTTGCGGTTGATTCTTCAACCTGCAATTCCAAACGCTGCTGAAAACGTATTGCCCGGATTGTGCGGATCGGGTCATTCTCAAAACTGGAAGCACTGCAGGGCCGCATTATTTTGTCATGCAAGGCTTGGGCGCCAGATAATGGATCAATCAGGTCGTCAGGCGCATTTAGATCGACCGCCATGGCATTGAAGGTAAAATCGCGCAACTCCAAATCTTTCCGGATGCCCTTGGATGCCAGCGTAGCAAAATCCAGGATAATGGATTCTCCTCGTAATTCCAGCAGCACTCTTCCAGTCCCTCGTTCCTGGTCTAATGCGTAATAACTTCCGTGCATTCGGTCAGCGCAGATCTTGGCCGCCTTTAATGCATTATTTTTAACAACGAAATCGAAATCATGGCTGGAGATATTCAGGAGATGGTCGCGCACGGCTCCCCCCACCAAATAAATCTCGCCGCAAGTTCCGATTAAACCTGTAACGACATCGCTTATTTTCGGCCCCAGGATTGTACGGATCATTATTTGGATTTTAAATCATCCCCCGTATTTTTCCAGATCAACCACGCCGATGAAAGGTAAATTGCGGTAATACTCATCCAGGTCCAAACCATAACCAAAAACGAATTTATTGGGAATGACAAATCCGGTATAGCTGATCGGCACTTCCACCTCGCGGCGTTCCGCTTTATCCAGCAGTGTGCAAATTTTCAGGCTTTTCGGTTTACGCGTTGAAAGAAGTCTAAGCACATAGGACAGGGTATTTCCGCTGTCAATGATGTCTTCGACGATCAATACATCCCTTCCAAAGATATTGGTATTCAAGTCCATTGTGATGCGTACCATCCCGGATGAATTGCGGTTCCCCGTGCCGTAGGAAGAAATTGCCATAAAGTCCATTGAATGCGGAACACTGATTTGACGGGAGAGATCGCTCATGAAAATGACCGCGCCGCGTAAAATGCAGATCAGCAGGAGTTGTTGGCTGTCGTGATAGTCGCGGCTGATTTCAGCGCCCAGCTCAGCAATACGTGCTTGTAATTTTTCTTCAGGAACAAGAATTTCTTTTAAAAAGTTTCGATAGTCTTCCATCTCATCAATCCCGTGGAACTACATGATGCGCCCGGCAGCGGGCTTCATACATTTCAGCAGCTCCAACAATCACAATCGGCTCTTCATAATGGGCCGGCTTGCCATCCACCAGCCGCTGCGTACGGTTTGCTGGTTCCCCGCACACCATACAAATTGCCTGCAATTTGTCAATTTTATCAGCGCGTGCCAAAAGCTCTGGAATAAAGCCGAAAGGTTCACCGCGGAAGTCCATGTCCAGCCCTGTAACGATCACACGAATGTTCTGGTCAGCCAGCTGTTCAATAATACTGACAATTCCCTCATCAAAGAATTGGGCTTCATCAATACCGACTACAGTCGTATCGTCCTTAATGTTTTCCATGATTTCAGAAGAATTGGAAATCGGTATCGCTTCAAAATCCAGACCGGCATGCGAAGTAACTCTGCTGGCATTATATCGGTTGTCGATGACCGGTTTGAAAACTTGAACTTTTTGCCTGGCTATGACCGCTCTTCTCAGGCGGCGGATCATTTCTTCTGTCTTACCGGAAAACATCGACCCACAAATAACCTCGACCGAACCGTTTTTATCATCCATTCGACTCCTCACATCTATTACTAAAATTTTACACTAACTTGAACTCTGCTTAAACAAAAAGAAGGCAGAAACTGCCTTCTTAATTATTTGTGCTTTGGAATTATACAGTGATCTCTTCTGCTGCTGCAGGTAATTCATAACCCAATGAGCGTAATTTCTTTTTGACATCAATCAAAGTCTTCCGCCCAATACCCGGCAATTCCAACATAGCTGCTTCACCAGATTCAAGCCGTTCTAGGATTTGGCCAACCGTTGTCATACCGACTTCAGTTAATGCTTCAGTAGCACGCTTACCCAATTCCAATTCCTCAACCGTACGATCAGGAGAAACCTTTTCGTCCTGTTTGCGTTGCTCATCAGCAATGAATTCCTCACGCGCCTGCAATTTCTTGTAGAAGCGATCAACCTGACCTTCAATGTCGATCAAGCGAGCTTGTTCACCTGTGAAGAAGGGATGGCATTTTGAGCACACTTCTGTGTGAATTTCTTTTTGGGTCGAGCCGGTTTTCCAGGTATTTCCGCAAGAGCAGATCACTGTGGCATCCGGATAAAATTCAGGATGAATATCTTTTTTCATATTATTTAACCTCTCAAGTCCTTAGGCTTCTTCCATCGGAAGAACACTAACTTTTTTCTGGCCATTGGGCAGGCGGGTATATTCCACCACACCGTTTGCCACAGCAAAGAGAGTGTAATCTTTTCCAACACCAACATTATTGCCGGGTTTAATTTTTGTTCCGCGCTGGCGGACTAAAATATTCCCGCAAATTACAATTTCGCCACCATATTTTTTCACGCCTAAGCGTTTTGATTTACTGTCACGGCCGTTCCTGGT
>DHVJ01000021.1 GCA_002412595.1 Anaerolineaceae bacterium UBA5211
TCGAACCCCTGTTTTGGCCGCCTGCACCCAACGGGGTGTGAGAGGGCCGAGGAAAGAACAGGGAAAGGGTAAGTAGTAAATAAATAGTGCCCCCAAGGGGACTCGAACCCCTGTTTTGGCCTTGAGAGGGCCGCGTCCTGGGCCGCTAGACGATGGGGGCTAGCAGATTCGAATTTTAGCATGGCGGCGTGTGGGTGTCAATTACCCTTTTACTGCAATATCATGGTTATTAAATTTATTATATGAAATTTACAAAATTGCATGAATATTAATACAAAAAACTACTATAATTAAATTCTAAAATTAGGAGAAGACATGCAGATAGTTACTGATAGCGCCACTGATACACAAATGCTTAAAAACGACCAACTAAAAGTACATATTGTGCCTTTAAAGGTCACGCTGGGTGAGGATTCATATCGTGATGGAATTGATATCAGTGCAGATGATTTTTATATAAAGCTGGATGAAAGCTCAGCGCTACCGATTACTTCTCAGCCTTCGGTGGGTGATTTCGCAGAAATGTACCGCAAGGTAGCCAAAGATGATCCGGAGATTTTATCCATTCACATGTCTTCCGGTTTAAGCGGAACAGTAGATTCGGCGCGGGCGGCAGTTTCACTGGTGCCCGAGGCGAATATTACCATTGTGGATACGAAAACATTATCCGCAGCGGCAGGTTGGCAGGTTGCGGTGGCCTATAACGCTATTAAAGCTGGCTGGAGCAAAGAAAAGATTTTATCCAAATTGGATGAACTTTCAGCCAACGCACACACTTACTATACTTTGAAAGAATTGAAATATCTGATCCATGGCGGCCGCATTAGCCATATGAAGGGTTTAGTGGCATCGGTTTTACAGATTAAACCGATTATCGGTGTGGATAAGGTTACCGGAAAATATACCCAACCGAGCCAGGCTCGCTCTTTTGCAAACGCACTAAATGGCTTGGTGGACACAATTTCAAAAACCTTACCCAATGTGGATTCAATTAAAGCCCAGGTGGTCCATACTGGCAATCCTGAAGGCGCAGAGACATTAAAAGAGAAAATCAACCAGGCTTTCAAATGCAGCTGGTTGCCGACCGGACAAATTTCATTTGTTTTAGGAGCACACACCGGTCCCAGCATGGTCGGTATGGCTTTTGCTCCCCTGAATCTTCTGGAAGGGCTGCTCTAGCTTATTTCTCCACTTCTCGATTTGCCGGTAATCTGATAAGATATCTATATATCTATAAATGATGACCTCGACCATCATAGGTCGAGGTTTTTACTTGCGTGTCAGGAAAGTGATGAAAGAATGTTGACAAAAAGAACTGATCTCAGAAATGTAGCCATAATTGCGCATGTTGATCATGGCAAGACTACGCTGGTGGATGGTATGCTGCGCCAAGCGCATATCTTCCGCGACAACCAGCAGGTGATTGAACGGGTAATGGATTCCAACGACCTGGAACGGGAACGGGGTATTACCATCCTGTCCAAGAATACGGCCATCTCTATTTGGGATGCGCAGACGGAACAGCAAGTCAAGATCAATATCGTGGATACTCCCGGGCATGCCGATTTCGGCGGCGAGGTGGAGCGGGTCATGAATATGGTGGATGGCGTGCTGCTGCTGGTGGACGCGGCTGAAGGGCCCATGCCGCAGACCCGCTTTGTCCTGAAAAAAGCTTTGGAAATGGGGCATAAAGCCATCGTTGTGATCAATAAAGTTGACCGGCGCGATGCTGAACCGGAGCGTGTGTTAAACCAGACCTTTGACCTGTTCATTGAACTGGGCGCTACCGACGAACAGGCTGATTTCCCGGTTATTTACGCACGCGCCACTGGCGGGCAAGCCGGTCTGACCCCCGATTTGAGTGATAACCTGGAGCCGTTGTTTGATGCTATCCTGCGCCATATCCCCGCGCCGGATGTGGACCTGGATGCGCCGCTGCGCGTGTTGGTAACCTCTTTGGGTTATGACGATTATCGCGGTGTGACCGCATTGGGGCGTATTTATTCGGGCGGCATCAAGGTGAACCAGAATCTGGCGCGTATCAAATTAAACGGCGAGATTGTGCCTGAACAGGCACGCTACCTGTATATCCATCAGGGCCTGGCTAAAGTCGAGGTGGAGGGAGCCCAGGCCGGCGAGATTATTGCCTTAGCCGGGCTGGAAGAAATTGCCATCGGTGAAACCCTGGCCGACCCGGATAACCCGCAGGCATTGCCGCCTATCCATGTGGAAGAACCGACTGTGCGTATGACTTTTGGCGTGAATACATCGCCATTTTCCGGACGTGAGGGGCGTTGGGGCACTTCGCGCAAGTTGCGTGATCGCTTGTTTGAAGAATTACGCAGCAATGTCTCGCTGCGCGTAGCCGAAACAGAGGCCAAAGACACATTCCTGGTTTCGGGGCGCGGTGAGCTGCATCTGGCTATCTTGATTGAAACCATGCGCCGTGAAGGTTTTGAATTCCAGGTTTCCCGTCCGGAAGTGATCTTCCATCTGGACGAAGACGGCAATACGCTTGAACCTTTTGAGGAAGTACATATCGAAACCAGCTCTGGAACCACCGGAACCGTGGTGGAAATGCTCGGCGGACGCCGGGGCCGCATGGTGGATATGCACGAAACCAGCGATGGCAACGTGCACATGGTATATATTGTGCCCACGCGCGGCTTGCTGGGTTTCCGTTATCAGTTCCTGACTGCTACGCGTGGTATGGGCGTGATGAATACCATCTTTCACGGTTACGAAAAAATGGTTGGACCGATTGTATCGCGAGCTACCGGTTCGTTGGTGGCCTGGGAGCCGGGTGTAACTGTCAATTATGGCCTGAAGAACGCCGAAGAACGCGGTTCCCTGTTCTATGGCCCGGGTGTGGAAGTTTATGAAGGTATGGTGGTGGGTGAATACTCCCGGCCAGGTGATTTGACCATCAATGTCTGCAAGAAGAAACATCTCACCAATATGCGTCAATCCAACCGCGATATTGAAGTGCGGCTGACACCGCCGCGCCAAATGAGTTTGGATGAGTCCATTGAGTATCTGGCAGAGGACGACTTGTTGGAAATTACACCCGTGGCCATTCGCATCCGCAAGCGTATTCTGAATACAGAAGACCGCGGCAAGCTGGTCAAAAAAGCCAAAGAATTGGAAGAAACATAGCAGTACCGCCAGCGCATACCGGGTATGGTTTCTCTTTCAGCTATAATTGCATAAAATCTTAAGCGAGGGTGTCATATGGCTTATCCATTGGTTGAATGCATTCCGAATTATTCTGAAGGAAGGCGGCCGGAAGTAGTCGAACAGATCAAGATAGCCATCACATCCGTATCCGGTGTCGAGCTGCTGGACCAGCATTCCGACCCGGATCACAACCGCACCGTACTGACTATTCTGGGCGCGCCCCAGGCCGTCAAAGAAGCCGTATTCCGCTCCATCCGCAAAGCCGCAGAATTGATCGACATGGACCAGCAGCAGGGTGAACACCCGCGCCTGGGAGCCACCGATGTGGTACCTTTTGTGCCCATTCGCGATATGAACATGGCAGACTGTATTGCCCTGGCTCAGGAGCTGGGTAAAAAAGTGGGAGAAGAGTTGGCTATTCCAGTGTATTTATATGAAGCCGCGGCGGCGCGCAGCGAGCGCGTCAATTTGGAAGATGTGCGCCGGGGTCAATATGAGCTATTAAAGGAAGAAATCGAAAGCAACCCGGCTCGCCAGCCGGATTTTGGCCCGGCTAAACTGAGTAAAGCCGGTGCAACCATCATCGGCGCGCGTGAACCCCTGATCGCCTACAATATCTATCTAAATAGCGAGGATGTATCCATCGCCAAGAAAATCGCCAAAACAGTGCGCTTTTCCTCCGGTGGGCTGCGCTATGTGAAGGCTATGGGGGTGCTGGTGGAAGGCCGCGCGCAGGTTTCCATGAACCTGACCAATTTCCGTAAGACACCCATTGCCCTGGTCTTTGAAACGGTCCAACGCGAGGCGCAGCGTTACGGAACCGGCATACACCACAGCGAATTGGTAGGATTGATCCCGCAGGAAGCACTGGTAGATGCGGCCGTGTGGTACACGCAAATGGACCAGTTCGAACCCGACCAGATCCTGGAAAACCGATTACAGGGGAGTGGGGAAGCAAAACAGCCTGCATCTCAATTTCCTTTTCTGGATGGATTAGCCAGCGCTGCGCCCACACCCGGTGGCGGTTCCGCGGCGGCTTTCACAGCCGCTGAAGCGGCTGCGTTGACGGCCATGGTAGCGCGATTAACCATCGGCAAGAAGAAATATGCCGAGGTGGAAGCGCACATGCAGCAGCTGGCCGAACAGGCTGATCAGCTGCGCGCCCGGCTGACCGCGGCCATCGCTGAAGACTCGCTGGCTTTTGAGGCGGTCATGCAGGCTTACCGCATGCCTAAAGTGGATGATGCGCAGGCCCGCCAGCGCGAATCAGCTATCCATGCGGCCACGCTGGAGGCAGCACGCGTTCCCTTGAAGACCGCCGAAATGGCACTGGATGTGATGCGCCTGACCGAGCAGGCTGCGGCACAGGGAAACAACAACGCCATCACGGATGCCTGGTCGGCAGCTGTGCTCTCTCACGCGGCCATCAGTTGCGCCGGAGCCAATGTGCGGATCAACCTGAGTGCACTGTCAGGAATAAAAGAAGTAGAAGGAATCCAGACGGATTTGGTCAAGATTGAGCGCAATGCCGCTCAACTGCTGGCTGATATCCGTGTCAATATTAAAAATCGTGCAGGGATTGAATTGCTCTGATAGAATCGATTTCTATGAAAAGAATGCGCGCTTTTTTGATATTCTTTCTGGCCGCGGCTGTGGTCCTTTCCGCTTGTGGAAGCAATCAACCGGAAGCAGCTCCTGCCAGCCAGTCGCCTGCGGAAATCCCGCAAACGCAGGACTCCTATACCATTTGGTTGGCGCCTTATTTACCTGAAGCGATGCTGGATGATTTTGCACTGCCCGCCAGGGTTATCCAGGTCAACGACCAGAGTGAAGCGGACCTGCTGGTGGATGTGGGGGCCGATCATCCGGTTTCTGATTGGATTTATGTGCTGGTTGCACCTTTCGCCACGGTTACGGACGGGGTCAGCTTGAACAGTCTGCAAGCGCTGTGGAAAGGCACCCCGGTGCAGAATTTTCCGGCGGAGAAACTCATTATGGACGGCAGTACCCAGGCGGTCATCGAAAAGCTATGGGGCAGCCCTTCTCTATCCACGGTCAAGACGATTTCCGCGAAGGACTTGTTGTCCACTGCCTGGAACGAAGAAACTACCTGGGCGATAATTCCGTTTGAAGAATTAGACCCGCAGTGGAAGGTCATTGCGTTGGATAACCAGTCTCCCATTCAGAAAGCATTCAATGCGGATGCCTACGGTTTGAAAGTACCTTTCTCGGTGATTGGCAATGCGGATATTGCGGAACCGTTTATACAAAAATATGGGCCGCAAAGCGAAGCCCCCATGCTGCCTGCTGAAAATTACGACCCGGATAAAATAACGACCGTGTTGGTAACGGGTGTAACGGCACTGGTACGCGGCACGGCCTACTTGATGGAAACTAACGGTATGACTTATCCAGCCATCGATATTGGGGATGTGCTGCGTGATGCGGACATTCTGCACGTCAGCAATGAGATCCCCTTTACCGAAACCTGCCCCAAGCCGTTTGCTAACCTGGAAAACGACACCAACCTGGTGTTCTGCAGCAAACCGGAATACATCCAACTGCTGGAAGCGATCGGCACCGATGTGGTGGAACTGACCGGAGACCATTTCCGTGACTGGGGCGCGGATGCTATGCTGTACACGATTGATATGTATAACCAGCGCGGCTGGCAGTATTACGGCGGCGGTACTGATTTGGACGATGGCATGCAGCCGGCGCTTTTTGAGCATAACGGCAACAAGATTGCTTTCATTGGATGCAACGCTAAACCCCCCGGTTATGCTACCGCCACCGCTGCTTCACCGGGCGCGGTGCACTGCGATATGGACGCTATGGCTAAGGTGGTCAAAGAAGTGGTGGCGGCGGGGTATCTGCCGATTTTTACTTTCCAGCATCTTGAATATTACAGCTACAATATCAACGAAAACCTGGTGGAGGACTTTGAGAAGGCGGCGGATGCCGGCGCAGTGATTGTCAGCGGCAGCCAGGCGCACCAACCGCACGCTTTGGAGTTTTATAAAGGCGCCACGCTGCACTTTGGATTGGGAAATTTATTCTTTGACCAGTACAACGAAGGCTTTCCGCAGCGCCAGGCTTTCATGGACCGGCATGTGATTTATGACGGGCGCTACATCAGCACTGAACTGTTGACCATAATGTTCACGGATATGGCCCGCCCGCGTTTGATGACAGAGGATGAGCGCGCGGATCTGTTGGAAACGGTGTTCAACGCCAGCGGTTGGTAGAGAAATTTATATAATAACTTATTGATTAGAGGAGAGGACCATGGCACTATTACCAGATTTTAGAATTCGAGAGTACGCATTGAATGAAGGCATGCTTGATCCGTTTGTGGATAAACAAGTTCGAGATGGGGTGATTTCTTACGGCCTTTCATCCTACGGGTACGATATTCGTGTCGCGGACGAATTTAAAATCTTCACCAATGTATATTCGGCTGTAGTCGATCCCAAGACCTTTGACCCGCGTTCAATGGTGGATTTTAAAGGGGATGTCTGTGTAATCCCGCCTAATTCCTTTGCGCTGGCAAAAACGGTTGAGTATTTCCGCATCCCGCGCAAAGTGCTCACGATCTGTGTCGGCAAGAGTACCTATGCGCGCTGCGGTATCATCGTCAACGTAACCCCCTTTGAACCGGAGTGGGAAGGTTACGTTACTCTGGAAATTTCCAACACCACACCCTTGCCCGCACGCATTTACGCCAATGAAGGCATTGCCCAGGTACTGTTTTTTGAAAGCGATCAAGAGTGCGAAATTTCCTACGCGGATAGAAAAGGCAAGTATCAGAATCAGCAGGATATTGAGCTGCCCAGGTTGTAAAAACGAATTGGAAATTGTGGTGGAGAAAAAGAGAAAACGAAGACTGGTTCGCAGGTATTACGCAGAACGCTATTTGTTAATTACGATCATCAGTTTTGCTTTCTCTGTCTCCATCACCCGTTTCTTTTTAGAGCTGACCGGTTATCCACAAATTGGCGGCAGTGAACTGCATATTGCCCACGTTCTTTGGGGCGGTGTGCTGCTTTTTATTGGGGGCCTTTTTCCATTAATTTTTGCGAATAAGCGCGCCTTTGATTTGAGCGCTTTTTTCTCAGGTGTAGGGGTAGGGCTGTTCATCGACGAGGTGGGTAAATTCATCAGCCGCAGCAATGACTATTTTTTCCCAGCCGCGGCTCCTGTCATCTATGTCTTTTTCCTGCTGACGCTGCTGGTGTTCCTGCTGGTGCGCCGTTCCCGTGCCAAAGCCGGCCTGCGGGCGACGCTTTACCATGTGATTGAGCAATTCGAGGAAATCCTGGAGGGCGACCTGTCTGCCCTGGAGCGCGATCGCATGCTGCGCAGCATTCAACAGGCGCTGCATGATGAACAAGACCCGGCACTTACCTCACTGGGCAATGACTTGATCGCTTACCTGAAAAATCAGGAAGACCGCCTGGTGCCGCACCAACCGGATTTCTTAGAGAAAATTTCCAATGATTATCTGAACTTTGAAGAACGTATCTTCTGTCACCGCAATTTCTTTAAAGAACTCATAATCGCTTGGGGAATTTGGGGTTTGATAGCCCTGATCCACCCGTTTTTAGCGCTGCTTTCGGCACAAACCAAAGTAGATTTCTCCGGAATATGGGGTTCCCTTTTTATTAGTGATCTGTTGCTAATTTCTCCGGATATTTCTGTTTCCGGGATTATCCGTCTGGTTGGTGAAGCGCTGGGTGGTGTGCTGCTGATTCTGGCTGCAATACTGGGATTCAAAGGGTTAAAGCGGCCCTCCATTGCCTTAGCTATGCTCAGCTTACTGCAGACAACGTTGGTAGTGAATATTTTTATCTTCTATTTTGACCAGTTTTCCTCGCTTTTCTATGCCTTTATGCAGTTCGGTTTGTTGATGGTTACCATCCGCTATAACCAATTCAAATTTTGAAATATATACAACCATATAACCTTGCGCGATTTTGTATATAGACTATAATACAAAAAAATATTAGTATGTACTAACTTAGACAATCATATGAATCTTCTTGAAGTAAATAATGGTAATTGGGTAAGAGTTTTAGGTGTCGCGGGGGGCATTGAGATGGAGCGGCGTTTGGCTCAACTGGGGTTTTTACCTGGCAACAAAGTCCGCATTATCCGTTCAGCACCTTTTCACGGGCCGCTGCTTTTGGACGTGGAGGGGCGTGAGATCGTGCTGGGGCGGGGCGTGGCAATCAAAGTTATAGTGGAGTATCTTTCGTGAGATTTGCATTAATTGGACAACCGAACTGCGGTAAGAGCACCTTGTTTAACCAGGTGGCAGGTTACCGCGCTGAAACGGGGAACTTCGCTGGAACCACGGTGACGTTTACCGAAACCAAAGTGCGCGTGTTGGGGGATGTGGTTGAATTGGTGGATTTACCCGGAACCTATACACTCCTGGCAACCAACCCGGCTGAACGGGTGGTTTTGGATTATTTGATTGAGAAACCGGTGGATGCCATCATTAATGTGGTGGATGCTACACACCTGGTGCAGGGACTGACCCTGACGCTGGAGTTGATGGAATTGGGCCGGCCGATCGTGCTGGTGATCAATATGATGGATGAGGCTAAACGCCAGGGATTAAAGCTGGATGGTGAGGCTCTCTCGCAGCTGCTGGGTATCCCGGTCATGCCGATGATTGCCACGCGTGGGCAGGGAATCCGGGAGGCTTTCGCGCAGACCTGGCATATGGCTCGTAAAAGTACCATTCCAACCCCGCCTGCTTACCGGGATGAAATTGAGCAAGCTATCCTGGCCTTGAAAAGCGAAATTGACAAGACAGAATTTCCGGTCAGCCGCCGGGCAATCGGGATCAAGTTACTGGAAGGTGACCCCACCCTGACGGACCAGGTGGGGCGTAAAGTGCCGGCTATTAAAAACCTGGTTCAAACACAATGGGACAGTCTCTGCCATCAATCTTCCGTGCAGGCGGTCTGGCTGATTGCCAGCGAACGCCAGAAACTGGCGCGCGAGTTGACCGAAAAGGTGACTACCCAGGAAAAAATGCGCCTGACGCTGCGCGACCGCCTGGATGATTACCTGCTGCATCCATTTTGGGGCTATGTGTTTCTGCTGGCAATTTTAGCTTTGTTCTTCTATGGCGTGTATGGATTCGGAAGCTGGCTGGAAGCGCCGCTGCTGAACTTCTTTAACAACCTGGATGCGACCGTCCTGAATGCGCTGCATTCCAATGGCTTGCTGGCCCAGGTCATATCCGGTGCCATCCAGGGCATTTCCGGCGGTTTGGCCATTGTGCTGCCTTATCTGCTGCCTTTCCTGATTGGTTTGGGTTTTCTGGAGGATATCGGTTACCTGACGCGCATCGCTTTCCTGATGGATTCACTGATGCATCGCATCGGTCTGCATGGCAAAGCCATTGTGCCCTTTATTTTGGGGTACGGCTGCAATGTGCCGGCTATCATGTCCACGCGCATCATGGAAGACAAACGCGACCGTTTCCTGAGCGCGGCTTTGTCCACCATGATTCCCTGCGCTGCGCGCCTGGCAGTCATTTTTGGTTTGGTGGCTTTTTATGTGGGTCCCTGGGCGGCCCTTGGCATCTATTTGTATAACATTTTTGTTATTGCTCTTACGGGTAAAATAATCACGCATTTCCTTCCGGAAGATTCTCCGGGTTTGATCCTGGAGATGCCGGTTTATCGCCTGCCAACCTTGAAAACAGTCACAGCCAAAGCCTGGTTCCGCATTCGCGAATTTATTTTTGAAGCCTGGCCAGTGCTCATCATCGGCAGCATCGTTTTAGCGGTGATGAACTTCTATTCGGTAACCGATTACATCAATACAGCGCTGCAGCCCTTCAATTGGCTGTTGGGTTTACCCAAGCAAGTGGGTACGCCTTTGGTCTTTGGTATCTTCCGCAAGGAATTATCCATGATCATGCTGGCGCAAGCTTTTGGAACTACCAATTACGCCGCGGTCATGACGACCCAACAGATGATTGTGTTCACAGTATTTGTGGTTTTCTACATTCCCTGCTTTGCTACCATGATTTCCATCCGCAATGAACTGGGCAGTAAGGCCATGTGGGCCATCACTGGCTTGACCGTGTTAGTCGCTACCTTAGCGGCTTTGCTGGTACGGGTTGTTTTTCTGATTGTCTAGGCAAGCTCGCAAGATATCAGGCTGTTTTTAGAAAAGCAAAGGCTAACGAGAGGATCACGGCTGTGATCATGACTGCGTAAACGAAATACTTGGAATATCTTTGGCGCATAAGGTTTGCTCCTAAGCGAACGAATAGCGTTCGGTATGGACTTTTTTCTCGGAAAAGCCGGCCTGCTGCAGGGCCTTCTCGACCGCGTTCATCATGGGGGTGGGGCCGCACAGGAATACCTCGGTGTCATCTCCCATCCAGTCTTCCGGTATATATTTCTTTAAAATAGCGCTGTTCAGAAAACCGGATTCCCCTTGCCAGTCCTGGGGCGGCTTTTCGATGACATAGACAAGTTCCATATTCAGCCTTTGACGCAGATCCTCGAGTTCCTCGCGGAAAGTCACCGCATCCCAGGTTTGGTAAGCATAGAATATTTTAAGAGGGCGTTGGTCGCCGCGGTCAGCCAGCGTGCGCAGCATGCTCATAATGGGTGTCACGCCAATGCCGCCGGGTATGAGCACCAGCTTTTTTGCCTGCGGGTAGCGGTCAATGCTGAAAGAACCGTAAGGACCATCCAGGTAAACCTTATCATTTATTTTGAGGTTCTGGATTTTGGCTGTGAACGGCCCTAAGTTTTTAATGGACATTTGCAGGCTGCCGGTATTCTCAGCGCTGGATACGATGGAGAAGGGGTGTTCGCTGTCCGAGAAGGGCGTTTTCCAGGCGGTCAACCAGGCAAACTGGCCGGGTTGAAAATGGATTTCTTTTCCATCAGAAGGATTCATGGAGATGGTCCATATATCCCCGCGTTCCTTCTTCACTTCGGTTACAGTAAAGGGAGTGCGCATCAATTTGAGCGGGTAAATCACACGGGTGTAGAGCAACATGCCGATGAACAGCACGGAATATCCAATCCAGAGTTCTTTCTTCCAGGGTTGACTGACGTAATTTCCTGTCAGGAAGATGTGAATGAGCGCCATACTGACCATGACCGTTGCAAGGATACCGTGCCAGAATTTCCAGAACCAATAGGGGATCTTCAACTTCTGGCGATATTCTGCGACCCAAACCACCGCGACCAACAGCAGCACAGCCAGCAGGCCAAATTTTACGGCCAGCGGGGCGGTGAAGATATTCAGGTAGCGTAAATAACGGCTGTCCAGGATAAATAACAAAATCGGGTGCGCGAAAACCAGTAAGAAAGCGGCAATGCCGATTTGGCGGTGGAAATGATAAACCAGGTCGGTTCCGAAGGGTGCGTTTAAGAATTTTAATCGCCCGCTGTTAACGAATTGCAGGGCCATGATGGCCAGGCCAACAAATGCCAGACTGACTGAAAGATCCAGCAAACTGGGACGGCTGGTTAATTTAGGACCAAGCAGCAGCACCAGGACAGGGGTTAGGATCAAGATGGCATACAGAGCTGCCAAAAGGATTCCCGAAAGTAAATTTTTTGTTTTCAAAATAACCTCACTTTGCAGTTACCGGCTTATCTTATTTGATTAATTCTATATGAAATCTAAAATAGATTCATTTGATTCATCTTTTTAATAAAATCTTCAGCTTGCTGATAAGCTGCGAATTTTTTTTCTGCATTTCTAAAGGCTTGTGTGTGTGCATAACGCCGGCCGTTGACTTCTTTTAATCCAATTTTCTTGTGCAGCATTTCATGATACATGACGTATTCAATTAGATAGGCGGGGATTTCCGCATTGTCCAGGCTGCGGTTAATGGTGATTGTGTCCGATTCGGGGTGAAAGGCTCCCAAACGGCGAGTCGTTTTTCGGCTGCTCCAGGTCAAACGCGGTTGGGGCAGGCTGTTATCGAAGTATTGGCCATTGATCTTCCTATATATGTCAGTCAGGTTGTAGTGTGTGCCCCGTCCTGCCAGTTGGTTAGCCCCATCGTTTGCATGCAGTGCGGCAGACACTACCCGGTAATCTACGCCGGAAGCATATGCCTTAATGGTATTTAAACGTTTGGTTGTGCGCCTTTTCAAAGCGGCTTCCAGAATGGTTTGTTTGACCAATGCTGGTGCGCGGATAAAGCCTTCGTTTACTTCCAGGTAAACCTTGCGATCTTTTTGTCGTGAACGGAAAAGATAGGCTGAGTGGTATATTTCGATTTCCAATGAGCGGGAAATACTTCCAAATTTTAAATTAGGAAAGAGTGGCGGCAGCTGGCGATAAAAATCATCCACCCCAAAAGCATGCGCCAGGAGCCATTCTTTATTATCGAGAAATTTGAGCCATTGATATGCGCGAAAGGATGGTGTGGGCAGGTCTTCCGGTTTGCCGTTCATCTTCCGGCACAGCTCACGAGTTTTTTGGAGGACAGCCGAAATGTCATCTGATATTTCAATCATGTCTGCTTCGGAGAAAGTTGTTTCGGCGTGTGTTAATTGGGTCAGCACCATTGCTTCGATGGAATGGTTGATGGCGTGGGCAGTGGAAACAAGGTTTGTTATGCGCATGGTTTTTAGACTCTGATTCAATTTTACCCAGAATATAGGAATGTCATCGTCTCCAATAAAAATCTGATGAAAAGATTATCAATTTAATCTGTTCAATTTCAAAAAACTGGTGTAATATATGCGCCACTTACCGGATTTATAAAATAAAGAAATTGTCCAGGATGAGAGCGTTTGAACGGAAGTGGGTTAATAAATGCGTACGGCATTAAAAAATTCTTTATTTGAAAAAAGAGGAGATTGAAATGATGCAAAGTGCCGAATGCCCGCAATGTGGCAGTGAGGTGTCAGTAGGCTCGCAACCTCGAATTGGAAAACTGGTGGAGTGCAAGAGTTGCGGTGCTGAATTGGAAGTCGTCTGGCTGGATCCGTTGGAATTGGATTGGCCTATGATGGATGATGATGATGACTACGATGACGATCCCGAGGACGGAGACTATTAAAATTAAGAATTAGTTATCCTGTAATTTGCATATGAAGAAGCTGATTTAAACCAAATCGGCTTCTTTTATTTAACGATTAGGCTCGGTATATGTATAATTGGGGTAGAGCATTAATCTATGGAAAAAATTCGTGATGCAAAACCCCCGCGGGGAATTGAGAAAGCACTATTTAAATTGCCAAATTTTTTTTATAACCTCGGGTTGGGTTCTATAATGGGCAGCCGTTTTGTGCAATTAACCCATACAGGTCGTAAAAGCGGAAAGGTGTATAAGACAGTGGTTGAAGTTGTCAATTATGATCCAGACCAACGCAAGATTTTCGTTGCTTCCGGTTTCCGGCATCAATCCGATTGGTATAAAAATATCATCAAAACACCGCAAATAAAGCTGAATTTCCGTGGAACGCAATATGAAGCAGCCGTTCGGGAGCAGGATCAGGCGGATTCTGAAAAGGTTTTGTTAAATTACACACATCATCATCCCCTGGCGATGAAGGAATTAGCCAGGTTTATGGGGTATGAAATTGATGGCAGTGACCAGGATGTGCGCTTGCTGGCACATGAATTACCGCTCATTGAAGCAAAACTCAATTAATTAAGGAGAAGTAATTATGAAGACTAAAAGGCTATTTACCATAACAATTATTTCTTTAATGCTTTTATCGGCTTGCACACAGCCGGTAAACTTATCCACCTGGCTGGCGCCCTCTCGAGAAATGTTAAAGGATGTTTTTGCGCTCCTGAAGGATGACGCAGCCAGCGCGGCGGATGAAACGGATAAGGCTGTAGAAACCGCTACGCTGGTCAATGTCGTAGCGGTGATGGCGGAAGAGACTGCCACGCCGACCAGCGAAGCAACCGCTGTAGAAACGCAGGCAGCGGCTGCAGAAAGTACCGTAACGGATGAACCAACCGGCAGGATCATCTTCACCTGCCAGGTCGATAATACTTATGGGCATGACCAGATTTGCATGATCAATGCGGATGGGACGGGTTTTCGCCAGTTGACCTATGACCTGCTGCACCAGCATTTTTATCCTTCCTGGGCACCGGATGGGAACAGCTTTGTGTTTGTTGGCTCACACAACGGTACGCCCAAGATTTATGAAATGGATATGGATGGGAATTTGCACATGGTCGCTGATATTGAAGGTGAATTGTACGCGCCCATGATTTCGCCGGATGGATTGCGCATCATTTTCACCCGTGTTGTCAGCGAAACCAAACAGTACATTTCGGTTGTCAATCGGGACGGCAGCAATATGTTAGATTTGATTACGTACTACGATAACAAAGACCCGGTATGGTCAGCCGATGGCAGCAAAGTGCTGTTTTCCTCCCGTGAAGATGGGAAACCCGGCATTTACTATATGAACGCGGGCGGTACCACCATTCAAAAAGTAGATGAACTGAGTGGGTTGGAAGGGCGTCCAGATTGGTCAGTGGACTATGCCGTTGCCACCTACTCCGGCAGTAAGGATGCCCATGACCGCGAAATCGTTGTCATGGCTATAGGTGAGGAACCCGTGACGATCACCAATGGCGGTGATAATCTTTCTCCATCATTCTCACCCGACGGTCAATGGATCACCTTCATGTCTTACCGAGACCACTATTGGGAATCGGACGGCTGCGAAATTTACATCATGCGCAAGGACGGCACGGACATCCGCCGCCTGACGAATAATTCCTACTGCGATTACCAACCGCGATGGGGAAAGTAAATTTTGAGGAATTGCCGGGATAATATTCAATAAGCAAATTATCAAGACCTACTGTCTTGTTTTTCGGCAGGTCTTAATTTTATTTTCCAGTGAGATTATGCATCTGACGAGATATAATTTACACAGACTAGGGAAAATCATTACAATATCATGACTTATTACTGGTTAAAAATGATAAAAATCATTTTTCTGGTAAAATCAGTATTTAAATATTTTCTTAAGGAGGTGGTGTTTATTGCCGGTACTGAGTTTGTAGATTGTTAAATTTTTATTAAAATTTTTTGGAGGAGAACAATGAGTAAGAACAAGTTTCAAGTTTTATTTGTTTTTGTGCTGCTCGCCGGTATGCTTGTAACAGCTTGCCAGCCTGCTGCCGCGACTGAAGAAGCCGCACCTGCTGTTGAAGAAGCTGCTCCTGCTGTTGAAGAAGCCGCACCTGCTGAAGACGCAGCTATGGCCGATGAGAGCACTGGCCCGATCTGGACGAAGGAATTACGTCAAGCTTTCGCTGCAGCTATTGACCGCGAAGCTATTGTTGACCGCGTTTTCGAAGGCCGCAATACCCCTGCTTATCACATGGTACCGCCAAGCTATCCATATGCCACGGAACCCTTCCTGGACAAATATGGCACGCGTGATTTGGACATGGCCAAGCAGTTGCTGACCGACGCTGGTTATTCCGAGGACAATCCATTTGTCTTTGATCTGTGGTATCCCCCCGAACACTACGGCACCACCACCGCCGACGTGATGCAGGTTATCAAGGAACAGGTTGAAGAGACCGGTATGGCCGTTGTAAATCTGCAGTCCATGAACTGGGCCGAATATGTTGACGGTTTTGTTGCCGGCGACCTGCCCCTGTTCATGCTGGGCTGGTTCCCCGATTTCACCGATCCTGACACCTGGTTAACCCCCTTCGCCTCCTGTGTGCAATCACCCGATAACGGCGTGAACTACTGCAATGAGGAAATGGATGCCCTGCTGCAAGCAGCTGCTTCCGCAACGGATGAGGCCGAACGTGCTTCACTCTACGAACAGGTTGGCACGCTCTACGCCGAAGATATCCCGACCATCCCGTTATTCTGGGAACCGGAATTCATCACCTATCGCAATGGTGTGGAAGGCGTGGCCATTGGTGCACCGTTTGAATTCAACTATAACGTTCTAAGCTTTGCCGATGGTTATGAACCCGCCTCCGGCGATGCGAACACCATCATCATTGGTACCACCGATGAGGTTAACAGCTTGGATGCCAACGACGCTTACGCCACGCACGACTGGGAGATCATTAAGAACACTGGTATGGCTTTGATGAGCTACACCCCCGGAACTGCTGATCTGGTTCCCGGCGCTGCCGCAGACTTCCCGGTTATCAGCAACGATGGCAAGACCTATACCTTCACTTTGAAGGACGGCTTGGCATTCGCCGATGGCACTCCTTTGACTGCCGACGCTTACGTATATGCTTGGGACCGCTTCAATACACTTGAGGGTCAGGTTTCCGGCTTGGTTCAGGTTTATGTCGAGAACGTAACAGCTCCCGATGAAAAGACAGTTGTCTATGACCTGATCAATCCTATCGGTTTCTTCCCTGCATTAGCCGCCACCGCTCCCTTCGTTGCGGTAAACCCGAACGAATTCCTGGCGGATGAAATTGTTCAATTCCCCGAGAAATTGGATGGCATCGGACCTTACAAGATGGTATCCCATGTTCCTGGCGAGCAGATGGTTCTTGAAGCCAATGATTTCTATACTGGTGATGATGCGGCCATTATCACGACCGTAATCATTAAATACTTCGCCGATCCCACCACCATGGCCAACGCTGTGGAAAAGGGCGAGATTGATGTTGCTTGGCGCACCCTGGGTCCTGTGGAATCCACAAGACTGCAGTCGGTTGAAGGTTTGACCGTCGAGAAAATCGACGCCCCAACCTTACGCTATCTGGTATTCAACCATACCTACGGCATGACCGCTGAGTAAAAGCAGTTAAAATGGTGAGGGTTAGCAATAACCCTCACCATGATTAAAGTACTTTGCAATTATCCGCACTTATTATAAAAAGCACCTGAGTGTTGAAAATTTTGGTTCTGGAGTAATATCATTATGTCCTCTTCGTTTCGAAAATTCTTGATCACACGGATTTTATTGACAATTCCGATGGTCTTGATTCTGGTAAGCTTGATCTTCTTTGTCATGCGTGTTCTGCCAGGCGATCCTATTCGCTCGCAATTGGGACCGCGTGTCAGTGAAGAGCAGGCGGATGTTTTACGCGAACGGCTGGGATTGAACGATCCCATTTTGGTTCAATATGGCAATTATTTGAAGGATATTGTTACATTCGATTTTGGCAATGCATTGACGCAGGGGGAACGGCCAATCAAGGATGAATTGGGTGAGCGCCTTCCGGCCACGCTGGAATTGACCATTCCCGCCATGCTTTTCACAAGTATTTTTGGGGTCAGTTTGGGCGCATTTGCGGCCAAAAATCGCAAAAAACCAATTGATTATATTATCCGCTTGTTCAGCATTTTCATTTATTCAATCCCAATTTTCTTCCTGGGGTTGATCTTTCAAATTGTCTTTGGTGTCCAACTGGATTGGCTGCCGCTTTCCGGCAGGATGGATTCGATGCTGTTGACCACTTTTCAATCGACAACGAATTTCTATGTTTTGGATGCCATCATTTCCCATAACTGGCCGGCGCTTTGGTCGGCAGTTCTGCATTTGATCATGCCAACCCTGACGTTGGGTTTAGCGTTGACCGGTGTTTTCATTCGCTTGACACGGGCCAATATGATTGAAATGCTGCGTTCCGATTTTATTGCCGCCGGTAAGGCACGCGGCATTTCGGAAAAACGACTTGTATATCACCATGCGCTGCGCAATACTTTCATCCCGATATTAACGCTGATTGGCTTGCAGACGGCTATTCTAATTGCTGGAGCGGTGCTGACCGAGACGACCTTTTCCTGGCCGGGAATTGGCCGTTATTTGGTAGAACGTATCGCATTGCGTGATTACACGGCAGTTCAGAGCACGATTGCTGTATTTGCTTTCTTTGTTGCAATTATTTCACTCGTCATGGATTTATTAAATGCGGTTATCGACCCAAGAATTCGATACTAGCGAGATTGGTAGAAGATGGAAACTAAAAGAGAAGTTGTAAGTGATTCCGTGCCGGAATGGCAACTGGAATTGGATAAAGTAGGTTGGTTGAGGCGTCTATTACTGGCGCGCAAGTGGTACGGTGGCGATTGGTGGTTTGTCCTTATCAGCGCCATTTTGCTGCTGTTTATCATTACAGTGGGTGTGTTTCCCCAATGGTTTGCGCCTTTTGACCCCCGCGAAGAGGTAGGGCCGTCGTTATTAGCCCCTGGTGAAGAAGCCCCCGGTTTGAATGTCTTAGTCCTTCAAGATTCTGAAGCGCAAGCTTTCGCGGATATCGCCACTAAAACCAGCACGATTGGCTACCTGATGGGCAGCCCGGCTACCCAAACGATCCGCGATACGGTCAGCACCCTCAACGAGCAAGCCGAAGAGCAGGGACTGGGTAACATCTACCAACCGCGCAGTACTCGTTTTGAGACCCTGGAAGAAGGTTTAGCGGCATTGAATGCCGGAGAAATTGACGGTTTTGTGGGCTCGGAAGAAGAACTGGGCGATACACAAATAGGGGCGGGCGGTTACAAGGAACTGGAAATCTTGAGCGGCAGCAAAGCCACTTCTTTTGTGCTGGGCACCAACCAGATCGGCCAAGATATCCTCAGCCGTATTATCTGGGGAACTCGCATTGCTTTGATCGTTGGATTGGTTTCTGCGGTTATCTCATTTGTTATTGGCGTTCCGCTGGGACTGATCAGCGGTTTCATCGGCGGGACTTTTGACCGCATTCTAACGCTGTTCATGGACAGCCTATACACCTTCCCTGGCCTGATCCTGGCAATTGCGATCGCTTCTGTGTTGGGCGCCGGCATTGGCAATATTATTGTGGCTATCTCGGTGTTGTATATCCCGACTTATTTCAGGATTGTGCGCGGGCAGACGCTTTCGGTAAAGAATGAATTGTATGTTGAGGCAGCTCGCAGCCTGGGCACTAAACCCAGCGAGATCCTGTTCAGATATATTTTCCCGAACGTGCTGCCTTCTGTGGTGATTATTTTTTCCGTAAACGTTGCGGATGCCATCCTGACAGAAGCCGGTCTGAGCTTTATTGGCCTGGGTCTGCCTCCGGATACCCCGGACTGGGGCATCGATTTGGCGCGCGGACAGGATTACCTGCGGCGGGCTTGGTGGTTGATTACCTTCCCGGGCGTCATGGTAACATTGGTAACCTTATCATTTAGTATGCTGGGTGAAAGTCTTTCGGAGATTCTAAATCCTCGCCTGGCGGAGTTGTAAGATGGAAAGAGAAACATTAGTAAGTGTTCAAGATTTATCTGTGACATATCAAACACGCATTGGCCCCGTCAGTGCGGTGGATCATGTCTCATTTGAAATCCAGAAAGGGGAAATTCTGGGTCTGGTAGGGGAAAGCGGCTGCGGCAAAAGCACGCTTGGCAAAGCGCTCATGCGCCTGATTGAACCCCCCGCTGAAATTTCCAGCGGCCATATCATCTTTGAAGGGGAAGATATCATGGCATATGACGAGGAAAAGATGCGCGATTTCCGCGGCAGGCGCACCAGCATGATCTTCCAGGACCCCATGACATCGTTGAATCCCATGCAGCGTGTGGATGACCATCTAATTGAAGCTATTCAGGTGCACGAGCCTAAAACCAGCCGTGAAAAGGCGCTGGAACGCTCAAGTGTGCTGATTGAACGGTTGGGAATTGGGCTGAATCGTTTGGGCAGCTACCCGCATCAATTGTCCGGCGGTATGCGCCAACGTGTGATGACTGGTTTGGGCCTGGTATTGAATGCTCAGCTGATCATTGCAGACGAAGCTACCACTTCACTGGATGTGATTGTAGAGGCAAAATTGGCTGACCAGCTGCGTGAAATCCGCGATGAATTTGGCGTAACCTTGTTGATGATTACGCATAACATCGCGTTGGTGGCTGAAATGGCTGACCGTGTGGCGGTGATGTACGCCGGCCATGTGGTGGAAATGGGCGATATCTACACGGTATTCGAAAAACCGATGCATCCTTACACGCAGGGTTTGCTGGGTTCCGTGCCGAGTGTTGAACTCAATGATCGTGATGAGCTGTTCAAGATGCCGGGTGAACCACCCAACCTGACACACCCGCCAACCGGCTGCCGTTTCCACCCGCGCTGCCAGTATGCCATGCCAATTTGCAGCCAGCTGGAACCGGATTTGACCAAACAACCTTCCGGCACACTGGTGCATTGCTGGCTTTATCAGGATCATCCTGACAAGCAAAAAAATACGTTAAAGGCTTAAGCATATGACTTCAGGAAAACCCATAACCGAATCGGAAGATAAGATCCTGATTCTGGAGAATGTTAAGAAATATTACCCGGTACAAAAAGACCTGATTGACCAGGTTATTTCCGGAAAACAAGAGTTCGTCCGTGCAGTCGATGATGTTTCCTTGTATATCAAGCGTGGTGAAGCACTCGGCTTGGCAGGCGAAAGCGGCAGTGGTAAAACCACCATCGGACGGCTGGCGATTGGTTTGGAAAAGCTGACCGAGGGAAAGGCGACCTTTGACGGGATTGATCTTTCCACCCTGAGCAATGAAGAACTGCGCAAAATGCGTAAGAAGATGCAGGTGATTTTTCAGGATCCCATGGCTTCATTAAACCCGCGCATGACGCTCGGCGCTGGGGTCAGGCAGGGTTTGAAAATCCACTATCCTGAATTGGCCGACCAGCACTATGATATGGTGTTGAGTATGTTTGAAAAAGTCGGTCTGACACCGCCGATTTTCTATTATGATAAATTTCCCCACCAGATTTCCGGCGGTCAGCGCCAGCGTGTAGTCATCGCGCGTGCGTTGATCACACGCCCGGAATTGGTGCTGGCGGATGAGCCGGTGGCTATGGCGGATGTAAGTGTGCGCGCCTTGCTGCTGGACTTGATGATCAAGTTGAAAGATGAATTCAATCTGACGTATCTGTTCATCACGCACGACCTGGCCACAGCCCGCTATATCTGCGACCGCATCGGCATCCTTTATTTGGGCAAGCTGATGGAGATTGGGGATTTGCACGCGATTTATGACCACCCGCTGCACCCCTATACCAAAGCTTTGATGGCGGCTGTGCCTGTGCCGGATCCGCGCAAGCGCCGCACGGAACAGATGCCTGAAGGTGAGATCCCCAACCCAATCAACCCACCTTCCGGCTGCCGCTTCCACCCGCGCTGCCCCATCGCGCGCCCGGACTGCGCCGAGATCGAGCCGCGGTTGGAGGAGATTGAACCCAATCACTTCGTAGCCTGCCGTTATATTGAACGGTAAATTAATTTTAGAGAAAGATGAGCCCGTGCTGAAAAGCGCGGGCTTTATTAATCCACAGATGGACACTGATTTATTTTAGAGATGAACACAGATGGACTTCTCTTCGCGTCATTCCGGCAATGTCATTGCGAGCGAAGCACGGCAATCTCAACATCACCGCATGCCCTCCCTATTGCAGCGCAGCTGGAATGGGGAGGGTTAGAGAGGGGCAAAAAAACAGCCTCGCGTTCGCGGGGCTGTTTCGTAAATCGGAGAAAACTAATATTTTTAGATGAAGATGGTCGCGTTGGACTCATCCGAGGCATGGATAAAGGTGGCCACGCCGACGATCTGAATTCCGTCCAGCAGCTCTTCCTTTTGAATGCCCATCAGGTCCATGGACATCTGGCAGGCTTCAATCACTA
>DHVJ01000017.1 GCA_002412595.1 Anaerolineaceae bacterium UBA5211
CCGGTGATGACCTGGATGTTATCGCCGTTGATGAAAACGGTATCGTTGGGAACAAAGGAAATATCCACACGGGTTTTTTCTACCACCGGGTGGCGGCCGTTTTTGATCACCAAACGCTTGTCCTCAAATAATTGCGGGCGAACATAGTTGTTTTCGGATGCGACCTGGGCAAAAGAAGCCAGAACATCCAGCGTTCCCAAGAAGCGTGATACGGACAGAAGTTTTTTAGAGGATTTTTTCAGCTCCGCGCAGATTTCTTTGAACACACGGTTCTCAATAGCGTGGATGTTTTCTTCTGCGTTCAGGACGATGGTTTCATACTCCTTCAGCTTTGGGGTGATGAAACGCTCGGCATTGACCAATGTTTGCTTGCGGATATATTCATCCGGAGCCTGGTCAGCATAGCTGTTGCTGATTTCGATGTAATACCCAAAAACCTTGTTGAAACCGACCTTGAGGGTCTTGATGCCGGTGCGTTCTTTTTCTGCCTTTTCCAGATTGGCGATGTAATCGCGGGAGTTTTGGGTGGATTGCAGGATCTCATCTAACTCTGCAGAAAAACCGGGCCGGATGACGCCGGTGTGCGCCAGTGTGGCGGGTGGATCATCGGTTATGCTTTCCTTCAACAATGTAAACTCTCGGTTGCAATCGTCGGCTGCATTTGTTTCACTACCCGGCAGGGCAATGCGATCGTTGGCCTTCTTCAGGATTTCCGGCAGGATTTCCAGCGTTTCACGCAGTGCCACCAGGTCACGCGGGACGGCATGCTGGGCCACCACGCGGTTGATGATACGTTCGATATCGGCTACGGATCTTAATTGCTTCTGCAACTCCAGACGATCGAGACCGTTTTCTATAAAATATTCAACCGCATCCAGCCGTTCGGTGATCTCGTCCGCGTGTATCAGCGGTTGATTGACCCAACGCCGGATCATGCGTTTGCCCATGGGCGTGCGGGTTTTATCCATCACGCCTAACAGAGAGCCGGCTTCTGAGACCTTCAGAATGGTTTCGGTGAGTTCCAAATTACGTCGGGTGGCTTCATCCAGCACCATGTGGTCTTCGATAGCGTAAAAATTCAAATCTGTGAAGAGTGCCAGAGCCTGTGGGTCGCTCTCTTTTACATAGCCTAATATCGCCCCCAAGGCGGCCACAGCGGCGGGTTTATTTTTCAAGCCAAAGCCATCCAACGATGCAACCTGGAATTGGGTTTTTAGCAATTGTTCTGAGCGGCCGAGCTCAAATTTCCAGTCCGGCAGGGAAGTAACATGGTACTGATCGGAAAGAGGCAGGCGGGCGGATTCGGGCAGGAGAATTTCCGAAGGATTAAGGCGTGAGATTTCCGCGTTGAGACGGTTGTGAAATTCATTATCATTGAAGTAGGAAACGCCTATCTCGCCGGTGGAAATATCCAGAAAAGCTAGGCCGGCGGTGTTCTCCTGCATGAAAAGCGAGACCAGGTAGTTGTTCTTCACGTTTCTAATCAACCCGGGTTCAATCACGGTACCGGGTGTGACCAAACGGATTACTTCGCGTGGGAAGATGCCTTTTTGGGGTTGTTCCCCGATTTGTTCACAAATGGCGACGTGGTAGCCTTTCTCGATCAGGCGTGAAATGTAATTATCGGCGGCATGATACGGAATGCCAGCCATAGGTACTTTTTGGCCTTTGGCGACATTGCGCCCGGTCAGGACGATATCCAGCTCACGTGAAGCGATTTCTGCATCCTCATCGAATGTTTCATAGAAATCTCCCAATCGGAAGAAAAGGATGGCATCCGGATAATTCTTTTTAATATCCAGGTATTGTTGGCGAATGGGCGTTGCGTTTATTGAAGACATGCGTTTTTAGATTTTACGTGAAAAATTGAATGTTATAGTTCGGTTTCAAAATCTCCATCCAGACTGCCGACACAATCGAGCGAAATATTTCCGAATAGCGTCTCCTGAGAGGCTTCAATACTATGGTGTTTGATCAACTCCAGCAGCGCCAGGAAGGTCACAATTAAATCCAGTCTGGAGGGTTTATCTCCCAAAATGGTCGTGAAATCGCTGTGAGCACTTTGTTGAAATAGCGCGGTGATTTCCTTGATTTTATTCTTGATCGTCAGTGTGGTGATGGTGACTACATCACTCAATGGCGTGAAGTTCTCATTTTCAAAGTAAATGCTCATCAAAATTTCCACCAGGTCGTCCGTAGTGATATCGGAAATATCCAGTATCTCGCGATACCTGGGTGGCGCGCCGACACGGTAATAGCTTTGCAGGTGTGCCTGCTCCCGCTCTTTCATCCATAAGGCAATATCTTTGAATTTTTTGTATTCGACCAATTGCCGCGCGAGCTGTTCGCCCAAATCTTCTTCTTCCTCCGACTCTATTGTGTTGTTCGAAGGTAGTAAAATTGAAGACTTGATATATACAAGTTTGGCGGCAATGACAAGGAACGCTGAAACTTCAACCGGATCACGATCTGAAAGCGTTTGAAGGTGCACCAGGTATTGGTCCGTTACTTTGGCCAGCGATAATTTGGTAATATCTAATTCGGCTTGCTCGATTAAATGGAGCAATAAATCCAGAGGGCCTTCATATACCTCTGTAGAGATTTTATAATTAAGTGATGAGTGCCAGAGCGCGGGCAAGGACATAAATGATATTATAGCAGAGTGACGGTAATCATAAAAAATCTTAAGAAATGGCGAACATTTAGAATTATGAACGATGAAGCAATAACAGAAACACCGCAAGAATTAATGAACCGGCTGCATTTACAATTCAATGATGTATTGCTGCTCTCACGCGCAATGACCCATCGTTCTTACTTGAACGAACATCCGGAAGCATTGGAAGACAATGAACGGTTGGAATTTCTGGGGGATGCAGTTTTGGATTTCCTGGTAGGTGAATGGCTATATAACCGCTTTCCGGAAATGGAAGAAGGCGATTTGACGCAAATGCGTTCGGCGCTGGTTCAGACCAACCAGTTGGCTGCTTTTGCCCGTTTGTTGAAGTTTGAAAATACGATAAGATTAGGTAAGGGCGAAACCAAATCCGGCGGTAAACTGCGGAACACACTTTTATGCGATGTGTTTGAAGCTTTCATCGGAGCACTATTTTTAGATAAAGGTATTGAAGTGGTGAAAGAATTCATGAACCCATTGTTGGAAGTGGCGATTGAGGAAGTGATCGAATTACATAAAAATGAAGATCCCAAATCGCAGCTGCAGGAATGGGCGCAAGCCAATGGCTACCCAACACCTAAATATATGACCAAAAATGTACGTGGACCGGATCATGCTAAAGTATTTGAAATTGAGGTGAAGGTAAACAGCAAGGTCATGGGCGAGGGAGTTGGAAAAAGCAAGCAATCCGCTGAAAAATGTGCCGCCCAAAAAGCTCTTGAGAAGATTAACCAGCATTAATATGGCAAATCGACTACTATCCCTCGAATTACACGGCTATAAAACATTTGCCAGCAAAACCAGTTTTGATTTTCCTGGTCAAATAACAGCTGTTGTCGGCCCGAATGGGTCCGGAAAGTCCAATATTGCTGATTCCATCCGCTGGGTTCTGGGAGAGCAGGCCTATAGCCTGCTGCGCGGTAAGAAAACGGTGGATATGATCTTTTCCGGGTCGGAGCAGCGTCCACGTGCTTCCATGGCCTCTGTTTCCATTACCTTTGACAACCAGAGCGGTTGGCTGCCGGTTGAGTTTTCAGAAGTGACCCTGACTCGGCGTGCATACCGCAGCGGCGAGAATGAATACCTGCTCAATAATCAAAAAGTCCGCCTGAAAGAAATCAACGAATTGTTGGCCAACTCCGGGTTGGGTGAACGCACATATACCATCATCGGCCAGGGGCTGGTGGACACAGCTTTGAGCCTGAAACCGGAAGAAAGACGCCGATTTTTTGAAGAAGCTTCCGGCATCGGGTTATACAAAGGCCGCCGGGAAGATTCGACCCAGAAGTTGGATAAAACCTTGCGTAATATGGAACGCATCAACGATATTCTGCGGGAGTTGCACCCACGTCTGGTGTATCTGGAAAAGAGCAAAGAAAAAGCCAAACAATACCTGCAGGTACAGAACGACCTCAATCTGTTGTTGAAAGATTGGTATGGGTACAACTGGCATTCGGTGCAGAAAGAGCTGCGCTACGCGGTTGAATTCAACAGTAAACAAAATGAACAGTTGAATATCAAACGCGAGGTAAAGCAAAAACTGGAAGCCCGAGTAAACCGCATCCAGGGTGACCTGAATGAAAAACGCGATCAGTTGGCCAACCTGCACCTTGAATTATCCAAATTGCATTCCATCAAGGAAGATGCCACGCGTGAAATTGCCGTACATGAGGAACGCGAACGATCTATCCGCGAAAGAAGCCAGGAGCTTGAAGCGGCTGTTTTGGTGCTCACTGATGAAATCAGCCAGCATGAGGCAGAGTTAAAAACGTTGAAACAAAGCGGCGATGAGATCCGGCAGGAATTGGAACAGGCCGGCCGCGCTCTTGCGGAAGCCAATGGAAAATTGGAAGCTAGGCGGGAAGAGCGGGTGAAGATTGAACGATTGATTGAAGAGCTGCAAAAACAGATCATCGCCAACGAATCAGAAATTCTGAAAACAGAATCCCGTATTGAACAGCTCAATCATCAAGCGGAAAATGACCGTAATGAGCTGCAAATATTAAACAACAACCGTTCCGGCGTGGATGAGTTTATCAGTCAGGTGGATGGTAAGCTGAAGGCACTTGAACAGTCAACAGCTGAACTCCAACAGGAAGTGACTCAGAACCAGCAGGCATTGGAGAACAAACGCAAGGAACGCAACAGCGCACGTGAGAAAATTGACCAACTCGAACGCAAGTTCAAAGAGATCGACTTAGCGGTTTCCAAACTGAATGCGGAATTGAAAGTCATCCATCAGGCCGAAGAAAGCCTGACCGGTTTCACTTCCGGTTCAAAAGAGTTCGTGCAGGCTGCACGCAGCAACAAAGTCTCAGCAAAATACGCGCTGCTATTGGATTATCTCAAGGTTCCCCAGGAATACGAGCTGGCTTTCAGCGCTGCGCTGGGTGATATGCTGGAAGGTATTATTTTGGCAGAAGGGACATCTACCCAGGATATCCTGGTTTATCTGGAAACCAATAAAACTTCGCGGACAGTTTTCCTACCGGAGTGGTGGCAAGTACAAGCCCCGCAGAAATCCCTGCAAAGCACAAATGCGCTCAGGGCATCTGACCTGGTGAAAGAATCGGTGCAATACAACGGGCTGATTAAAAGCATCCTTTCCAGTACGTATATAGTGGATAGCGCGGCTGAGGCAGAAAAATTGGTGCAGCAGCTGCCAATGGGTATGAAAGTGGTCACCTGCAAGGGAGAGGTATTCGATACGCGCGGCACCATTACAGCCGGGAATGAATTTCGGGTGAAGAATCTATCGCGCAAACGCGAAAAAGAAACCATGGAAAAAGACGTGGTTACTTTTCAGACGGAATTCCAAAACCTGAAAAGTGAGCTGGAAACCCAAAAGAATTCCCTGGTGCAGCTCAATGATGCCATCCGGAACTTATCAGAGATGGACCAGCAGCTTCAGAAAAAGATCCAACAGCTGGGTATCGACCGGCATAAATTGGAGATTGAGAAGAATCAGAGAGCTGATCAACTCGTGGATATCCGTAAACGGCTGGAACAGATCAATCTCGCTTCAAAAACCCGCAGTGACGAAAGCGCCAATCTGAAAACGTCTTTGAAAGACCTGCGCGAAAAATTGGCTGAGAAACAAAACCGCTTGGAGGCTCATTTCCAAAGCGTCAATAGTTTGCCCGTTGAAGAGATCCGTTCTACAGTGATGGAGCTGACCTCTGATAAAGCGGTCATTGAGGAACTGGCAAATCAACAGCGCAGCCGCGTTGAAGAAAAAGAAAAGACCATCCGGGAAACCAACGGCAAAATCAGTTCTCAAAGAAACCGGTTGGCTGAGATGGCGCAAACATTGCAGGAAATTCTGACCGAAAAACAGAACATGGCAGAAACAAACGGCCAGGTTTCTATGGAAATTGCGACATTGTCAGAGAAAATCAACCCCCTGGAAGAGGAAGTTGAATCCGGCATCAAACATCAGGGATCGTTACTGGAAGAGGTAGATGCCAGCCGGAACCAGTACTCGATTGCCGAGCGGCATGCGCTGCAGGCCCAAATGAAGGTGGACAAGCTGCGAGACCACATGGAAGATCTGCGAAAAAAGATCCAGGAAGATTTCGGCTTGCTGCCTGAAGAAACCGAAGAAGGACTGATTGGGCCGAAGCCGCTGCCTATCGACGGCATGATCGCGACCCTACCGGATATTGAGATCCTGCCCGAGAATCTGGATGAGCAGATCAAACAACAGAAATCCTATTTACGCCGCTTGGGGCCTATCAACCCGGATGCGGAAATGGAATTCGACGAGGTCAATGAGCGTGTTCTATTCCTGACGGAACAGCTTCAGGATCTGGATAAAGCAGAAAAGGATTTGCGCCAGGTGGTGGAAGAGCTGGATGAACTGATGCAGAAAGAATTCATGAAAACCTTCAGGAAGGTGGAAGAGGAATTCAAAGGTATTTTCAGCCAATTGTTCAGCGGCGGTGCGGCACGGCTTTACCTGGAAGACGAAGAGAATATCATGGAATCAGGTATTGAAATCGAAGCAACCTTGCCGGGCAAACGCCGCCAGGAATTGGGACTGCTTTCCGGTGGTGAGCGCAGCTTGACGGCTGTGGCATTGATCTTCGCGTTATTGAAAATTTCCCCCACACCTTTCTGCATCATGGATGAGGTGGATGCGATGTTGGACGAGTCCAATGTTGTACGTTTCGGTGAACTGCTGCACGAATTGAGCGATACAACCCAGTTCATCGTCATCACCCATAATCGCAACACGGTGCAAATGGCTGATGTGTTGTACGGTGTAACCATGGGGAAAGATTCTGTCAGCCAGGTGATCAGCCTGCGAATGGATGAACTAACCGACGAAATGGTGCAGTAATTCGAGCGGCAGCCAATTAATAAAAAGTATTAAGAGCACAGCAAAATAGAACCGCTGTGCTCTTTTTGTTAGTCAATATTTTCATCCGATGTTTTCACAAGCGTACATGTAAATAAAAAGAAGGCGGCATGGGAATTCATGCCGCCTGAAATACATTTTATTTAGACAACCCTGTGTATTGGTTGTCCTCTTTGTAAACGGAATTAGTTGACCAACGTATCCGCTGAAATCGCGGGATCCTGCGGCACAATGTCTTTCCAGACATCGTTGATCTTGATGGTCATGCCAGCTTTTGCTTCGTCCAGCCAGTTCTGATAATAAAGCTGTTGGGCATAGCTGTAGTCATCCGCGCTGAGCGGACGATCTTCGTGGCCAATCACCTGAATGATGTGCCAGCCAAAGTCACTCTCGACCGGGTCGCTGATCTCACCTACACCCAAAGCAAAGGCTGCTTCTTCGAAGGGTTCAACCATGTACCCGCGCGGGAACCAACCCAGGTCGCCGCCGCTGGTGTTATTGCTGGTGTCCAGCGAAACTTCCGCTGCCAGCGCATTCCAATCTTCACCTGCGTCCAAACGAGCCATGATATCCTTCGCTTCGTCTTCGGTTTCCACCAGAATATGGCGCGCCCAAACCTGTTCCTGTTCAACGGACACTTCTGAATAAATCTGCTCCTGAACTTTTAAGTCCACCAGGTAATAATATACATATTTACGCAGATATTCTTCGCTGACGTTGATAGCTTCAAGCGAGGCGATATATTCGTTGTAACTTTCCTGGTAGAGGTCCTCGGTGTAAGGTGTGGCCGTAGCTTCGGATGTGGCGGTCGCTGCTACCTCATCAGTTGGGGTAGCTGTGGCTTCCTGTGTCTCGACGGTTGTTTCCGCTTCAGCGCTTTCTGCGCTTTCAGCCACAGCCTCGGTTGCTTCAGTAACCTCACTGGTGTCTTCTGTTTCAGTTGCCACCGCTTCAGTGGGAACTACTTCCGTTGTAGCTTCCAATTCCGGCGTTGGTGTATAACCCAATAAAGCCTGTTCCGCCTCGGATACCGTTGGGGTATTCCAGGGGGTTGTAGTCGGCTCGGGGGTGGGGGTACCGGAGGGATAGTAATTGAACAATTCCATCAGGAGTTCATCAACATCCGCGTCACTCACTTCAATCCCCATTTTCTTTGCTTCGATTGCGATCACTTGATCGTCAATCATTGTATCAAGAACATTTTCCCCAAAAGCTTCATAATCCTCCAACACACTTTGGACCTGCTGCAGCTGACTTTGGAAGTACTGCTGGTATTCCGCTGAGTCAGCAAACATCTGGTATTGAGCGTATAAAATGCTGTATTGCTGGATATAAGCATTGCGTTCCAGACGTACCCGGTTGACGAAATAATCATTGTCAATTTTGGTGTGGTCAACTTTGGCAACCGCAATGTGATTCTTGAAAACCTTGTCGTATAACAGGGCATAACCGACCATTCCAACAATGAGTGCCGCTGTGATGATAAAACCGATGACAATCATGCGGTTTTGTTTCTTTTCACGAACGGAATGAATGGCAGATCGTTTGGGGGCCTGTTCTTCTTTTTTTGTTGAAGACATGATGTTTTTTTCTCCGATTTAATTTAACGGGCTCTTTCTTCCCATGAGCCGCCAGCGAACGGCAGCAGAGCGATGTGCCGAGCGCGTTTAATTTCGCGGGCGATCGCACGCTGGTGTTTGGCACACATACCAGTTTGGCGGCGCGGACGAATTTTCCCTTCTTCCGTAGTGAATTTTCTCAAGAGTGCGTAATTTTTGTAATCAATTTCCAGGGTGGTGTCTGAACAAAATTGGCAGTAACGCGGTTTGGGTGTGTATCTTCGAGATCCACGCTGTCCCTGTCCCTGTCCCTGGCTTGATCCACGATAGCTATCTTCAGCCATTATTTCTCCTTCTGTTGATATGACAGGTTGATATAAGCCTGCTTCACAACTGATCTTTTTAATAGGTTATTTAGCGATGATTAAGAAACGCATAACAGGTTCCAAAATCCGCAGATTATTTTCCAAAGCTGCAACCGCTTCTGAGGGCATGCTGATAGTATGCAGGAAATAAACGCCTTCATTCTGTTTCTGGATCTCATAAGCCAGACGACGCTTGCCCCAATTATCGACTTTTTCGATTGAGCCGCCGGATTTGACGATCCAGTCCTTGATTTTTTCAAGGGCCTGGCTGGACGCTTCTTCATCCAAATCAGGATGCACAATCACCATTAATTCATAATTGTTCACGCAGGAATCCTCCTTTCCATGGGTTTGCCCTTGTCGTCAACGGGAGTTGATTCAAAGGCGGAGAGGTAACCATTTCATGGTTAACTTGCCAGACAATAGTTTAACATAAACTGCCTTATTTGGATAGAGGAGCTGCTTTTCTTATATAATGTTCATTTACATAACGGAATGGATAAATAATCAGGAGGTAGCATGAAAGTAAACTTGTTGTATCGTCCTTCATATTCACTTGCAGATGTGGACCTGGACAGCGGGGAGAAAATAACGGTGGAATCCGGCTCAATGGTAGCCATGACACCTGATTTACAAGTCCAAACCAGCATGAAAGGCGGGTTGATGAAATCCCTGGCACGTTCTGTCTTAGGCGGCGAATCATTTTTCATGAACACCTTCCAGGCAGGTAATCAGGGCGGAAAAATCCAGTTGGCACCTACGCTGCCGGGAGATGTGTTTACTCTGGATTTGGCGGGCGAATCCTATTTAGTGCAATCAGGTTCTTTTCTGGCCTCCAGCGAGGGGGTGAACACCGATACCAAGTGGGGCGGAGCCAAGACCTTCTTTGGCGGCGAGGGGCTGATCATGCTGCGCTGCTCGGGAAGCGGTATGTTGCTCTTGTCCAGCTATGGCGCGATTCATGAATTGAACCTGACAGCGGGTGAAACTTTCACGGTAGATACCGGGCATCTGGTAGCCTTTTCCGAACAAATCGGATTCCGCGTGCGTTCAATCGGCGGGCTGGCTTCCACTTTTCTGGGCGGAGAAGGGCTGGTTGTGGATTTGAGCGGTCCGGGCAAAGTGCTGCTGCAAACCCGCAGCGTGGGTGCATTTTTGGATTGGCTGCTGCCCAGACTTCCGAAAACCAATAATAGTTAGACTTTCTGTTTAATCGTTTAAAATCATAAAAAGACAACCCAACAGGAGCGATTATGACATCTTCTTTGAAAATCTTCTTTGAACCGACCGGGGTGGCAATTATCGGTGCGTCAGATAATCCGGATAAATTGAGTAACGGGATTTTGAAAAATTTGTTGGAGTATGGCTATCAGGGTGGAGTTTATCCAGTCAATCCCAAAAGCAAAGAAATTTTAGGAAAGACCTGTTACCCGGATATCAGCGCGGTACCCGATCCATTGGACCTGGCGGTCATCATCTTACCTGCACAGGCCATTCCCGGCGTACTGGAAGCTTGCGGAAAACGCGGCGTAAAATCCGCGACGGTGATTTCCGGCGGTTTCAAAGAAATTGGCGTGGAAGGCAAAGCTCTCGAAGGTCAAATCTTAGAGATTATCCATAAATATGGCATGCGTATGATCGGGCCTAATTGTGTGGGTTCATTCAACCTGATCAACGGCATGAACACCACCTTTATCAAGGGAAAGCCGGCCACCGGTGGCATTGGCTTTATTTCTCAGTCCGGAGCGGTGTGCGGCGGTATTGTGGATCATGTACTTGACAACGGCATCGGTTTTTCCCATTTCTTAAGTTTGGGTAATGAAGCGGATGTGACTGAGACTGACATGATGGAATATCTGGCGGAGGATGATGATACCTCCGTTATTGCTATTTACGCGGAAGGCATTCAGGATGGACAACGTTTTATGCAGACCGCTCGTAAAGTCACACGCAGGAAACCTGTGCTGGTGTTGAAAGCTGGGCGGAGCGATGAAGGCGCGCGGGCGGTATCTTCGCATACCGGCTCGCTGGCCGGATCGCATACGGCCTACCAGGCTGCTTTTCAACAGAGCGGCGTTATCGAAGTAAAAAACTCCACTGATTTGTTGAATGTCGCCATGGCACTGGATTGGATGCCGCTGCCCAAGGGCAACCGGGCGGCCATCGTGACCAATGCCGGCGGTCCGGCTGCATTAGCCTCTGACAACCTGGCAGAGAACGGCATTCAATTAGCCCATTTCAGCCAAACTACTCAGGATAAGCTGCGTGAGAAGTTGAACCCGGCTGCGCAAGTGGCCAACCCCGTGGATATGCTGGGCGGCGCGACCGAAGACGAATATGGGTACGCGCTGGATTGCGTTCTGGCGGATGAAAATGTGGATATGGCATTGGGTGTGCTGGTACCGCAGGCTCTGGTTGATAGTGTGAAGGTCGCGCAAGCCATGTTGGATGCGGCGCGCAAGAGCGGGAAACCGGTTCTCGTGTGCATTATGGGATCGGTCAGTGTGCGGGCTGCCCAGCAGCTGCTACACACGAATCACCAACCTATGGTGGACTACCCGGAGTTAAGCGGCGTTGTTTTCAGTGCGTTGAAACAATATGCTGATTATTTGAAAAGCCAGCCTGAAGAAGATATGGCTTTGGAGATTGAGAAGGATCAGGCCAAAGCACAGAACATTCTGTCAGGCAGTGATTTGAAAAATTGGGGGGAGCATGTCACCAGGCCGCTGTTAGAGGCTTATGGTGTTTCGCTTATCCAGGGCAAACTGGCATGTGATTTTCAGGAAGCGTTGGATGCTGCCAAAGCGCTGGGATATCCAGTGGTTATGAAAGTAGCTTCACAGGATGTGCTGCATAAATCGGATTATGGCGCCATCGCGGTGAACATCCGTAATGAGGGCGAGTTGGAAAATGCTTATAACCGCATTCTCGAAAATGTGCACGAACAAGATGCCACTGCCCGCATTGATGGGGTGCTGTTAGAAAAGATGGCCGCTAAAGGCCAGGAAGTGATTATCGGCATGAAGCGCGACCCCAGCTTTGGCCCGCTGATGATGTTTGGGATGGGCGGTATCTTTGTGGAACTGTTCAAAGATGTGGCTTTTGGCGTGGCGCCCTTGACCCAGGCTGACGCGCAAGCCATGCTGGAGCAGACCAAGGCCGTCAAACTGCTTTCGGGTTGGCGCGGCGGTCTCCAGTATGACCAGGATGCCATCATTGCGAATTTACTGCGCTTGAGCCAATTAGCGGTAGATTTCCCACAGATTCATGAAATCGAGATCAACCCGCTGCTGGTGCTGCCCAAAGGGCAGGGTGCGCTGGCGCTGGACTGCCGCATGATCCTGGATTAAAACCAATTCAGTTAGTAATTTCGATAGCTCGAGTCTTCCAGACCGGGCTATTTTTTATAGGCTGCCAAAGCACGCCGGCGGGCCAAATTATGGTCAACAATAGGTGATGGATAATCTGCGCCTATTTGAACACCCAGACTGGTCTGCAGGTCCGCAGGCATCTTCCATGGTTCGTGGATGAAATTGTCGGGCACATTGGCTAATTCCGGCAGCCAGGTGCGAATGTAGCTGCCCTGGGGATCAAATTTACGACTTTGCGTGACCGGATTGAAGATGCGGAAGAAAGGGGCGGCGTCCGTACCGGTGCCGGCGGTCCACTGCCAGCCGCCGTTGTTGCTGGCCGGGTCGCCGTCCAACAATTGCTGCATGAACCAGGCTTCGCCCGTTTGCCAGTTGATCAACAAATCCTTAGTGAGGAAAGAGGCGCTGACCATGCGCGCGCGGTTGTGCATCCAACCGGTTTGGGCCAATTGGCGCATACCTGCGTCCACCAGCGGAAAACCGGTTTGGCCGGACTGCCAGGCTTGCAGGTCCTGCGGGCAGTCTCGCCAGGGGATATCGCGCATGTTCTCCCGAAAAGCGCAGCGCAGCACGAAGGGGAAGGCGTCCATGATATTGAAATAGAACTCGCGCCAACCCAGCTCTCTCAGCCATTTAGATGCGCCTTCGTGCGTGAGGGGATTGTCTAAAAAAGGCCGAAAATGCGCATAGACATAACGAGGTGACAAGATACCGAATCTTAAGTAAGGGGATAGCTGCGAGGTGGCAGCCAGCTCGACGCGGTCGCGTTGGCTGTGGTAGTCGCCCAGGGATAATAGCAGGAAGTTCTCCAGATGGCGCTGTGCCGCTTCTTCGCCAGCCGGAAATCCGGCTGTTTCCGTAGCTGACGGGATGGGCTCTGAGCGCAGGTCGATGTGCGGCTTCAAATGTGTGGGCGCAGGCAGCGGGTTGCCGGGCAGGGGCAAAGCCAGCCAGGTGTTATAAAAAGGGGTGAACATGGTATAAGGCGAACCGTCGGCTTTGACTGCTGCCCACGGCGGATGGATTAGCAGGCCTTCTTCCAATTTTAAATTGAGTTTACTTTCAACTAAATTGTCCCGTTTGTGTGCATAAGTGCTGTAATCCGCTTCGGCGCAGATAAGTTCCGCGCCGCTTTCTTCCACCAGGCGTGATAGTTCTGCCAGCGGATCACCGCGGCGGACTACCAGCGGGCACCCTTTGGCCTTCAACTGGTCCGAAAGCAATTGAAGGTTGTGGAAAAGGAAATTTTGGCGCCTTGGCGCTTCAACGTTCAAAAGGTGGGAATCTAAAATAAAAAAGGGGATGACCTGATCGGCTTCGGATAAGGCGTTTTGCAAAGCCCGGTTATCCGTAAGCCGCAAATCTCTGCGAATCCACCAGATAGCGGTTGTCATAGGTGAACTTTCCCGGTTTTGAATGCGAATTTGGCGGGATTGCGTATAGGCATAATGGCATAGAAATTAATAGAAGAAGAAATGAAAAAAAGCCGCTCAGGCCGGTCCAATCCGCCCTCGGAAATAGAAATAGACCAGGATGCAGAGGACAAAGATGATCAGGAGGATGATAGAAATTTGCAGGTTTTTTTTGTTGTTGGGCATGTTTTCCACTTGGTTTCTTAAATTGAATTATACATAAATTCAAGAATTGAGTATAATCTTTGCTCGCAAAACACGGACCTTCGCCGCCTTTTTACAAGGCGGTGAAAATTTTTAACATAAAGATGATTTTAGGATGAATGAGGACATTATTAATATAGCGATAGCAGTTTATCTTGTCAGTACGATTTGGATTTCTGTGTATGGATACCACAGTTTAATTTTAGCCATATTATATTTAAGAGGCCGTCAAAAGAAGCAGATAAAATCTGATTTATCGGTAATTGAGGAAAATAAATTACCGCGAATTACCATTCAGCTGCCGATATTTAATGAAAAATATGTCGTCAGTCGGCTGTTGAAGGCAGTCAGTCAATTGGACTATCCCGCTAATTTGATGCAAATCCAGGTGCTGGATGATTCCACGGACGATACTGCAGGTTTGGTGGAGGGGTTGGTAAGCGCTTATCAGAAACAAGGGTATGACATAATTGATATTCACCGCCAGGACCGCAGCGGTTTCAAAGCCGGTGCATTGCAGCATGCTATGGATAGCGCCACAGGCGAATTCGTGGCGTTATTCGATGCGGATTTCATTCCACCTGAAAATTGGCTGTGGGTTATGCTGCCGTATTTCGCGGACAAAAAAATTGGGTGTGTGCAATCCCGTTGGGGACATATCAACATAACAGAATCCGGATTTACAAAAGCGGTAGCGCTGGCTTTGGACGGACATTTCTGCGTGGAGCAGCCAGCACGCAGTGATAACCACCTAATCATGGGCTTCAACGGTTCCGGTGGTATGTGGCGCAGGGCCTGTATTGAAGATGCCGGCGGTTGGCAGGCTGATACGCTGACAGAAGATCTTGATCTCAGCTATCGCGCGCAAATGCGCGGATGGCAGGTGAAGTTTGTCGGAGACCTGGTGGTGCCGGCGGAATTGCCGGACGAGGTGGCCGCTTTCAAACAACAGCAATATCGCTGGGCTAAGGGCGGCATCCAGACTGCCCGTAAGATCTTACCGGACTTATTGACCTCAAATTTGCCATTTTCAACCCGTTTGATGGGAACATTGCACCTGACAGCCTATATGGGGCAGCTACTCATGATCCTGATCCTGTTCAGTTTTCTACCGGTGGGCTTATATGCCCCGCAAGCTTTCAAAATCTTTCCACTGACGCTTTTAGCCTCCTTTGGACCGCCATTGCTGTATGCCATTGCCAAAAGCGATAGCTGTCATGGATGGCTGGAGCGAAGCATCCTAATCTTGCGAGTGCTCCTGATAGGGTTTGGCATGTCACTGAACACCAGTGTGGCCATTCTGGACGCACTTTTAAGTAAGAATACAGGCACTTTTGTGCGCACGCCCAAAATTAACACGATGGGGTATTCGCATAAGAGCATTGACCGCAGCTACTTCGTTAAAATCAGTCCTATGGTGCTGGGTGAGCTGTTTTTAGCTCTATTTGCCTTGTACAGCATTTACCGTCTGCTGCCCAAGTTGGGCTTTTTTGGAGTAGCTTGGCTGTTCCTGTATGCGGCAGGCTACCTGTATATCGCGGGATTGAACCTGTACCAGGAATGGCAAGTCAGCCGTCAGATTAATGTCAACAAGAAAAATTTTCACTGTAATGGCTAAAACCACTTGTCATTGCCAGGTTGGAGTTGCAGGGATGGTCTTTGTAGAATTGAAATTGACTGAGCATTGGTTCCCTCGATGGGGATAGGGCTAAATCTCTATTCCCATTGAGGCATGACCGTGCATGGCAGCAGCTTAGCCCAAACCGGATGACCAAGTAAAAAATACGCATAAGATATAATAACTTTACGATGCGTATGGTTTTGATATACGACTCGAATAATCTTCGACAATCTTCCGAAAGCTCCCAGGTTATCCAGTCTTTTCATCAAGATGTCAATCAGGCGATCACGGCCGCACTGCAAGCGGATGGTCATGAAGTGCTCGCTTTGGAGGCGGATTCGCAGCTGGAAGAACGGCTGTGCGAGATCCAGCCTGATTTTGTATTTAACTGCTCAATAAAAAGCCGGGGAGATGTGAATCGTTCTTTTGCTCCTGCAGTATTGCGAAAACTGGGCATTCCTTTCACCGGATCACGCGGATCTGCCTGCACGAATGCATACAGCAAAGAACGCACCAAACATATCCTGATGGAGGCGGGTATCCGTACCCCGTTCGCGCTGGTGATTCGAAAACCGTATGGCTTTCGGCTTCCGGATGCGTTTTCTTTTCCCCTGTTTGTAAAACCGGTCAAGGGCGGTTGTAGTTTCGGCATTAGCCGGCAAAGCCTCATCACTGACCAGGCCAGCTTAGATAAGTGGCTGCCGCAAATTTACGAACAGGTTAAAGGACCGTTGATACTGGAAGAATTCCTGGAAGGGCGCGAGTTCACTGCCGGCGTACTGGGTAACCTTGCAGCGCAAGTGCTGCCGATCATGGAATTTAAATATCCAAACGGGGATGAGGTGCACTTTCGGAGCTATTCCCTCAAAATGGTGCGTTACGAAGATGAAGAGATCCAATGTCCGGCTGAGTTGAGCTCCGATAAACAGGCGGAAATCCGCAAGTTGGTATTGCAAACCTTCAGGGCCATCGGCTGCCGGGATTATGCACGCGTGGACGTGCGCATGGACCGCGCTGGAAAACCTTATGTGCTGGAAGTGAATGCACTCCCTAACCTGATGCCCAAAACCAGTTCGTATGCCATTATGGCGCTGAAAACCGGCTTAACTTTCCGTGAAATGATCCGCAGTATTCTGCGCACGGCTGTCGCGCGCTATGCAGGGGCATAAAAGCTGCAATCCATTTATAATCCAAGGCATCTATTAAACAGAGGATTAATATGCCCATATCACCCTTTAAATTAGAACGCTATTTTGCTCAATATGAATTCAGCACACGCTATCTGCTTTCCAGTTCAGACTGTGATGGGCTGCCCATGCAGGACTTGCTGAGCCTGGCGGACGCGGAATGCCGCGCGCTGTGGGACGACCTGGCATTGGGTTACACCGAGTCGTTGGGACACCCGTTGCTGCGTGCTGAAGTAGCAAAACTATATAAAGGTTTGACAGCGGAGGACATACTGCAGGTTGTACCTGAGGAAGGTATTTTCATTGCCATGCAGAGCATGCTGCGCCCGGGCGACCACGTTATTTGCACTTTCCCGGGTTACCAATCGCTTTATCAGGTGGCGGCTGACCTGGGCTGCGAAGTGACCCAGTGGCGCCCCGAGGAGGAGCATGGCTGGCGCTTTAACCTGGATTTTCTGGAAGCGCACCTGCAATCCAATACACGCCTACTGGTGTTCAATTTCCCGCATAATCCAACGGGTTATCTGCCCTCACAGGAAGATTACGCCCGCATCCTGGATTTCGCCAAAGCACATGACTTGTATGTCTTCTCGGATGAAATGTACCGCCTGCTGGAGCTGGACCCGGCCGAGCGCCTGCCCGCGGCTTGCGAGCAGTACGATAAGGCTGTGACGTTATTTGGCATGTCCAAGACTTTTGGAATGGCGGGTGTGCGCCTGGGCTGGCTAGCCACCCGTGACCGTGAGCTGTACGAATGCTTGGCGGCCTACAAAGATTACACGACCATTTGCGGCAGTG
>DHVJ01000020.1 GCA_002412595.1 Anaerolineaceae bacterium UBA5211
AACCTTGTGAATGCAAGCTCATTTCCACAGTGATGGAAAGGCTTCAGATACCGTCCGGTCTCTACTCGGAGAAGAAGTCCAGGGATCTTATCTACAAACCGAGCTTTTCGCCTTAAGGGCGGCTACAGATTCACCTGGATTTTGCCCAGCTGGTGCCTTCAGCCTTTCTACCACTTCTACCGGCTAATATACAAGGGTGGCTTTCACGCGTGCTCATTTTTTTGGGCATAGCCGCCACCAAGCAAGTCGGCGCGTTTACTCAAAACACTGAGTACAAGTAGAAACTAGAAACACACCCTACAACCCGCTGCCAGTGTCATCCTGAGCCCGGCGCAGCCGGGCGTGAGGATCTCGGCTGGTATAACAATTCGCCAGCATGCCGAGATTCCTCGCTACGCTCGAAATGACACCAGACATTCATTATTTCCTATTGAAATTTGACATTTAAAAATTCCCTGCTAAACTTGAAAAACACTATTTCAAAGAGAAAAGACCCTATGCCAAGCGCACAAATCATCGCTATCGGAACCGAACTCCTGCTGGGCGTCACGCAGGACACCAACACCGCCTTCATCGCCCGTACGCTCAACCAGCACGGTGTGGACATCTTCAAGACTGCCATCATCGGCGACAACCCGGCCCGCATCGCGCGGGAAATCCAAAATGCCTTAGAGCAAGCCGATATCATCATCACCACCGGCGGCCTGGGTCCGACCGTGGACGACCCTACCCGCCAGGCCGTTGCGACAGCCTTCGGCGTCGATATTGAATATCACCCTGAATTATGGGAGCAGATCCTGGCGCGCTTCCAAGGGTATAACCGCCAGCCCTCCGAGAACAATAAACGCCAGGCTTACCTGCCACACGGTGCATTAGCGATCGAAAATCCTGTCGGCACAGCCCCGGCTTTTGCTTATGAACGTGACAGAAAGATCGTCATCAGCTTGCCGGGTGTGCCTTCTGAAATGAAAACCCTGCTGCTGAACTATGTCCTGCCGCTTCTCCAAAAACGCTACGACCTGGCTGGCATCACCCTCTCGCGCACGCTGCATTCGGCCGGCATGGGCGAATCCAACGTGGACGAGCTGGTGGCCGATTTGGAAACGCTCAGCAACCCCACCGTCGGTCTGGCTGCCCACCCCGGACAGGTGGATGTGCGCATTACCGCCAAAGCCGCCAGCCTGGAATTGGCCGAGCGCCTCATCCAGCCGGTAGAGGCTAAAGTGCGCCGTCTGTTGGGCGTCAAGATCTATGGCAGCGACGCAGAAACGCTGGAAAGCGTTGTCGCAGCGTTGCTTGAACAGCACAACCTGACTTTCGGCCTGTTTATCGATCAAGGTTTAGAGGAAGTTGCGGGTGAGATCACAACCCTGCCCGTCTTTCAATCCATACAATTCATCCCCGGCCGCGGCGTGCCCGCACCCGTTTTGGAAACATTGTACAATGATAAGAAGGAACACAATTACGTGTCGATTACCTGCCCGGACGCTGATAAACCGAAAGTTGTGGACGTCCTCGTCTATCTGGAAAGTGAAAATTACCCCTCGCAGCGCAGTTTTGGCGGGCACCCGGCCCTAATACCGCTGGGATTGAAGAATTATCTGCTCAGTACGTTACGGGAAACAATCATTCAAACGAAAGGTGACATATGCAAAAAGTAGATCTAATCCTTAAGAATGCCATCGTCCTGACCATGGACAAAGACCTGCACCAGTACACCCCCGGGGCACTGGCAGTCAAAGGCGACTCCATCGCGGCGGTAGGTTTTGAAAAGGATATTCTGGCAGATTACAGCGCGGAGGAGGTCAAGGATTGCGGCGGCCAGGTGCTCATGCCCGGCCTGATCAACACTCACACCCACATTCCCATGACCATGCTGCGCGGGTTGGCAGACGATCTGCGCCTGGACGTTTGGCTGCTGGGTTATATGATGCCGGTTGAGCGCGAGTTCGTCTCACCCGAATTTGTGGCTCTGGGCACCAAAATCGGCTGTGCCGAGTCCATCCGCACCGGCATTACCTGTATGAACGATATGTACTACTTCGAAGATACCATCGCGCGCACAATAGCTGATATCGGCCTGCGCGCGGTTTGCTCCCAATCCGTCATGAAGTTCCCCACGCCTGACGCGCGCTCTTACGAGGAAGCGCTGGAGAGGATGCGCCGCTTCGCCGAGGAATTCAAGGATCATCCCCTCATTATTCCTTCAGTCGCCCCGCACGCGCCCTATACCTGCCCGCCTGAGATCCTCAAAGCCTGCACGGAACTGGCGCTGGAATACGACATCCCCCTGCACATTCACATTGCTGAAACCAAGGAAGAAGTGGAAGATATGCGCCGTGATAATGGCATGCCTGTGGTGCCTTACACCAAGAAACAGGGCGTGTTTGAAGCCAAAACTATTGCCGCGCACTGTGTGCACATTGACGAAGGCGAGATCCGCACGCTGCAGCATGCCAATGTCGGTGTGGCACACAATCCTTCATCCAACATGAAGCTGGCTTCAGGAATTGCCCCGGTTACCAGCATGTTAGACCTTGGATTGAAGGTCGGCATCGGTACGGACGGCACCGCCTCCAACAATGACCTGGACTTCTTCGAAGAAATGCGCCTGGCAACCTTCCTGGCTAAGGGTTCCAGCGGCGACCCCACGGTCATACCTGCCGTCCAGACGCTGGTGATGGCCACCCGCATGGGCGCTGAAGCCATGCACATCGATCACCTGACCGGTTCATTGGAAGTTGGCAAGCGCGCCGACCTGATCCTGTTCAATCTGGCGACCATCCATAACAGCCCGGCTTTCCGCCACGATGAAAACGGCGTTTACTCGCAGATCGTCTATGCCGGAAAGGCCACCGATGTCTCCGATATGCTGGTTAACGGCAAGTGGATCATGGTCGATCACGTCATTCCCGGCATTGACGAAGAAGCTTTGATCAAAGAGAGTCAGGTCATTGCCGCAAAAATCGATAAATTTATCGTCAAGCGCGAGAAATCCATCCTCTCCAAGCTGATCGCCATCGGCGGCGCCAGCCAGGAAGAGTCGTTTGAGGTACAAACTAAGGTTGCCATCGAAGATCCGGCGCCGATCGTAGAAAAACTGGAAAGCGGCGCACTCAAGACCATCCGCAAGCGCCACTATCATGAATACGATACCTATCTCTACTTTGAGGATAAAGACGAAGGCCGCCTGCGCTTCCGCGAAGACCATTTTATTGAAAAGAACGGTTCCATCTCGCAGGTACGCTCACGCCTGACCCTGATCGGAGCCACGCGCGAACACCATTTCCCGCAGGAAATCATGCTCTCCCGCAGCCGCTTCATCGCGCCGGCCGACCAGAGCCTGCGTTTCTATCGCGAATACTTCAAACCCGTTTCTCTGACGGAAGTGGAAAAGGACCGCTTGCGCTACCTGGTGGAATACAAGGGTGAAGAGTTCTTCATCAACGTGGACGAAATCAAAAAACCCACGCTGGGCTTCTTCCTGGAAGTGAAAGCCCGTACCTGGAGCGAGAAGGACGCTGAAGAGAAATCCTTGCTCATCGCCGACCTGATCCAATTGCTGGGTGCCGCGGACGGCAAGAAAATTATCAAGGATTACATTGAAATCGTAGAAAATCATTAGGCCTATGTCAGCCAGTCAAGATGCGCCCCTGAAAATTCTATTTCTGGCGTCTGAAGCTGAACCTTTTTACAAAGTCGGCGGTCTGGGTGATTATGCCGGTTCACTGCCGGCCGCCCTGGCCGCCACTGCTCAAAAAAACGGAAGGCCGCTGGACATCCGCGTGGGGCTGCCTTTTCATCAATCCATCAATGTGGACCAGTCTGTTTTTACCAAAGTCACCGACCTGAAGGTTCCCAAGAAAAAAGGCAGCGCCAAAGGGTCGGTCTTCATGCACACGCACAACGGTGTGCCGTATTATTTCATCCGCCGCGCCGGCCGTGCGGGCGGCTATTCCAACGTGTACAGCGCTTCGCCCCTTCAGGATGCCCGCAAGTACATCTTTTTCTCGCTGGCCAGCCTGGAATTGACCCGCCTGCTGGACTGGCAGCCGGATGTGATCCACGCCAATGATTGGCATACCGCTGTGGCGGTTTACCAGCTGCGCCATGCGCTGCGCGAGCACTCATTTTTTAGCCGCACACGTTCCCTGTTGGTCATCCACAACCTGCCCTTTATGGGCGCCGGCACAGGCGAAGTGCTGGATGAATTTGGCATTCCGCCCCTGCCGCCAACAGGCAATTTACCGTCCTGGTCGCTGCACTTTCCCTTAGTTTTAGGTTTGCAATCCGCAGATCACATTACGGCCGTGTCTCCTTCCTATGCGCAGGAATTGAAGGAAGAGGAATTCGGTAACGGGTTAAAAGGCTTTTTCCGTGAAAATGAATACCGCACCAGCGGGATCCTAAACGGTATCGACACCCAAAAATGGGATCCCCTCAGCGACATGCATTTGACAAACAATTTTAGCGCAGAAGATCTGGAAGCCAGAAAGGCCAACAAATCCGCAGTGCTGGAATTAGCCGGTTTTGACCCGCAGGACGAGCGCCCGTTGTTGGTGGCCGTAACCCGCCTAGACATCCAGAAAGGCACCGACCTGCTGATGGCCGCCATTCCCCAGCTCACCGACCTGGACTGGAACATGATTGTGCTGGGTACCGGCGATCCCGAATACGAGAAAACTTTTACCAAATTGCAAAGCTGCTATCCCGAACGCTTGCGCGTCTTCCTGGAATTCAACGCCTCTCTTTCCCACAAGCTTTACGCCGGCGGTGATGTCTTCCTGATGCCCTCACGCTACGAACCCTGCGGGCTTTCGCAAATGATCGCCATGCGCTACGGCTGCATTCCCCTGGCGCGTGCCGTGGGCGGCTTGCGCGATACCATTAACAACGCGTCCGATGACACCCGCACCGGGTTCCTGTTCGATCATGCCAGTGCGGAAGCATTCAGCACGGCATTACGGAAAGCGTTGCTGGCTTATCGCGATCAAGACCAGTGGCGCCGCATACAACTGCGTGCCATGGCACAGGATTTTTCCTGGGAAAATTCGGCCGAAAAATACCTGCAACTTTACCAGGATCTTTTGGAATAGAATTATTATAGAAGTTGAGATTGGGAAGAGCGGTAAGAATAGAAAGGCAGGGAGATATGAAGTTTGAACGTTCCAGCGGAATACTATTGCACATCAGCAGTCTGCCCGGTAAACACGGCATCGGCGGATTGGGTAAGGAAGCCTACCAATGGGTGGATTTCCTTTACAAATCCGGCACGGGCTTATGGCAGGTGCTGCCGCTTACCCCCACCGGTTATGGCGATTCACCTTATCAGGGCTTGTCCGCTTTCGCCGGCAATCCGCTTTTCATTGACCTGGACGAACTGAAGCGCATCAAACTGCTCAAAGCCAAAGACCTGGCGGATTGTCCGCACTTTCCGGTTTCCTCAGTGGCCTTTGACCGCGTACGCCGTTGGAAACGCGTGCGCCTCGAGCAGGCTTATGCCAATTTCAAAGCTGATCCTAAGTCCGATTTGGCAGGAGAATTCGATCAGTTCAAGAAAGATAATACCTATTGGCTGGAAGATTTCTCCTTGTTCATGGCGCTACGCGAGCGCTTCAAATTGATCAGTTGGAGCGACTGGCCTGCCCCTTACCGTTTACGCGATCCCCAGGCACTCTTGGACTTCGAAGAAGAACACAGCCACGAAGTGGAGATGCAGGCTTTCTTCCAGTTCTTGTTCTTCCGCCAGTGGGCCGCCCTCAAGGCGTATGCCAATCAGCACGGCGTGCGCATCGTTGGCGACATTCCCATCTTCATGGGTTTTGACAGCGCCGATGTTTGGGCCAACCCGCACCTGTTCATGCTCGATAAGGAGCGCCGGCCTACTTTCATGGCCGGTGTTCCGCCAGACTTTTTCTCAAAGACTGGTCAGCTGTGGGGCAATCCGCTATATGAGTGGCAGGAACATAAAAAAGAAGGCTACCAGTGGTGGATCCAGCGCGTAGCCGCCACCCTGAAAACTGTGGATATCATCCGCCTGGACCACTTCCGCGGGTTCGCCGGGTATTACAAGATTCCAGCCTGGTCCAAGACCGCCGAGGTAGGCGAATGGGTGGATGGACCCGGCAAGAGCCTGTTTGACGTCATCGAGAAGGAATTGGGCGAGCTGCCCTTCATCGCCGAGGATTTGGGCGTTATTACACCGGATGTTGTCGAACTGCGCGAACGTTACCACCTGCCCGGCATGCGCCTGCTCCAATTTGCCTTTTGGGAAAACGCCGACCATGAATTTCTGCCGCATACCTACCCGGTTGACTGTGTGGCCTACACCGGCACACATGATAACGATACCACCCGCTCCTGGTTCGCGCACGCCCCCAAACACGAACAGCGTTTCTGCCTGAGCTACCTGGGTTATCCGCCCCAGAGCAGGGTTGTGTATGCTATGCTGCGCGGTATTTGGGCTTCCGTAGCGGTTTTCGCCATTGCGTCCATGCAGGACTTCCTCAATTTAGACGGATACGCGCGTATGAATCTGCCGGCCACCACTGCAGGCAACTGGCGTTGGCGCATGAAACCGGACGCTGTCAAAGCCGAATTGAGCACCTGGCTCAAGGAGCTGAACATCACTTATAACCGTGTCTCCCCCGCCCAGGATTGGCAGGCCGGAAAATATTTCAAGGGATAATTTCGACTTCCGCCTCAATTTGCTTGCGCTGCGGTTTGTTGGCGCGGTAAATACCGTAAATAATGACAACCGACCCGATCACCTGCAGCAGGGTCGGTTTTTCATCTAAGAAAATAAAAGCCAACACCGCCGAACCAGGCGGTTCACCTAACAGCGACAGCGATACGTAAGCCGCCGGCAATTTACCCAGCGCCCAGTTGAGCAGCGAGTGCCCCACAATTTGCGGGATGAGCGCCAGCAGCACCAGCCAGATCCAGTCATGCCCGCGCACCTGCAGCAGCGCTTGACGGCTGGCTATGGAGATGACCAACAAAGTGAGTGCGGCGACCGCATAGACAATGAAACTGTAGCTCTGGTTGGAAAGGTGGCTGCGCACCTTGCGCCCGCACATCATATACGCGCTGGCGCACCAGGCACCCACCAGTGCCAGGAAATTGCCTTTCAGTGCTTCCCGTCCCAGCAGGTTTCCCGTCAGGCTGCACTGCAATTCTCCTGCGGGTACCCCGCACACATTACTGAAAGAGACCATCAAAATGCCCGCCACGGCAATAAGTAAGCCGAAGGTGAAAGCTTTCGGCAACCGCTCCTTTAATACCAGCGGGGAGAACAGCGTCACCCATACCGGCGAAGTGGTCACTAACACCGTGGAAGACACCACATTGGTGAATTCCAGCGAAGTAACCCAACTGGCAAAGTGCAATCCCAACAGCACACCCGAAAGAGCCAACAAATTGCGGTCGCTTTTTGTGATCAGGTGCTTTTCTTTGCGAACCTTGGAAATAGAGAAAGGCGCCAGAAACAGGGTAGCCAGAACCAGGCGGTAAGTGGCAATCACCAGCGAAGATAAATTCTGCTGGGCCAATCGGATAAAGATGGCCGCTGTGGAGACAGCCATGATCGCGATGAACAGGCCGAACGCGGCCGCGTTTTTATTAACGTATTGATAGAGTTTGCTATTTTTCATTGACAGCCGTTCTGCCGACCTATAGAATAAATTTATCGATCTAATAAAAATACAGGAGAAATAAAATGGCTTTCCAATTACCTGAATTACCCTACAATTATAATGCGCTTGAACCTTACATGGATGCAAAGACCATGGAAGTTCATCATGACAAACACCACGCCGGTTACACGGCCAAGCTCAACGCGGCCCTCGAGAAATACCCCGAGTTCTACGACAAGGACATCGCCGACATTTTAAGCGACCTCTCCAAGGTGCCCGAAGACGTGCGCACGGCTGTCCGCAATAACGGCGGCGGTTACTTCCATCACAACCTGTGGTGGACGCAGTTCAAACCCAATGCCGGCGGCGCACCCGGCGGCGCTTTGGCCAAGGCCATCGACGCAGCCTTTGGCAGCTTTGACGCTTTCAAGGAAAAGATGAGCACCACCACAGTCGGTTTGTTCGGCAGCGGCTGGGGCTGGTTAGCCAAGGATAAATCCGGTAAGCTGGTGCTGGCCACCACGCCCAACCAGGATTCCCCGGTTTCCTCCGGCCTGACCCCCCTGTTGGGCATCGACGTTTGGGAGCATGCCTACTATCTCAAATACCAGAACCGCCGTGCAGAATTCGTTGAGAATTTCTGGAACGTGGTGGACTGGAGCGAGATCGAGAAACGCTTCTAATTCGTAAAACTTACTTGATAAAAAAACGCGCATCAGTCATGCGCGTTTTTTCGTCTTTAAGTACTCTATCAAGCATTCCTGACCGACATATTTGCGAAGGTCGATTATTCCTCCGCGTCCACTCCCTCCCCCTGAAAGGCTGCCAAATTGGAGCGGTTACCAAAATTCAGGGGGAGGGCCAGGGGTGAGGGTTTCATCCAGCCCAACAATCAACGAAAAGAAGTGGAAGGTTAATCATTCTTGACTGTGTATATGTATATTTCAGCCATTGGCTGGTATTGCCCCCCTGAAAGATTAGCCAAATTGGAATTGATGCCCAATTCAGGGCAAGGGTCAGGTCGGAGCTTATCGCAAAAACGATAAGCAAAGACACTTGTTATGAGACAATGTCAAGATGTCATCGGAACAAGTAGATAGTGACGATTCCGGCCAGCCCAATGCTTTGCCAAAAATTAGGTCAGCATTCGCCTGCACCCTTTAAAGAGTGCCTGGCATTATAAAGCAATCTGGCCGAGATTCCTCACCCCTCAGGGTTCGGAATGACACCATCGAGGTTTAATAAACCGCTTACTCGCAGGCCGCGGCCAAATGCTCCTCATATGTACGTGAAAAGACGTGCGTTCCCGAGCCGTCGCAGGCTGCCCGGAAATATAAATATGGGCTGTCGGAGGCATTCAACACCGCCATCAAGGCTGTCAGGCTGGGGTTGCAGATCGGCCCAGGCGGTAAGCCCACATTCACATATGTGTTATAGGGCGAATCCACTTTCAAATCCGCCGCGCTAAGCGGGTTTTTCCACCAACTGGCGCTTTCCGCATCATATCCCAGCGCATATTGCACGGTCGGATCGCTCTGCAGCGGTATATCCGCCGCCAGGCGCTTGAGGAACACGCCCGCGATTTGCGGCCCTTCGCTATCGAGCATCATTTCCTTCTGCACGATGGAAGCCAGGATGACTGCCTCTTCCAGCGTCAAGCCCTTGGCCGCCAATAAATCTTCATAGCCTTCCGGCAGTTGGTTGTAGAAATGGCGCACAAAAGCCGTGGTCAGGTCAGCCGCTTCGGCACTGCGCAGCAGCTGGTACTCATCCGGGTAAAGATAGCCCTCCAGGCTCTCATAACCCAGGCCTTCATCCGCAGGGTGCTGCACCGCGCTGAGAAATTCGGCTTCACTGACCGATAGCCCGGAGAAAGGCAGCAGCGCCGCGATTTCCTCGGCGCGCCAGCCGGCCAGGAAGCTAAAAACCACGTCCTGCGGGTTGTTATCCACAATATGGCTCGCAATGGTAAAGCTGTTCATGCTCGGGTTAAGCCGGTAAATGCCCGCCTGAATTTGGTCATCCGTGCCGGAATAGACCAGCAAATTGGTAAAACTTTCCGCTGAACGAATCAGACCCTGTTCTTTCAGGGCTGCCGCGATCTGCCCAGCCGATTGGCCATAGGGAATGCGGAAGATCATTTCCTCTCCCTGTGAGTTTGCCGGCTGCAGCAGTTCATCTTTGTCCAGCTCCAAACGTACGGAATACAAAAAGCGTTGCACGTAAGTCAACCCTGGATCGGCTCTGCCAAAATCCTCTTCGGCTTGCCTGGGTACCAGCACACTGGCCAGATAAATAGACCCATATACGATCAGAAGTCCTAAAAGGATCCAGAATATCAGCTTTAAATGGTCATCTTTTGGTTTACTCATACACCCTCATCCAGAAATCGCTGCAGGAAAACCACTGCCGCAATGGCGTCGAAATGCCCTTTGCGCTTGTTTTTCGGCACACCCATCAACAGGCGCGATTCACGCGCGGTTTGGGTGCTGAAAGATTCATCATATAACTGCACCTCAATCGAGCCCCGCATTTTTATGACTTCCGCCAGACGCTGCGCACTGCGTCCGGAAGGGGTCAGCTGCTGCTCATCGTCGTAGGTCACCCCTATTAAAATCAAGTTCGCGCCTTTCTCAGCCGCAGTGATCAAAATAGACGCGGCATCCTCAGCCCGCGAAATGTGCGTCAGCACCGTCAAAGGGGAGGCGATGGTGCGGGTTGGGTCGCTGAGCGCCAGGCCAATTCGTTTGGCACCCCAATCGACTGCTAAAATTCGTGAAGAGGCTTGTTCATTCATGCGGCAATTGCATTATACATGATTGTCCTGTTTATATTTCTTTTACAAAAATCCACCGAACAATTCCGCTATAATCAAGATAGATAATTCCGAGGTGCCTATGAAAAAAACGTTTCCCCTGATTGTTTTGATCCTGGTGTCTGTTGCCTGTACGATCAGTTTTCCTTCTTCCACCAATGACACAGAAATTGCCGCAGGTGTGGCCGTAGCTTTCACGCAAACTGCCCTGCAGGCCACTATAGAAGCTGCTCAGGCTACTCTCACGCCTGAAATTCAGCCTTCCCCTACCGCCACGCAAACTCCGCCCGCCAACGATCCCAAGAGCGTCCTTGGCGACCCAGACTGGCAGGACACGCTTTCCAACAGCAAGAATTGGAGCCTGGATGACGGCCCGGTGGAAATCGGCAGCGCCACTTTCTCGCAGGGCAACGGAAAACTGACGGTGGTCAACCAGTCCAGCACATCTGGTTTTATCTGGTGGCTAACCTACCTCAGTTTTAAGGACGCCTACCTGGAGGCCACCTTCGAAGTAGAAGACTGTTCAGCCAATGACCAATACGGACTAGTGGTGCGCGCGCCGGATTATGAGGATGGGCGTGGATATTATTACACCCTGACCTGCGGCGGCCAATACGACCTGCGCCGCTGGGACAGCGGCGGCTCAACCATGCTGCTGAATTTTCCTTCCAGCAAAGCCATCAATAGCGGCTCCAACCAGACCAACACCCTGGGTATCTGGGTCAAGGGTTCTGTCATCCGCCTGTATGTCAATAACCAATTTCTGACCGAGATCAACGACGGCAGCCTGAGCGCGGATGGTCATTTCGGTCTCTTTATCAATTCCACCCAAACACCCGGTTTCACCATCCACATGGATGAAATCGCCTATTGGCTCCTGGATTAATATCAGCCGAAATAAAAATGGAAGGATGCTCGCATGAGCAAACCCATAAATTCTTCTGAGATCACACCGGAAGCGCTTTATCTCTCCCGTCGGCGCTTCATCAAGAATACCCTGACGATGGCAGCCGCTTCCTTATATTTGAGCGCATGCGGCGGCCAGACTGCGGCCGGACCCACCGCTCAGCCCACCAGCAGCCTGCCGCTGCCCTCCGCCGGCAGCAGCAGTGATGAAATGGGCAACGCCTTAACGACTTACGACGATATCATCGGCTACACGAATTATTATGAATTCTCCACCGATAAGAGCGGACCTACCCGCCTGGCACAGAATTTTCAGACCTCGCCCTGGAGCGTGCAGGTTGGCGGTTACGTCAACAACGCGCGCACCTTCGACATCGATGAGCTCAAATCGCTGTTCGACCAGGAAGAGCGCATCTACCGCATGCGCTGTGTGGAAGCCTGGTCCATGGTCATTCCCTGGATCGGTTTCCCGCTGCACAAGCTGCTCGAGATCGTTGAGCCCACCTCGGACGCCCGTTTTGTGCGCTTTGAGACGCTCTACGACCCTGACCAGATGCCCGGCCAGCGCAATTCCTTCTTCCCTTTCCCTTACATCGAAGGGCTGCGCCTGGACGAAGCCATGCACGACCTGACCATCATGGCAACCGGTTTGTATGGCCGCGACCTCAGCCCGCAGAATGGCGCTCCGCTGCGCCTGGTGGTGCCCTGGAAGTACGGCTTCAAATCCATCAAGAGCATCGTCAAGATCGACCTGGTGGGTGAAATACCTACCTCGTTGTGGATGGCATCCGGCCCGAGCGAGTACGGCTTCTATGCCAACGTCAACCCCAACGTGCCCCATCCGCGCTGGTCGCAGGCAACCGAGCGCCGCATCGGCAATAGCGGGCGTATCGACACCCTCATGTTCAACGGCTATGAGGAAGAAGTCGCATCTCTCTACGACGGCATGGACCTGTCGCTCAATTACTAAGTTATGAAACCAACTCGCGGACAGCTCATCACTGCATTCCTATGCTTGCTCCCGCTGGCGGTTTTGCTGGTCGAATGGCACAACGGCAGTCTGAGTGCCAACCCCATTGAAGCCCTTACCCAGCGTACCGGACGCACTGCGGTCATCTTGCTGCTGGCTTCACTGGCCTGCAGGCCGCTGCGAACCCTGTTTGGGCTGAGCGCCCTGCTGCCCATGCGAAAAACACTGGGGTTGGCCGCCTTTGCCTATGCCGCTCTTCATTTTCTCATTTTCGCAGGATTGGATTTTGAGTTCAACTTAAGTTGGATCCTGCCCGAAATCCGACAGAAGTTCTTCATCCAAATCGGCCTGATTGCGCTAATTCTGCTGCTGCCTCTGGCCGTCACTTCCCTGCGCAGGCTGCAAAAAAGGATGGGCAAGAACTGGCAGCGCCTGCACCGCCTGGCTTATCCCATCATGGCTCTGGTTCTTTGGCATTATTTCATCGCTTCCAAGGGCGATATCCTGCTCCCCCTGATTTACATAGTCTTTTTTATCATATTGATGCTGTTCAGAATACCCCCATTGAGTAAAATATCTATAGGCAGCAAACCGCGCTGGCTGCAGCGTTTAAACCAATTTCTGCTGTCATAGATTGCACACAATGGCCGAATATATTTACACCGAACAACAGACATCCGTGATTGAAGCCCCGCTGCCGGGCTCGATTTTCATTTCCGGTCCAGCCGGCAGCGGAAAGACCAGTGCCGCCATCGGGCGTTTGGAGCGTCTGTTGGCACAGGTTCCCGGCCACCAGATTTTAGTGCTGGTACCCCAGCGCAGCCTGGGTCTTCCCTATGAAAAATTCCTGCGTGAAAACCACGCATATCGCGGCAGCCTGCCTTCCATAATCACGCTGGGTGGTCTGGCCCGCCGCCTGACCGGCCTGTTCTGGCCGCTGGCGGGCAAAGCCGCCGGTTTCCACGCGCCTCACCTTCCGCCTTATTTTCTTTCGCTGGAAACCGCCCAATACGTCATGTCCCGCGTAGTTGATCCCAAATTGGAACAGGGCTACTTCAACTCCGTCACCATCGATAAAAACCGTATCTACAGCCAGATCATCGACAACCTCAACAAGGCAGCTGTGGTGCGCTTTCCGCTGACGGGAATCGCTCAACGGCTGAAATCGGACCAGAACCTTGATCCGTCGATGCTGCCCGCCTTGGACCAAACCCAGCAGTGTGCCCTTGAATTCCGCCAATACTGCCTGGAACACAACCTGCTGGATTATTCCCTGCAGATGCAAACCTTTCTGGATCATGTCTGGCCATTGCCGCTCTGCCAGGATTACTTCCACACCTATTTTCCCAACCTGATCTACGACAACCTGGAAGAGGATGTGCCTGCTGCGCACGACCTGCTGCGTGCCTGGCTGCCTCGTTCGCAATCGGCCTTACTCGTGATGGACGAAAGCGGCGGCTACCGCACTTTCCTGGGAGCCGACCCCATCAGCGCGCAATCGCTGAGCGCCCTATGCCAACAGCAGGTCCAGTTCAACCAACAGGAAGAGCCCGCCCAACCAGTTCAAGCCCTCAACCGGGCCCTGGGTGCCTGCATCCGTCACGAACCGGCACCGCCGGATAATCCGGATTTCTCTCCCGCCCTGACGCTGACGGATTACCGCTTCTACCCGGAAATGCTCTCCGGTGTGGTGGCGCGCATTCGCGAATTGCTGGATACCGGCACAGCCTCCGCCGGCGACATCGTCGTTCTGGCCCCCTATCTCTCGGACGCACTCAAGTTCTCGCTTGCCCAGCTCCTGCAGGAACAAGGCATCGCCAGCCGCAGCGCGCGCCCCTCGCGTATGTACCTGGAAGAGCCGGCCGTCAAAGCCGTGCTGACCTTCGCCAAACTGGCCCACCCGGCCTGGGAGATGTCTGTTTCACACTTTGAGCTGCGTGACGCGCTCATGCTGGCCCTGCCGGATTTGGATATCATCCGTGCTGACCTGATCGCCCAGACGCTTTATTCTCCGCATGCCCGGGCAGATGGCCTGAAATCCTTCGACGCCCTCACCAACCCGCGCATGCAGGAACGCATCAGCTTTGCTTTTGGAAAAAAGCTGGAAGAATTACGCGCCTGGCTGGTCAATTATGCACAGGCTGATCCCCTGCCGCTGGATATCTTCATCAGCCGCCTGTTCGGGGAACGCCTATCGCAAAAAGGCTTCGGGCTGTTTGCCGATTTTGACGCGGCCGAACGCATTGCCCAGTTGATCGCTTCCATCCAATCCTTCCGCCAGTTCCTCAGCGCGGCCTATGATATGGATCAGGTTTCCGCCGGCTTGGAATTCATCCGCACCGTGGAAGCCGGGCTGCTGCCGGCCGCTTTCATGACCCGCCGGGAGATCCCTGAAGACGCCGTTCTGATCGCGCCCGCGCACAGTTTTCTGATGGAAAACCGCCCGGTCACAGTCCAATTCTGGCTGGATGTCGGCAGTCTGGGCTGGTGGGAACGCCTCAACCAACCCCTCACCAACCCTTACATTCTGCGGCGTGAATGGCAGCCGGGCACCGCCTGGACCTATTCACAGGACTTCGAGGCCAATCAGGAGCACATGCAGCGCGTGGTGGCCGGTCTGCTCAACCGCTGCCGCCAACAAATCATTGTCTGTTCCGTGCAGGTCAACGAGCGCGGCTCCGAGCAGCGCGGCCCGCTGCTGCAAGCTTTCCAAACCCTGCGCAAACGCAGTTTCTCCGCCCGGGAGGACGCCCGTGTTTAAGCCGCGCCCCGGACAGGATGAGGTCATTGCGTATCGCGGCGGCAAAATGGGCATCGCCGCTGTGCCCGGTTCCGGCAAAACCCACACGCTATCATATCTGGCTGCCCGCCTGGTGGCCAGTGAAGACCTGGCCGAAGACCAGGAGGTCCTGATCGTCACGCTGGTCAACTCGGCCGTGGATAATTTTTCCAGCCGTATAGCCAGTTTCCTGCGTGAATTTGACCTGCTGCCCGGCATCGGTTACCGCGTGCGCACTCTGCACGGCTTGGCCTTCGACATTATCCGCGAGGAACCAGGCATGGCCGGGCTGGACAACCGCTTTGCTATCATTGACGAACGCGCCGCGTCGGATATCCTCAACGTGATAGTGGATAACTGGAAGCGCACTCACCCGGATTTCATTCAAGCCTACACCGCCGAGAATCAGGATCCCGAACGCTTGGGGAAACGCTGGAATGAATCCCTGGCTTCCCTGGCCGGCAATTTTATCAAACAGGCCAAGGATTATGAACTTACGCCGGAAATGATCCGTGCCCAGCTGGATAAAGAGAAGAAAGCGGGTGATGACTTTCCCTTGTTGGAAATGGGTTACAGCTTCTACGCCGCCTACCAGCAGGCACTTGGTTTCCGCGGCGCGGTGGATTTTGAGGACCTCATCCGCCTGGCATATCGCGTGCTGCGCAACAATTCCGAATACCTGCAAAAACTGCGTCATCGCTGGCCAACCATTCTGGAAGACGAAGCCCAGGACAGCAGTCTCATTCAGGAGAAGCTGCTGGGTCTGTTGTGCGGGGATGATGGCAACTGGGTGCGCGTGGGCGACCCCAACCAGGCTATCTTCGAAACCTTCACCACCGCTGAGCCGCGCCTGCTGCGCGAATATCTGCAGCGCGAGGACGTCGTCCCCAGCGACCTGCAGTATTCCGGTCGTTCCGCCCCCGCCATCATTGACCTGGCTAATTATCTCAACCGCTGGTCACAGGAACAGCATCCTGTGTTGGAGCTGCGCGATACACTTTCCAAACCTTACATCCACCCCACTCCGCCCGGCGACCCGCAGCCCAACCCGCCTGACACGCCCGACAACATCATTATTTATAATGAGAACCTCCAGCCGGATAAAGAGATCACCCTGGTAGCCAACAGCGCGCGCAAATGGCTGGCAGAAAATCCACAGGGTACACTCGCCATCCTGGTGCCGCGCAACGCCCGCGGCGCGGAGATCGTCGAGCAGCTTACCGCCATGAAGGTACCTTGCCTGGAATTGCTGCGCAGCAGCAAAGCCACGCGCGACGCTGCCCAGGTTCTGGCGGCTGTCCTGGGATTTTATGCAACTCCTTCCTCCAAACGCAAGCTGGCGGATGCCGTGCTGGCCATCGGCTCCCTGCGTTATGGCGAAAAGGTGATCAAGCCTCACTCCCGCGCGCTTCGCGCGCTGGTCAACCAGCAGGAAGCGCCCGAAACGCTATTCGCGCCTTCCGCCGAAATCCCGCTTGAAGAAATCAGCGGCCCGGACCAGCTCACACCCGAAGTGCTCTTTCACCAGGCTCTGCATGAACTGCGCCGCTGGCAGGGTGCCGTGCTACTGCCTATCGACCAATTGGTCATGACCATCTCCATGCACTTGTTCACAGAACCTTCCGACCTGGCATTAGCATATAAGCTGGCCATCCTGTTGGGCGGCAACGCGGGCCTGGAGCCAAACGCGCAGCTGCCCGATTTCTGCCAGCAGCTGGACGAAATCGCCCAGAACCGCTTCCGCCTGTACGGCTTCAGCAGTGAGGAAACCGGCTTTGACCCGGACAACTACCAGGGCCAGGCCGTCATTTCCACCATGCATAAAGCCAAGGGTCTGGAATGGGACCGCGTCTATCTGTTGTCGGTCAATAATTACGACTTCCCCTCCGCCCAGCCGCAGGACAATTACATGTCCGAGAAGTGGTTCGTGCGTGACCGCCTCAACCTGGAAGCCGAGATGATCGCCCAGCTAAAAGCCCTGGCCGTGCATGACCGCCTGGGGATGCGCCAGCCGGAAGGTCGGGCCACCCTGGACGCCCGCCTGGATTACGCCAGCGAGCGCCTGCGCCTGCTGTACGTCGGCATCACGCGCGCGCGCCGCGAGCTGGTTATCACGCGCAACACCGGCCAACGCGGCGACTGCACCGAAGCCGTTCCCCTGGCCGCCCTGCGCACTTATTTGGAGCAGCAATAATGACTATCAACCCTGATTTCGTCTTCAGCGCCAACAACCTGCAGGATTATCAAGATTGCCCGCGCCGCTTTGAGCTGAAATACCTGCTCAAACAGCGTTGGCCGGCTGAGGAAAGCGAACCGGTGTTGGAATGGGAGCACGAACTGGAGCTTGGCACGCGCTTTCACCAACTGGTTTACCAATACCTGAGCGGCCTGCCCGAAGAAGCCCTGCTGGAGAGCATCAACGACCCCGACGTGGAAAGCTGGTTCCGTATTTTTCTGGCCTTTTACAGCCAACAGGAATTCAGCCAGACTTTCCCCGAGTTCCGTGTGCGCGTTCCGTTGGGAGACTACCAGGCCGTGGCGGTCTATGACCTGCTGGCGCTTACACCTGATAACCGCCTGCTCATCCTGGACTGGAAGACAGCCAAGAAAAAGCCGCAGCGCAGCAAGGTCAGCGACCGCATGCAGACCGTGCTGTATCCCTTTGCCGCGCTGGAATCGGCCCATAATTTCCTGCCGGATATTTCTTTATCACCAGAATCCATTGAAATGACTTACGTTTACGTGCGCCAAGCGTTGGAAAACACCCTTACTTTCAATTATGACGCGCAAAAACACGCTGAGAATCGCTCAAATCTGGAAACCCTGGCAGCCGAAATCGCTGCGTTGGAATTGGGCGATTTTCCCCTCACTGATGATAAGCGCCGCTGTAAATACTGCGTTTACCGCTCGCTGTGCGAGCGCGGCGAGAACGCTGGCAGCCTGTCGGACATAGAAGGAATGGAAACCGAGCCTGAACTGGATTTGGACGCACTCTTGGGCAGCCTGGACTTTGAAGCCGGGGATGAGATCGCTTTTTGAGGCAAAGCATGAAATGGCTTGATCCCCAACCCGTCAGCGCCTCGCCGGAAATTTCCGCAGCTTTCAGCGGCAACATCCTGCTGGCCGAGCAGCTGACCCAGCGCGGCATCGATTCTTTGCCGCAGGCCCAGGCCTACCTCAATCCGCGCGCTTATACGCCCGCCTCGCCCTTTGACTTCCTGGATATGCACAAGGCTGTCGCGCGTGTTCAGGCGGCCATCCACAATGGCGAAACTATCGGTATTTGGGGCGATTTTGACGTGGACGGCCAAACCTCCACCGCCCTGCTGGTGGACGGTCTGCGCCGCGCCGACGCGCAAGTACGCTACCATGTCCCCAACCGTGCGCGTGAATCGCACGGCATCCGCCTGCCCTACCTGCAGGAATTTATGAAGGAAGGGCTGGATTTATTGATTACCTGCGACACCGGCATCTCTGAAGTGGAATCATTGGAGTACGCCGCCGCGCAGGGACTGGACGTGATCCTGACCGACCACCACACCCCGCCCGATATACTGCCGCCGGCATTGGCGCTGCTCAACCCGCGCCTGCTGCCTGATGAAAACCCCATGCAGGATATGGCCGGGGTCGGCACCGCTTACCAGCTCATCCGCGCTCTCTACGAAATGCAAAGCCATCCTGAAGACGCCGATGCCTTCCTTGACCTGGTGGCGCTGGGCACCGTGGCCGACCTGGCCGACCTCAGCCGTGAGAACCGCTATTACACCCAGCTTGGCCTGGAATTGATGCGCAGCGACCTGCGCCCAGCTTTGCAGGCGCTGCTCTCCAGCGCGGATTACCGCGGCGGCGGCCTCAACGAAAGCCTGATCGGCTTCACCATCGGCCCACGCATGAACGCGGCCGGCCGTCTGGACGATGCCAACGTTGTGGTGGAATTTTTACTTTCTCACGACAAATCCTTTCTGGAACAGGTTGCCAACCAGCTGGAGGACCTCAACAGCCAGCGCAAGCTGGCCGTGGAAGGGGTGTACCAGTCCGCGCGCGACATGCTGGCGCAGGAACCTGCCCTGGGGCGCTATGCCGCCCTGGTGCTGGCGCGCTCCGGCTGGGAAAGAGGTGTGGTCGGCATTGCCGCCAGCCATCTGGCCGAGGATTTCAACAAACCCGTTATCCTGCTCAACCTGGAAGGCGACACCGCCGCCGGTTCGGTGCGCTCCGTGGAGGGCATCAACATCATCCAGGCTATCCGCGAGAATGCCGCACATCTGCGTACCTTCGGCGGCCACCCTATGGCAGCCGGATTGTCGCTGTCCGCCGAGCAGCTCCAACCCTTCCGCGCTGCCCTGTCCCAATCGGTCGAACGTGCGGCCGAAGGTCTGCCCGCCGAGAAGCAGCTGCAAATTGACACTTATCTGCCCCTTTCCAATCTCAACCCCGCTTTGGTTCAGGAAATCGATCAACTGGCGCCTTTCGGCTCCGGCAATCCGCCGCCCGTGTTGGTCACCCGCAATCTTGAAATCGAAAATGATTTTCCCTTAGGAAAAAATGAATTGCACAAAAAAGTCATCGTGCGCAATGACCAGGGCGAGACGCAGGAAGTGTTATGGTGGAACGCCCGCGACCAGGCGCTCCCGCAGGGCAAATTCGACCTGGCTTACTACTTACGCCTGAACCGCTTCCAGGGCAAGGAAAGTGTGGTGCTGGAATGGATTGACGCGCGTGAGGCGCAAAGCCCAACGGCTGTGCCCGCCCTGCCGCTTTTCAGCACGGATTACCTGGATTTACGGCATCTACCAGAGAAAGCTGATGTTCTGCGCACGCTTGCCGAATTTGAGAACGTCCAATATTACGCCGAAGGGCTAAACAACCAACTTCCCCTATCCGTTAAAAACCGCCTGCAAATTGAACCCTGCCATACCCTGGCGCTGCTCACCCCGCCGCCCGATTTGGCGGTGCTGCAGCAGGTGCTCAGGCAAGCCGCTGCTAAACGCATCATCCTGGCGCGCCTCGACCAGCCGCAGGATGACCCGCAAATCTTCTTGCAGCGCCTGTCCGGTCTGCTGCGCTACGCAATCAGCCACTACGGCGGCCAGACCAGCTTGGATCAGTTGGCCGCCGCTCTCGGCCAGAACCGCGCCGCGGTGGAATTCGGCCTGGATTGGTGGTGGGCGCACGGCGATATCTACTGCCAGATCACCGAAGCCGGGGCATGTCAGGTTGGAAAAGCCCATGCCGCCCCCGCGACCACGGATCTGGCGCGCATCTCTCAGCAATTGGACAAGGCTTTATCAGAGAACGCTGCTTTTCGTTCTTTCTATAAACGCGCTGAAGCAAGTTACCTGCTGCGCAAAGCTTGATTTAATTCTTACCATTTTTGTCATATTATTTTGGTATAATGCCCGACATGACCCAAAAATTTAATCGCAGGGATTTCCTCAAAACACTGGGCACCGGTATGGCCGCGCTGGCCCTTCCATCCTTCCTGCCTGGCAGGCATGGGCTGGGTGCGCTATCGCAGTCCAGCATGCAGTTAGGCCGCGTAACGCGCGATTCCATCAGCGTTTACTCGGAACCCAGCGATAAGAGCCAGATCCTCTTCCAGCGCTTTCAGGACGACATCCTCAACATCTATAACAGCATCGAATCGGAAGACGGCCCGGCTTATAACCCGCTCTGGTACCGCGTGTGGGGCGGCTATATGCACAGCGCGTTCGTGCAAAGCGTGCGCAACCGGCTCAATCCAGTCCAGGAAACCTTCCCCGATTCCGGCCAGCTAATGGAGTTGACCGTGCCCTATTCCGATGCCTATCGCATCCGCAGCGGCGGCAGCTGGGAAGCGTTCTACCGGCTGTATTACAGTTCCACTCATTGGGTCTTCAGCGTCATCGAGGGACAGGACGGCCAACCCTGGTATGAGATTCGCGACGGTTTGGTCACCCTCTCCTATTACGTACCCGCCGCGCACCTGCGCCCGGTGACCGAAGAAGAACTGGCGCCCATCAGCCCGGAGATTCCAGCGCGCGATAAACGTATCGAGATTTCCATCGACTACCAGACCCTGCGCGCCTACGAAGGCAATATACTGGTGCGCGAGGCCCTGGTTTCTACCGGCCTGCCCAGCACTTCGCTCGATCCGGCCGCCATCCCTACCGATACGCCCAACGGCACCCACATGGTGCGCAGCAAGAAACCCTCCGTTCACATGGGCGACGGCACCCTTCGTTCGGATGCGGAAGCCTACGAGCTGCCGGGGGTTCCCTGGGTTTCTTATTTCGAAATTCACGGTTATGCCATCCATGGCACTTATTGGCACAATAATTTTGGCATCACCATGAGCCACGGTTGTGTCAACATGCGCTCGGATGACGCCAAGTGGATTTATCGCTGGAGCTCGCCCAGCCCGCAAGATATTGATATCACCACTGTCTATCACACCCCGGTTGTGGTAAGCAACGATTAACTCTTATCCCTCGATGAACTGCATAAAAACCTGATTGCCCAGCATGCGCCCTCTGTGGGTCAGGCGCAGGCGTCGTGCTTGCTCCTCGCCGGCCCATTCCAGCAATCCATTGGTTAACAGGGACGCGATTTCTTTGGGGAAAATAGCTTCCAAATCTTTCCCAAATCGCTCATGGAAATCAACTGCGCATACCCCTTCTTCCGTCAACCGCAGCCCCATCATCATGCGTTCCTGGATTTCGTCCCAATCCGTCAACAGACTGGCTTGCTCTGCCGCGGGCGGTGCTTCAACCTGCCAATCCTGCGCACTTTGCAAACACTCGATGTAATCCGGAATGGCCGCCGCGTTTGCCCAGCGCCGGTGTCCAAAGTAACTATGCGCACCAGCTCCAAATCCTAAATAAGGATAATTATGCCAATATTGCAGGTTATGCCGGCTGCGGTTGGCTTCCCCCCGCGACCAATTGGAAATTTCGTACTGCTCGAAACCCTGCCGAGGCAGATAATCCATCAGCCATTCATACATATCCGCGCTCACATCCGCATCCGGCTCGGGAATCCGCCCATCACGCAGCATGCGCGCTAAAGGCGTGCCGTCTTCCACCGTCAGAGAATAGAGTGAAAGGTGCTCCGGCTGCAGCGCCAGTGCTTTTTCCAGCGACTCCTGCAAACTTTCCAGGCTCTGACCCGGGATGCCGAAAATCAGGTCCAGGTTGATGTTCTCGAATCCGGCCTGTCTGGCAAAATCCATGCTTTGGATCACATCGGCCATGCTGTGCCGGCGGCCCAGCAGCTTCAGCTCCCGTGCGTTGCCCGATTGCATGCCCATGCTTAGTCGTTCCACACCGGCCTGGCGCAGCTCCCGCAAGCCCTCGGCCGTCAACAGCAATGGGTTGGCTTCCGTGGAAATCTCCACATCTTCCGTTAGCAGGTACTCTCTCCGGATGCTGTCCAGAATACGCGCAAATTGATGTGCTGGCAGAATGGTAGGAGTACCGCCGCCAAAGTAAATCGTGTGGATGAATTCACCCGTTTTCAGCAGCGGTCGTGCTAAATGGATCTCTTTTTCCAGCGCTGCCGTGTAATCCGCCAGGTAGGTCTCCATGCCTGCATATGTGTTAAAATCGCAGTAGCTGCATCGGCTTCTGCAAAACGGAATGTGGATGTAAATACTGACTGATTGAGAGAGATCCATGGCTTAATCATACCTGCATTCCCTGCAATTGCCCGCTCGGATGCCAATGGTATAATGATTCGGCTTTTGAAACCATAGGAAAATGACCAAATTATGAAATCCGATAACAAATCTTCTTCCTTTATGCTTTGCCCCACCTGCGGCACTAAATTACCGGAAAACGCCACGCGTTGTCTGGTATGCGGCCGTACATTTTCCGCCAAGCCTTCTTCGAAAGACCCCAAAGCCGTACGCTCCCAGCGTCTGCCCGAGCTGCGCCTCAGCCTGCCGCTTGCGTTAGGTCTGCTGTTCGTCATTCTGGCCATTGGCGGTGGCTTGATCTTCCTGGTGCTGCGCGGAACCGGACAGGTAGCCCCGCCCGAACCCACAGCCACGGCCAGCCCTTCTCCGACCTTTGAGCAGAGCCCCACACCGACTACCACCAATACGCCTGAACCGACTTTCACACCGCTGCCGGCCATCGAGTATCAAATTCAGGAAAACGATAGTTGTCTTTCCATCGCGTATTATTACGATGTCACCATGAAGAGCATCACCGATTTGAACAACCTGGATGCCGATTGCGGCGTTTTGAGCGTCGGCCAAACCATCCTCATTCCCCAGCCGACCCCCACCGCCTCACCGGTGGCCACCACCACGCTCAGCATCGACCAGGCCACGGAAGAAGCCTGCCAGAAGATCACCTACAATGTTGGCGAGAACGATACCCTCAGCGGTATCGCGGCCAATTACAACGTTTCTGTGGAGACCCTTAAAACCTACAACGGTCTGACCTCCAACAACATCTATAGCGGTCAGGCGATTGTCATTCCATTGTGCGAACGGCTGCCAACCGAAGGCCCCACACCCACCGCTACCAACCCGCCGCCCTACGCAGCCGCCAACCTGTTGCTGCCAGCGGATGGCGCCGTATTCACCGGTTCCAATGACACCGTTACCCTGCAGTGGGCTGCCGTCCCCGGCATGTTGGAAGGCGAAGCTTATGCTGTGACCATTGAAGATCTGACCGAAGGTCAGGGCAAGAAGTTGGTTGATTACGCCACCGACACCAAGTACATTGTGCCAGTCAGCTTCCGCCCCGCGGCAAGCTCACCGCATGTGATCCGCTGGTGGGTGCAGCCGGTGCGCCAATCCGGCACCACCGACAGCGGCGACACCATCTGGGTGCCGGCCGGCTCGGCCAGCTCCCCGCGTGTCTTTACCTGGTCCGGCATCGGCGCGGCTGCCACCCAGGCGCCGTAAAAACAGATTGCATAAAATATAAGAGCGCTCCTTGAGGGGTGCTCTTATTCTTTAATTAATGTTGTCTTCGACAGGCTCAGGCAACATTTCCTTAATAACAACAGGAGTTTTTCAGCGCAAGTTTATTTACTCGCTTTCGCTCTCCAGTTGCCGCGTCGCGCTGATGGCCGCTGCGGCGCCCATCCCGGCCGAGGTGATCACCTGGCGGAAGAAGGGATCGCACACCTCGCCCGCCGCGTACACGCCCGGAATGCTGGTGCGCATGCGCTGGTCGGCAATGATGTAACCCTTATCGTCCAATTCCAACTGGTTGCGGAACATTTCCGTGTTGGGGCTGTGCCCGATGAAGATGAAAATACCGTCCACCGGAAACTCCGTTGTGCTGCCGTCCTTCACATTCTCCAGAAGCAGCTTTTCCACGCCACTTTCACCCCGGATCTCTTTCACAACAGTATTCCAGATGTATTCGATCTTCGGGTTATTCTTGGCGCGTTTTTGCAGGATGACGCCTGCCCGCAGCTCCTCACGCCGGTGGATGACGGTCACGCTGCTGGCATAGCGTGTCAGTAAGATGCCTTCTTCCAACGCGCTGTCGCCGCCGCCCACGATGGACACTTTTTTACCTTTGAAAAACCAGCCGTCGCATGTCGCGCAGTAAGATACACCTTTGCCGCGGAATTCCTTTTCGCCGGGGATGTTCAGCTTGTTTGGGTTGGCACCCGTGGAAATGACCAGCGTTTTTGTCCGGTATTCATTGCCGTATGTTTTCACGATAAAAGGGCGCTTGCTTAAATCCACTTCCGTGGCGGCTTCATATTCCAGCCGCGCGCCAAAGCGTTCGGCGTTCTTTTGGAATAACTCCGCCAACTCTGANNTCTGAACCGCCTACCCCATCCGGGAATCCAGGATAGTTTTCAATGCGGTCGGTCATGGCAGCTTGCCCGCCAATCTCTGTGCCGGTCAATAAAAGAGGTTTCAGATCCGCGCGCGCTGCGTACAATGCTGCCGCCAGTCCGGCCGGTCCGGTCCCTAAAATGAGCATTTCTTCTACTTTGTTCTTCTCTGAGTCTGCCATCTTTTTCACCTGATTTTTTGAAAAATAACGTACCCTAAAAGTATATCAACTTAGAGCGGTTTTCTCTCAACACTCCATAAACAAATTATTTTAATTTCGTTAATAGCCCTCTCTATTTTACTTTCGATGAATCCCGTATAATGGTCAAAATTCGATGAGGTGAATGCTTATGCAAGCTGTCTTTGATTTTTCCGGTAAGGTTGCCCTGGTGACCGGTTCCGGCCGTGGCATCGGCCGCGTGATTGCCCGCCAATTAGCCGAATACGGTGCCGATTTGGTGATCAATTACGTGCACAATCAAGCCCCGGCCGAGGAAATTGCTACCGAGATTCGCGCCTTGGGCCGCGATGCCTTGCTGGTGCGCGCCAATATCGGCAAAACGGATGGATTGCAGAACCTCTTTGCGCAAATCGAATCGCATTACGGCCGCCTGGATATTCTGGTCGCCAATGCTGCTTCCGGCTTCAACCGCCCGGCCATGCAGCAAAAGGAATCCGGTTGGGACCATACTCTCAACGTCAATGCCCGTTCGTTTCTCTTTTCAGCCCAGCAAGCCGTTCCGCTCATGGCTGAATGCGGTGGCGGTAAGATTGTGGCCATCACCAGCCCAGGCGCCGAGCGAGTCCTGCCCGATTACGTGGCCGTGGGGGCCAGCAAAGCCGCCCTGAACGCGCTGGTACGCTATCTGGCTGTGGAGTTGGCTCCGCAGCATATCTGTGTCAACGCCGTTTCGCCCGGCATTGTGGAAACCGATGCGCTTGCCCATTTCGCCTTCATGCAGGATGAGCAGGTCATCCCGCGCGCCATTGCTGCCACACCCGCCGGACGTCTGGTCACCCCGCAGGATATCGCTAACGCCGTCTGCTTTCTGTGCAGCCCGCTAGCAGAAATGATCCGCGGTCAGGTGCTGGTCGTGGATGGTGGTTACACCCTGCCCGTTCCCGGGTAATCAAACATCATCGCGCAAGATCGCCCGCACCGGGGCGCCGTCTGTACCGGTCAGTTTCAACGGCAGGCAAATCAGCTCGTAGATTCCAGCGGGCACTTGCCTCAAGTCCAGGTTCTCAAGAATAATCGCTCCAACTCCCAACAAAATCTCATGCGGGGCTTTCAGGTCTTGCATAGGTGAAATAGAAAACCAATCAATACCCGCCAGCAGGATTCCATGCGCTGCCAGCCAGTTCGCCCCGCTCGCATCCACCCCAATGAAGTCTTCCCGGAAACGGCAGGGCTGGTCATTCCAGAAATCAGAGTTGCGCGTCTTGAATAGCACACGTTCAACGCCGGTCCACAATCCGCAGTCTGCCAGAAATTCCGCGCTGATGCTGGGCACTTCTTCTGGCACCGCTACCACCTGTGCTCGCCCGATTAACTGCTCCAGCGGGATTTGATCGACTGTCCTGCCCGCGTCATTCACGTGAAAGGGTGCGTCTATATGGGTTCCGGTGTGCACGCCCATTTCCAACAAGGAAACGTTATAATCTGCGCCTGCGGCAATGGTCCGGTCGCGCTGGATGCTCACCTCTTTATCCCCCGTCCAAACCGGGGTTTCATTACGGATAGGAATGGTAATATCATAAATCATACCGAGATCTCCTCATTCTTTAATAAAAGATAGTTCGTGAGAGTAATTTTACTTATAATAATCCGCATGCCAAAGCAATTCAGGAGTCACTATGCGTAAAGTAGCAGTTATCGGGATCGGTGCCACCAAGATCGGCGAACATTGGGATAAATCCCTGCGCGAGCTGGCCGGGGATGCGGTACTGTCCGCCATGAACGATGCCGGTCTGGACCGTTTCGATGCTTTATATGTCGGCAACATGATGTCCTCAGCTGCCAACCAGCAGCAGCACCTGGGGACCTATATCGCCGATTGGGTCGGTGCGCGCGGCAAGGAAGCCATGCGACTGGAATCCGCTTGCAGTTCCGGCTCAGCCGCCTTCCGTGCCGGGCTGATGGCGGTCGCTTCCGGTGAGGTAGAAATCGCGGCCGTGGTGGGCGTTGAGAAAATGACCGATTCCCCCGGAAACGAGATCACCGCCAGCCTGGCCACCGCCGCTCACGCAGATTGGGAGGTCGATCAGGGCGTTTCCTTTGTGGCCCTGAATGCCCTCATCATGCAGCGCTATCTGCACGAGTACGGCTGGCGGCATGCCGATTTTGCCAATTTCTCGGTCAACGCCCATCAGAACGCCCTCAATAATCCCAACGCGCGCTTTCACGCGCCACTGACTGCCGAAAAATACGAATCTTCAGCTATGATTTGCGACCCCATCAACCTGATGGATGCCTCCCCCATTGGAGATGGCGCCGCGGCAGTTATTCTGGTGCCAGCCGAGCACATCGCCCGCGCGGGTTCCTTCCCGTTGGTGACTGTGGCTGGGTCCGGCGCAGCCAGTGATAGCATCGCCATCCATTCCCGCAAGGATCCGCTTTGGTTGAACGCCGCCGAGAAATCCAGCCGGTCCGCTTATCAGCAGGCCGGGATTACTCCGGCCGACATCAATTTATTTGAATACCACGACGCCTTTACCATCATGGCCGCGCTTTCTCTGGAAGCCAGCGGTTTCGCCGAGCGCGGCAAAGGTCCGCAATTGGCTCTTGATAACGAAATCAGTCTGAAAGGGCGCATTCCTGTCGCCACCCTGGGCGGGTTGAAAGCCCGCGGCCACCCGGTGGGCGCCACCGGCATGTACCAGATTATCGAGGTCGTGCAGCAGCTGCGCGGGCAGGCCGGTGCCAGCCAGGTGGAAGGCGCCCGTTATGGCATGTCGCAGAATATCGGCGGCAGCGGTTCCAACATCATCACGCACATCTTCACCAATGCCGTCTGAACAAACTCTGCCCTTACAGCACCTTCTGAATTACCGCCGTAAAACATATCGTTTTACTGAACGCTTGCGTATCCACACCATCAACCAGGCAGTCTCCTACGCAGACGAACGCGGTTTCCTATTCTTCTGGCCCAACAAAGGTCTGGAACTGCCCAGCTTGTGGGGCGCTGTAGCCGGCGATCGGCCGGTGCCCAATGAGCACGACGACCCCGCTCATGTCACCTGGAGTTGGAAGGATGCCCTGTTGGGCAAGAAACGCTGGTATTATGGCCGCATCCTGCACCACCGCAATACCATTATTTCGCTGGACTTGCTGCCCAGTTTTTACGCGCTCTCGCCCAATTACGGCACGCCTGAAGAAGATTATTTATTGGAATACGAACAGGGCAAACTTACCCAGGAGGAAAAAGCGGTTTATGAGACCCTGTTGGATCAAGGCCCGCTCAACACCCTGGCGCTGCGCAAAGCCGCACACCTCTCCTCCTCCCAGAACACCTCACGTTTCAATCGTGCCCTGGATAAATTGCAGCGCGACTTCCGCATCCTGCCGGTCGGCACGGCTGAAGCCGGCGCCTGGCATTACGCCTACGTTTTTGATGTCGTCCATCGCATCTTCCCGGAAGTGATCGAGCAGGCTTATCCCATCAAGAAATCTCAGGCTTATCAGAACATTCTGGAATCCTACTATTTATCGGTCGGTGCAGCACAGACGCGTGATATGCAAAAAATCCTGCGCTGGCCCAAGCTCGATTTGTCGCGCGCTTTGGAGCGCTTGCAGGAAGCCAGCCTGATTCAATCGGGTTGCAGCATCGAAGATCGAAGCGGCGACTGGTTTGCGCTGAAAGAGTTGTTTTCCTGAAAGATTTAACAGTCCTTTAACGTTCCGTTATAATCTAAATAGCACTATGGATAAGCCCACGCAACTACCCACGGGGGACTGGCAGCGCAATCTGATTCTGACTGCGCGCAATGTCCCTGTGTGGTTATACCAACTCAGTCAAAAATACGGGCAGAAAATCCGCACGCTGGACCAGATTCCGGAGGCAGAAATTGCCCTTCTATCTGAACGCGGCTTTACCAGTCTGTGGCTGGTGGGGCTTTGGCAACGCAGCCCGGCTTCCCGTAAGATCAAACGTCTATACGGCCGTGAAGAAGCTGTTGCTTCCGCCTATTCCATTTACGCCTACCGGCCGGCTGAGGATTTAGGCGGCGAAAAAGCGTTGGCCGAACTGCGCCGCAAAGCTAACGCGCATGGCATCTACCTGGCTTGCGACATGGTGCCTAATCATACCGGCCTGGATGCCCCCTGGGTTTACAGCCATCCCGAGCGCTATATCCACCTTTCGCAAAGCCCCTTGGCGAATTTCTCTTTCAATTCCCCTAATTTGTCGCAAAACCCCGCCGGCGCGATATACCTGGAAGAAGGCTATTACAACCAAACCGGCGCGGCGGAAGTCTTTAAATACGTTCCGCAAAACGGTCCGGAAATGTATATTTATCACGGCAACGATGGCACCAGCATGCCCTGGAATGACACCGCACAGTTGAATTATCTAAACCCCGAAACCCGCCAGGCTGTGCTGCAGGAGATACTACAGGTAGCCCGCGATTTTCATATCATCCGCCTGGATGCTGCCATGACCCTGGTGCGCGAGCATTTTAAACGCTTATGGTTTCCCTCCCCCGGAGGTGAAAAGTTCATTCCCACTCGCGGCAGTGTCACCATGTCGGACGCGGAATTCGACAAACTGATGCCGGATGAATTCTGGGCTGAGGTCATCCAGGCCATTCAGCAAGAAGCACCGCAAACACTGTTGATCGCGGAAGCTTTCTGGTTGATGGAAAAGTACTTCATCAATGAAATTGGCATGCACCGTGTTTATAACTCCGCCTTCATGCACCAGTTGCGCGATGAAGACAACGCCAAGTTCCGAACGTACCTCAAGGAAATCTTGCAGAGCAGCCCGGCCATGCTGGAACGCTTTGTCAATTTCCTCACCACGCCGGATGAGAAATCCGCCATCGTGCAATTTGGTAAATCCGAAAAGTATCTGGGCGCCTGCCGCCTGCTGGCCTGTATGCCCGGCCTGCCTCTCTTCGGCCATGGCCAATGGGAAGGGTTGAGTGAACACTACGGTATGGATATCGCCTGCCCCACCCAGCCGGAAGAAGCGAACCCGCAGCTTGTCGCGTTGCACAATCGCCATATCCAACCCTTGCTGCAGCAGCGCAGCCTTTTTTCTTACACCGGGCATTTCCGTCTGTATGACTTTCTGCAAGATGATGCTGTCAACGAAAATGTGTTGATCTTCAGCACTTCCGACGGCCAAAGCTGTTCGTTGGTTGCATTCAACAATACCTCGCTTCCTGCCGGCGGCCGGGTTATGCGTACTGTTCCACAATTATGCCCGCAAGATAACAGCACAATCGAAAGCCTGCCGGTATGGAAAGCCCTGCAATGTGATGAAAACGCTGCTGCTCAACTTACCCTGACCGATTTCACCCAGAGTGACCGTCTCACTTTTTCGTTCAGTGATATACAAAATAATGGACTTCCGCTGGAGCTTAGTCCTTATGAAAGCCATGTTTTTAAGGTTGAGTGGAAATAACTTAGCGCTGTAAATATTCCAAATGATGGGTGAAGCGTGCCGGCAGCAATCCAAAATTGCGCGGCAGCGAATTGAGCGGGCAGGTGCGTTCCACCGCCAGCAGATCCAACCACAATGTAGAGAAAGGGAAACTGTCTTTATATTGCTTGAACCACAGGTTGTATAACCTCAAGTAAGCCGGAGAAACCGGCAAAACCAAACGCTGTCGTTGCATGCGCTGCATGATGATCTTGATCAGTTTATTGAAGCTGAAAAACTCCCCACCGCCTAATTCATAGGTGCGATTCTCAAAAACCCCTTCCTCATAGACCAATTGCAAACAGGTCAACAAATCTTCAATCCACAACGGCTGCAGGTTGTTCTTTCCATCCCCCGCGATAGGCAGGATCAACGGGCTGTGCATGATTGCCGCTTTGATTTGGGTGCTGAAATGGTCACCTTTTCCGAAGACATCCGTCAGGCGCAAAATGGAATAAGGAATGCCGCTTTTATGGATGATCTCTTCGGCCAGAGCCTTGGATTTTAGCACCGGAAAGGACGAGTTTTTTTCCGCGCCTACCCGGCTGATGTATAACACCCGCTCCACCCCCGCATCCTGTGCCGCTTCCATTAAATTGCGCGTCCCCTGAATATCCACGCCTTCATAGTCGGCCGCAGGCAGCTGGTGCTCAGCAGTGGCAAAGTGGTACACGGTTTTCACGTTCTTTAGAGCAGCGCGCAGACTGCGCGGGTCCTGTAAACTGCTGACGGCAATCTCCAGAGACACATTGCGCGGCAGGTTCGGATTGGTTTTCTGGGGGCGTAACAGCAAGCGCACCTCGTGCTCTGATTGGATCAGCTTCTGGGCAAACCTGGCCCCAATGAACCCCGTTCCGCCGGTAATGAGTAACATGAAAGCGATTATAGCAGAGATACGCGCCCTTTTTGGCACACATCTTGTAACACTCTAATTGAATATTTTGATTTAACACTATGGATCATATTAAAACTGGAATCGACGTCATTGCCAATCGCTTCGGGTTGCATTATTTCCCCGATAGTCTTCACTATGGGGAAAAAGACCTGAAGTTTTGGCTGCCCCGCATACAGCAATTGAATGCGGGCTGGTTGGTGTTGAATGCGCCTGCTAACCGCGCCATTCCCGAAGAATTCATCAGCACGATCGCACAAGCCGGCATCAAACCGATCGTGGATTTCAATTATCCGCTCTCCCAATCCGTGCCCTGGGGGGATATGGAAGTCCTGCTGCGCGCATACGGCCGCTGGGGAGTCTCGCATGCCCTGCTCAATCAGCAGCCCAACAACCAGGCGGCCTGGAACACAGCAGATTGGCGCCGCGCCGATCTCCTGCAAACTTACACACGCCAATTCCAGCAGTTTGCACAATTAGCTCTCGATTGTGGTGTCAAGCCCGTTTATGCTCCGCTGGTGCCGGGCGGGGATTATTGGGATTTGTCATTTCTGGAAGCATCCCTCAAACAATTATCGGATGAATCTTCCTCATTCTTGATCAACAACCTGACCTTTTCTGCTTACGCCTGGGACCAGGGTAAAAGCCTGGATTGGGGCGCCGGCGGTTCAAAAATCTGGAAGAATGTTAAAGCTTACAGAGTACCCAAAACCAGCCAGGACCAGCGCGGTTTCCGTGCTCATGAATGGTATCTGGATGTGATCCAATCCGTTTTGGGTAAGAAACTGCCCATGCTGCTCTTCCAAGCCGGTGTCGCAGCTGACCCGCTTCACACGCAGACCAACGCGCCGCAAACAGACACTCACAAGCAAGAATTGATCTATCGCTTGCTCAACGGCGAGAATGTCTATGATCCGGAAATTCCACAGCGGCTCGTCAGCGCAGTTTCGTCCGACGTAAAAGCCTGTAGTTTCTACCTGCTCAGTGCCACAGATAGCTCGGCCGGGACTTACGCCTGGTTCTCGGAAAACGGCAGTGCCCAGGTGCCCGCCAAAACCATCTTGGAACTGCGTCAGAAAAATTCGAAATCAGAAGTGAAAAGCCCCGCGGACGCACCGCACTCGGACTCTTACGTTTTCGACCACGGACGCTACATCCTCATCGCGCAATCGCTCAGGCCCCGCATGCAGGAAATCCTGCAGAAAATGCACGCTTACATTTCCCGCTACAAACCCCTGGTTGGGTTTTCCTGCGAGGAAGCCAGGAAATCGGCTTATATCCTGATAATTGCCTATCAGGAAGATTTTCCTCAGAAAGAGATTGAACAATTACAGAACAACGGCAGTCTGGTACGCGTCATCCACCCGGACGAGCTGCGCACCAGCTTTACAGGAGCTTAGAAGAGGTGAAACATGAACAATACAAATGAAAGAACATCCCAGTTCAATAATACCCCTCGTATCAAGGTGCTTGGGTTGGGCGGCGCTGGTTGCAATACCATCAACCGCCTTTCTTTTCTGGATATTCCCGGCGTGGAATTGATCGCTGCCAATACCGACCAGCAATGCCTGCAGGCTATTCCTGCCCAACATAAGATTTTGCTGGGTTCCAGCCTGACCCGTGGTCTGGGTTCCGGCGGTAATCCTAACGTGGGCCGCTCGGCCGCCGAAGAATCCTACAAGAAGCTGATCGATGCCATCCAAGGTGCTGATCTGCTCTTTCTCACCGCCGGTATGGGCGGCGGCACCGGTTCCGGTGCCATTGAAATTGCCGCGCGTATCGCCAAATCGTTGGATATCACCAGCCTCTCCATCGTCACAGTTCCTTTCTCCTTTGAAGCCGGCCGCCGCCAGCAGAACGCCGCGGAAGCGGTCGCCGCACTGCGGCCTTTCACCGATACCCTCATCACCATTCCCAATGACCGCCTCATAAAATTGGCCTCCGTCGATACTACCTTGGAGGCAGCTTTTGGTTTGTCGGATGATATTCTGCTCAAAGGTATTCAAGGCATCACCCAGATGCTGGGGGAACCCGGTTTGCTGGATGTGGATTTTTCGCATGTTCTGCGCCTGGTGCACAACGGCGGCGGCACCTATATTTCCCTCGGCTACGGAGATGGGGAAAACCGTGCCATTCACGCCGTGGAAAGCGCCCTCTCACACCCACTGTTGGATGATATCCAAATCCAGCAGGCCAAGGGACTGATCGTCAAATTCAGCGGCGACCTTTCCATCGCCGAATTGGAACATGCCATGCACTACTTACAAGCCCGCACTGCAGCGGACACGGAAATCATTCCCGCTGTCAACACCCAGGAACGCTTGAACGGCCAGGTTATGGTAACTCTGTTGGCAACCGGCATTGGCGCCACCGCGCTTGAATACGCGCCCGCTCTGCTCGAAATTCCGGCCGTCAAAGTGCGGGAAGAAAAGCAAATCGTGGAAGATTCCCCCTTGCCGTTGGATATTTCCCCCCACTCTTTCCAGTCGGCTGAAAAAGAAATCGACGACCTGGAAGTGCCCGCCTTCATCCGCCGGGGATATAATCAGGTTGAACGGGCTGTAGCCTACCATGGATAAAGAAATTCTCGAAAAGGTCAACCAGCAAATCATCGCGCAATTCCCATATCTGACGGGGATATCCCCGCAAATATCGCAAGTGCGCGAAGGCTTGTTTGAATTAAAATACACCGGCAGTGTGCTGACCGCCAATGGTCAGACCCTGCCGGTTGTGGTCAAAGTTGTCGCGGATGATCTAGGGAAGATTCAAAAGCTGATAACTTCCCGCTAATCCAACAATCTACGCTCCTCCAATCACCAGCGAAGTCATGGTCAGTGAACCCGCCAGCGGCTCATCATTGAAGAATGCTATTTGATCGCCGTCCTGTTTGGCCGCCAGGTTGTAGAGCAGCGGCAGGTAATGTTCCGGTGTCGGAACCGCCAGCAGCATTTCTTCGGAAATTGACTGGTAATGGATCAAATCCTCGTAGCGTTCTTCTTCAATCAGGTTTTTCAGCTGCTTGCTGGCTTCCAGCGCCCAGTCCAGGCCAAAAGCTTCATTGAAATCATCGCTCACCATCACCACACGCCGCAGATTATGCACCATATTTCCACTGCCAACGATCAGTATCCCCTCTTTGCGTAGGCAAGCCAATTCCCGGCCCAGTTTAAAATGGAAGCTGGCCGGCTGGGTATAATCCAGGCTGAACTGCACCACCGGGATGTCCGCATCTGGATACAAATGCTTGAGCACGCTCCAGCAGCCGTGGTCCAGCCCCCAATCCTTATCGATGCTGATCCCAACAGATTGAATGCTCTCCTGCACACGTTTCGCCAGCGCTGGGCTGCCCGGAGCCGGATATTGCACCTCATATAGCTCCTGGGGAAATCCACCGAAATCATGGATAGTGCGCGGCTTGGTCAATCCGTTTACCGCTGGCCCCCAGGTTTCCCAATGAGCAGAAACGCACAGCACCGCCTCCGGCCGCGGCAGCAAGCTGCCGACTTCCTCCCAGCTGGCGGAAAAACGGTTATCCTCAATTGCGTTCATAGGATTGCCGTGCCCAACGAAAAGCACCGGCATTTGATTACCTGTCTTCCAATTCTTCAGCAGGTCACGATAATCACGACTGACCATCTTTTTCTCCTATCGGATATGGACAATTTAATAAATCAGATTCCCGCTGTTATAGTAGCACAATAAAGACCTTATAAGGTAAACGCGCGATGAAAACAGACTTCACCCGCTGGTAAGTCCTTGTTGAAGCTCAGCACCATAAAATTCTCTGGCGGCACCTCAGGCAAAACCAAATCAGGATTGGCTTGAAAGCCAAAACGCTGGTAATAAGCCGGATCGCCTACCAATGCGCAGCCCTGTGCCCCCCGCTGCCGCATCACCTCCAGCCCGAGTTCCATCATCTGTGACCCGATCCCCTGCCGTTGCATTTCCGGTTTCACGCTCAAAGGGCCGATGCCATACCAGCCCACATCCTGCCCGTCGATTAAAACTTTGGAGAAAGCAATATGACCAACCACCTCTCCGCCTTCTTCAGCCACGAGCGATAAAGCCATAGCCTTATCTTCCCGCAGTGCCTGCACGATCAAGTGCTCGGATTGGTGGCTGTAAGGGTGATCCCTGAAAGCCGCTTCCGTGACACGTGTAATTGCCTCATAATCATCTACTTTTTCTATGCGAATATTCATCTTTTCCTCAATTATGGCATCCAGCGCTCAATCCCATTCATCGGGTGCTCTCGCTCCCATCGACGAAAGCCAGGCAAATCACGGGCGCCGCCTTGCACTACCGCACGATAGATACGGATGCCCAGAACATTTTCTTCTTCCTGAATTGCCTTCTTGATCTTCAAAATCGCACTGCGGGTCTCATCCGTCAGCACAGCCTTGACTCTTTCCGCCACCTTTTCAAAATAACCAACGTAGGGAGAATCCTTGCGGATATGGATCATATCCATCTTCCACGCCTCCCCATCATGTCCCAAATAATCCGCGTGCCATTCAAGGCAGCGGTCTTCGGCTGCCAACAAATTGATATAGGTCAAACTTTGGATACCCGGGTTTTCGGCTAAGCGTCCAGCTGCAGCAAAGCTGTCCGCAATCAAAAACGGATCGCTGTAAATATGCAGGTCGATATCTCGATGCCCCATCATTAAACCCATTGCCAGGGAACCGACCGGGTTGACTTGTGCCCCTATCCCCTGCCAAATGTCCATCACTTCCGTCTCCGCAATAATTCGCCATGCTTCTGAAGTGATTAACTCACTTTCTTTTTCAATAGTAAAATTCATAAATGAAGTCCAGAATGACAGTTAAATTAAATAATTCAGTTAATGCTGCGAAATATCCTTTTATATTCTCTTATCTTTATTCAGGTTGATCGTACAACAATTATACATTTCCATTTTTGAGTGTTAAAATTTTGTTTCAATTAATTCCCATAGGACAAAGCTATTATGCATTTTATTGCCACTTATGAAGCGTACCTTTTCCTGGCATCATTTCTGGTTAGTCTGCTGAACATTCATATCCTTTGGTGGAAGAACCATGAAAAGAACTTGATTTGGCTGCTTCTGGCTATGGTCTCGATCGCTGTCTATAATTTTTTTGCCGTATTGGATGCCGCCAGCGCTGAATTATCCAGCCGAATTTTTTGGTCTAAATTAATCTATTTTGGCGCGGTCAACATAACACCGTTCTTATTATTATTTTTTATTAACTATCCGCATAAACGCGTTCAATTAAACTGGAAAATCATTTTCGGAATTTTAATTGTCCCGGCCGCCTCTATAGCTGCAGTCATGACTAATGACTTCCATCATTTATTTTGGACAGGCTTTGTTCCAATTAGCGGCACAATCAACGGGTATATTTTTCAGCACGGTCCTTTTTATTGGATAGCAGTCGGTTATGCATATTTATGTGGAATTGCTGCCATTCTTCTCATTTACGAAGACATGCGCCGGTTTTCCGGCATCTATCGCTCACAATCCCTCTGGTTATTGATCTCCGCCGCATTTCCGCTGGTTTTCAGTCTGATATATGATTTTAGATTAAATCCCATTCCTGGCATGGATATCCTCCCGATCGGGTTTTCCTTCAGCGGGTTAGGACTCGTATTCAGTGTTGTATTTTTACGTATGTTTGACCTTGTACCTGTCAGTCGCAATCTTTTGGTTGAGAACCTGCAAGACGGGGTTGTCATTATCGATAACCAATCACGGGTTGTAGATATGAATCCGGCTGCCCGGAAATTATTTAATAGAGGTGGCATAAAAATTGGTGATGATATAGAAAAGTTCGAAGATCGCTATTTATCGGCTCTTCGTAATCAAACCGAACAAACCGAAGTAATCATCCAGGGTGCCGGCGTAAGCCACCTGCTCTTCATCCCCAGCCAACTTTTAAACGAAACCGGAAATAAAGCCGGCATTATGTTTATCATTCGTGATATGACAGAAATCCGTTTAGTCGAACAAGCACTGCACCAAAGCCAACAGCGCTACCAGTCATTAATTGAAGATGTGCTGGATATTTCCACCGTCGGAATTTGCATCCTGGATAAGGATTTTAATTTAGTTTGGGTCAACCAGGCCGGTGCAATTGAATGGCTGGGAAACCGGGAGAAGCTTTTAAATCAGGATATTCGCAAGATTCTCCTGCAGGATTTCTCTTCAGATTTAATCGAAAACGGTGAACGTCTGATTGGGGAAATATTAATGAGCTATCACAGTCATTATTTTATGGACGATGTGGAAATACATTTCCGCAACCAAGACACACTGGTTGATCGGTGGCTGCTTTATTCCAGCCGGCCGATAACCGTGGGGTTCTTCACCGGCGGCCGCATTGAACAATTCATCGATATCACCGAGCAAAAACTATTACAGAACAAGATAGAGTTGCTGGCCATTACGGATGAACTAACCGGTATCTACAACCGCCGTGGATTGATGGAATTCAGCCGCCACGACTTTAATCGTGCCCGCCGTACCAACACGCAGCTCGGGGTTATTTATTTCGACATCGATTATTTTAAAGAGATGAATGACAAATACGGCCACATTCAGGGGGATGCCGTTCTTAGCGAGACAATCCGTCAGGTCGGATCCTGTCTGCGTGATATGGACACATTTGCCCGCTATGGCGGTGATGAATTCGTTATTCTGGTACCCGATGCCGACTTGCGGCAAAGCGTGGAAATCGCCCAACGCATCCAAAAGGTAGTTTCTTCTGCACCAATAAGGATCGGCGAAGATTTAATTACAGTTAATCTTAGTCTCGGAATTGCGCAAATCCGCCCGCAGGACAGTTTAACAAGTCTGCTCAATCGCGCCGATCAAGCCATGTACCGGGCCAAACAAGCCGGCCGCGGCCGGCTTGAGGTTTGCGACTAACGCTATTTCTGCATGCTGTTATTTCAGAACACTGATCGCGTCCTGTATGGTTTTCTCCAGCGCTTCCTGACCGTATTTATCCACCTCGCTTTTATTGCGCTCCTCGTGTGTCACGCAACCCGCCCCGCCAATGCAGCCGCCCACGCAAGCCATGCCCTCGATGAAATTGTTGGGTAAATTACCGCGAGAGGCTTTGCGCAGCGCCAAGCGGCAGGCTTCGATGCCGTCACAGGAAATCGGATTGAAGTCGAAATCTTCCAACCCTTGTTCTTTCAGCGCTTCCCGTACCGCATCGGACAGCCCGCCGCTGCGGGCGAAAATGCGCCCATAATAGGAAGCGTTATCCAGCACATCTTCCTCCAACACCGACAAATCGATATCACGGCTGTCAAATAACGCTTGCAGCTCTTCAAACGTGATGACGCTGTCAATAAATGGACGCACCTCTTCACGCTGAAATTCCATTTTCTTGGCCGTGCAAGGTCCAATGAACACTACCTTGGCATTCGGAGTGGTCTCTTTAATATATTTTGCAATGGTCGCCATTGGCGACAAATTCTCGGAGATATGCTTGGCCATGTCCGGAAATTCCTTGCGGATATAATCGACGAAGGCCGGACAGCAGGAACTGGTCAGGAAACCCTTCTCGCTCAACTCTTTAGCTTCCGTCATTGCCACCATATCCGCGCCCAACGCCGCCTCTACCACATGAAAAAAACCTAATTCTTTAATGCCGCGGATCACCTGCCCCAGTTGGGCATTGCTGAATTGGCTGGAAACCGATGGTGCGACTACTGCATACAATTTGTAATTGTGGTTGTGATTGCTCTTTCTGATCAACTCAACCACGTCCACAATAAAGGACTTATCCATGATGGCCCCAAATGGACATTGATAAACACACGCACCGCAGGCTGTGCACTTCTCATTTTGAATGGAAACTGCCCAGTTCTCATTCATGCTGATTGCTTTCACCTTGCAGGCATTCTCACATGGGCGTTTGATGTTCACAATAGCAGTATAGGGGCAAACCTTGGCGCACTGCCCGCATTCTACGCACTTATCTTTATCAATATGGGCCTTTTGCGTATGGTCAAAATAAATAGCACCGCGCTTGCACACTTCTTCACAGCGATGGGCAATACATCCCCGGCAGGCATCGCTCACAGCATAACCGCCCATCGGGCATTCTTCGCAGGCAATATCAATTACCTCGATCACGTTGGGGTTATTCTTATCCCCGCCCATGGCCAGTTTGATACGTTCGGCCACAATCGCTTTTTCCTTGTAAACGCAGCAGCGCATGGTGGGTTTATTGCCCACAACAATTTCATCGGGAATGTCGATAAAGCTCTCCGCCAGACGGTCTTCAAACGCATGCCGGGCAACTTCCCGCAGGACCTTATATTTCAAATCTTGTACTTTGGTGTCGAATTTTCTCATTATTAAATAGCACTTTCTAAAAGTAGCTAACCTTAATGCGTTTTCCCATTTTTCGCAAGCAATCCGATAATTCATCCACCAAACGCATTTTGATACTGAAATTGATGGGCAATTCCGGGTTCTGATGCGCCGGGTTAACAGCCTTGCCAACATAGAAATTGATGTCCGTGGCTTCCTCAAAAAGGATGCGTGCCAACATGGAGGCACCATCGCGTTTGCTGCGCCACTGCGAGTAGCTGCCCTTGTTATTCAGATAATTTTGGGCATAAGTCAACACGCGGTTAATGGTCAGCACACCTTCGGTTACAAGATCAACCCCTTCTATATCAGCAGTGGGCGGGATGGCAGGATCCACATAATTAAATTCCGCCTTGATGGGTTTGTCCAGGAAATTGGCGGCCAGGGATGAAGTTGTACCGCCGCACACAATGTGCTTGCCTTCTTTAGAGAAGAACAAAGACATCATCTTGCGCACGTCATTTGGATTGGCCGGCGGGCCAACCACCAGGTTGATCTGCTCCCGGTTGCGGATTTTGATGGTGCATACTGTTGTATCATCCCCCGGCTCTTTTTGATAAAGCTTATTGCACTGCTCCAGCAGCATCCCGGTGATGATTTTGGCAGTGAAGCGAACGTCAAAGAGTGTTTCCAGGAAATGAATGATATCTTCCCGCTTCCACCCAAAATTCAAGGTCTTACCCACCCCGGCATGCACGGCTCCATCGCTCATGGCTATGAATATGTCGTTGCGCCTGATCGGAATTCTGGATTGGTAAATCGTTTTTCCTTCAATCTCCATCACAGTCTCAGGAATCTCCACGTTCTTACCATCACGCAGCAGGATAACGTGCGGGTTATCGTATTGGATGATCTCAGCTTCCTCGCTGTCGATGATGCGGATGATGCTGAAGGTGGAATAGGCAATGCCGCGCACGGAACAAACAGGCAAGGTGGAGGCTATCGTCGCCACGCAATCCTCAATGCTCATGGATTGTGCCATCATGGTAGAGATAATCTTCGATGTTAATATAGAAAGGATATTGGCTTTGACACCGCTGCCCAACCCGTCCGCTAAAACCACGATGGATGAATTTTCGCCTTGCTCTACTACATCCACATGATCCCCGCACAGTTCTTCGCCGTATTTATTCAGGCTGCGGTAATCAACTTCCGTACAGAGATTATTCATCGGTCAGTAAATCCTTCAACTTGGTCAATGCGATTTTGGTCTCCGCTGTGGTCTCACCCAGCAAAGAAGCAATTTCCTGCACAATGCGCATTTGTTTCTCGACTACTTTGTCTGTGATATCAATCGTTTGGCGGCTAATTTCTTCCTTTTGTTCGCGCGCGTTCTCCTCATCGGTTACATCGCGCATGATGCACATGATGATGTGGTAGCTCTTATCGTAGATGACGGTCTGTTCCACGTATTTCTCATATTCCGCCAGGTAGGTACGCTGGTTGTGCACGCGCTTGCCCTTGTCCATCACTTCCTGGAACACACGTGGATCCATGATGCGCACTACCTGCTCACCCAGCACATCCGATGCGCGCTTTATGTTGATGATCTCTCTGGCCGCCGCGTTGATCTGCTGCACTTCCAGCATCTCGTTCAACACAATGATGCCGTTGGGGGTGTTCTTGATGATGGTGTCGGAGAAGGATTCAGCCTTTTCTTTCAGGAAGGGCAGGCACATGGTCAAATCCGCTTTGCCATAATAAACCGCAGCCGCTTTTTCCCGGCAGGTGTTGTAGCCGCAGGAACCGCAGTTGAGTTCGTCTTCTGGTTTGGTTTTGCCGATTTTCGCCATGATGGCTTTGATATCGGCTTCGCTGGGTACTGGTTTTTCCACATCCAAAAAAGGATGCTCGCGTGCCATCTTCGCCATCTCAGGCAGCTCCACGCGAAAATCCTTCGGGCCGGCGTAATGCCGTACTTGGACGGTATTGCGCACTAATGAGCGGCGCTGTTTGTCCATGGCCGGCCCGCCTACGCAGCTTCCGGCGCAGGCTGACATTTCAATGAAGCACTTGCTCAGGTTGCCATTGATTACATCCGCAAGGGCATTGATGCAGTTATCCATGCCGTCCACCGCGATGTAGCTGTAATCGGCTGAATCGCAAACCATGGTCTTCAGAATGCCGCCGGAGGTGGGGAATAAACGCGCCTTGCTCTCTTGGGTCTCGTCGGGAATATGCTCAAAAGTGATTCCGGCCCCTTCCAGCCATTCGGTCAATTCTTCGAAGGTCAGCACGCAATCCACCAGGTCTTCGATCTCATCCGCTTCCGCTTTCTTCGAAAGGCAAGGGCCGATGAAAATGGTTTTCGCGCCTGGATATTTATCTTTGATGCTCATGCTGTGCGCCTGCATGGGGGATATAACTTTTGCCAGCGCAGGCAGTGCTTCGGGATAATGTTTTTGGATAAGCAGGTTGACGGTATAGCAGCAGGAAGAAATGATCACATCCTGTTTGCCTTCTTTTATTAACTGCTCATATTGTTTTTTTACCATCGTGGCGCCTACAGCCGTCTCTTCCACCGCCGAAAATCCCAACTGTTTCAAAGCAATTTCCAAGGCTTTGATGGTCACACCGATGTAATTGGCTACAAATGAAGGAGCAATGCTGGCGACCACAATCTCGTTTTGGGCAATCAGCGTTTTCGCCTTTTCAACATCACTGCGAATTTGTTTGGCATTCTGCGGGCAGACTACAAAACATTGCCCGCACAGAATACATTCTTCATTCACAATGTGCGCCTGATTGCCCGAAAATCGGATGGATTTTACCGGACAATTGCGAATACATTTATAGCAATTCTTACAACTTGCAGTTTTGAGTAGTAAATAATCAACCATTTCGCTCACCATGAAAGTCCCGCCACCTAGTAGAAAGCTCAACAAGTGGCGGGAATCTAAATTATCTGCGCCAACCAGTTGCTACCCGCCCGTATCACTTGCGCCGGGCGGGTAGTCTGGTTCGGTCAGGATTAAATCCGTTTTAAAACCTGGGTATCAAAGAAATTCTTGGTCGTTTCCGGTTTCAATGAGAAGATTTCTTCACCGATCGTCACGTTTACGCCGTTCACACAATTGCCCATGCAAAAGGTTCCGCAGAGGTCGATCTTATCCTTCAGATCATTTTCAGCAATGAGCTGTTGTAGCTCCTCAACCACTTCCCGAGAGCCCTTCAAATGGCAGGAACTTCCAATGCATACGGTAATCTTCATGATTTTCTCCTTATCCTATTCGTAATCGACCACTGCAGTCCAGCGCAGCAGAAATTCTCTTTGTTCCGGTTTTTCTTTGACCAACTGTGAAGCAGCCACAATGGGCAGCCATTTTTGGATACTCTGTTTAGCCGTATCACCTCTATCGCAGAAAAGCTTCAGATATTTTTCTGCAATTTCGTCCTCGCCTTCCAGGCGGAATAGCAGGTAAGTTCTGGCTGCATCCGCACTGCCATTGCCCTGGGTCACGTGAGCCCAGTCTATGATGTAAGCCACATCATCTTCACCCACAATGATATTGCTGGGGTTGAAATCGCCATGACAGACCTTCTTATGCTTAGGCATGCTTTCCAGGCGCGTATGCAATTCATAACGCGTGGTGGCATCTAATCCGGACTGGGTTATCTTGCGGTGCATCTTCTCAAAAATGGTGTTCAACATGGGCACGCGCTTGCTCTGGATCTCCAATTGGATGTCCACAAAGCGCTCCAGGTACTCGTCCACCTTTTCCGGGTTCTCGCTCATCAGGCGCCACAGGGTCTTGCCCTGGATGAATTCGGTCACAATGGCCCATTTGCCGTTGACCTTGGTCACCTCGATCACCTTGGGGATCGGCAGGTCTGTCACTTCTACGCGCGCCTGGTTAAGGGCTTCGTTCAATACGTCCGCCTTGGAATAATCCTCGTCGAAAACTTTGATGGCCAGGTCGCCGTCGCGGTAAACCGTTTTAGACGTCCGCACTGCAATGACTTTTTGTAATTTCATTTCTCCTGCCTCCTCTTATTTCCCGTAATAAGCATTCAGGTACATGGCTTTGATCTCACTTAGCAGCGGGTAACGTGGATTTGCGCCGGTGCACTGGTCGTCAAAGGCCTGCTCCACCATATCGTCCAGCCGATCCAGGAAATCTTTCTCATCGATGCCATACTCCTGGATGGTCTTCTTGATGCCTACCTTGGCTTTCAGTTCTTCAATCGCCTGGATCAGTTTTTCCAGTTTCTCTTCATCGCTCTTGCCGCCCAGTTTCAGGTAGTCCGCAATTTCCGCATATCTGGCCAAGGTGTGCGGGTGGTCATACTGCGGGAAAGTGCCCATGCGGGTCGGCTTCTCCGAAGCATTGAATTTTAGCACTTCATTGATCATCAAGGCATTGGCAATACCGTGCGGTAGGTGGTGGAACGCGCCCAGCTTGTGCGCCATTGAGTGGCACACGCCCAGGAAGGCATTGGCAAAAGCCATGCCGGCCATGGTGGAAGCGTTGGCCATCTTTTCCCGTGCCTCAGGATCGTTCGCGCCTTTCTCGTAAGCCCGCGGCAGGTATTCGAAGATGGTTTGCATGGCTTTCAATCCCAGCCCGTCGGTGTAATCGGTCGCCAGCATGGAAGCGTAGGATTCCAAAGCGTGGGTCAGCGCGTCGATTCCGGAGGCGCTGGTCAGGCCCTTGGGCATCGCCATCATCATGTCCGCATCCACAATTGCCATATTTGGCATCAGTTCATAATCCGCCAGCGGGTACTTCACGCCGCTCTTTTCGTCCGTGATGACCGCGAAGGGCGTCACTTCCGAACCGGTACCGGCCGAGGTCGGCACGGCGATGAAAGTTGCTTTCTCACCCATCTTGGGGAAGGTATAGACACGTTTGCGAATGTCCATGAAGCGCATGGCCATGTCCATGAAATCGGCTTCCGGGTGTTCGTACATCACCCACATGATCTTGCCCGCGTCCATGGCGCTGCCGCCGCCCACCGCGATGATGCAGTCGGGTTGGAAGGCGCGCATGGCTTCGGCGCCTTCTTTGGCACAGGCCAGCGAGGGATCCGGGGCCACGTCGTAGAAGGTCGTGTGCTGGATGCCCAGTTCGTTGAGCTTATCGGTAATAGTCTTGGTGTACCCGTTGTTGTAGAGGAAGGAATCGGTCACGATAAAGACCTTCTTCTTGTTCAACACGCTGCCCAGTTCGTCCAACGCCACCGGCAGACAACCTCTCTTGATATAGACTTTTTGAGGCGTTCTGAACCACAGCATGTTTTCTCTCCTTTGCGCGACTGTCTTGATGTTGACCAGGTGTTTTACGCCTACGTTTTCAGAAACCGAGTTGCCGCCCCAGGAACCGCAGCCCAGGGTCAGCGAGGGCACCAGCTTGAAGTTGTACAGGTCGCCGATGCCGCCGTGAGAAGAGGGGGTATTCACCAACACCCGGCAGGTTTTCATTCTGGCTTCAAACGCAGCTAGTTTTTCGCTCTCGGTAATGGTGTTCAAATAAACGGAGGAAGTATGTCCAAAGCCGCCGTCCGCGATCAGGTGCTCAGCCTTGTTCAACGCATCGTTGAAATCCTTTGCGCGGTACATGCCTAACACCGGGGAGAGTTTCTCGTGCGCGAATTCTTCGCTCAGTTCCACGCTCTCCACTTCGCCGATCAGGATCTTGACGTCTTCCGGCACTTTCACGCCGGCCAGCGCCGCGATGTGGTGCGCGCTCTGTCCGACGATCTTGGCGTTCAAAGCGCCGTTGATGATGATGGTCTTACGCACCTTTTCTGTTTCAGTTCCCTTCAGGAAATAGCAGTTGCGCTTTTGGAATTCAGCTTTGACTTGATCATAGACTTTATCCAGCGCGATTACTGATTGTTCCGAGGCGCAGATCATGCCGTTGTCAAAGGTCTTGGAATGGATGATCGAGTTGACCGCCAGTAAAATATCGGCTGTATCGTCGATGATGGCAGGCGTGTTGCCGGCCCCTACCCCCACTGCCGGTTTGCCGGAGGAGTAAGCCGCCTTGACCATGCCAGGCCCGCCCGTTGCCAGGATCATGTCAGCTTCGCGCATGATCAAGTTGGAAAGCTCCAGCGTGGGTTCATCCACCCAGCCGATTATGCTTTCCGGTGCGCCCGCAGCCACGGCCGCTTCCAACACCACTTTCGCGGCAGCAATGGTGCAGTTCTTGGCACGTGGGTGCGGGCTGATGATCATACCGTTGCGAGTCTTCAAGGCCAGCAGGGTTT
>DHVJ01000059.1 GCA_002412595.1 Anaerolineaceae bacterium UBA5211
TCCGCCTGGGTCATCTGGAAGCCGCCGTCTCCGGCGATTGCCCAGACTTCCATATCCGGCCGGGCGAACTTGGCGCCGATGGCCGCGGGAAGGCCGAAGCCCATGGTGCCCAAACCGCCGGAGGTGATGACGGTGTAGGGCTTGTCGTGGCGATAGTACTGGGCCGCCCACATCTGGTTCTGGCCGACGTCCGAGACGATCAAGGCCTCGCCTTCCGTCACGCGCCACAGGTCGTTGACCACGTGGGCCGCGTACAGGTGGCCGTTATCCGGCAGGTTCTGAATATCGCGTACGGAACTGTCACCCTTCCAATTCTGGATGGTGTTCAGCCAGTCATCGTGCGTGACGGGTTTCACGGAGGGCAATATTTTCTGGAGGGTTTCCTTAAGATCACCAACCAGGGCAATGTCCACCGGGACGTTCTTGTTGATCTCAGAAAGGTCGATATCGATGTGGATCTTGTGGGCTTTGGGAGCGAAATGCGAAAGCTTGCCGGTGACACGATCATCGAAGCGCATACCGAAAGCCAGCAGCAGATCGGCTTCCTGGATGGTCTGGTTAACCCAGGCCTCGCCGTGCATGCCCATCATACCCAACGATAACGGATGCGTTCCGGGGAATGCGCTCAGCCCCAGCAGCGTGCTGGCAACCGGCGTTTGGGTGCGTTCGGCAAATTCGAGCACTTCTTCCATGGCGCCGCTGATCAAAATGCCGTGGCCGGCCAGGATGACCGGGCGCTGCGCATTTTGGATCAATTCCACCGCAGCTTCCAAATCCGCAGGCATTGGACTGAGGTCGGGTCGGTATCCGGTAAGTTGTACCGGGCTGTCGTCATATTCCCATTCGATCTCGGCTTGTTGGGCGTCCTTGGTGATATCGATCAATACCGGGCCCGGCCGGCCGGAGCGCGCGATAAAGAAGGCTTCCTTGATGGTCGGCGCGATCTGATAGGGGTCGGTCACCAGGTAATTATGCTTGGTGATCGGCAGAGTGATGCCGGTCACATCCGTCTCCTGAAATGCATCGTAGCCGATGAACGGGCTGGATACCTGACCGGTGATGCACACAATCGGAACGGAATCCATCAGGGCGTTGGCAATGCCGGTGATCAGATTGGTGGCGCCCGGGCCGGAGGTGGCCATGGCCACACCCACTTCACCCGAAGCGCGCGCATAACCATCCGCCATATGGGCTGCGCCCTGCTCGTGACGGGTCAATACGTGATGGACAGGGCTTTCGACCAGGGCGTCATAGATCGGCAGCGTTGCGCCGCCGGGATAGCCGAAAACGACCTTGACCTTCTCGTATTCTAAACATCTCCAAAATATTTCTGCACCAGTAACTTTCATAGCTCCTCTTCTTCTCCTTGTTAAACAGATTCGGGGTATTGCTGGTCTTTCCTAAACCTTCAGCACAGCGCCTGTGTCGGCGCTGGTAACCATGCTGGAATAACGGCGCAGCCAGCGGCTTTGAACGCGCGGTTCAAAGGGCGGCAGTTCTTCCAAACGCTTCTGGATTTCAGCATCGTTCAGGCGCACATTCAGCGTGCGGGCATCCACGTCAAGCTCGATCACATCGCCATTTTGCAGCGCAGCGATGGGGCCGCGGGCCGCCGCTTCGGGGGATACGTGCCCGATGCAGGCGCCGCGCGTACCGCCGGAAAAACGTCCGTCGGTGATGAGGGCCACTTTGTCGCCCAGACCCATGCCCATGATGGCGCTGGTGGGGGTGAGCATTTCCTGCATGCCGGGACCGCCCTGCGGGCCTTCGTAGCGGATGACTACCACTTCGCCGGCCTGTACTTCGCCGGCCATGATGCCGCGCTGGGCATCTTCCTGCGATTCGAAAATGCGAGCCGGACCGGCGAATTTACGCATAACCTCACTGACACCGGCCGCTTTGATGACCGCGCCGCAGGGCGCCAAATTGCCGAACAGGATGGCCAGGCCGCCGTGGGCGGAATGGGCGTTCTCGTAAGGATGAATGATTTCGGGATCCAGGATCCTGGCATCTTTGATGGACGCGCGCAGGGTGTCGCCTGTGACCGTGATACGGTCCAGGTGCAGCCCGCCGCCGTGCGATTCGATCTCGGCCAGGATGGCCGGCACGCCGCCTGCGCGGTGCACGTCTTCAATGTGCCAGGGGCCAGAAGGGCTGACTTTGCTGAGGTGCGGAATGCGGTCGGCCACGGTATTGATGCGTTCCAGCGAATATTCAATGCCGGCTTCATTGGCAACCGCCAGGGTGTGCAGTACCGTGTTGGTGGAACCGCCCATGGCCATATCCAGCGCGAAAGCGTCGTCGATGGCATCGGCGGTGATGATCTGGCGCGGGGTGATATTGCGTTCGATCAAGTCGAAGATCTTTTTGGCAGCGCGCTCGGCCAGTTCATTGCGTTCGTCGCTGAGCGCCAGTGCCGTGCCATTGAAAGGCAAGCCCATGCCGAGCACTTCCAGCAGGCAGTTCATGCTGTTAGCGGTGAACAACCCCGAGCAGGAACCGCAGGTTGGGCAGGCGTTGTCTTCCAGCATCTTCAAGCGGGCAGCGTCAATCTTGCCGCTCTGGTAAGCACCCAGACCTTCGAAGACCGAGATCAAGTCGATGGCCTGACCTTCAGGGGTATGCCCGGCTGCCATCGGCCCGCCGGATATAAAAATTGCCGGGATGTTGAGCCTTACAGCAGCCATCAACATACCCGGCACAATTTTGTCGCAATTGGGGATACAGACCATCCCATCGAATTGGTGAGCTTCCATCATAGTTTCGACAGAATCAGCGATCAACTCGCGAGAGGGCAGTGAGTATTTCATGCCATGGTGCCCCATAGCGATGCCGTCATCGACAGCGATGGTATTGAATTCAAAGGGCACGCCGCCGGCAGCGCGCACAGCTTCCTTGATCCGCTTGCCGAAACCCTGCAAGTGAACGTGGCCAGGGACAATATCTGTATATGAGTTGACAATCGCGATGAAGGGTTTGTTCATGTCGGCGTCGGTAACGCCGGTGGCTTTGAGCAAAGCCCGGTGAGGTGATCGTTCGATTCCAAGTTTGACTTTATCTGAGCGCATTGTTGTTTTCTTCCTTCAATTGATTTTGGGTAAAAAAAAGACCGCCCAATTTTGTTGGGTGGTCTTAGCTTACGTTTGCCAGTCGCTGCTTTAGGTGTTACCGTTCCTCACCTAGCTGCCTCCATCCCAACCGAAACCTGGTTCTCGACAAGTACGAGGACCAGAATCATAATAACGATAAGGGATAGAGCGAGTATGGCTGTCATTTCAATTCTTTTTTTACTTACACCTTTGTTATTTCAATTTGTCATTTAGCTGAAGTTTGTATGACATTCTTCCTGCTAAAAATATTGGCTCTGTTATACCAACCTATTGCTTATCCGTCAAGTCAAATTTTCAACCTTAACGTTTTATTAATCTTTTTCTATGGTTTAAAGTCAAAGTCATGCTTAATTCAGCCACCCGGTTAGATAGATAAGACTTATTGCGCCGTGAAACGATAAATATTCTGCATTTGCAGCTTAATCCCGGCCGCCGCCCAGACACGCAGCTGCCAGGGTTCTTGCGGATCATCAGCGCCAAAATAACCTTCCCATTCTCCACTATCAATATTAACCTGCAGGGTCTGTTGTGGATTTCCGGAAGGCCAGACATATACATATTTATTAAACGAGGGAATAAATATCATGGTGTAGCGCCTGCCGGGTTCCCAGTTGATCTGCCCTTCCATCCTATAATTATCAACGAATTGGTCATTGCTCTTCAAGATCAGGTCATTTTTACCCGGGATAAAACGAATAACTTTTTGTCCTTCGCCCTCTCCATTGGAAATCGCAAAATCAAGAAAATGCGCATCCTGCTGTGCCGCGCGCTCTCCGTCGTAAGTAAATTCATAGATTATCCCTATGTTTTGGGTTATATCAATTTGGCATTCGTGCGTAAAATCTTCCGCAACAATCGGAAATTCAATCAGTGCAGCTGTGCTTTTAAATTCGTCATCGCAGTTAATTTGGTCATAAGGCGTAAGGTCGGTGATATAAAAATCACCCAGATTGGGTATATTGCCTGTTTCCACCCACTCCGCTTCGCCTGCAATTTCTTCACCAGCATTCGAAGTGGCTTCTTCAGTCGGCATATCTAAACTATCCGACTGGGCCTCGTTTTTTAGCGAGAATTGGTAGAGACTTGAAATCGTGAGCTGCTGTTCTTCCGGGAGCCAGATGCCAAAGATCCATTCTTCGTTTTCCACTGGCAGCCAGTCGGGCGGCACGTTGTTGCTATCCAAAACAACCGACATACGCATATCCGGATTATCCGCGGGCCAGATCTGAATATCAAACCCATTTTGTTCATTCATCAGAACCAATGCTGAATAGGTAACTCCAGCTTCCAACTCGAACCCGTCCGTATATGCATAGCTGCCGAGTTCTTCATATTCCTGCTTAACAATCGCTTTATCGTTTGCCAAAGTCAGACCCAGATTTTTTACCGGCATATCGGATACTTCCAGATTCGCATCCAGCATTACGATGGCAACCTTTGCCCAATCATCGGCCGGATTTGCCAGAATAAAATTAAAGGCCAGTGCTTGTCCCATCTGCAAGCTCAGATCGCAATGTACATTGGTCATGGCACTCCAGGTGAAAACACCATCCTCGCCCACGGGTTTATCTTCACACTGCAAGGCATCGATTGCCTGGGCTTCCAGCACCTGGTGACCCTCCAGAGCAGTTACAAATGCATCATAAGACGCCTGAGCAGCTACTTTTTCATCATCCGTATAGACCAGTTTCCAAAGCGCATGCATGGTTAAATCTTGCCAAGCTCCGGCTTGGAGGCCAAAGGCAGCCGTGGAACCATCGGTGAATGGAATTTGATCAAGGGTCGCGGAAACCGCCTGGTCTGGCTGAGCAGCCGGCCACAGGAGCAGGTCCAGCCCACCAGCCTCGTTGCGATAAAGGAAAGCAGCATAGCGCGTATCTGACTGCCAATCCGGTTGGGGTTCAAAAATCGCTTCCGCCTGCGGCAATCCAGATTTCAGTATTTGCACACCATCCGGCGAGAAGCGCACCTGCGTGTCAGGTTCAGCTTCCTGTTGGAATACAAAGCCCCAATCCGAATCTGCTGCTTCAAGCGGTTGAGAAAATGAAAACTCAACGTAAAGCCCTTCACGCTGTTTTACCTGAATCGCAGCCAAGAGCCCACTTTCATCCGCTGCACCCTGCCAGAGGAAACTCTCCTGCACTGCAGTAAAGGAATTGTTTTCAGAAAGGTCGAGGGACTCTATGGCACTAAAACCGTACTGTGCTTCCAGATCGGTTAAAGATGTAAAGAATGCCGGGGCCGGTTGGATGGCTGACGGTAAAGCAGATTCAGCCGCGGGCGCTCCACAACCAGTCAATAGTAATCCTGCCAAGAGCAGGCCGCTGATGGTTCGTGAATAAAAGCGATGATTTTTCATTGTCAAATCCTTGGTTGTATTTAGCGGTGCTGAAAGAACTGCAAGCAGACCGTTATGCGGCGGGGAAAATTTAAGCCCTCATAATTGGAGCGTTTATACGCAAAATTTAAGCTCCCCAAAATCATCCA
>DHVJ01000033.1 GCA_002412595.1 Anaerolineaceae bacterium UBA5211
TTCAGGCATTGAATAGGACGTTTTTTAATATTTACAGGAGATTTATACAAATAAGAGTGCTTAAAAACAATTTCCCAATCCAATTTGGATTGGAATGGGAGGTTGTGTTGGTTGATTCAAAAGGCAGGGCTTATTTGCGCCCGCACTCGTAAGCTTCACCGCGCAAGGTTTCTACTGCGTGCGGCAGGGCCGGCAGGAAGACCTGCAGGCATTCCACGGCGGCCTTGGGGCTGCCGGGCAGGTTGACGATCAGGGTGCGTTTGCGGATGCCGGCCGCGGCACGTGACAGGATGGCATTGGGAGTGATGCGCAGGCTCTCGGCGCGCATGGCTTCCGGAATGCCGGGCACCACGCGCTCGACCACCGCCAGGGTGGCCTCGGGCGTCACGTCGCGCGGGGCCATGCCGGTGCCGCCGGTGGTGAGGATCACATCCACCTGGCCGGAATCGGCCAAGCGCACCAGGACAGCCTTGATCTGCTCCAGCTCGTCCGGCACGATCAGGGTCTCGCCGACTACAGCATGTGTTTCCAGCGCTTCCACCAGCGCCGGGCCGCTTTTGTCTTCGCGCTGGCCACTGAAACCTTTATCGCTGACCGTAATGACGGCCGCGCGGATACCCGGAATGACCATGATCTCATCTCCTGCCTGGATAATGCCCTCATTTAATATACGCGTGAATATCCCTTCAGTGGGCATCACGCACATGCCGACCTGCTGGTAAATCTGGCAGTGCTGGTGGCATTCTTTGCCGATTTGGGTTACTTCCATCAGCACCTCGCCGACCTGCAGGCGCGTGCCGACCGGCAGGGTGAGCAGGTCAATGCCTTGGGTGGTGATGTTCTCGGCGAACTTGCCGGGCGTCAGGTCCGGCACGCCTATGGCGATCATCTTATCCACGCTCTCCTGGGCCAACAGGCTGACCTGGCGGTGCCACTTGCCGGCGTGCGCGTCGCCCTCGATGCCGAAATCCGGCAGCAGGTGCGCTTGTTCGGCGGGATATTTGAAAGTGCCCTTCTTCGGGCTGAGGTTGATTGCTACTACGCTGGCCATGTGTCAGCCTCCAATGCGGCTCATATTCTTTTCCGAGATAAAACCCTGGTTGAAGTAGTGTCCCACGGGTTTGTGTTCGATGCCCTGGCGGAGAACCGCCAGCAAAGCATCGTCGCCCTGGGCCAGCGCTTCTTTGAGGGGATATTCCAAATTATTGCCTAAACACGGCCGCAGCATACCGTCGCTCATGACGCGGATGCGGTTGCAGTCCGCGCAGAATTGATGGGAAACCGGACTGATGAAACCCACGCGGCCCTGATAGCCTTCCACGGCGTAATCGCGGGCCACTTGGGCAGGATAACGCGGGGGCACGGGGCGCAGCCAGGGGCGTGCGGCCAGGATTTCGTCGCTACTGACGCGCATGTGCTCGTCCTGGCCCAGCGCGCCAATTGGCATCAGCTCGATAAAACGCACCTCCAGCGGACTCTCGCGCGTGAGGGCGATGAAATCATCCACCTCGTCATCGTTGCGACCGCGCACCAGTACGATGTTGATGCGCACCGGCTGCAAATCCGCGCGCAGGGCATCGTCAATGCCGGCCAGCACCAGTCTCAAATCGCCTTTAGTCATCTTATAATAGCGCGCCTCATTCAGCGAATCCAGGCTGATGTTGATACGTTTCAGTCCGGCCGCTTTCAACGCGCGCGCCTGCCCGGGCAGCATCTGCGCGTTGCTAGTCATGGTCAGTTCCTGAATGCCTTCCAGGGCGGATAGACCCTGAATGATTTCGATGAGGTCCTTGCGCAGCAGCGGTTCACCGCCGGTCAGACGGATCTTGCGGATGCCCAGCGCGGCGCAGGCGCGCGCTATACGGATGAACTCATTCGCGCTCAATTCCTCGCGGCGCGGGCAGATGCCCTCGTCGGCGCGGCAATAGTCGCAGCGCAACATGCAGCGTTCTGTCAGGGAAAGCCGCAGGTAAGAAATATCTCGTCCAAATTGATCAATCACTGGCGGGCTGCTCCGTTTCTGGCCGGTAGTATTCTCCCGAACGTCCGCCGCTCTTGCTGAGCAGGCGCACGTGCAAAATTTCCATACCGCGATCAACTGCTTTGCACATATCGTAAATTGTCAATGCGGCCACGCTGGCCGCGGTCAATGCTTCCATTTCGACACCGGTAGTATACCTGCATTTCACTGTGGCGGTAATCTTCACCGTGTCCGGCGGTAGCGGCGTAACTTCCACTGCCGCGCTGGTGAGCGGGATGGGGTGGCACAGCGGGATCAGGTCGGGCGTGCGTTTGGCAGCCATGATGCCGGCGATGCGCGCGCTGGCGAACACGTCGCCTTTCTTCATATTGCCCGCCAGGATCAGCTCCAGTGTCTCCGGCTTCATCTTAACCTGCGCCTCGGCCACGGCTGCGCGCTCGGTCACATCCTTCCCGCCAACATCGACCATAAGGGCCTGGCCTTCATCGTCCAAATGCGTTAATTCCATTTCCGCACCTCTCCCGGTTTATCCAGCGTATAGCCGCCCAGCTTTTCCAGCCGCTGGGCGAATTCGGGTCCTTTCAGCACCTGCAGCAGGCGCTGCACAGCTTCCAATTCCAGGGCGTCCTCGGCGATCAACAGGTCGTATTGTTCGGGGCAGATGGGGATGAAGGTCAATCCATAGATGCGCGCGGCGGATAGAATGCCCATGCCCGCGTCGGCTGTGCCCGAGGCCACCGCGGCAGCCACGGCCGTGTGGGTGAACTCCTCGCGTTCGTAGCCCTGCACCTGGCCGGGATCGATCTTGTTCTCCCTGGCCAGATAATCGCACAGGATGCGCGTGCCGCTGCCTTTCTGGCGGTTGACGTAGGACAGGCGCGGCAAGTCGGCGAAGCCCCGGATGCCCTTGGGGTTGCCCGGCGCGACCATCAGGCCCTGCACGCGTTCCACGCATTCCACCAGGACAACGCCGCCATCTGGAAAGTACTTCTTCAGATAGGGCACGTTGTAGGTGCCGCTGGCTTCGTCCAGCAGGTGGATGCCGCCCAGGTGGGCTTCGCCACGTTTGACGGCCATGATGCCGCCCATACTGCCCACGTGCGAAGAGGCCACCAGGCTATCGCGCCAGGTGCGGCGCATGATGTCGGCCAGCTCGTCCAGCAGCGGGTCGTGGCTGCCGGTGATGACCAGCATGCGCGCGATCTCATCCAGGCTGTGCAGCAGGCGCACATTGACGCTTTGGCCGGCTTCGTAGCCTTCCATGTCCTGCGGGATGTCGATGATGCCGTCGGCCTTGACGAACGAACTGACTACGCCCGCACCGCGGTTGAGCGGCACGGCCACGGTCTTGCCGTTGACCAGCCCCAGGCGGGCGCGCACGAATTCACGGTACTTGAGCGGCGAATTCAAGCGGCGCGAAACCACGGCTTGCGTGTGTTGAATTTCTACATGGGGGAGGCAGGTAAGCTGCTCCAACACCGGTTTGAAGACGTGCTCCAATACCAGGATGCCGGAGACGGGATAGCCGGGCACGCCCAGCACGGGCACCAGTCCGCCCTGTGTCGAAGCCTGGGCCAGGCCCAGCACGGCCGGCTTGCCGGGTTTGATGGCGATGCCGTGCAGCACCACTTCGCCGATGCCGCGCATGGCCTGCGCGGAGTAGTCCTCGCTGCCGGCTGATGAGCCGGCGTTCAGGATGACCGCGTCGCATTCATCCACGGCATTGCGCAGCGTTTCTTCGATGGCGGCCAAATTGTCTTTGACGATCGGATAGACCTTGGGCAGGCAGCCCCATTGGGTCAGCATGCCCGAGAAAATGGTCGAGTTGAATTCGATGATGTCGCCCTCGCCGGGGTGCTCGCTGGGCGGCACGATCTCGTCGCCGGTGGGGATGATGCCGACCACCGGCAACTTGACGACTTCCAACTTCAAAACGCCCGCGGCCAGCATGGCGCCCAAAGCGGCGGGTGTGATTTCAGTAAAAGAGGGCAGGATCATGTCGCCCGCGCTGATGTCCTCGCCGATCTGGCGTACGTGCTGCCAGGGCGCGGCGGCCGCGTACAGGCTGACCTGGCCGTCCTCTGCGATGACGTCCTCGATCATTACGACCGAATCGCAACCTGCCGGCAGCGGATCGCCGGTGTCCACGCGCACGAAATCGCCCTCGTTCAAACGCGCCGGCGTGGTTTCGGTGGCGCCGAAGGTGAGGCGCGCGTCCAGGGCGATGCCGTCCATGGCGCAGGCGTTGTAATGCGGCGCGCTGATTTTGGCATACACGGCCCGCGCGGTGATGCGGCCGAGCGCCAACCCGATGGGGATCTTTTCGGTTTTGTAGGTCAACCCGCGGGTGCTCAGCGCGTCCAAATAGGTTTGAACGGCGTCATCCAGCGGGAAATTGGTCAGATATTGAAAGGGCATAATTACCTCTCGAACAGGGTTACTTCGACTAGTTCATCCCGGCTCAGGCCTTCGCAATCGCGCGCGATGCGCATGAAACCGTCCGCGCCGGCCAGGGTGGTGATCAATCCGGATTTGCTGGCGATGGGATGCGCGCGTCCATCACTCAGGCGCACCGGCACGAATTCCTCGCGCCCGTGGTTGGAAGACACCGCGCGCGCCAGCGGGGCGCTTACCACGCGTGCTTCCACCTGCGCGCCCTGCATGCTGAGCAGCAGCGGGCGGGCGAAGGTCAGGAACATGAAATAGGCCGCCACCGGGTTGCCGGGCAGGCCGAAGACCGGCTTGCCGCGGATCTCGCCCAAAATGGTCGGCTTGCCGGGTTTGGCGGCCACGCCGTGCACCAGCAACTCGCCCAGCTCCGAAATCACAGCCGGGATGGCGTCTTTGACGCCAACGGAAGTGCCGCCGGAAATCAGCAGCATGTCGCAAGCCTCCATGGCGGCGCTCACGGCTGTCTGGATGGACGCTTGATCGTCCTTGATGATGCCGAAAACCTGCGCTTGACCGCCGGCGGCACTCACCGCCGCGGCCAGCATGGGCGCGTTCACGTCGCGGATCTGGCCGGCTTGCAGGGGTTGGCCGGCTGCTACCAGTTCGTCGCCGGTAGAGATAATGGCCACGCGTGGGGAGCGCATCACTTCAACTTGCGTGATGCCCAAGGCGGCCAGCGCGCCGATGTCGGCGGCTGTCAGGCGCAATCCGGCGGACAGTACAGTTTGGCCGGGTTTGACGTCATCGCCGCGGTAGATCAGGTTGGCGCCGGGAGCGGCGGGTTTGTAGATGGCAATGGTGCCATCGTGGAAATCGTCGGCGTTCTCCAGCATGACCATGGCGTCCGCGTTGGCCGGCAGCTCTGCGCCGGTGGGAACGTAAACGCACTGGCCTTTTTGCAGCTGGATGTCAATGGGTTGGCCCATGCAGGATTCACCGACAAGATCAAGCAGAGCGGGGATGGATTCCGAACAGCCGAACACGTCCACGGCAATCACGGCATAACCATCCACCGTGGAACGGTTGAAGTTGGGTACGAATTCGTTCGCGCTGACGTCCGCGGCCAGCGCGCGGCCGAGGGCTTGGGAAAGCGGCACATTTTCCGCCGCGCTGCGCAATTCCCCAAAGCGCTCTGAGATCAGGTCGTTGACTTCCGCGATACTGCTGACATGCAGCATGAAGGTTTCTCCTTAGATGGACTCTAGAAACTTATTATATACAGGAAGTGAAACGGTATGGATAAATTAGAAAGAAATAGAAAGAAATTCAAGAAGAGATATGACTGTTTCCTTAAACGCACTTCACTTTAAAAGTAGGGCACCAGAAAAAGAGAAGGCAATTCGAATTTAGAAGAATTGCCTTCTCTATAAACCACTTGCTAATTAGATTCTGCCTGATCCTCGGCATCTTCTTTGATTGGAAAAGCTTCTTCCAGGTCGTGGTAATTGGCCCGGCCGACGCTGGAGCCGTCCTCGCCCAGCCCGCGCCAGATCATGGTGTAGCCCTGGGAGACTAGCGCCTGCTCTTCCGGCGTCAATTCCGACCAGTCCAGTGGGTTGGCCCATTCCACCGGCTCCGCGTAGAAGTACTGCGCACTGCCGTCCGCTTCGATGATGGTCAGGCCGCCGTCCTTGGGCCAGAAAGCGGTGTATTCTCCATACTCGTCGCTCTCGGTGGTGATATACAGGACAGTCTCGTAGGTTACGCTCATGTCCCAGCTTTCGTCAACCTCGACAAAATGCGGGTAGCGAGCATTCATAAATTCCTGGAACAGATCCGGGTCGAGGATATCCGCCGCTGTGTCCGCACATACATCTTCATAAGCCCCGCCGCCGAAATCCATCGGGCAAACGGAGGCGTACACGTCAAAAGCTTGCGGCGTGAATTGTAAATAGCAAAGATTGAAAGGGGGCGCTTCAACTCTGTAGCTTTCCACCGCAGCCTCCAGCCCATCCTTCAGAAGCGGAAATGTACCGTCATGGAAAATCGGTACGGCGGCATCTATGTCTTCATAAGTCCAGCCTGCGTAGAGCTGCGGGGTTTCATCCGGCGCGGTGCCGGGGGTGGGTGCCTCTGCTTCGCTGGAAGAATCCGGTATTGAGGATTCGCCAGCTGTTGGACTTATTGCTATGCCACGGGAAAAGGCGGTTAAGCATAAGCCAATCAATAGACATATGAAGATTTGAATTAAAGCGCGATGTTCTTTCTTTAATTTCCTCCACTAGCAATTCATCGGGTAGTGTTCTAAAAAATTATTATACACAAGTGTATTGGTGGTTGTCGGCACTGCGGCATTTTGACGATTTGAGAACTTGCTTTTCATCCCCCATATCAGATTAAAACAACCAAACCCTCAAACTTAAAGATATTTTTATGAACAAGTTAATATATTGACAAAGCGACCAGCGTTCGCTATAATATCCATATAGAAGCGACCAACGTTCGCTATGGAAACAAGGAGCAAGCATGCCAAAAGGAATTGTGCTGACCAGTGAAGAACAAAATCGCCGCCGCCAGGAGATCTTCGATGCGGCGCTGGATACGTTTATCGCCAAAGGCTTTCTGGAAACGTCAATGCGTGAGATCGCCGAGCTGGCTGGGATGGGTAAGTCGTCGCTGTATGACTATTTCGATAACAAAGAAGACATTATGATCTTCGTGATGGAAGAGGCGCTGGCAAAAATCCTGAACGGCGCTAAGCGCATTAACGCTTTGCCGCTTTCACCGGAAGCGCGTCTGCGCCAGGTCATCGAGATGCATCTGGCCTATATCGTCGAGAATAAAAAACTGTTCTACCTGTTTTCGTATGAAGGGCGCCGGATGAGCAGCGAGAACCAGCAGCGCGCCCAGCAGGGCCGTTACGCCTATCAGGACATACTGCGCGGGTTGATCGATGAGGGCATCACGGAAGGTGTCTTCCGTAAAGTGGACGCGCTGCTGGCGGCGCGCATGTTGATCAACACACTCATCCCAGTCGTGTTCACCTCGCGCCCGACCGGCTCGCCCCAGGAGATGATGCGTGAAACGCTGGATATTTTCATGAATGGTATTCAAAAGTAATGTTTCAGGAGGTTGAGATGAGTCCATTAATCTTAGCTTTGAATGTGGAGTCCGCCACGCTGGAGCAGGTGGGCGGCAAGGGCCTGTCGCTTGCCAAACTGGCGCGAGCCGGGCTGCCGGTGCCGGACGGTTTTCACGTCACCACCGCGGCTTACCGCCGTTTTGTGGCGGAGAACCAATTACAGCATGGCATCCTGCAATCCTTGGAAGGACTGCAGGCCGACCAGCCGGCTGCGTTGGAGCAAGCGACACGCGCAATCGCCGCGCTTTTTTCTGCGGGTACTATGCCGGACGTATTGCGCATAGCCATTATAAAAGGTTATCAGGGGCTGGGAGGGGAAAGACAAGCGGTAGCGGTGCGTTCTTCCGCTACTGCGGAAGACCTGCCGGAAGCGTCCTTTGCGGGGCAGCAGGACACCTACCTCAACATCCGCGGCGAAGAAGCTGTGCTGCAGGCAGTCAAGAAGTGCTGGGCATCACTGTGGACCGCGCGCGCCATCGCCTATCGCATGAAGAACAAGGTTGACCAGGAGACGGTTGCTCTGTCAGTTGTGGTTCAGGAGTTGGTGGACGCTGAAGCGGCCGGCATCCTGTTCACGATTAACCCGCTTGACGGCAGCGCGGACGAAGTGGTCATCAACGCGGCTTGGGGCCTGGGCGAGGCGGTCGTAAGCGGACTGGTCTCGCCCGACACAATTAGCGCGGATAAGGCCAGCGGGCAGGTCAAACAATACGATGTGGCCGAAAAGGCCATTATGACCGTGCGAACCGCCAAAGGAACGCAGGAGAAGATCATCAAAGGCCGCAAACGCAAAGCGCGTGTGCTGTCCGACACGCAGGTGGCCGAATTGGTTGGTTTGGCGCAGAAAATTGAAGATTATTACCAGACACCGCAGGACATTGAATGGGGCTGGGCGGATAAGCAATTTTATATTTTACAGGCGCGGCCGGTGACGACCGCGGCTAAAGGTACTGCGCAGAAGACCTTCAAACCGAACTGGACCCTGCCCGACCCCAAGTTCAACTACATCCGCAGCAGCATGGCCGAGCACCTGCCCAACGCGGCCACCCCGCTGTTCGGCACCCTGGGCTTGGACGCCATCAACGACTCCGTGGATGAACTGGCCAGTTCGATGAACATGCGCCTGTCGGAAGCCCAGTACATGTACAAGGTCTTCAACGGATACGTTTATATGACCTATAAATTGACCCCGGCTTTCATGTGGGAAATGATCGTGGTTTCCATCAAAAATTTCGGCCTGATGATGTCCAAAGGCACCGAACGCTGGCAGGTTGTGCGCGCGGAATTGACCGGGATCGTAGCCGATTGGGAAGCCAAGGATTTGGCGAAATTGAAAGCGGCTGAAATTTTGGCAGGCGTGTATGCCATGTTGTACGCGGCCGGTAAGTATTACACCGTGATCCAATCCGGCACGCTGCCGGCGGCCACCACCAGCGAAATGATCTTCTCGCGTATTTACAAGTCCGTCAAACGCCAAGATGACCCGGATGCCAGCCAGCTGCTGTTGGGCCTGGATTCGGTTGCGCTGCGCGCGGAGAAATCCCTGTTTGACCTGGCTCAATGGGTCGGCGGCCGCGAAGAGCTGCGGACTTTTGTTCTCAATACCGCTGTGGAAGAGGTTGCTGGGGCGTTGGAATCCAACAGCCGGCCGAAAAAAGTGGGGGAGCAAGATTGGGCAGAATTCCATCAGTTTTTGGACGCACACTTGCAGACTTTCGGCCAAATGGCTTATGAATTCGATTTTGCCAATTCCGTACCAGCTGAGATGCCGGAATTGTTAGTGGATTCGTTGAAGGTCTATTTGGAAGGCAAAGGCGGCGACCCTTACCTGCGCCAGCGCGAAGCAGACGAACTGCGCCAGCGCACCATGACGGGTATTCTGGGGCGCTGGCACCTGTTCCCGCGGCGCTGGATCCGCAAGATTTATCAGTGGGCACTGCGCACTGCCCCGGCGCGCGAGGATTCGCTGGCCGATATGGGCATGGGCCATGCTACCATCCGCCGCTGCTTGAAAGAACTGGGCGGGCGTCTGGCAGCGCAGGGCGCCATTGCCGCAGCGGAGGATATCTTCTGGCTGTATGGGAATGAGGTTGAAAGCCTGGCCGCCGACTTGGAAAACGGACGCAAACTGGCGAATCTCAGCGCCAAAGTGCCCGAGCGCAAAGCGTTGTGGAAAGCCCAGATGAAATTGCGCCCGCCGGCGGTGCTGCCGCTGAATTCGCTCTTTGCCTCAATGATTCCCTGGGCGCGCCAAAGCGAGAATGACCATGAGCTGAAAGGTGTGGCGGCTTCGGCCGGCTGCGTGACAGGCACGGCGCGCGTGTTGTTTGGACCGGAAGATTTCGGGCGCATGCAGTCCGGCGATATCCTGGTGGCTCCCACCACCTCGCCGGCCTGGACGCCGCTTTTCACCATGGCCTCCGCGGTGGTAACCGATATCGGCGGCCCGCTCAGCCATAGCTCGATCGTGGCGCGCGAATATGGCATCCCGGCCGTGCTGGCCACCAGCGTGGGCACGCGCATGATCCGCGACGGACAGACAATCACCGTGGACGGCGACGCCGGTCTGGTCACTTTGGTGGATTAGCCATGCCGGCCTCCGGGCGCAAGAGCCTGTTCATCCTGTCCTTCACCCTGCTGGTGGTCATGCTGGGTTACGGCATCGCCATGCCCATGCTGCCCTTCTACATCGAGAAGTTCGGCGTGGGCGGCAAGGAATTTGGCTGGATGATGGCCAGTTATTCCTTCATGCAGCTCATCTGCGCGCCGCTGTGGGGTATGCTCTCGGACCGCTTCGGACGCAAACCAATCCTGGCAGTAGGTGTGCTGGGCTACGCCGTGGCTTTCTTCATGTTCGGGTTGGCCAAGTCTTTCACTGTGTTGTTCATCGCGCGGGCACTGTCGGGGGTGTTGTCTTCGGCCACCACACCCACGGCCATGGCATATGTGGGCGACAACGCCCAGCCTGACGATCGCAGCCAGAGCATGGGCCAGCTGGGCGCCATGATCGGCCTGGGGGTCATCCTGGGCCCGCTGTTGGGCGGGCTGCTTTCCACGGATTCACTCTCGCTGCCCTTTTTCGTGGGCGCCGGGCTGGCATTGCTGGCCTTCCTGCTGGTGCTGCTCCTGCTGCCCGAATCGCGGCCGCAGCAAACGGAAGCGGAAAAAGTACGCAAGCCCTTTGCCGGCATGCTGCCGCAGTACCGCGCCGTGCTGCGCGGCCCGGCCGGCGCGCTGCTGGTGCTAATCCTGCTGATCAGCTTCGGGCTGGCCAACCTGCAAAACATGGTGGGACTGTACGCGGTGGACAAGCTGAAGGCCGACACGACCCAGGTCAGCGCGGTGTGGATGGTGATGGGCATTACCATGATCGCCGTGCAGGGCGGGCTGGTGGGCTGGCTGTCCAAACGCGTGCGCGAAATGAAATTGATCCGCGTCAGCCTGCTGGGCGGTGTGTTGGGCTTCGTGCTGCTGGCACAGGTGACCAGCTTCGTTCAATTACTGGCCGCGCTGGCCTTTATCATGCTGGCGCTCTCGTTGCTCAGCCCCAGCCTGAACGCCAGCATCTCGCGTTACGGCGGGGAGCACCAGGGCGCGCTGATGGGCGTCAATAACACCATGATCAGCCTGGGGCGCGTACTCGGCCCGCTGTGGGGTGGGTATTTGTATGATGTGAATATGGATTATGCTTTCTACAGCGGGGCGGTTATTTTGGTGGTGGGGTTGGTAGTAAGTTGGGTAAGGATTGAGGTAAAGCTAAGCTTTTCATAAGCAAGTTCTATTATTAAATTCTAGAGGAACAAAAAAGATTTATAAAAACAAGATGAAAAAAGCGAAGAATATTTAAAATCAGGAGGAGAAATTAGAAGATCTCAAAAAATTAAGAGATAAATATCTCCCAAAAACTTCTAAATTCCAGGATCTAAGGAGAGGTAAGAGTAAGAATATCTCCCAAAAAATTTACTGGCAGTTTAGGATATTAAATATCAATCCAAAGAATTACTCAATAATAATTTTTACTAATATGTAGTTGTTATTATAAAGAAGCAACTTGAATATTCATCACCATCTGATAGATCCCAACTTCCTAACCAAGGTGTCGTTTCAATATCACTAACGGACATAACAACAACTTCATACGCACCTGGTGTGAGAGTATATTGCCCGATAGGACCTTCTTCTGGGCAGTAGGTTGGGCTTATAAAATAATTACTACAAGTAGAACAATCCTCTAATATTTCCACATGCGTTTCTGGTCCTTTAAATACGATTAATAAACGTTCTGGTGAATCATTTTGGATAATTACTTCGGATGTTCCACTATTGCTTCTACCGCTATAACTGGGTTGTGGAATTTCTCCAGCATTATTGTTTTTTGCTTTTGAAATAATTAGGTCTGCTAGCGCAGATTCAACATCATCTGCAATTTCATGATCCGGATATTTAGTTAGGAATCGATCAAACATCGCGATCGCAGATTCTGAATCCCCTTCCTTTGCGTATCTTTGACCACATGAATAAAATAGTAATGGGATGAATTCATTATGATTGGCTATGCTATAAAGAGATTTATATTCCTCACAAGCAATTGAATTGTTCATCAAAGCCTTTTTCACATCGTTAGTAATAGCACTCGAAGAGTATCTTTCTAAAAGCATTTTATAAATATTAAAAGAACTTTGTGGATTATTGTTTTGGTCATACATTTGACCACATGCAAAATATAAATAAGGCAGATTCACATTTGGAATTGGAATACACTTTTGTTCTAAAAGGATATCTGTACTCTCACAAAAACTCTCAGAGACGAATTCAGTTGCCTTATTGTTTTTTATAATTGTTTCTAATCCATTACATGCAATACTAGATAAATTACTATCTTTGTAATTTTCAATAAAAAAAGTATAGGATTTTGTCGCAGATTCTAGATCGTCATTTTCGAGGCTATCAGCTGCATCTTTTATATATTGACATTCATTTACTAAATCACTGGAAAGATCTTGATAATAACCATTTCGGACTTTATCAAAATAAACCAGAGCGGTATCACAATCTTGATTTATATATGCTTGATATCCTTTAAAATAGTTATTTCTGTTTGAAAAATAATTGATTGTAAAAATAATGATTATAAATAAGATGACGATCAGTAAAATCCAAACGAAACTTATCTTTTTCTTCGTTTTTTTAGGAACCATTACTATTTCCTCCCTGTAAAATGGTTTTTTTCATTACAAATTATATATTAATTAATAAACTATTATCTCTATTCAAAAGAAAACAGTTCCCTATACATAATAGCATGAAATTATAATGTACTCATTAATCGCTTAATACATCACATGTGGCCGGTACTGAAGCGTCTTGGCAAGGTGGGTGTTGCGAATTTCCTCTGAGTTATCCAGATTGATGGTGGTGCGCGCCAGCTTGAGGATAAGGGGAAAGGCGCGTTCTACCCTAACCCAACCCTCTTTCTTCATTAGCAATTAGAGATAGAAGCGATCCGTTCCGGAAGGGGGCGGATGGGAGGGGGATGGCAGACTATAAAGCCGCATTGGGGGCAGATGTGGAAAATATTAATGCAAAGTTGAGCGAGTAAAACGAGAGAATAAAAAAATTATAATAAATTTTACTTGATCAAGTTTTGGCAGCTGAGATCGTCATACCCACTTCCAGCGGGTTCGCGATAACAGGAGTGGGGTGTTGCCTCTATAAAAGAGGGAATTTACTGTTGATATTATGTGATTGTCACAATGTCCTTTGATTGAGCTATCCCGAAATTAATTTCTACTCCTATAAAAAGCAGGTCAAGATTGGATGATGCTTTCAATAACCCTGAAGTTCACGGATCTCGATCCCGTAGATCTTGGCGTCTGACCAGTTCTCATTGGTGCGTTGGGACACCCATAACAATCCATCCCCCCAGGCCATATCCCACGTTCCTTCGGAAGCTGCGTAGATCCAACCGACGTTTCTGCCATCTTTTGTGGTTTTAACGATTCCCGATCTGCCGGGGGACCAGAAGTACTCACCGTCCCATGCCAGGCCGCCGTTCCCCCAATCGCCTTTTTCTATGGTACTGACCAGATTACCTGAGCGGTCCATGACGTAAACAAAGTTGGATGCCCAACCTGCCACGTAAAGGTATTCTCCATCCCAAGTGATCCCTTTACAGCCGTTATCGGGGTCGGGGGAAGGGAAACTTGAAAGTGTTTCACCGCTGGCCGGATCGATCTCGTAGATCATGCGCTCGGCAAAATCCAGCGCCCATAAATGGTCTCCGTCGAAGGTGAGTCCCCAAATCTGTGAACCGGGACCTTGAAAATGCGTCAGGATTTTTCCGTTGTTTGGATCGATACGGTAGTATTCCGCCCACAGGGTGGAAGTCCAAACCGCTTCTCCATCCCAGGCTACGGCCCAGGTCAAACCTAAATTCTCCCCCACCTTTTTAACAACAGCCCGGGTTTCATCCTCGGCGTCATAAACATATGCGTATTTATCCAAATCTTCGTCGCCGGGGGTATATCCAAGCGCGTAAGACATATCGGGTGAGAAATCGAATGCAATTTCTTCTGGGACGGTTGTGTCATCTTCTATTTTCTGTGAGTCACCGCAAATCTGGCAGTTCCGATTGCCCGTTATCTGCACGTTGCCAACCTGAATGACATTGTTTCCCTCTCCCGTGGCTACGCCTTCGGAGTTTTGGCTGGACAGCACTCCTTTCAGGAAAACTGACGCACTGTTATCGACGGATATACCACCTGCGCCATTTTCAAGGAAGCTAGATGAAGTGATGATAGCATCTGTTGCATCAAGGTGGACACCGGATGTTCCGTTGTCCTCGACCAGGCAATGGTCGATAACCAGGTCATTATATTGTTCGGCTGCGATGCCGTTATAACCATTCTGGTAGATATGCGTATTGGATACTTCTCCCTGCGCGTAGGATTCAAAATAGATGCCTTCCCAGTTATTCCAGCGAACGACGGAATTTTGGATTTTCGGCTTTCCGCTCCAGAAATTCAAACCCTGCTGACCGAATTCCACCACGACGTAAGAGAAAATGGATTTATCCGAGTTTGACACCCGTATCATCCGCCAATCCCCGTTTTGCGGATCGTCTGCGTCGGACGTGAAATAAATCGGCTGGTCAGGGCTGCCTTCGGCAATGATGGTCCCATCTACTGTTAATCCCAACCTTTTTTCCGGTTCCTTGTATCCGCGGTAGTGCTTGAACCGAACGATTGTCCCAGGATTGATGGTAAGCGTCACACCTTCAGGAACATAGACATCTCCCGCAATCAGGATTTCGTCTGACCACACCGTATCTTGGGCTATTCGGCCGCTGACTATCTGGCCGCCAGTTTGATCTTGTCGCGGTTTGGCAGCATTATGTGCCCCTGTTTTACATCCCTGCTCAACAAGGTTGTAATCATAGACTTTGGTAAGACTCCCATCGGGAAAACCCAACTGGAGAGAACCAAGACAAGGAAAAGCAATGTTATCCAAACCGGTTACCCATGGCAGGGTTCCGATAATAAAACCGTCTGGGGACTGATCCAGTTCCGCGTTGGGACGGATCACTATTCTGCCCGGTTCATCACCGGTTGGAATTTCCTGCCCATCAACCAGAATTGTCGTCGGTGAAAAATCATCCTGCCAGGGATCAACATTTACCTCAATGTAATGGTCGTTTATATTCCAGGTGACATTTGTTATGACAGACGAGGAAGTATGGTATTCCGGTGTAGATGCAGTCTCTGATTGCTGCTGGCCAAATGCATTGCCGCCTGAGCCGGTTGTGAGTGTGGACATTTCTATGGTCGAACTTTTTAACTCGTAAGAGGATAAGAAAAAGCAGGGAAAAAAAAGGAAAATAAAAAGTTTCGTTTTCATAAATGCCTCATAATCAAAAAGGCGTTCCCTGAGTAGGAACCATTGGTCATTATTAATCTTGAAAATAGTAGATATTAATACAGGAATGACCTTTCTATACCATTATCGACTAATGGGCTCAAGCGAGAGTCTCGTCCATTTATCGGCATGGACTTTTTTTACGCAGATTTAAATATACAACATTTATGCTTAATCGCGGGTTTTGAACCTTATTTCAGAATAGTAATGTTACGCTGGCAAGAGATTTAATAGTATTGTATTTTCTATTCCTGGTTTAAAATAACGTCTGCGGGCGGTATTGCAGCGCCTCGGCCAGGTGGGTGTTGCGAATATCTTCCGATACATCCAAATCGGCGATGGTGCGCGCCAGCTTGAGGATGCGGTGGTAGGCGCGCGCGGAGAGGTGCATTTGCGCCATGGCTGCTTTCATCAGGTTCTGGCTGGTCTCGTCCAGCGCGCAATACTGGCGCAGGTCGGTTGTGCGCATGTCGGCGTTGCACAGGATGCCGGCTTGCATCTGACCGCCTGCATGGAAGCGTTGGCGCTGGAGCTCACGCGCGGCTTCTACACGTACCTGGATGACGGCCGAGGATTCGCCGTAGCGCTGGTCGCTGAGTTTGTCATAATCCACGCGCGGCACGCTGACGTGGATGTCGATGCGGTCCAAGAGCGGGCCGGAGATGCGTTTCTGGTAGGTCAGGATGGCGCCCTGCGAGCAGGTGCACGCTTTTTGCGGGTCGCCGTAGTAGCCGCACGGGCAGGGGTTCATGGCCGCTACCAGTTGGAAGGCGGCCGGGAAGGTCAGCGAGCCGCGCGCGCGGCTGATGGTGACCTGCTTGTCCTCCAGCGGTTGGCGCAGCACCTCCAGCACGTTGCGCCCGAATTCCGGCAGCTCGTCCAGGAACAGCACCCCGCGGTGAGCCAACGAGACTTCGCCCGGGTGCGGCCAGTTGCCGCCGCCCACCAGCCCGGCGTGCGAGATGGTGTGGTGCGGGGCGCGGAAGGGGCGCGTCTGAATGAGGGGCACTTGCGGTGGGAGCATATCTGAAATGGAATAAATACGTGTCACGTCCAAGGATTCGTCGATGCTCATGGCCGGCAGGATGGCCGGCAAAGCGCGCGCCAGCAGGGTCTTGCCCGCGCCGGGCGGGCCGATCATTAGCAGGTTGTGCCCACCGGCTGCGGCCACTTCCAGGGCGCGCTTGACGTGCTCTTGGCCCTTGACATCCTTGAAATCGGTCAGCGCCCAGGCCTGGGAGCCAGTGACCGTGGTGGGTGGCTGTGGAACAACTTCGCGACGGCCCTGCAGAAAGGCGGCCAGCTCTTCCAGGGATTCCACCGGAATGACTTCCAGATCGGGGATCAGCGCAGCCTCGCCCGCGTCCATCTTGGGCACGTAGATGCGCTGGTAGCCCTGCTCGCGTGCGGCCGCTGCCATGGGCAGCACTCCACGCACATGGCGCACAGAGCCGTCCAGCGACAGTTCGCCCACCACCAACCCTTTTTCCAGCGGCTGGGGCGGTAGCATTTCCATGCAGGCCAGAATACCCAATGCGATAGGTAAGTCATAGGAGGGGCCTTCTTTACGCACCGAAGCGGGCGCCAGGTTGATGGTCAGGCGAGAGCGGGGGTAGGGGTAGCCGGCATTCTTGATGGCGGCCAGTACACGCTGGCGGGATTCCTGCACGGCCGCGTCGGGCAGGCCGACGATGTCCATGCCCGGCAGCCCCTGGGCGGTGTCCACTTCCACCTCTACGATGGTTCCTTCCAGTCCGATGATTGCACAAGAATATACGCGCGCCAGCATGTTGGTTGATTGCTTTCAGTTTGTTGATGATTACAGGTTTAATCATACACGCTTATTTAAAAAAAAAGCAAAATACATTTTTGTAAGAATCTCCATCCAGGGTGTAAATAACTATCGGTTTGTAACCAATCGGTTACAGCCCTGAAGAACATTTCCCTTCCCCTCCGTTATGATTCACGCATTCGTATTTCCAAATCGGGAATGAACCTTCCTTAAAAATTCCTGCTGACCAATACGCATTGAGACTGTCCGGATTATAATTATGACTAGTAAACAAAATTTCCATGATTGGCTTTTGGGGGATGTAATCTCACTTAAAAACACACAATCAACACAAAAAAATCATAATGGAGGGAAGTATGGAGCAAAGACCCAAGTTCAACCTGCACGCGTTCTATCTGGGTATCTGTAATCTAAATTTTCTGGCGATTGGTTATTTATTGGCCGGAAAGAAAAAGCGCTGGCTGACCGCGCTGGGCGCCAACCTGGCGTTGCTGGCAGTTGGTTATTTTCTGAACGCCTCGCGCCAACCGGTGCTGTGGGCGGTGATCTATATTGCTGCCTTCATTGCCATGGCGCTGGATTTGTACTTCCTGGCAGTGAAGGAACCTGATTTAGTACCGGAGAAATTGACCCGCAAACCTTTCCTGCTGCCATTAATCGGCACACTGCTGGTCGTGGTTTTCCTGAGCGGGTTCTTCGCTTATCGTTCAGCTGGCAATGACCTGATTGCCAAGGGAGAGGCGGCTTACCAGGCGGATGATTTTCAGTCGTCCTTCAAGGACCTTTATTCGGTCAGCCAGCTTTACCGCTGGTCGCTGAACCCGGCGGTTCCCGCCAGCGAAGCCAGATTGCAGGAAGTCAGCGTGATCGTGGCTGCCGAAGATCTGGCGGACCAGAGGGAATATGAGGCTGCACTTGACGCGGTGGCGAAATTCAACGAATTCTTTCCGAAATCTGAGAAAACCGCAACTATGAACAACCTAGCTATTGACCAGAACCTAGCCTGGACGCAGGATTTGCTGGTGGAAGAGAATTATCAGGCCTGCCTGGATCACTTCCAGACTATCCTGAATGACTATCCCAGCCAGGCAGCTGAGCGCAAAACTGATATTGACAATGCCATGGCGAATAATTATCTCGAATGGGGAAAATCCTTAAGTGCGAGCGAATCGTACAGCGCCGCTATCGAAAAATTGGAAACTGTGGTGAATAATTATGTCAACACCCCTTCCTATGCACTGGCGTACCAAGCCGCGGCTCAGGCGCATTATGATTATTCCCTGGATCTTGAAACCAGCAAGAATTTCAGCGGAGCGGAAACGCATTTGATGCTGGTGCAAACGGACTATAACAACGCCGAGGTTTTGGAAAACGCGGTAAACGAGATGCCCAAGGTATTGTTGGCTTGGGGTATTGATTTGCGCGAAGATGAATCCTACCTGGACGCCATCAAGAAGTTGGACCAAGTGGCCGAATATACTTCCGACAGCGACCTGCTGGCGCAAGCGGAGAGCGAAAAAACCGAGATCATACCGCTGCTGGCCAGGGACAACGGTGAGGATGGCGCGGCGGTCATCCAGGATGCGCTTTTCCTGGTGTGCGATGGTCAACCGATGGATAAACCGAGCGTGGACATTTTTCCGGACGAACCCGGAAAAGCTTTAGCCTGCCAGGGCTGGACGGAAAATTACGTCGCAGAGGAGGTCCAGGCCGATATTCCCGGCACCTTCCGCTATGCGATTAAAACTGAAGATGCCGACCGGCGCGTACAGAGCTGCGATTACGTTACTTCCATGGACAGCCGCGTGCTTGAACGCTGGCAATCCGGCACCAAGGTCACGATCCTGAATGTTAAAGATGGATCGACGTATAAAGAGAAAACTTTTTACGGGGCTTCCCCCGAATCTTGCCCTGCTTCGTATTGGTTCTCCTGGAGTGTTGAGGAAACTTGGGGCGATGGAGTTGACGATAACAAGATCAAAGAATGGGTGTCAACGGTGATCAAATGAAAAAGACTAGCAAAATACTCATTACCCTGTTGCAAGCGGCCCTGCTGATCAACCTGGGCGGCTGCCTCCCGATGAATGAAGAACAGATCAACGCCAAGGCGCAGGCAATTTACAACAATCTGACTGAACCGCCGCCTGTAATGGAAACCGAAGTGCAGCATGAACTGGCGGACGAACAGATTCTGCGCTTGAGCGCCAGGGATATCAGCTACGTTGACACGAACCGGATGGGCATTAATGATTATATCTTCATGGACCAAGTCTTTCCCGGTTTGACCCGCAAAGACCCGAATAGCGATGAATACCTGGGCGCGCTGGCGAAATCCTGGAAGGCCTCGAATGACCTGCAAACTTGGACCTTTGAACTCCAAGCGGACATTCCCTGGGTTTCTATCAACCCGGACACCGGTGAAGTTAGCGAGGTGCAAGACAATAGCGGAAATGTGCGCACCGTGAGCGCGGCGGATTTCAAGGCCGGTTTGCTGAACATCCTCAACCCGGAGAATGGCTCTTTCCAAACCTATTACCTGAACACCATCGTCAATGCGGCCGAATACGCCAGCGGAGAGGTGTTGCCGGAAGAGGTTGGCATCGAAGCCGCCAGCGATACGGAACTTGTGATCCATACTAACCAACCCAACCCGTACCTGGACGCCATCGCCTCCTTGCCGATCTTTTCGGCAATCCCGTCCTGGATTCCCGACCCGGTCAGCCTGGCCGAGGACACCGTGGATGTGATGCTCTACTACGGCCCGTATCTGGTGACGGAATATATGCCGGAGACTGTTATCAACCTGGTGAGCAATCCATTCTGGCCGGGCACGGACGGCATTCGTAAACCGGTGTTGACGGAAATCAACTACGATTTGCGTACCACTAAGGATGTTGTGAACATGTACGCGGAAGGTGAAATCGACCTGCTGCAGCTCAACACGGTCGAATACGAGGACGTTCTCCAAGGCTCCGGCCTGGAAGGGGACGTTGTGACCTCGCCCAGTTCCTGCGGTTATTACCTGTTCTTCAAGCAAATCGACAGCGGGTTGGCTGCCAGCGCCGAAGCGCGCCAGATGATTGCGGCTGCCATTAATAAAAAAGGTCTGAATAATAGCATATTCTGGGGAACCGCTCAAACGCTGGATCATTTCGTGCCGGCCGGTGTGCGCGGCGGGTTGCCGCAAGATGATGAACTGGGCATTCCATACGATCCGGAGAATGCTGCGGAATACTTTGAAGCCCTGGTAAGCGAGGATCCGACGATTGAACCGCTGCAGTTGTACACGGTGGGGTGGGAAAATTACCCTGCGTTATTAGAAAGCATCGCGGCAAACTTGATGGATGCAAACGTGCCAATCAGCATCACGCAGGCGGAAGACTGGGGTGAATACCTTGATACCATCAATGATCCGGAGATGCCCTATAACCTGGTCCTCACCGAATACTGCATGAGTTACGACGACGCTCAAAGCCTGTGGGATGCCTGGCTGGATAACAGCTTCTTCACCACCCAAAGCGAAAACTGGCAGTCGGCAGCCTTCTACGATTTGTTGGATGCCAGCTTGACCGAAAGCAAGCTGGAGAAGCGCGCGGAGAAGTACGCTGAAATGGAAGCGATCACCGTCGTCAATGACGCGGTGGTGATCCCGCTGCTGTGGGAGAGCGATTACTGGCTGCGGCGGCCGACAGTAGATGGACCGCTCCTGACGCTATCCCCTCATTTTGAAGACTGGGCGATTGTAAAATAATATAAAATATTTTTGACTGGCAATAATGAGGGCAGCCCGATCGGGCTGCCCTCTAACTTTTCCTATTATTCCGTAATTCACATATGTGAAACATGATAGCAATTGTGAATCCAGTATGATATATTAAAAACCGTCTTAAAAAATAAAATACATTTTTATGGAAAGGGTATGGATAACAATACCCGTCGGCAATTATTAGCTGAAATAGCGACCTTGTACTATAAGGAGAAAAAAACGCAATCGCAGATTGGACGTCGATTGGGTTATTCCCGTTCAGCTATCTCTCGTCTGCTCACTGAAGCTGAACAGCAGGGAATTGTTGAAATTACCATTAAATATCCGCTTTCGCGGGATTCCATTTTAGAACGTCGTCTTAAGGAAAAATATCACCTGGAGGCGGCGTTTGTGGTTAACTCCGGTCAAACTTCCTATGAAAACACCCTGCAGTTGGTTGGGCGCATGGGCGCCTTCTTTATGGAACAAACCCTCAAGGATGAGACGGTGGTTGGAATCGGCTGGGGTACTTCTATTTCTGAACTGGTGCGCTACCTGCCAAACTTACTCTTGTCTGGGGTGCATGTAGTACAGGTGATCGGTGCCGTCGGCGGGCAGAGCAATCCGCATGTAGATGGTCCGGGTGTGGCCGCTAACTTTGCTACAAAACTTAATGCGGATTATCACATCCTGCACGCACCGCTTTTCATGGATACTGACGCGGCTTGTAAAACTCTGAAACAGCAGAAGCAGATCGCTGAAACATTGGAAAAAGGGGTGAACGCGAATATTGCGCTGCTGGGCATCGGTACGATCGAGGTTGACCCGCTATATTCCAGTATTTACCGTTCCGGCTTTATGTCTGAGGAGGAAGTGCTGGAAGTAAAAGAGCAGGGCGGCGTGGGCAACTTCTGCGGCGTGATCCTGGATGAAGCCGGAAGAATTTTAGACCACAGCATCAACTACCGCACCATGGCGGTTGATTTAAAACGTTTGCGTGAGAATTGCAAGATGATCGTGGGCGTCGCTGCGGGTGAGAAAAAACATAAGGCGATCGAATCAGTCTTAAATGGCAACTGGTTGGATGTATTGATCACCGACTCGGCAGCAATACACCCAATTCTAGAATAAATAAGTTTGGAGGTTCAGTTTTAATGCCTACTAGCAGTAAGAAAGAAAAAATGATTGAAGGGGTTATTCCCGAGAGCAAAGCACATGAGCTCTTGTACAAGATGGTATTGACGCGTGCGTTTGAAGAGAACGCAGAAGAAATGTACGGTCTTGGTAAAGTGCACGGAACCATGCATCTCTCCATCGGCGAAGAAGGTGTTGCCGCTGGAGCTGGCCCGGCTTTGCGAAAGAGTGATTACCTGTTGAATACCCACCGCGGACACGGTCACTTCCTGATGTGGGGCGGTGACCTGAACCGCATGATGGCCGAATTCATGGGCAAAGAAGCCGGTTACTGCCGCGGACGCGGCGGCTCCATGCACATTGCGGATGTGGAATCCAATAACCTGGGTGCCCAGGGCATCGTGGCAGGAAACCTGCCCATTTCCGTGGGTGTCGGTTTGAGCATTCAAATGCGCAAGACAGACCAGGTGGTGTTGACCCTGTTCGGTGACGGCGCGGCCAACGAAGGCGCTTTTCACGAATCGTTGAATATGGCCAGCATCTGGAACTTACCGGTGATCTACCTGTGCGAAAACAACCAATATGCCATGTCCATGGCCTTCGAGCGCGCTTTCCGCGTGGAGCAGATCAGCGAACGTGCGTCAGCCTATGGTATCAAAGGCCTGACTGTGGACGGCAACGATGTTGTAGCAGTTTACAAAGCAGTTTCCGAAGCGGCTGAGCAGGCGCGCAAAGGCGCCGGCCCAACCCTGATCGAGGCTATCACTTACCGCTGGAAAGGCCACTCCAAGAGCGACCGCCAGCTTTACCGCACCCGCGAAGAGGTGAAGAAGTGGATGGAGAAAGACCCCATCAAACGCTTTGCCGCCAAGTTGGATGTTGATGAAGCCGGTTTGAAAGAAATTGAGAAAAAAGCAAAGGAAGAAATTCGCAAAGCAGTCGAGTTCGCCGAAAGCAGTCCCGAACCGGATGTGAACACAATTTTGGAAGGTATCTATGCGTGAGCTAAGTTATATGGAAGCCTTGCGTGAGGCGATGCGCCAGGCAATGCAAAAAGATGATCGCGTGTTTTTGATTGGTGAAGATGTTGGTGTGTACGGCGGCGCCTTTGGCGTCTCAGCCGGCTTACTGGACGAATTTGGTCCCAAACGCATCATTGATACCCCCATTTCCGAAGCCGGAATCGCCGGCGCCTGCATTGGCGCGGCTGTCACCGGCATGCGCCCGATTGGTGAAATGCAATTCAGCGATTTCGTGGTAATTGCCATGGAACAACTGGTCATGCAGGGCGCCAAGATGCGCTTCATGTTCGGCGGAAAAGCCGAGGTGCCTTTTGTGATGCGTCTGGCGGGCGGCTCCGGAACCGGCGCCGCGGCCCAGCATTCCGAGAGTTTGGAGAACTGGTTTGTGCACGTGCCGGGCTTGAAGGTTGTCATGCCTTCGTCTCCCTACGATGCCAAGGGCTTGCTGTTGGCAGCCATTGAAGACAATAATCCGATCATGTTCTTTGAGAATAAGGTGCTCTACAAGACCAAAGGCCCAGTGCCGGAAGAAATGTACACCATTCCGATTGGGCAAAGCCATGTGGTGCGCGAAGGCAAGGACCTGACCGTGGTGGCAACTTCCGTGATGGTCTCGCGTGCGCAGGAAGCGGCCGAACAGCTCTCCCAGGAAGGTATCGAGCTGGAGATCATCGACCCGCGCACGCTCAAACCGTTGGATGAAAAACCGATCGTGGAATCCGTGATCAAGACCGGCAAAGCATTGATCGTTCACGAAGCCGTCAAAACCGGCGGTTTCGGCGGCGAACTGGCCGCGGTCATTATGGAAAGCGAAGCTTTCGGTTATTTGGATGCGCCTGTCAAACGGCTGGCCGGATTGGATATGCCCATTCCGTATAACCGCAATTTGGAATATCACGCTGTTCCGCAGGTAGAAAATATCGTCGAAGAAACGCGTAAATTGGTTAAAGGGCAATATTAGGAGTTTTAGTGGCTAAAGAAATTATTATGCCGAAATTCGGCTTCACCCAGGAGGAATCTGAAATCCTGGAATGGCTGAAACAGGACGGCGATAAAGTTGACAAAGGCGACCCTATTGCTGTAGTTAGCACCGATAAGATTTCCATGGAAGTGGAAGCACCGGAATCCGGTATAGTCGGTGGAATCCGCTATAAGGTCGGTGATGTTGTGCCGGTTACCAGGATTATTGCATATGTCTTGCAGCCGGGTGAAAAAGCACCTGAAACGGACGCAGTGCCTGCTGCTCCCAAGTCGGAAGCAACTGCAGCACCTGCTGCGGAAGAGAAAGCAGCCCAACCGGCTGCTGGTGCAACGCCTGCTGCTCCCACTACTTTCTCCATCTCACCGGTGGCGCAGCGTCTGGCAGCTGACCTCAATATAGATGCCAGTCAGATCAGCGGTACAGGCCGTGACGGCCAGGTGACGAAAAAAGACGTCGAAGACTTCGCAGCCAGCCTCAGCGCGGGAGCGGGCAAGGTGAACGCTACCCCGTCCGCCCGCCGCATTGCGCAGGAAAAAGGCGTGGATTTGCATGCACTCAGTGGCAGCGGTCCTAATGGCCGTATTCAGGCTGAGGATGTCAGCACGGCCCGTGCAGGCGCTGCTGTACAAGCAGCTGTGGCCGCAGTACCCAGCATAGGTGCAGTGCCCGGGTTGAAAGTCTTGAAAGAAATTCCGTTGGTGGGTATGCGCCGCACCATTGCGCAGAACATGCAGCGCAGCATGCAGCAAGCGCCGCACATGTTCCTGCAAGTGGATGTAGAAATGGACGCAGCCGAAGGGCTGCGCAAGCTGGCCAACCAGAACAAGGTTGCTGACGCGCCCAAGATTTCCGTCACTGCGTTAATCGTAAAGGCGGTTGCCTGGGCATTGAAGCAAAACCCAATTATCAATAGCCAATACACGGATGAAAAGATCATCCTGTATTCGGATATCAATATCGGCGTTGCCACTGCGTTGGATAACGGCTTGATTGTGCCGGTCATCCACAACGCCGACAGCAAGGATTTATTGGAAATCTCCCGTGAATTGGGCGATCTGGCTCAACGTGCACGCAGCAACAAACTGCAACCGGATAATCTGTCTGGCGGTACGTTCACCATTTCCAACCTGGGTATGTTCGGCATAGACCGTTTTACTGCCATCATCAATCCGCCGCAGTCAGCTATTCTGGCGGTAGGCAAAATGAATAAAGTGTTTGTGCCGGATGAGAACGACCAGCCGGTTTTAAGCCGGCAAGTGGCTTTGACGCTGAGTGCTGACCATCGCGTTATGGATGGATCACAGGCAGCCAAGTTCCTGACCGATCTAAAAAATAGTTTATTGAACCTGGGAGAGATTTTAAAATGAGCAGTGTAATTGCAGAACTTCTTCAACCATCCTGTGTTTTATTACAACGTACTTATGATAACCCTGAGGACATCATACGTGCCATTGGTAATGAGTTGTACAAGGCTGGTTTTGTGAAGGAAAGCTTTGCACAAGCTGCCATTGAACGAGAAAAAAATCTACCTACCGGGCTTCCCTTAGCCGGCGGTATCAACGCAGCTATTCCGCACACGGAAATAGAACATGTTATTAAACCTGCATTGGGTTTGGTGACGTTATCCAACGAAGTTAACTTTCAAAACATGGTTTGCCCACAGGAAGCCGTGCCGGTAAGGATGGTTTTCATTCTCGCTCTGGAACAACCAAAGGCGCAAATTGAAATGCTGCAGGAAATTGCCAGTGTTCTGCAAAATCCTGAACTGGTAGAGAAATTATTGCAAGCGAATACCTTTGCAGAAGTGATAACGGAGCTCAAGAAGTAAACAGGGAAGCGTGATTGAAAATTTATTATTTCGACATAGAATAAATTTAACATGCTCGCCTTGAGTAAAAAAAACAATATCTTAGGAGAATGAATGTGGATACACCCAAACGAATTTTAGTAGCTTGCGGAACTGCCATCGCCACCTCAACTGTTGTGGCCAAGGGAATTGAAGAAGCGTTGAAAGAACGTGGAATCTCCTCTGTCATGATACGCCAGTGTAAAGCCTCTGAAGTACGCTCACTGGTAGATGGTGTCAATTTAATTGTGACTACGACTCCGGTGCCAACTGATTTAAACGTGCCGGTTATTCAAACTTTAGCGTTCCTGACTGGAATCGGAAAGGAGGAAGTTATCGAACAAATTATTGAAGCACTTAAGGATTAACAATTTATACAAAAAATAATACATAATTTATTCTGGAGGTTTAGCATGGAAGTCTTTTTAACGACTTTACAAGCCGTGATGGATAATCTCGGCGCAACTGTAGTACTTCCCATTATCATTTTCTTTGTAGCATTGATTATGGGCGCCAAACCTGGCAAAGCGTTCCGCGCTGGTGTCACCATCGGTATCGCTTTCATCGGTATTAACCTGGTGATCGGCCTGATGTGGTCGTCACTTTCCGGCGTTGCACAGGCTATGGTAACCAACTGGAACATCCAACGTGATGTTGTAGATGTAGGTTGGCCTTCCGCTGCCGCTATTGCATTTGGCACGGACGTAGGTTTGTGGGTAATTCCGATCGCGATCATCGTCAACCTGCTCCTGCTGGTATTCAAAGTCACCAAGACCTTGAATATCGACATTTGGAATTACTGGCACTTTGCGTTCATTGGCTCAATGGTTTATATGGTTTCCCAGAACCTCGCCTATGGCTTAATCGCTGCAGCGATTGCATCAGCATTGGGACTTTTCCTGGCTGATTGGACAGCCAAGGCTGTGCAAAAATTCTATAACCTGCCGGGCATTTCCATCCCTCACTTGGCCACCGCCCCCGGCGTTCCCTTCGCAATCTTCACCAACTGGTTGATTGATCGCATCCCAGGCGTAAGAGATTGGAAAGTTGATCCCGATACCATTCAGAAGCGTTTTGGTGTGTTCGGTGAGCCCGTGATCATGGGCCTGGTCATCGGCTTGGTTCTGGGAGTCATGGGATATTATAATGCGGACCAAGCTGCTGTCCTCATCCTGCAGACCGGTATGAACCTGGCTGCGGTTATGTTGCTGCTGCCCCGCATGGTCCAGATCCTGATGGAAGGTTTGATCCCGGTTTCCGAAGCTGCTCGCGATTTCATGAAGAAACGCGCCAGCGATCGCGAAATCTACATCGGTTTGGATTCCGCCATTTTGATCGGCCACCCGGCCGCCATTTCATCTTCACTGGTTTTGGTCCCGATTGTCATTCTGTTGAGCATCATTCTGCCGGGCAACCGTGTTCTGCTGTTTGCTGACCTGGCGATTATCCCCTTCATCGTAGCCTTATTTGCTCCTCTTATGAATGGCAACATCTTCCGCATGATCGTCGCGGGTATGCTGGAATTGGGTGTGGGTTTCTACATCGCTACCAGCACGGCTCCTCTGTTTACTGCTGCCGCTCAGAACGCAGGTTTTGTGATGCCGGAAGGCGCCAGCCAAATCACCAGCATCGGTGATGGTTTCCTGTGGCCGCAGTTATTATTCACAAAAGCAGTGGATACACTGGGCGTTTTCGGTTTAGTCTTGGTTGCAGCTCTTCTTGTTGTGGTTTGGGCTCTGTACGCTAAGAACCCCACCAAATGGGAAAGAATTGCCGGCGCTCCCGAAGAGTAGAAATACCGTTTGATCTTAGAAGTAAAGAAAAAGAATTGTGGCGACCCATCGGTCGCCACAATTCTTCAAAGAAAGGCAGTATTTCATGATATTCGCATTCATACGCAGTTATATTGGGGGATTTGGGCGGGCGTTGATGGATTTCTACATTAACAACAGTTTTGTAATCAATGCAATAGTCCTTGTTTATGGACTGCTGGTTTACCTGGCTCATCTCAGTTATCTGAAAGCTTACCGTTATACGCTGGAAACGTTGGGTGTGGATTTGCAGCCATTAGAGAAAGATAAACCTGCCCGCATTCCTACACGTCTGGATTTCAAAAAGTTGGACTGGAAACTAATTCGAAAGACCTATTGGTTCCCCCTGATCGCACCACCGCACAGTATTTGGCTATCGATCAAAACTGAAGCTGTCATAGAGCATTACTTTGGTGAAGAACAAATTCGTGCAATGTTGAAAAAGCAACAAGAAAAAAAGGATTAGGTTCATCATGTCATTCATTCATCGCTTCATCGGTAAAGAAAATGATTATCGCTGGGAAGATGTTCCCGTGCGTGAGTATGATGAGGAGTTTTTAGGCGTCACGCGTCAAATTATGATTGGCCCGGATGACGGGTCGCATAATTTCCATTTGCGGTATTTTCGCTTGGAACCTGGTTCACACAGTCACCTGGAGCACCACCCGCATGAACATGGCGTAATCATTCTGCACGGCAGGGCGCGCGTCCAACTCAACGACGAGTTCTTCGAAGTCAAACCCTACGATGCTATTTTCATTTCCGGTGAGGATGTGCACCAGTTCACCCCCATTGGGGATGAACCGTTGGGATTTTTATGTGTGATCAAGGATAAGAATTCCAAATAACCTGTCTGGAAAAAGTCAAATAGGTTTGAGCGCACGGGTTGCCATGAACGTGGGCATATACTCTTTGATTTTTTCCTCCTCCCAATAGTCTTCGAAAAAGCCGATCAGGTGAAAGCCTGCGTCCAACTGCCCGCCGATTTGGTCTTCCAGCGTGTGACCGAATTCGAGCGGGTCGTCTTTATAGCGGATCAGGCGTTCTTCTTCCGAAATACTGGTTAGGTCGGAATAAGGCAGGCTGTACTTAACCCGGTAAATTCCCTGTTTGGCCAAGCTATCATCAAAACTATATTCCACCGGGTTCATAAATCCGGCAATCAGCGTGCCGCCTTGCGCCAAAACACGGAACGCCTCGCGCCAGACTGGGCGTATATGCGGGACGAAGCAATTGGAAACCGGATGAAAAATAAAATCAAAGCTGGCATCCTCAAAGACTGAAAGATTGGCCATATCACCTTCCACCAGTTTGATATCCAGGTTTTCACGCAGGGCAACTTTTTGGTCCTGCTCCAATTGCTTGGGGGAGTTGTCGAACACAGTAACCTGCGCGCCGGCCGCTGCCAGGATGGGGCCCTGCTGCCCGCCACCGGAAGCCAGGCATAACACGCGGCAGCCTGCCAAGCAGGGGAACCAGCTCATCGGGACAGGTTTCGAGGGTGTGAGTAAAAGGTGAAATTGTCCTGCGCGGGCCTCTTTGATTTCTTGCGGCTGCACCGGTACTGTCCATGGATTGCCACTCTCCACCTCGTGGTCCCAGGCTTTTTTATTATATTGAGTGATATCCAGCTTGGCTGACATGCTTTATTCTCCAAAAAATGTTATCATCTGAATGATTTTCTAATTATACGGGAGGCGCTATATGCTGCATATTATTAACCAATTAAAATTTTCCCGCGGAGAATTTCGCAAAGGATTCACCGGCGTCAGCGAGGAAGAAGGTGCGCGCCGCTTCATGCCGATCAACAGCATTAGCTGGATGGTCGGCCACCTGGCCTGGCATGAACAACTCTATTGGCTGACACGCTTGCAGGACTACACACCCATCCCCGAGTTGAACGACTTGGCTGCTTTCGGCGGTGCCGCCAGCCAACCGTCGCTGACCCAGATGATTGCTTGCTGGGAAAAGGTGACTGCTGAGGCGGACCGCTATCTGGAGAAATTAACTTTGGGGGATTTAACCCCTAACGTGATTGCCAACGGCAAGGAATATCAGATCAACAAGGGCACTTTGTTGACGCGCGTGATCTATCATTACTGGTATCATAATGGTGAGATGCAGGCTGTAAGGCAATTGTTGGGCCATAAAAGCCTGCCGGATTTCGTCAGTGACGATATTGAAACAATTGGGAAATTTTACTTGGACAAGGAGGATAATAATGAGTCTATCTGGAAAGAACGTCATCATATTGGCTGAGAATTTTTATGAAGACCTGGAACTTTGGTATCCGTATTATCGGTTGAAGGAAGAGGGCGCGGATGTAAAGATAGTGGGCATGCCGGGTGTGGAGAGTTACGGCAGCAAGCACGGTTATCCGGTCAAACCGGATTTGACACCACAAGAAGTTGACCTCGCAAAAGTGGATGCGCTGCTGGTGCCGGGCGGATATGCCCCGGATAAATTGCGCCGTTATCCCGAAATGGTCGCGCTGGTGCGAAAGGCATTTGATCAGGGCAGTGTGATTGGCATGATTTGCCATGCCGGTTGGGTTCCGATTTCTGCCGATATTGTCAAAGGCAAGAAAGTCACTTCTGTCAGCGCCATCAAAGATGATATGGTCAACGCGGGGGGAGAGTGGCTGGATCAGGCAGTAGTTGTGGACGGCAACCTGATCAGCTCGCGCACTCCGGCTGATCTGCCGGCGTACTGCAAAGCGATCATTGCGGCAATGGCCGCCAAATAAAATGGTGGTATGTCATCCGCATGAGCAGGGAGATTTTCGCGTGGATTTACATGGCAGGTGCCATTGGCGCCTATCTGCTGCGCATCCCTTCGTTGAAGCTTAATGTACGCGCGCAAATACCGGACGAGCGCATGAACCAGCAGCAGCGCATACACCGGGAGGGATATTTGCTTAGCATCCTGATGATTCTGTGGTTCATGGCGGCGCAGGTGTTGCCTATTTTATATGCAACTACCGATTGGTTTGGACGCTTTGATTTTTGGCTGCCGGATGCCTGTTATTTTGCCGGAATTCCTGTCTTTATCCTGGCCCTGTGGTTGCTGTGGCGTTCGCACACCGATCTGGCCCGCAGTTGGTCGGCGGTGGTTCAGATTAAGCGGAACCAACAGTTGGTTACCGCCGGCATCTACGGCTGTATGCGCCACCCCATTTATAGTGCGCATTTGCTATGGGGCCTGGCGCAGGTGCTGATGATCCATAACTGGTTGTGCGGTTTTGCTGGTTTTGTTTTGATCATCTTCATCATGGTGTTGCGCATTCCCAGGGAGGAAAGGCTCCTGCTAAGCCAGTATGGCGAGGAATATCGTCGTTATATGCAAACTACCGGTGGACTGCTTCCGCGCTGCCGTTGATTTCAACTACGATCCTTGCCGAAAGAATTTGCTTGACCAGTTTGCAGGCTATTCTTCAGTAATTAAGAATACAGAAGTGTGCGGTCTGACCGGTTTGATCACGCGTACAGCCACTTCCTGGCCTTTTGTTGCGGTTTCGACCGCTTCATGTTCGATTTGAAGGGATGTAATTTCCTGGGTAAAATCGGAACCATGTCCCAAAAAATGAACTTGGTCGCCTTTATGCAATGGGTTGGATAATTGGATTACAGCTACGTTGATGCGGTCGAAGAAATGACTCACTTCTCCTACACGAACGCCAGTCATAAGATATCCTCCTTAATTAACCTTCTGAGTTTATTATATTAGAATTAAATAACCTAAAACTGTTTTAGAATTGACCAATATGGATGCGATAACAGTAAATCATTTGAACCGGGTTTTTAAAAGCACGGATGGTATTATCAAGCGCAAAGTTAAGGAAGTTGTCGCGGTTGAGGATGTCTCATTTGAAATTCGCCAGGGTGAGTTGTTCGGACTGCTGGGACCAAATGGAGCCGGAAAAACCACCTCGGTTAAAATGTTGACTACACTGCTGATCCCCACCGGCGGCACTGCCACCATCATGGGGCTGGATGTGGTCAAGGATGCCGCTAAAGTGCGCCCGCGCATCGGCTTTATTTTCGGGGGCGAGCGTGGCTTGTATTGGCGTCTATCCGGATTGGATAACCTGCGTTATTTTGCAAGCCTGTATTACGTGGATGAGAAAGTTGCCAAAAAACGTATCCCGGAATTGCTTGAAATGGTTGGTCTGAAAGGGCGCGAACGAGAGAAGGTGGAAGGTTATTCGCGCGGCATGCGCCAGCGCCTGCACATCGCGCGGGCACTGCTGCACGATCCGGAAGTTCTTTTTTTGGATGAGCCTACCATGGGATTGGATCCGGTGGGTGCGCGCGAACTGCGTACCACAGTCAAGAACATGCAGTCGGCTAACAAGACTATCCTGCTGACCACGCACTATATGTTCGAAGCTGACGCGCTTTGCCAGCGCATCGCAGTGATCAACAAAGGTAAAATTGTCGCGCTGGATACCCCGGAGAAACTAAAAGAAAATGTCCAGGATCTTACGGTGGTGGAAATTGAGTTGTACGGCATCTCGCAGGATAGGATCGCGCGCATCAAAGCGTTGGATTTTGTGGTGGACGTATCTGTTGAAGACCGTGATCAGCGCCAAGTGTTGCATGTTCATACCCCCAAAGGTCCGGAGGCTATTCCGGTGCTGGTGGAGAATCTGAACGGACTGCGGCTTGGGCGCATCATCACGCGTGAACCCACGTTGGAGGATGCTTACGTACGCCTGGTAGGCGGAACGGAGAATTAAAGTGAAACGTTTGCGGATGAATTTCAGGATCATGCTGCTGGCTTTTGAAATTGAGCTGCGCCAGAATATGACCGATGGGTTTGTGCTTTTCGGCATCCTGATTCAACCTTTGATTGTGGCTTTTATGGCATTATGGATGCTGAAGGGCAAGGGGCCGGACTATGCCATCTTTGTGGTGGTCGGTTCGGGTATGACTGGTTTGTGGACTACCCTGTTGTTCAACGGCGGCAACAGCATCACCGGCGAACGCTGGACTGGTACGTTGGAGCCGTTGGTGGCTTCACCGGCTTCATTGCGCGTGGTGATTTATGGTAAGGTGCTGGCCAATGTGCTCCAGTCGCTGCTTTCCATGATCGGTAGTTACCTGCTCATATCGCTCATTTTTGGTTATCCGCTCACCCTGTCCCGTCCCTGGCTGTTCTTCATTTCGCTGTTTGTCAGTGTGGTTTCGCTGGTTAGTTTTGGACTGATTCTGGCTTCGTTTTTTATTTTGATCCCGGATTTCGCGCGTATGGTCAATACACTGGAATTCCCGGTTTACATTCTGGGCGGGTTTCTGTTCCCCATTGCGCTGCTGCCCGGCTGGACAACACCTTTAAGCTATATCCTCACACCTTATTGGGCAGCGGTAGCTTTGCACGGCGCGGCTCAGGGAACGCTGGGGACATGGCAGATTGTGGGAACCTGGGGTATTATGCTGGCTTTCAGCGTTGTATATGTGCTGGCTTCGGGCAGACTCTACCGTGTGATCCTGCGTAAAGCGCGCACAGATGCCACTCTGGACATTGTTGGGAGCTGATATGCTGAATCATTTGACAGCCAACATCCGCATATTTTTTGAAGGCGCCTATTATTCTTACCGCGCGCTGTTTCGTTGGCTGCGCCCGGCCACATACCTGGCTTCCAAAGTGTTCGCCCCGCTGACCATGATGATTTTCTTCGTGTACATTGGCGCCTATGCCAGCGGCAGCAACAATGCGTCTTTTTACGTCATTGGCAATTCGCTGATTTTCGCTGCTTCCAGCGGTATCTTTGGCGTGACCATGAGTGTGGGCGGGGAACGCTGGTCGGGCACGCTGCCTTATCTGTTCGGTTCGCCGGCTAACCGCTGGGCTATGTTTGTAGGGCGGGCGGTTATGCATATCCTGGATGGCATGTTGGGCGTTTTTATCGGCCTTGGATGGGGCATCCTGCTTTTTGGGTTGGATTTCTCGCATACCGATCCGATGGCCCTGCTGTTGGCGATACTGATTACTACCTTCAGCACCTCCGGCTTGGGTCTGTTGATGGGCTGCCTGAGTTTGATCACGCGCAACGTTATGCTGGTCAACAACACGGTCTATTTCTCACTGTTGGTTTTTTCCGGGGCGAATATCCCCGTGGCTGAATTGCCGCGCTGGATGCAGTCTATTTCACAGATGCTGCCGCTGACACGCGGCGTGGCCTGCACACGCACCATTATCAATGGGGGAAGTTTGGCGGACGTACTGCCGCTGCTGCAAGTGGAATTTTTGATCGGTGTAATGCTGACCATCCTGGGGTATTTCCTTTTCAAAGTGTTTGAAATCCAGGCTAAGAAAAAGGGTACATTGGATATTTTTTAGATAAAATCTTGATATGTCAAAACAACCGATTTACTTAGATTACAACGCCACCACACCGATCGATCCACAGGTGGCGGATGCTATGCTGCCGTATCTGTACGATCATTTTGGCAATCCCTCCAGCAGTCACGCCTATGGTGTTGACGCCAAGTTGGGAGTAGAGAAAGCTCGCCGGCAGGTAGCTGCTATGTTGGGCTGCCACGCCGAGGAGATTATTTTTACCAGCGGCGGTTCCGAATCTAATAACTTTGCCATCAAGGGCAGTGCCCTGGCGCAGCGTGTTAAAGGCAATCACATCATCACCAGCGCGATCGAGCATCCGGCTGTGCTGGAAGTTTGCGCATACCTGGAAAAACAAGGTTTTCGTGTAACTTATGTGCCTGTGGATGAAGATGGGTTGGTAAATTTAGAAGTATTAGAGAAATCTATTACCCCGCAGACCATTCTGATCTCGGTCATGCAAGCGAACAATGAAGTAGGAACCATACAGCCAATTTTCGAAATTGCTAGAATTGCGCATAGACATGGTATTGTGCTGCATAGCGACGCGGCTCAATCCATCGGAAAGATCCCGGTGCGAGTGGATGAGCTGGGCGTGGATTTGCTTTCCATCGCAGGCCATAAGCTGTACGCACCCAAAGGCATCGGCGCATTGTATATCCGCACGGGTACTCAATTGCAGAAGATCATCCATGGAGCGGAACACGAAAGCAATCGCCGGGCCGGCACGGAAAATGTGCTGGAAATCGTTGGGTTGGGGCAGGCTTGTGAACTGGTTCAGCAGCATTTGGATGAATACAGCGCCCATATGCGTGCCGTACGCGATCAATTGGAAAATGGCATACTGGAAGAATTCCCCTGGGCTAAGGTAAACGGCAGCCGCGAGCAGCGCCTGCCCAATACGGCCAACATCAGCTTCAAAGGCATTGAGGCCAATACCATTCTGGCGGAAATGGTGGAAGTGGCGGCTTCGGCCGGAGCAGCCTGCCACGCGGAGCAGGTGGATGTGTCGCATGTGTTGGAAGCGATGCACATTCCGGTGGATACGGCCATGGGTACCATTCGCTTTTCGGTCGGTCGCTATACCTCGGTTGAGGATATCGAACGTGCGTTGGAAGAGATTAAACACGTAATTCACAGCCTGCAGCCGGAGGCACCCGCGCAAGGGATTGAAATTTCCGATGAAGAAGTCAAACTAACCCAATATACCCACGGTTTGGGTTGTGCCTGCAAGCTGCGCCCGCAGCTTTTAGAAGAAGTCCTGCAGAATCTGCCCGTACCACAGGATGCCCGCATTCTGGTTGGCACTGAAACAGCCGATGACGCGGCGGTATTTGCGGTTAATGATGACCTGGCTTTGGTGCAAACTGTGGACTTTTTTACCCCGATTGTAGATGACCCTTACGAATTTGGGGCTATTTCAGCGGCCAACTCGCTCAGCGACGTGTATGCCATGGGCGGCACACCGCTGTTTGCCTTGAGTATCGTGGCTTTTCCGGGCAACCGCTTGCCCATGAGTGTGCTCGGCAGCATATTGAAGGGAGCTGCCGATAAAGCCGCCGAGGCGGGCATTGCCATTATCGGTGGGCATACAGTGGATGACACTGAACCCAAGTTCGGCCTGGCGGTAACCGGTTCACTGGACCCCGCAAAAATCCGCACCAATGCTGGCGCGCAGGTTGGCGATGTGCTGATCTTGACCAAACCTATTGGCACGGGCATTCTCTCCACTGCCATGAAACAGGGTGCCTTGAGCCGGGCAGACGCGCGTCCGGCCATCGAGTGGATGGCCAAACTCAACCGGGCTGCGGCCGAGGTGATGCTGCAAACCGGTGCCAACGCCTGCACGGATGTGACCGGTTTCGGATTATTGGGTCATCTACTGGGTATGATGCGCGGCTCCGGTACCAGCGCGCTGATCCATGCAGACAGCGTTCCGCTGATTGATAAGGCTTATGAACTGGCAGCGGCCGGGATTATCCCGGGCGGTACGAAAAACAACATGAGCTACACGGAAGCTTCCGTTTCGTATGCTAAAAGTATTTCAAATGTCACACGTGCTTTATTGAATGATGCGCAAACCTCAGGCGGCTTACTGATCAGTCTGCCGAAAGCACAGAGCGATGCTTATCTGCGAGCTATGGGGGAGCGCGGTGAGCTGGCAGTTATGATCGGTGAAGTGCTGGCGAAACAAGCGAACTTTATCACGGTGGACTGAACCCAATATTGTGTGTGAACCTGCCGGGTTGATACATTTGTCAATGTATAGACAGCATTTTGATGATTCCAGCTTGAAAGCTCACTGGGAACCTTATCTGGTAGAGATATAGCCGCTTTAATGGAAGCGGAAAAGAAAATTCACCGTGTAAATCATTTCCAATGAAAAATTTATATTTATCATATATATTGAAAGAATATTCCTGATTATCATGGTAATAGAATTGGAGATAAATATGAAAATGAAATCAATTTTAGCAATTGTATTGGCAGCGCTATTTGTGGCTGCTTGTTCATCCTCGGCTCCCACTGCGCAAGCGGCAGCGACGGATACCGCTTCAAGTACCGCTGTGATGGAAGCTACTATACCGGCAGACAATCAAGCGGCGGCAACGGATACAACTGCAGCGGGCACTGATTTGCAGGTAACAGTAAGTTTCAGTCAAGATGTCTGGCCGATACTCGAGCAATATGCAGTGGCCGCACATGGCGGTAAGGGCGGTGTTTTCCTGGAGAGCTACAGCGATATCATGAATTATGTTGTGCCAGGCGATCCGGAGAACAGTATGCTTTACAAAGCCCTGATTGGAGATGGTGTTGATCGCATGCCGCCGCCGCCTGCAGATCCGCTGCCGGACGCAATGATCCAAACAATTTATGACTGGATCGCGCAGGGTGCGTTGGATAACTAAGACTGCTAAACATACCGAACAGTGCCATTTATGGGAAACTGTTCTTTAGACGAAAATAAAAGAGAAGCTGGGTTGCCCAGCTTCTCTTTTTGTGATACTGCTGAAAATCAATGAGGGTTACGATGCGTTTATTTCAGCATGCGATGAAGAAGGGAAGGGCTATTTTTTCGAATCCAGCTCTGACAACGCCTTGTCGTAGTCATAATCCTTAATATATTTCTCGTCCCAAACCTTGGCGGAATAATCCTGATAGGCCTTTCCGTAGTTGATCATACCTTCCATGTAATCCTTATCCATCAGAGCTTCTTCGGCAGGCGGGTTTTCCGGATCGGGTTCGTCCTTGGCGACGATCTCACGCATCACATCGTGATGGTCGCGGATGAAGCAGGGCGCTAACAGGTTGCCGTGCTTGCCATTGCCGTTTTTATTGCGGTAACCGGTCTGCCATTTGCGGATATCTTTGAAGAAGGCTTCTTCATAAACATCGTTCAAATCTTTGCCTTCCGCATATACTGTGTTGATGTTGGTGGGCGAATAAGGCACAAATACACAGGGCATAACCTTGCCGTCCCAGTTGATATAGACATAGCCGCCGCCGTTGCTGCGGCCGCTGGCGATACAGCCATCCACCAGGGTGCCGTGGTTCCAGAAATCGGGCAGGAAGATATGTTTCTCACGTACAATTTCCCAGGAACGCTGCCACATCCACAAACGCTGTTCAACCGAAGGCATCAAATCCAGCGTATAAGAACGGCCGATAGGCATGTAGTGGAACACCCAGCCATAGGCTGCGCCCTGATCCATGAAGAAGTAATCAATGAATTCATCAGAAAGGATTTCTTCACAATTGTGTTTGGTGGCGGTCAAAGAGATGCCAAAGGGGACGCCGTATTTGCGCAGGCTAGCCATGGCAGCCAGAATTTTATCGTATGTACCTTCGCCGCGGCGCTCATCAGTCCTCTCACGCCAGCCTTCTACGGAAATGGCCGGAGAGAAGTTGCCCAATTCGGACAGGCGTTTAGCGGTGGCATCATCGATCAGAGTGCTGTTGGTATAAGCCATGAAGAACATATCGTTGTGCTTCTCGACCATGTCGAGCAAGTCTTTCCCTTGATCTTTATAGGTGAAGGGTTCGCCGCCGCTGATGACAATGAAGAGGTTGCCGTAAATTTCCTTGGCTTCTGTCAGGATGCGGTCAAAGACATCCCAGCTTAGTTTCTCGGTAGCTTTGCCGGAATTGGCGTAGCAGCCGGTGCAGTACAGGTTGCAGGATTTGGTCGGGCTGACCACGATGAATCCGGGCGGGCGTTGTCCGTGTCGTTCAACAAAAGATTGCTGGGCGCTGACAAATCCGCCGTCCATAGCAATGTTGTTGATCATAATTTCAGATAATTTCTTGATGTATGTATCGGCAATGGGATGATCGCAGGTCAAGATGCGTTCCGCTGTGTGAATCATGGCTTTGTTCATTTCGTAGCGGTCTTCACAGACGCCAATGGGGTATTTCTGGGTCTCAAGGTTGTTGCGATACCCATTTTCGGCTGCCTTGAAAGCCTGGTTGAGGATCGTTTTACGTGCTAGGCGATTATTGACAATGGATTGTCCATGGTTCCCGACGTAATTGATTCCCATCCTGAAAAGTTTATTGTTTTGTGCCATATTTCCTCTTTCCTTGCTTTAATTAATATAAAATGAATGAAAAATGAGATGATGTATAAAATTCAATTTAGAGTGAAGGTCCAGACGTTTCAGGGATAGGATGGTTATACCCATTCCAAACAGATAATCAAGAAGTCCCTGCAATGCCGATTGGTCCATTACCTGCCCGGTTAGAATTGTGATGCCGTTTCGTTTATGCTTTACCTGAAAGGATTGAAGCCATTCAGACCAGTTTGCTTTTAGGTACCCCTGGACACATATTTGATAGACGTCATTTTTGTTGGACACTTTTTCACCACTGTAATGAATTTTCTTTAAAAATACATTAATGGGATGAGAAGAGCAACAAGAAAAAGTATTATTCAGGTATTAGAAAGAAATATTAGGGAATGATGCTGAGCGCTTGTGCTTTGGCGACTGCCTGGGTACGGTTATGGACATTCAATTTTCGGAAAATATTGTAGATATGGACTTTGATTGTTGAGAGGGAAAGATGAAGGTGGTAGGCGATTTCTTGATTAGAAAGCCCCTGCGCGATCAAAGCGATGATTTCTGCTTCACGCGCTGTTAATGCTTCGATGATCTCTCCATTGAATTCAAACAATTTGCTTTTTTGTGCGTTGGAATCCAATTGCGGAAAAAGCGTCAGTACCTTCCCGGCAAATTCTTCCTCGATATGGTTCTGAACCGCGTCATAAAGCAGGTTGATGATATCTTGTCCTTGTTCCAGGAAAACGCGTTTCTGGTTCTCCTGCTTTGCTTTTCTCAGGGCCAGACCGATGTATTTCAGTGCTTCACTGTGGCGATTAATCTTGTGGAACGCCATGGCAAGCAGGATAGCATATTGAATGGCAAAATCATCCAAATGACTGTTTTCAGCGTTTACCAACAGGCCCTGTAATAACTGGATGGCTTGCTCGAATTGATTATTCTGCAGTAAAACCCAGGCATGGGTTAGGTCCTGAATTTCCTGAAAGAACACAGAAGAAAGCAGGAATGTGTTGCCTTTCCAGCTGCCTGGAGAAACAGAGTAGTGCCTCAGGTAATCAAGATCGTCGATTTCAACTTTCTGCCCCATCAACATTTTCAGTTGTGCGATACGACAACCTACGATGAAATCATCTAATTGGGAGGTATCAAAACGCTCAGCAAGCTCTTCTGCTTTTTGCATGGAAATTTTGGCTTCATCGTATTTATTTCGCGCTACCTGCACCCGTGCCAAGGAGGTCAAGCCGCTGAAAAAATGAAGAATTTCCCAATTTTTGGAAAGGTTCAGACTTTTTTTGAGTGTTTCTTCGGCTTCGGATAATCTGTCCCATTTATAGAGAATTTCTCCCATTCCAATCAAGGCCACACTGGCGGCTGGCAAGTATTCACCTTCTCCAATATATGCCAAATCAAGCGCAGATTGAAAAGTATCCCAAGCCTTATTCAGCTTTCCTTGTGCCTTGTGAATATCTCCTTTGAAGCTCAATGAGGTGATCGCAATAGTTAGATTGCCGTTGGTCTGTGCTTTTTGGCTGGTTTCTTCCAGTTGCTTGGCCGTATTTTCGAGATTACCTTCATAAACCAGGGTTTGCACAATATCGATCATACCTTGCAGAAATTCATCATCTTGTGCCGGATCAACGTTGAAATCCTGGATGTTTTTAATAGCCTCATCAAAATTGCCCTGGATAAATGCGATTAATACATGGACAATGGAGTGGTCAAAACTGTCTTTTTTCTCGGCTTTATCCAGGATATCTAAAGTTTTCTGGATATCCTGATGGGGTCTCCCTTCCAGGATCATTGCAATGGCGTAATAGGAACAGAGCGAAGGGTTTGTATGGAGAAAATCTTCCGGCAATCGTTCAATCCATCCAGCAAAGGTAAAAAATTCGCTTCTTTTAAGTACATGCTTAGCTTGTGTTTGAATTAAATTGGCCGCTGTTTCGATGTCGCCTGCCAGGAAGCGTTGATCGATTGCTTCCGCGTAATGCCCGTGTTGCTCAAACCACTCACTGGCTGCCCGGTGAAAAGAAATTACTTTTTCTTTGTTCTGGTTGGCGTTTTGGCTCTTTAACAAGTCGGCAAAGAGTCTGTGGTAGCGGTACCACTCACAATTATTGTCCAATGGGATGATGAAAAGGTTATTACGTTCCACATAATCCAAAATTTCGCGGCTGTCATTTCGCTGAAACACATAATCACACAGGGGCGCACAGAAGCGATCAAATAAAGATGAGTAAAAAAGGAACTCGGTTATTTCCGGTGTTTGGATTTTAAGGACTTCCTCCATCAGGTATTCCAAAATGTAGCGGTTGGTACCTTTGAAAGAATTGATGAATTGTTCAATTCCCCGTTTATCTTTCTGTTTACTCATTGCGGTAACGGCCAGCTGCATACCGGCAGCCCAGCCTTCAATTTTTGAATTCAATACGTTTAATTCCGAACGGGTGAATTCAAATGGCAGACTGTGGCTGAAGAATGCTGAGGCTTCAGCGTCTGTGAAACACAGGTCAGATTGCCGAATATCATGCAAGTAATTTTTCGCCCGCCAATTGGCCAAATTCAAGGGTGGATCGCTGCGTGTTGCCAGGATAAGATGGACGTTTGGAGGAAGATTCTCAACAAAATAATTCACGGCATTATGAATGGCTGCCAAGTGGATATGCTGGTAATCATCCAAAATTAAGATTATTGGATCTTCAATTTCGCATAGACAATTTAGTAAAATGTCCACATGGTTTATTGGATTCTTTTTAAGAATTTCAAAGTTATCTGAAATGATGGTTTTTAATTTATCGGAAGAGCATTTGAGCAGTGCTTGTACCAGATAATCTAAAAAACGTACGGGGTCATTGTCGCTTTCATCAAGCGTCAACCAGGCGGGTTGGTGGTCGTATTCCTGAATCCAGTCAGCTAACAGGCTGGTTTTACCGAAACCGGCCGGGGCTGAAATGAGCGTAATACGACCGCTGATGTATTCCTCCAATGCAGCCGTCAAACGCCAACGGTGAATCGCACGGTCGAGGACCTTCGGATAAAAAAACTTAGTTTGAAGAAGGTTAGCGTTCTCGCTCATAGGCATGTCAGGATAATTCAGGCAAGTGTAGCACATTTAAAAGTATTTGAATCTGATTAACAGCATATAAACAGTCCTAAATAATTAAGCGTACGAAGGGCTTTGTTCCTGACATAAAATAAAGAGAAGTGAAAAATAGCACTTCTCTCCTAAACGAATTAGTTTATCAATATCAGATGCTTCAAGAGTTTTTTAATGGATCCACATATTGATGTATGTTTTCCACCGGTTCGGGATATGCCATTTTCAAATTCTTGAGATGATTCACAATGATATGAGAGATGACTAAATCACGGTACCAATTATGATTAGCCGGAATGACGTACCAGGGGGCATAGGGCTTGCTGGTTTTATCAATAACATCCTGATAAGCTTCCATATACGCATCCCAGTATTTCCTTTCCTCAACATCACTGGGATTGAACTTCCATTGTTTTTCAGGATTTTCCAAACGCTCAATGAATCGCTCTTTTTGCTCTTCTTTGCTGATAAATAAGAAAAACTTCAGAATGGTTGTCTCCTCATTGGCCAGCATACGTTCAAACTCATTGATTTCTTCGTAACGTTTTTTCCATACTTTTTCGGGCACCAGTTCGTGAACACGGACAACCAGCACATCTTCATAGTGCGAGCGATTGAAGATAACGATTTCCCCGTTGGCAGGGGCTTTTTGATGAACGCGCCATAAATAATCATGGGCGATTTCCAAAGGGGTGGGGACTTTGAAGGAGGCAACTTTGACTCCCTGCGGATTGACTCCATCGAAGATCGCGCGAATGGTGCCATCTTTGCCGCCGCTGTCCATGGCTTGAAGGATAATGAGAACTTTGTGTTTGCCTTCTGCATATAAAAGCTGCTGCAGCTTGACCAACTCCTTGCGTAATGATTTGAGTTCCTTTTTGGCTTCTTTTTTTCCTTTAGGCGCCAAGCTTTCGTCGTCTGCGTCGAAATGACTCAGCACGATTTGATTGCTGGAGTTGACCAGATATTCATTCGCTTTCATCTTCACCTCACGATTTAATTTGAATGGATAAAATCTGCCGCATCATTTGCGGGTCATCCCGCAGCAGCCCGCAAGCCGGCAGCCGTTGTACCAATTCAGCCCAATTCGGATTCTGATTGAAGACCTGCGCGAATATAGGCAGGGCTTCTTCTACTTTGCCGATATCTGCCAAGGTGACGGCTTGCCAAAATGGGATTTCATCTATTTTTGGAGCGAGAGCGGCCGCCTGACCATATTTTTCCTGTGCGGCTTTCATTTCATCCTTTGCCAGCAGCGCATCGCCCTGGTTCATCAGCTCGTAAGCACGCTGAATGTTGAGCAGGCGTTCCAATTCCACCAGTGGCTTGGGGGAATCATCTACGCGGATGTCCACCAGCAAATGTTCCCAGGGTTTGTCGCTTTTCACGCCATCAGCAATTAGCATACAGGCGCTTTGCTGTCCGCGGATATCCCCACCGGCTGTCTGTGCGGCTTGCAGCGCGGCCAGCATGCGCAGGCTCAAATCACCCTGCGCTTTCTCAAACGCGGCCGCCATTTCCGGCCATACGCGCGCGTTCATCATCATATTCGCTTGTACGGAATATCCGCTGCCGCTTTGGTGACCGGCAGCACTGATGCAGCGAGTACCGGTGTGCACCGCAACTTGACCGCTGGCGTCCACAATGGCGACCTGGCGCAGCTCCCGACCTTTGTCCTGAGCAAGTAATTCCTGCAGCACCTGATCAGCGGGTTTTCCGCTGCGAAGAGCGTCTAATCCGCGCGGGCCGTAAGCAGGTTCTACCATGGATTGGGTGGCGATGGCGCCTACGCCGGCTTCTACCCAGGGACATAACGATCCGACTGCGAACCAGTGTGATTGAACGGCCACACCGAATTGCCCGCTTTCTTCATCTCTGGCTACGATTGAATAGGTATGTAGAAATGCCATTTTCCTCCTGGCCTTTATGACCGGTACCAGCGCACAAACATGGATTGGTTGATTTTGCGTCCGGCAGATTTTTCCTGTTGGACCATCCATCCATACTCAATTTGCCCATGATAGGGCTGCATCAGGTGATTTACCCATTGGTAAAGCTCAAAAGGAATATTCTGAATATCGTATGCGGTCAGATAAACGAACAAAGGTTGGGGAGTGAGAATATCCCGGCAGGCCTGCAGCAGATCCGGAACTGCTTTTTCAAATTTCCAAACTTCCCCTTTAGGGCCGCGGCCAAAACGGGGCGGGTCCAGAATAATCCCGTCGTACTGATTACCGCGGCGCGCTTCCCGTTCCACGAATTTAAAAGCGTCATCCACAATCCAGCGAATTGGTTTTTCTGACAGTCCAGACATTTGCTGGTTCTGCTGCGCCCACTTGACAGTTGAACGGGAAGCCTCCACATGGGTGACCTCTGCGCCGGCGCGGGCTGCAAACAGGGAAGCGATGCCTGTATAACCAAACAGGTTTAGGATTTTCGGGGTAGGTTCAGCGGAGCGGATGCGATCTTCTATCCAGTTCCAGCTTGGATATTGTTCCGGGAAGATGCCAATGTGGCGAGAATTATGGATGCGCAGTTGAACGGTCAGTCCCGCTAAATTGATGGTCCAGTCATCCGGTAGGGGATGATGGATTTGCCAGTTACCGGACTGCTGTCCTTTTTCAATGTAAAAAACGGCATCCGCATTTTGCCAATCCGCTTGCGGCAGTGCGGGTTTCCATATTGCCTGCGGCTCAAAACGCACCAATTTCACCGGGCCAAAACGTTCCAGTTTTTGCGCGTTACCGCTGTCTAAAATTTCATAATTGTCCCAACCACTTGTGGTAGCATGTAAGGGTTCTTGTTTGTTATATTTCGCCATATTTTTTTGTTTTATTGTTAATCATACACCAAGGCTGTTGTGCGAAAACCAACTGCTCAAAAGAGTATAATTTTGCCATAAACCATTATGAAAAACGAAAACTTTGACCAACTCATTGACCGAAAACATAACAATAGCATCAAATGGGATTTGTACCCTGAAGAAGTCTTACCCTTGTGGGTGGCTGATATGGATTTCGCAGCACCGCCTCCAATTCTGGAAGCGATGCAAAAGAGAATAGACCATCCCGTCTTCGGTTATGAAGGGCCGGATGCGGAATTATTGGAAGCTATCTGCAATTGGGTAGAGCGCCGTCATCATTGGAAAGTCTCACCGGATCAGGTTATGCTGATGACTGGCGTGGTTTCCGGAATGAATTGGGTTGCCAATACCTTTAAAGAAGACGGCAAGGACCTGCTCATCCAAACACCGGTCTATCCGCCATTTTTCCAGGTGGCCAAAAACACGGCTACAGGCTTAATAGAAGCGCCTCTCACTCAGACAGACCAGGGCTATCAAATTGATTTTGATGAGTTTGAAAAACTGGCCAGTTCGGGTGCGGGTGTATTTATCCTGTGCAATCCGCATAACCCGGTGGGCCGGATATATACCAGAGCGGAGCTGGAAAGGCTGGGCGAGATTTGTTTACGATATGGCATCACCATTTGCGCGGATGAAATTCACTGCGATTTGGTCTATTCCGGTTATCAACATATCTCTATCGCATCGCTTTCCGATGAACTGGCAGCAAACACCATCACACTGATGGCAGCCAGCAAGACCTTCAACATCCCCGGTTTGAATTTCTCCTTTGCGATCATCCCGAATGAAGATAACCGCAACCGCATGCAGAAAGCTGCGGCCGGCATGACCGGTCATGCCGAAATATTGGCCAATGCAGCCGCCAAAGCGGCATTTACCCAATGTGATGACTGGTTGGTTGACCTATTGGGTTACCTGGAGGCCAACCGCGACTACTTAATGAATTTTGTTCTGGCAGAGATGCCTGAAATAAAAATCTACCAGCCGCAGGGAACCTATCTGGCTTGGCTGGATTGCCGGACCCTGGGATTGAAACCGGATCCCTACCAATTCTTTCTGAGTGACGCCAAAGTGGCGCTTAACGATGGAAAGACTTTCGGCACGCCCGGAGAAGGATTCGTACGGCTGAATTTTGGCTGCCCGCGCGCTACATTACAGCAAGCATTGGAGAGAATGGCTGCTGCGCTCCATTAAGGAACAAAACAGGTAATTTTATGTCTGAAAAAGAAAAAAATAAATCATGTATGGGGGGCTGCCTCAAGGTTGTGGGCAGCGGCATCGGATTGATGGTGCTGATTGTCCTCTTGATTGCCGGCGCTTATGTCCTGCTGCGGGGTGCCGGCGCATACCTGATTTACGCGGATGATCTGGAACCGGCAGACGTAATCGTAGTATTAAGCGGCGGCACAGACAGCCGCATGAATGAAGCTCTTAGCCTTTACAAAGAAGATTACGCCAAGATCATTGTGCTCACGGAAACCGGCGAACAAACGGAAGGCTATGAAAATCTCAACAGTTTTGACATGCGCATTCAGCTTATGAACAACGGCGTTCCCAGCGGGAATATCATGATCACCGATTTAACCGTCAACACTACTGTAGATGAAGCCGTGGCCATTCGTGATTTGATGCAGAACCGCCAATATCGCAGCGCGATTGTGGTGACTGATCCGTACCATACCCGCCGGTCTAAACTGATCTTCAACCAGGTGTTTGATGAAACCGGCATTGACATCACCGTGCACCCGGTGCGTTCCTCCTGGTATAACTCCCGTACCTGGTTCACCAGCGTAAAGGGCTGGCAATTTACTCTGTTGGAGTATGCCAAACTTATTTCCATGAAATTTGGTATTGCGGAATAAAAAAGAACCGCTTAGCGGTTCTTTAATTTATAACTGAATTCAGAGTAATTGTTTATGATACGGGTACGACTTCAGCCGCTTGAAGTCCTTTTGGTCCTTCTTCCACTGAAAACTCAACTACCTGTCCTTGTTTAAGGACCCGGTATCCGTCCATCTGGATTGAGGAGAAGTGCACAAATACATCTTCACCATCCTCACGGCCAATGAATCCGTAGCCCTTGGAAGGGCTGAACCATTTANNAATCCATAGCCCTTGGAGGGGCTGAACCATTTAACGGTTCCCGTAAGACGTTCTGACATTTCATTTACTCCATATTCTCTAACTTAAATATTTCTCGCAGGTTTTCCAAGCCGCATTGATAGTCTTGATGTAGAAATCCTGCGCCGATAGCAAAAGATTATCACCATTAAAAATGGCTGTCAAGATTTGCGGGTCACAATCCAATATAAAAATATTTACATATATATAAAAATGAAATATGCAATCACCCAAATTGGTCCGTGGGAAAAATCCACAGGTATAATTCCGCGAAGAAAATAAAAAATACGGGTTCTATTGACTTCAGAAAAAAAAGTCAATCCGTCATATTTGGTAAACCCTCGTATGGAAAGAAATTAGTTAAGTCATGAAAGTATTTTTTGACACGATTGGCTGCCGCTTGAACCAAAGTGAAATCGAGCACATGGCCGCGCAAGCCCGTTTGAACGGTCACGAGGTTGTCGCGGATGCTGCGCAGGCTGACATGGTCATCATCAACACCTGCGCGGTAACGCTGGCCGCCAGCGCGGATTCGCGCAAGAAGATCCGCCAGGCTGCGCGCCAGGGCACCGCCCGCATCGTCACCACCGGCTGTTATGCAACCATCGCGCCGGATGAGCTGCAAGCCATTCCGGGGGTCGAATGGAATTTCAGCAACTTTGAGAAGGATGAGATCATTGAGCGTGTGTTGGGCGGCAGCCCGGAGGGCGGCGTCTTTATCCCGCGCGAGGCATTGCCGGGCAAGCAGCACCGCACACGCGCTTTCATTAAAGTGCAGGATGGATGTGATAATTTGTGCACTTTCTGCCTGACCCGTCTGGCGCGCGGAAGCAGTCGCTCACAAACGAAAGTCGAGATTTTTGAAGATATTCAAGCTGCGATTGAGGGGGGTGTGAAGGAAATTGTATTGACCGGCGTGAATTTGGGTGCGTGGGGCAGGGACCTGGCGGACTCTCCGCGGCTGCCTGCCTTGATAAAAGATATCGNNGGGCAGGGACCTGGTGGGGTCTCCCAGATTACCTTCCCTGATAAAAGAAATCATAAGTGAATTTACGCCTGCGCGGCTGCGCCTTTCCTCTCTGGAACCCTGGGATATTTCGGAAGATTTCTTTGAAGTGCTTCAACTTCCGGGTTTCTGCCGGCATTTACATTTGCCATTGCAATCCGGAGCAGCCCGAACGCTGAAACGCATGGGGCGCCGCAACACACCAGCGGAATTTGGTGCTTTAGTGGAAAAGGTTCGGGCAATTGTGCCTGAAATTGCATTGACCACCGATATCATGGTTGGCTTTCCGGGGGAAAGCGCAGCGGATTTTGAAGAAAGCCTTGCGTTCGTTGCGTCCATGAATTTTGCCGGCGGGCATGTTTTCAGTTATTCACTGCGTCCGGGAACTGCAGCGGAAAAATTACCTGGCCGTGTCAGCGCGGCAGACAAGAAAAACCGCAGCCGATCCATGCGCGCTATTTTTGATTTGACTTCTGCGGAATACCGGCAAAAATTCATTGGAAGAACAGAAAACGTCCTTTGGGAAAAAGCAGTTCAGGAGAATGCGTTGTGGGTAATGGAAGGTCTGACCGATACATACTTACGCGTTAGTGCCCAGGCTCAGGAAGATTTTAATAATTATATTTCTCAGGTGGAGTTTAGAGAGGAGAAAGACCAAAAGTTGAACGGAGTTATAAAACCTGGAAAAATGATGTAAAATAGGAGAGTTATTTGTCAGACAACTATTGCAAATTTTCCCAAGAAATCGTTATGGTATAATTTGCGAGCTATTTTAACAAGGTGATTGAGGTAATTAATAAATGCCAAAACGGACTTATCAACCCAGAGTAAAACATCGTGTAAGAGTACATGGATTTCGTAAACGTATGTCATCATCAGATGGTCAATCCGTGTTAAAGCGCCGTCGTGCCAAAGGTCGTTACCAATTGGCGGTCAAGCGTAATAACCATACGAAAAATACCCGCTGGTAAGCGGTTATTAAATAGTCTGCATTTTAAAAACAAAACAGCAGGATGTGTGAAGCGAAAATCTCATCTTACCCAAGCACGCGATTTTCAACGGGTAAAGAATAATAATCAGACGGTATATCATCGCTTACTGATCTTGGTTTATGCGCAAAATGAACTGGACATATCCCGCACAGCAGTGGTCACAAGTAAAAAAGTTGGCAATGCTGTTACACGTAATCGCGTCCGGCGCCGTATTTGGGCCGGACTCGATGAGCAATGGATTACGGTAAAACCGGGATGGGATTTAATTTTCTATTCTCGCAGTTCAATTGCAGATGCGGATTATTTGGAAATATTAAATGCGGTCAAACACCTGCTCTCAAAAGCTGGTGTTATATAAAACACATAAAATTTCATGCTAGCTGATAACGAATACCCTAATGAACCTGCATTAAGGGATTTCAAGCTCACAGGGTTGAATTTTCCTCGGTTCCTACTGCTTGTGTGTATCCGGTTATATCAGGTTACGATATCTCGCATGCTCCCCACCAATACTTGCCGGTTTTACCCCAGTTGTTCCCATTACGGATATCAGGCAATTTATAAACACGGTTTTTTCAAAGGTGCCTTTTTAGCCATCTCCCGTGTTTTACGTTGTAACCCATTTAATCCAGGTGGGTATGATCCCGTACCATGAAAATACATGACAGGATGAGAAGAGAGAAGAATGAACAATAAAACTATAAGATTAATCATACTTACGTTAATAACAGCTGTAGTTATCAGCGGGTGTACATCTAGTTCGGCAACGAGTGCATCCAGTTGGCCAGGGATGGCACTTTCAGGCGAGGAAGGATATTTTGCTTACGGCACGCAGGTGTATGCCCTGGATACGAAAAACGGCAGCCTTCTGTGGCGTTTTCCGCAGGAAGGTAGTTCCAGCATCCAATTCTACGCGGCCCCAGAGGTAAGCGATAATTTGGTTATTGTTGGCGATTACACCAGCAATTTATACGCTGTAGATAGGGAAAATGGTTTTGAAAAATGGCAGTTTAACGATGCTGAGGATCGCTACATTGCTTCTTCCCTTTCTTATAATGAAACCGTTTATGCGCCAAACACGGATTATTACCTGTATGCGCTGGATGAAAACGGAGATCTGTTGTGGCGCTTTAAAACCAAAGGCCCGAACTGGAGCAAACCATTGGCGGATGAGAGTTATCTTTATCTGACCTCCATGGACCATTACCTGTATGCCTTGAATTTGAGTTATGCGAACACTGATTTGACCGCAGATGAGGATGGTAATCAAACCCTGGTGTCAACCCCTGTTTGGAGTCTGGATCTGGAGAGTGCAATTGTATCTAACCCGGTCATGGAGGATGGTATCCTGTATGTCGGCACAGTTGATGGCATTTTATATGCTGTTGATTTGGAAAAACAATCCGTTCTTTGGAAATTCACGGTTGAAGATGAAGTAGCGTCAATTTGGGGTACGCCGGTCATAACCAGCGACGCTGTTTTCTTCGGTGATGAAGGCGGTAATATTTATGCTATCGATAAGCAGGATGGCAATGCCCTGTGGCCTTCACCATTTGCGGCCGGATCTTCCGTGATCGCCAGCGGTGTTGGAATTGACGGCAAAGCTGTATTCGCTGCTTCCGATGGGAAAATTTTCAGTATTGATGCCAGCAAGGAACCGAAGACATTAACCACACTGGATGCAACTTTGAATGCACCGTTGGGTTACGCAAATGAAAAAATCATTATTGCACCAGCTTCGAGTGATGCTTTGGTTGAAGCAATCGATACCAACGGCAGCGAAGTTTGGACTTATTCACCAACTAACTAGGAGCAGGATAAAGCTATGTGGGATACCATTATTATTAAACCGTTTATTAGCGGACTTTTGTTTATCTATGACCTCATTGGTCAGAACTTTGGCATTGCGATCATTCTCTTTACCGTTTTAGTCAAGGCCGTCACGCATCCTTTAACCGTTAAGCAAATCAAGAGCAGTAATGCGCTTCAGGATTTGCAGACCGACAAGGATTGGCTGGAGATGCAGAAAAAATATAAAAACGACAAAGATCGTTTGGCTCAGGAGCAAATGAAGTTATATAAAGAAAAGGGCATTAGTCCTTTTGCTTCCTGCTTACCCACCTTGATCCAATTCCCGATTATCATTGGGCTTTATCAAAGCATTATTCAAACGATGGGTAATGCACCGCTGCAGATGCTTAATTTGATTCCCAAGATCACGCCCTTATTGTCAAATATTTTCTCATTTTTACCTGGGCTGCAGGATCCCATCAGTCTGATCCCGCTAAATAATCACTTTTTATGGATGAATCTTGGTCAACCTGAACGTGTCTTTATTCCGGGAATCTCATTTGGTATTCCGCTTCTGGCAATTTTTGTGGTGATTACATCATTCCTGCAAACCAAGTTGATGTCAACCCCTTCCGCAGATGCACAATCTCAACAGATGACAGGAATGATGAATTTGTACATGCCTATCTTAATGGGTTGGTTTGCCTATTCCTTCGCATCCGGTCTGGCGTTGTATTTTGTAGCTTCCAATGTCATCACCATTATCCAGTATGCGGTTCTAGGCAAGCTGAATTTCTCAAACCTTAAACGAAAAAAGAAAGTTGAGGTTAAAAAATGATTCAAGATAACGCGATGGAAAAAAAGAAGACTACATTAGAAGTAATCGGACCATCGGTAGAAGACGCGATTGAAAAAGGCCTGGATCAACTGGGATTGCCGCGTGATGCAGTTGATGTTGAGGTATTAGATCAGGGACAAAGCGGTTTCCTTGGAATTGGAAACCGGCAAGTACGTGTTCGACTGACCCTGACCAACCATGAATCGGAGATAGAACCTAAAACCGCTGCTAAAGAATCTGTGCAGACGGTTTTCGAAGATCCCGAAGATTTGGATGAGTTGGAACTGGCCAAGCGCAAGGCGAAAGAGATTGTTGAACATTTATTAACCTCTATGCGTATTCAAGCCAGTGTAGCTGCCCGCATATTAGAGCCGGAAGATGACCGTGACCATCCCATGGTCTTGATTGAGGTCACCGGCAAGGATTTAAGCATTTTGATTGGCCGACGTGCGGAGACGTTGAATTCCCTTCAGTACATCACCAGCCTGGTTTTAAACCAACAGGTAGGTCATTGGGTGCCGTTGATGATTGATGTACAGGGTTACCGCTTCCGCCGTGAACGCCAGCTGCGTCAATTGGCCCGCAGACTAGCTGATCAGGTCATCCAGACCGGCCGCAAGCAGGTGCTTGAACCCATGCCAGCCAATGAACGGCGCTTAATTCACCTCGAGCTGCGCTACCATCCCTTTGTGACCACCGAGAGTGTGGGTGAGGAACCCAACCGACGAACGACCATCATGCTCAAACCCAAAGAGTAGCCGGTTCTTTACATTTCAATCTAATAAGAATGAAAATGGAATTCCCTCGCGAGAGGGGTTCCATGTTTATAGATAAAAATTCTTTTGCTGGAGGTAGTAAATGCGAGCGGTTGATATCATTATCAAAAAACGAGACCATTTTCAGCTAACAAAGGAAGAAATCAAATTCTTTATCTCAGGTGTGGTGGATGGCTCAATCCCTGATTACCAGGCTTCCGCTTGGGCGATGGCGGTGTTATTGAATGGCATGACCGATCAGGAAACCACCGATTTGACCCTGGTGATGGCTGAATCCGGTGAGACGATGGATTTATCCGAGATTGCCCCTGTTGTTGTGGACAAACACTCCACCGGCGGTGTGGGCGACAAGGTTACGCTGGTTGTCACGCCTCTGGTAGCTTCCTGCGGACTTCCGGTGGGCAAGATGTCCGGACGCGGACTGGGCTTCAGCGGCGGCACATTGGATAAGCTGGATTCCATCCCCGGTTATCGCTCCGACCTTTCCAAGCAGGAATTTTTAGACCAATTGAAAGATTTCGGATTCGTTCTGACCGGACAATCGGCCGATTTGGCCCCTGCGGATCGTATCCTGTATAAACTGCGCGACGTAACCGGTACGGTGGACTCACTGCCCCTGATTGCATCGTCCGTAATGAGCAAGAAGATCGCGGGCGGCGCGAACGCTATTGTTCTGGATGTCAAAGTTGGCAATGGCGCCTTTATGAAAACCATCGAGGATGCCCGCAAGTTGGCTGAAACTATGATTGCGATTGGCCAATTGAGCGGGCGTAAGGTGGAAGCCCTGCTTTCAGATATGAACCAGCCCCTGGGTGTGGCGGTTGGCAACGCGGTGGAATTGCACGAGGCCATCGATACATTGCAGGACGGCGGTCCGGAAGATTTCCGCGAACACTGTCTGGTGGTTGCCAGCCATATGCTGCTGTTGGGCAAGAAAACCGCTACGCTGGAAGAAGCCCGCAAGATGGCAGAAGAAGCCCTGAAATCGGGTAGAGCCTGGGAGGAATTCCGCCAATTGGTCATCCGGCAGGGCGGGGATGTTAGTTATATTGACCAGCCTGAAAAAATGCCCGGCGCAGCAGTTACCTATGAGATGAAAGCGGAGCGGGATGGGTATATCGCACAAGTCCGCGCGCAAACCGTGGGTGAGACGGCTGTTTCCCTGGGAGCGGGCCGCGCCAAAAAAGAAGACTCGATTGACTTGGGTGTGGGCATGTTCGTGCGCGTCAAAGTTGGCGATCAGGTTAAAAAAGGCGATGTATTGTTCACCATTTTGGCTAAAAACGAGGCGGATGCGCAGAACGCCGCTAAACGCCTGGCAACCGGCCTTGAATGGTCCGATAAACCGGTCGAACCGCTGCCATTATTCTATTCCACGCAGAGCTGAAGTTTGATTTTTTATCCGGATTATGGGATAATCGAACTTTGACAAGCGATGATGGAGAAGAGTAAGCCCACTGAGCCTTCCCAGCGAATCGAGGATGGTGCAAGCTCGAAAAGGTAAAACGGCCGAAAATCGCTCCGGAGCTGTGTACTGAAAGCCATTTGGCAATTAAGGAAACCGGTATTGCACCCGTTATTGTGCAGAAGGTAACGAATCGTCTGGTTGCCGGAATCAAGCGCCTGATTTATCAGGAAGCGGGGTGGTACCACGGGAATTAAATCTCGTCCCTGTTTGGGACGAGATTATTTTTTTATTTGGAGGTTGAATGTTCAAACCTGTATCATCAAAACTCAATGCGAACCAGATGGAGTTGGAAGTCCTGAAATATTGGAAGAAGGAAGATATCTTCCACGCCTCCATCAAAAATCGTGAGGGAAAAACAGAATATGTGTTTTATGAGGGCCCGCCGACAGCTAACGGTATGCCTGGTGTTCATCATGTCCTGGCGCGCGTATTCAAGGACATTTTCCCGCGCTACCGTACCATGCAAGGCTATCATGTCATCCGCCGCGGCGGTTGGGATACGCACGGGCTGCCGGTTGAGATTGAAGTCGAGAAGAAACTGGGTTTCACCAATAAGCAGCAAATTGAAGATTACGGCATCGCCGAATTTAACCAGCTTTGCCGGGAATCCGCTTTTAAATACATCCAGGAATGGGAGAAGCTGACTGAAAGGATTGCCTTCTGGGTGGATCTGGACACAGCTTATATCACTTACAAGAACTCTTACATTGAATCCGTTTGGTGGATACTGCAGAATTTCTGGAAAAAGGACCTGCTCTACCAGGGCTTTAAGGTAGTACCTTATTGCCCGCGCTGCGGCACACCCCTTTCGGATCACGAAGTTTCCCAGGGATACCACGAAACTACTGATCCGTCTGTATATGTGCGCATGCCGCTGGTGGACGATCCCAGTACCTCGCTGCTGGTTTGGACCACCACACCCTGGACGCTGCCGGGCAACGTGGCTGTGGCGGTACATCCGAATGTCGATTATGTTACCGTTGAGCGCAAAGAAGGCAATGGCAACGGCACAGAAAAACTGATCCTGGCCAAGTCACAGGTTGAGAGCATCTTTGGTGACGAAGAAGTAAAGGTCGTCTCCGAGTTTAAAGGCAAGCAGCTCAAAGGGAAACACTACAAACCGTTGTACACCTTCCTGCCGCCTGATAAACCAGCCTACCGTGTGGTCCTGGCGGATTATGTCATAACGAATGAGGGTTCTGGATTGGTACACCAGGCTCCGGCGTTTGGCGCGGATGATATGCAGACGGCTATCGATGAGGATCTGCCGATTCTGATGACGGTGGCACCCAATGGTACCTTCATCCCGGAGGTCAAGCAATGGGCCGGGCGCTTTGTGAAGGATGCCGACCCATATATTGTTGAAGACTTAAATAACCGCGGTCTGCTTTTCAGGACCGTGCCATATACGCACACCTATCCCTTCTGCTGGCGCTGCGATACGCCGCTGTTGTATTACGCGCGTCCTACCTGGTTCATCCGCACCAGTGCCAGAAAGGATGACCTGGTTGCGAATAACCAGAAAGTGAACTGGTATCCCAATCACATCAAAGATGGCCGTTTTGGCAATTGGCTGGCCAACAATGTGGACTGGGCTTTGGGCCGCGAACGCTATTGGGGCACGCCGCTGCCGGTATGGGAATGCGAAAGCTGCCACCACCAGGAATGCATGGGTTCAGTTGCGGAATTGTCCGAGAAGACCGGCAAAGACCTGACAGGCTTGGATTTGCACCGCCCATACGTGGACGAGGTGGAATATGCTTGCCCGGAGTGCGGCGAGACCATGCACCGCGTGCCAGAATTGATCGACGTGTGGTTCGACTCCGGTTCTATGCCGGTGGCGCAATGGCATTATCCTTTTGAGAACGAGCAGGAATTTAAGGACCATTACCCGGCCGATTACATCTGCGAAGCGGTTGACCAAACGCGCGGCTGGTTCTATTCTCTGCATGCTATTTCCACGCTGTTATTCGACCAACAGTGCTTCAAGAATGTGGTCTGCCTGGGCCTGATCCTGGACGGTGACGGCCAGAAAATGTCTAAAACGCGCGGCAACGTGACCAATCCTTGGGAGGTGCTGGATAAGCACGGCGCGGACGCTATGCGCTGGTACCTGTACACGGCCAGCCCGCCCGGACAGGAACGGCGTTTTTCAGCCGATCTGGTCAATGAGGTGCTGCGCAGCTTCACGCTGACGTTGTGGAACACCTATTCCTTCTTTGTCACTTACGCCAACCTGGACGGTTGGCAGCCGGGCAAAGCGGACAAACCGCAATACTCCAAACTGGATGAGTGGCTGCTGGCGGAACTGCACGCGCTGGTGCGCGATGTGACCACCGCGTTCGAGAACTATGATGTGCTGGGTGCTACTCGGCCGATTGAAGGTTTTGTGGATCACCTTTCCAACTGGTATCTGCGCCGGTCACGCCGCCGCTTCTGGAAGAGCGGATCCGATGCGGATAAAGAGGCAGCCTATTCAACTTTGTATGAAGCGCTGGTAATGCTCAGCAAACTGCTGGCGCCTTCCATGCCCTTCATCGCGGATGAGATGTATCGCAACCTGGTGGTCAACCTGGATCCGCAGGCTCCCAATTCAGTACATTTGGCGGACTGGCCGGAATTCGATCCGTCCCGCCTGAATGACGATTTGGTGACGGACATGAACCTGGTCATGAAACTGGTTTCGCTCGGCCATGCCGCCCGCAACAAGTCGCAGATCAAAGTGCGCCAACCCCTGCAAGAAGCCGCTTTCTCTGTGAGCAACATCCACGATAGCGCGGTGATCGATGAATATGCAGATCTGCTGCAGGATGAACTGAATGTGAAGCATGTGCGCGCTCTCAGCGCCACCAGTGAAGCGGCCGCTTATGAATTGGTGCCGCTGCCCAAACAGCTCGGCCAGAAATATAAAGACCAGTTCCCGGCCATCCGCAAAGCAATCCTGCTGCAAGACCCGGAAAATGCCGCCGCGACGCTGCTGAAAGGCGAAAGCCTGAAAGTGCCTGTGGACGGCGAGGAATTTGAGATTTTGCCGGAAGAAGTGGAAGTGCGTATGCAGGCCAAGGAAGGCTTTGAAGTGGCTTCGGACGGTGCATATGTGGCGGCTTTGGTTACCAAGCTGACGGATGACCTGGTCAACGAAGGCCTGGTGCGCGAGTTCGTGCGCCGCGTGCAGGAAGCCCGCAAGCAGGCTGATTTTGAAATCGCTGACCGCATCCGCCTGGTTTACTCATGTTCCGACAAGTTGAAGCACGCTATTGAAGAATTCAAGGGATACATCATGGACGAGACCCTAGCAGTTGAACTGGACGGCGAACACGTGCCGAATATCCTGCCGAATCTCAGCGATGAGTTCGATGGAGAAACCATGACGATCTGGCTGGATAAAGCCTGATAAAGTGAGCGGGATAAGTTCAAGCGAATTTATCCCGCTTTTTTCTTTTCGTATGGTTAGACTGGTGGATCTGCCGACCCAGGCCGGTAATTATGTGATCGTAGGGTATAGCGCAAACCAATTTGCAATTGAGATAAAGCGTTTCGGCCTGCGGAAAATGCCGCCCGGGTATTATCTTTACTGCGGAAGTGCGCATGGACCTGGCGGATTAGCAGGACGAGTCAACCGGCATTTGGATCCGCACACGAAAAAATTCTGGCATTTTGATTATCTCAAGCACCATGTGAAAGTCGCTCAGGTTTGGTGGCAGGTAAATGCATCCAACTTTGAGTGTGATACTGCGCAATTCTTGCTGACGCTGCCCGGTGCCAATTGTGTCATAAAAGGTTTTGGCGCCAGCGATTGTCGAAAAGGCTGCACATCCCACCTGATTCATTATCCGGATCTTGTGAAAGTTGAGCAGGGATGGCAGAAAGTGGATCAAAAGGGTTGGGATTATCATCAAATCATCCTGGGAGAACACTGAAATCGGTTAAAATCGTAATATCTGAGGTATATGACATTGAAGAAAATCTTTAAGAATTATTGGTTCTTTGTGCTTGTAGCGGGATTGATTATTTTGCTGGATCAATGGACAAAAGGACTGGTGCGTGCAAATTTGGCTATGGGAGAAATTTGGTCGCCCTGGTCATGGCTTTCTCCCTACGCCCGAGTCGTGCATTGGTACAACACTGGCGTAGCTTTTGGCATGTTCCAGGATCACGGTGTGCTATTCACAATCCTGAACAGTTTCATTGCCGGGTTTATCCTGATCTTCTTCCCGCGCCTTTCAGAAAATGATTGGTTCCTTAAAGTGGCATTGAGCATGCAGTTTGGCGGAGCAGTCGGTAATCTGATTGATCGCATGACCATTGGCCATGTGACCGATTTTGTTTCCATCGGGAATTTTGCGGTTTTCAATGTGGCAGATGCCTCTGTCACAGTAGGCGTGGCGGTGATGATTATCGGCCTGTGGATCCAGGAAAAACGAGAAAAAGAACGAAAAGCCCCCATGGATGAGAACCAGCATCTCGACAGTAAGCCGGGAATCTAGGTTAAGGTGAACACACTTATAAAGAATTTTATTTTTGAAGAAGACCAACCCCAGCGGCTGGACCATTACCTTTCCCAGAAATTACCCGAATTTAGCCGTTCGCAAATCCAGCGTCTGATCAAATCCGGCCAGGTATTAGTGGATAATCTGCCTCCCAAGAAAACCGGTCAAATGCTGGAAAATGGGAACCGGATTTTGATGGAAGTACCGCCTCCAGAACCTTTGGATTTGATCCCGGAGTCGATCGAAATTCCCATTTTGTTTGAAGATGAAAATGTGCTGGTGATGGATAAGCCGGCTGGCATGGTTGTGCATCCTTCGGCAGGACATTCCAAAGGAACCCTGGTACACGCGGCGCTGGCCCACACACCATTCCTGGCTGGTATTGGCGGCAAGATGCGCCCTGGCATCGTTCACCGCCTGGATAAGAATACTTCCGGCATTATCCTGATTGCAAAAAATGAGGCCTCGCATCAATGGCTGCAGAAACAATTCAAAGATCGCCTGGTAGTTAAGAAATACCTGGCTTTGGTGGACGGCAGGCCAAATACACCAACCGGCCGCATCATTGCCCCTATCGCGCGTGACCACAATAACCGCAAACGCATGGCCATCGCTCGTGAAGGCGAAGGACGCTACGCTGAAACGGAATACCATACCTTGCACAACTACAAAGCACATACTTACCTGGAAGTACATCCGCTGACCGGGCGTACCCATCAGATCCGCGTGCATATGGCCTCCGTCGGGTGCCCGATTGCCGCGGACACGCTGTATGGTTACCGCAATCCTTCGGTGAAGTTAGAGCGCCACTTCCTGCATGCCTACCAGATCAGTATCTGCTTGCTGGGAGAGGAACAACCGCATCAATTTCAAGCCGATCTGCCTGAGGATCTGGCCGCGATTTTGGAAAATTTATTTTAATGATGGAGTAGAGATGGCATTTGAAAACGGAATTATAGATTTGCGTTCGGATACGGTAACTCACCCGACTGAAGAAATGCGCGCGGCGATGGCCGCGGCTCCGGTTGGCGACGATGTTTATAACGAGGATCCAACAGTCATACAGATGGAGAAATTGGCGGCGGAAAAGACTGGCATGCAAGCCGCGCTGTTTGTGGCATCGGGAACCATGGGAAACCTGATCGCCGCTCTGACGCACTGCGGGCGCGGCGACGAAGCAGTTATGGGCACCAGTGGGCACACCTTCCTGCATGAAGTGGGCGGGATATCAGCCTTGGGCGGCATCTTTCCATCTCTGATCCCCAATCAGGCGGACGGCACGCTTGCCATTGAGGATATTCAGAATGCTTACCGCGAAGATGATATCCACCATCCGCCTTCTCGTTTGTTGATTCTGGAAAATACCCAAAATCAATGCGGCGGGATTCCATTGAGCGTGGATTATATGCACTCGGCTGCCACCATTGCCCACAGCCTGAGCATGCAGGTGCACCTGGATGGTGCACGCGTATTCAACGCAGCTAAGGCGCTAGATTGTTCGGCGGCGGAAATTTGCGCGCCGGTGGATTCGGTCATGTTCTGCCTTTCAAAAGGATTGTGTGCTCCGGTGGGCTCTATGCTGTGCGGCAGCAGTGAATTTATTGCCAAAGCACGCAAAATCCGCAAGCAGTTGGGCGGCGGGATGCGCCAAGTTGGCGTGATTGCAGCGGCAGGCATTATCTCTCTTGAAAAAATGATTGACCGTCTGCCAGAAGATCATCAAAATGCAAAGGACTTGGCTGCCGGATTGGCGAAAATCAAAGGCTTGACTATTGTGAAAGGCGGCCCGCAGACCAATATGGTCTTCTTCCGTATTGAGCGCGGATTTCATAAAACCGCAGATACGATCAAAGAACAATTGAAGGAGAAGGGTGTACTGGTGGGATTATCCGGACCAAATGAATTTCGGCTGGTGACCCATTATTGGGTGAATGCAGATGATGTGGCTAAGACCATTGAGGCGGTCAAGAGCGTGATGGTTAGCTGATTTCACTTTCAGCGCTTTATGGTTTTGTTATAATCAATTTATTATCGTTGATTTATTGAACAGGAGCGAGCATGTCTGAATTTATTACCTTGGAAATGATTGATCGTGCAGTTGAAGTTATTCGCAGCAAGACGAATCAGAAACCCAAAATTGGGTTGATCCTGGGTTCCGGCTTAGGTGATCTGGCTGAATCGGTGAAGCCGGCAGATTTCATCGATTATGGAGATATCCCCAATTGGCCTCGCTCAACGATTCAAGGCCACAAAGGTCGTTTGGTGATTGGCGATTTGGAATCTAAACCAGTTCTGATCATGCAGGGCAGGGCGCATTATTATGAAGGCTATCCTATGCCAATGGTCGGTTTTCCCATCCGTGTGATGATACGCCTGGGGATTGAATATCTGATCGTGACCAACGCGGCCGGTGCAGTTAATCCGGATTATATGCCGGGTGATTTAATGCTGATCAACGACCATCTTTCCATGATCGGAATGTTTGGATTAAATCCGCTGCGCGGCCCTAATATTGACGAATTTGGAGAACGTTTCCCGGACATGAGTCGGGCTTACGATCCTGAATTGCTGGATTTTGCCAAAGAGGCCGCAGCGGAGAAGAACCTGCATGTGCGTGAAGGTGTGTATGTTTGCCTTTCCGGACCTTCGTTTGAAACGCCGGCTGATTTGCGTTTCCTGCATACAGCAGGGGCAGATGCGGTGGGCATGTCAACTGTTCCGGAAGTGATCGTCGCCCATCATGGCGGTATCCGAGTTTTAGGTATATCCGGTATCAGCAATAAGGCCAACCTGAATGGCTCCAATGTCACTACCCATGAAGAAGTGTTGGAAGCCGGCAAGGTTTTAATGCCAAAATTGGACGCGGTAATCCGTGGCGTGCTGGAACGAATTTAAAGTCATAGACCGGCTGCGGGAAATGCCGGTTATACAAGTGAATAATGGAAGAATTATTTAGATTCTTGGCCACATACGAAGTGGGGATTTATATCGTTATCGGTGTGATTGTATTAATTTACTTAAAACGCCTGATAGACGCTATTAGTGCTTTAAGAAAAGCTCAATTTGGTTTGGAACGTGAAGTGGCACAAAAAAGTCTGCGCTTGTCTGTCACGATCATCGTATTGGTGGCACTGGTGGGTGTTTCGAATTTCATCCTGATTTCAGTAGCTTCCATCAAGTTTCCGGGCATATCCAGGGTTGCAACGCCGACGATTGATTTGAATGTGACTCCCGAGCCGGATCAGGCAGTTGTGACCCAAACACCCGAGTTTTTACAGCAGACGCAGACTGCTATTGCTTTGACCGGCTGCATCCCGGATGAACTGGAATGGGTCCAGCCCATATCCGGGGATGAGGTTAGTGGTTCGGTAGAATTAAAGGGTACCGTGAATATCCCGAATTTTGGATTCTATAAATACGAATACCAAATGCAGGGAGAGGATTTGTGGACGCCAATTTCAGCCGGAAACAAGCCGGTAATTGAGGATTCATTTGGCGGCCGTTGGAATACAGAACAATTAGAACCAGGCAATTATTCTTTGCGGCTGGTAGCATTGGATAATCAAAATAACCTGCTGCAGCCTTGTGTAATTGACGTGAAGGTGATACCACAATAAAAACTATGGCAGAAATACTAGTCAGACAAGCTGTCTCACCCGATATAGAATTGTTATCAAAATTTGACCATACTGTCAAAACAGAATGTGTATGGCAGATGGCCCAAAATGTTGATTCTGGTATTATTACGACTACTTTTGCAGAAAACCACCTGCCGCGTGAGATGCGGCTGACATACCCGATATCTCCGGAAAGTCTGTTAGAGCGGTGGAAAAATTATTCAAGCGTGTTAATCGCCTGTATCAATACAGCTCCTGTTGGTTATATAACCTTCACAGCAACTTTTACACCGGATGTGATCTGGGTAAAAGATCTGGTAGTGGATGACTTGTGGCGTAGAAAATCGGTAGCAACAACTTTGATTCAGGCTGCAAACAGTTGGGGAACATCCAGGCATTTTTCGAGGATGAGTATTGAAATATCCTCAAAAAATTTCCCCGCCATCAGCCTGGTAAAAAAATGCGGTTTTGATTTTTCGGGATATGATGATAACTTCTTTAATAATAATGATATCGCCTTGTTTTTTTCGCGATTCATTAAGTAATGGCCTATGAGTAATCTAAGTGGTTTAGAGACTCTACTGAAGGCAATCAGCGATATTTTGACTGCTGGTGTTGCCATTATTTCCTTTTCGCTGTTTATTTACGCGGTGACTTTCAAACAGCGCGATAAAGTAACTTTTTCATTTACCTTTTTGCTGTTTTGCATTGTCATTATTTTTGGGGCGGATGCATTCATTACGGTGACTCAGGATGTGGGGTCATTGCGATTTCTGTTGAAAGTGCATTGGCTGGGAATTGTGTTTCTGCCCACAGCGTATTTCCGTTTTTCGGATGGGTTATTATCCATGACCGGCAAACCCAGCCGGGGCAGACGCAGCCTGGTTGGAAATTTAACCGTCGTGATCAGCCTGACTTTTGCTGCGCTGTTGTTTACCAATCTCCTGGTTGGCGTTGTCATCATGGATCAGCCGCCGGCACCTTATCTGGAACGGACTATTTTCAACGACCTGTTCAGTGTGTTTTTCTTTATCACCATGTTCCTATCCTGGTACAACTATATCCGTTCTTACCGCCGCACCGTCACCAGCACCAGCCGGCGGCGCATGCTTTACCTGATTATCAGCGCCATTGGTCCGGCTTTGGGATCATTCCCGTATCTGTTGTATGGCTCAAGTTTTGCCGCGCAAATGCCGTTGGTTTTCTGGCTGCTTTCTATTATCTCCAACTCAACTGTATTCATTACCCTGATAACCATGACCTATGCGGTTTCTTTTTTTGGATTCCCGTGGACGGACCGTGTGATCAAGAGTCGTTTATTCCGCTGGGTGATGCGCGGGCCGGTGACTGCCAGTTTGACCTTGGGCGTCACTACCATTATCAATCGTCTAGGAAAATTATGGCAAGTGGATGTATCGGCTCTGATTGTGCTGACCATGGTAGCCGTAATTGTATTGTTTGAATATTCCATCACGCTATTTGCGAATGTGTGGGAAAGATTCCTTTTCTCTAAAAATGACCGCGAGGAATTAGAGAAAATACGCTCACTGGAAGACAAACTATTAACCAGCAATGACGTTAGACAATTTACAGATTTGATCCTGGCATCGATCTGCGATCTACTGCAGGTACAGGGTGCACATCTATTAGTCAAAAATGGCAATGGAAATGGTATGGATGCGCTGACTGGAAAAATGACTCTGAACTATGTAGAGCAAAAAGAAGAATTGCTTAAATTGGCTGCAGAATCCGGAATGGAAGAGACGGAGATCATTATACCGGTGAATAATGGAACTTCGCTTATACCGCTGTTTTTCTCAACAAAGGAAATTCCTTTTGAATTAATGGGCGCCATTGTGATTGAGGATTTTGACATATCGCGCATGGATACTGAGAAGCAAAAATCGATCAAAAAAATGATTTCGCGTCTGGCTTTAGCCCTGCATGATCGCAAGGTCCAGGAAAGTTTGTTTGTCTCTTTGGATATGTTAAGCCCTCAAGTTTCAATCATTCAGGATTTACTGGCAACTTCGCGCTTCAACCAGAAAAGAATTTATAACGAAAATCCCATTACCGAATCGGAGGAGGTGGATAGATGGGTTAAAAACGCGTTGGATCATCTCTGGGGTGGACCAAAATTATCTCAAAATCCACTCTTGAGGTTGAAGATCATAGAAGAAAAGGCTGTAGCTGAAAATGAATCTCCCATAAATGCATTAAGGGAGGTGCTTCGTTCAGCCATTAACCAATTAAAGCCTGAAGGGGATCGGCAATTCACTAATGAATGGATTCTGTATAATTTGTTGGACTTAAAGTATTTATCCGGATGGAAGGTGAAAGATATTGCAAGAAAGTTATCTCTGTCGGAAGCTGATCTTTATCGGAAACAGCGTATAGCGATCAGCGCTGTTTCAAATCAAATCATAAATATGGAAAAGAGTGTTACAGAAAAATATAATTAAATTATTGAATTCTGGAGGGTGGTTATGAACATGAAAAATGAAAGTGGAGATAAAGGTTCCGAGCAAATGCAATTTGATCCGGGTTGGTGGGATTTTGTACTTTCTAATGAACCAGGGCAGCATGGTGAAGAGTCTGATAATTTAGGTGTGGATAAGAATATGCGGGACAGCAACGATGATAATGATTGGGTGTATATTGAGCACCTCTACCAGAAAGATGTCATTATTCAAGTAACTATAATTGGTTATAACAAAGGCGGTTTGTTGGCGAAAACCGATCGAATGCAGGGATTTATCCCGGTTTCCCATATTCTATATAGCGATCAAGTAGAGAAATCAAAAGATCATTTGGACTTATTCAAAGATCGGGTGGGTAATACTGCCAATGTAAAAGTTATTGAGTGCAACCGCGCACTGAATAAAGTGGTCCTCTCCGAAAGGGCTGCTCAGACTGAAAACGGCAAGCGAAAAGAGCTGATCGCCAGCTTGGCAGCCAACACTATTGTGCAAGGCATTGTAACGAATATAACTGCTTTTGGTATATTCGTTGATCTGGGCGGTATTGAAGGTCTGGTACACATCTCAGAGCTATCCTGGGGTCGTGTGCGCAGCCCTGAAGATCACGCGAAATTAGGTGACCAAATTCCCGTCTTGATCCTTTCAGTGAATGCAAAAGAAATGCATGTTGCGTTGAGCATCAAACGCCTGAATCCCAATCCCTGGTTTGAACTGGAGAGAAAATATCAACCCGGCGATGTAATCAGCGCGAGAATATCAAAGATTCTGCCGTATGGTGTTTTTGCAGAGTTGGAAGAAGGGGTGGAAGGCTTGATCCATATTTCAACGCTTGAAATGAATGATAAGATTAAAGACTTGAATGAAATATTTAATGTTGGCCAAACCGTGTTTGTGGAGATTTTGCATATAGATTCAAAAAAACACCGTTTGGGTCTGGCTCTTGCGAAAATCGATAAATAAATTATGGTTAATACAAGAAAACCACAACCTCCGGATAGGAAACACATTGGGGGAGTACTGTCTCAAACTATTAAAAGGTTTGGACAGGATTTGGTTGGTATCGTAATTATCAGCACAGCTGCGATAACGGCTTTAAGTGTTTTAGGGCTTACGTCCGGCACACTTGCAACCCTGTGGACAGATTGGATTGTAAACGGGTTTGGCTGGGGAACTTATATTCTGATCGCGTTGGTCATTTACATTGGTCTGTTGATCCTCTTCCGCCGAATAGAGCAGTTCCCTAAGTTGAACCTGCAACGTATAATTTCCCTTGAATTATCTCTATTTTCATTGTTGGCCTTGTTTTCGGCCATCTTTGGCTTTTCGGTTGATAGAGCCCACATGGGGTTGGATGGTGGTGTAATTGGATGGGGATTGGCACGCATTTTCCAAAGCTTCTTGGGTGGCGTGTTGGCAACGGCGGCCCTTTTTCTCATTTGGCTGCTGGCCACAATATCAGGGTTGGGTTTCTCGCGCCCACTTTCACGCAAATTGGACCGCTATTTCAGCCGGGTTCTACAAACATCTTCTGACGCTGGTCTTTCACAAGATTTTACGGTCGAACCTGAAGGGGAAGAAAGTGACTCTGCTGCGCCTGAGGTTGCTTCCCCACCAACGGATGTATCTGCAGCCATGCCTCCAGTCCGGCAATTAAAGCTTCCGCCGATGGATTTGCTTATGGATGCGCAGTCTTCAATTTCTGATGAACCTTTTATTCACGCCAAAGCTATCCAAATTGAAAAAACTTTGGAGGAATTTGGTATCCCGGCTCGTGTAGCTGGCTACCGCGTGGGCCCGACCATTATCCAATATGCAGTAGAACCGGGCTACGTGGAAAAAGTAAACGATGCGGGCGATATCGTGCGTAAAAAAGTGAGGGTTTCGCAGATCTCGGGATTGAACCGCGATCTGACCCTGGCGTTGGGCGTTGACCGGCTGCGCATCGAAGCGCCCATTCCGGGACATTCCTTTGTGGGCATTGAAATTCCCAACACCAGCAGCAGCCTGGTGCGTCTGAAGACCATCCTGAGCAGCAACGAGTTTAAGAGTAAGCCTGCGCCGCTCAACCTGACATTGGGATTGAATGTGTCCGGGGCGCCCGTCATTGCCGATCTGTCGCGCATGCCGCACATGCTGGTGGCTGGCACGACTGGTTCAGGTAAGTCGGTCTGCATCACCTCACTGATTGCCTGTCTGGTAATGAATAACACACCTGATGATTTACGCATAGCCATTCTGGATCCCAAGATGGTGGAACTGCTGCGCTTCAATGGCTTGCCGCACCTGATGGGCAAGGTGGAAACACAGCTGGACCGCATGTTGGGCGTTTTGGCCTGGGCGATTAAGGAGATGGATGACCGCTACAGGAAATTGGAAGCGGTAAATGCGCGTGATCTGGATGCTTACAATGCCAAAATGGCCAAGCGGGGTGGGGAACATCTGCCTAAAATTGTTGTTTTTATTGATGAGTTGGCGGACTTGATGCTATCTGCTCCGGATTCGACCGAGGGCTATTTAGTGCGCCTGGCGCAGATGGCGCGCGCCACAGGCATTCACCTGGTGGTGGCTACTCAGCGTCCCAGCACGGATATTATCACAGGCTTGATCAAAGCCAATTTCCCGGCGCGCATTTCTTTCATGATGGCATCGTCGGTAGATTCACGCGTGATTTTGGATACCAATGGCGCGGAAACTCTGATGGGCCGCGGCGATCTACTGTTCCTCGATCCGGAAACAGCCGGGTTGAAACGCGCCCAAGCTGTGCTGGTGGATGACCGCGAAATTGAAAATATCATTGCTTATTGGAAAAATGCCACTCAGGCGAATATGCCTGAAGAAGAATCCGCACCCTGGGAAGGGCTGGTGCCTTCAATTAGCGATGATTCTGATAATTTAATCGAAGAAGCCATTAAGCTGGTTCGCCAGGAAGGCCGCGCCTCCACTTCGCGCTTGCAGCGCAAGCTGCGCATTGGTTTTCCGCGCGCTGCGCGTTTGATGGATGAATTGGAAGATCGCGGTATCGTCGGCCCGGTGGAATCCGGCGGGCGAGAGCGCGAGGTTCTCTTCGATGATCCACCCGAAGAAGACGAAGTGTATTAATCTCACATAGAAAGTTGAAGAAGATTCCAGTATGACATTTACGGATAAGCTGCGTAAGTTTTTCGCGAAATTTTTAAATACCATTGGGGAATGGCTGCTGAAAACGGGCATCAGTCCCAATGCCATCACCCTCGCAGGTGTGCTTTTTAATCTTGTAGCGGCCTATTTCATAGCTACCGGCCGTTTACGTCTGGGCGGCCTGATTGTGGCCCTTAGCGGCCCGCTGGATGCGCTGGATGGCACACTGGCTCGTTTGAAGCAAAACAACCGGCCTTTCGGCGGCCTCTTAGACTCGGTTGCGGACCGCTTCTCAGAAATTGCCATCATGTTTGGTCTGCTGCTGTATTATTTTGGTCTGGGACATCTTTTGGGGGTGGTGCTTGTCTTTATAGCGCTTACTGGCAGCGTGATGGTCTCCTATATCCGTGCGCGGGCTCAGTCGTTAGGTTGTGACCCCAAGATCGGCCTGCTGACGCGCGTAGAACGCTACTTGATCACTTCCATTTGCCTTTTACTGGCCCAACCGTTGGCAGGATTGTGGGTATTGGCTGTGCTTACTTACGTGACTGTTTTCCAAAGAATATGGTATGCCTGGAAGGAATTGCATTAGAATTATCGCAACATTAATTTTCTTTGAAAGGATTACATTATGCCTGATGGAATAACAATTGGGCCGTTGAAAATCTATTTTTACGGCATTATTATCATGGTGGGGGTTTTAGCTGCGGTTTGGGTTGCTATAAAAGAGGCTGAACGCCGTGAACTGGACAGCGAGTATGTTTGGGACATGGTCCCCTGGCTGCTCATCCTGGGCATTGTCGGGGCCCGTCTCTGGCATGTCTTCACACCTTCGCAATCGATGGGTGTAGGGCCGGAGTATTATCTGGCGCATCCATTGGAGATCCTGAACACCCGCAACGGTGGTTTGGGCATCCCCGGTGCGGTGATTGGCGGTCTTTTAGCGCTATTTATCTACACCAAACGCAAAGGCTTGAAAATGCTTACCTGGGCGGATATTATTGTGCCCGGATTGGCACTGGCGCAGGCGATTGGGCGCTGGGGTAATTTCTTTAATCAGGAACTGTATGGTCCGCCGAGCAGCCTCCCCTGGGCAATTTATATTGACCCTGCCCATCGTTTGGCCGGTTATGAAGCATTCAGCCGCTTCCATCCGATGTTCCTGTATGAGTCCCTCTGGAACCTGTTCAACTTTTTCCTGTTGATGTTCCTGGGGCGCACAAAGGAAGATAAACTGCTGCCGGGTGATTTGCTTTATATTTACCTGATCGTTTATCCGATTGGGCGTTTTTTCCTGGAATTTATCCGTCTGGATGCTTCTTATGTGGGCGGCGTCAATATCAACCAGATCATCATGGCGTGTGTTGCTGTTTTTGCAACCTGGATGTTGATTTACAATCATCTACGAGCCAAGAAAAATACGGTTGCAGTAAGCGATTCAGACGTGGAGATGCTGGAAGTCGAACCCGAAGAGAAAAGCGACGAAGCTTAATAGAATTCATAAAAAGAATTAAGAGGTCTCAGATTGAGACCTCTTTGTCTTTAATATAAAAGAGTGATCCCTGAGCTTGTGTTGAGTGGTCGATTTTGTAAATAAAATGTTCACTGAATTAATCGAATTGTCAGTTTTTTCTCTTTTACCAACCCCGCAGGAATTGTTCCCATTCCTCATTCTGAGACAGATAATGGTTATAAATATATAAAGCAGAGGCAGGCGGTTCCACCGGCTTTTTTCGCAATACCATACCGGATTGTTCCAACGTGCGCCCGCCTTTTTCATGATTGCAAGTGGAACATGCTGTGACAACATTTTCCCAGATATGCGGCCCATCCAAATGGCGGGGCAGGATGTGGTCGATGGTCAAAGTGCGTGTGGTACTGCCGCAGTATTGGCAGGTGTAATTATCGCGTCTGAAAATTTCCTTACGGGTCAGTTTCACCCTGGGGTGAGGGCGGTGGACCATAGCCTCCAGGCGGATCACGGAGGGACGCGGAAATGAGCGGTCCACGGTGTGAATTTCACCCCTACCATTCATAACTAACTGGGCTTTGTCCATTACCATCAGACAGACCGCTTTACGCATGTTGCAAATATTCAGTGGTTCATAATTCGCGTTCAGTACTAATACGCTTTCCAT
>DHVJ01000029.1 GCA_002412595.1 Anaerolineaceae bacterium UBA5211
CGCGCGGTGCGGATGCCGTGGATTTCCACAGAAAGCGCAAAGCGGTCCAACAGCTGCGGGCGCAGTTCACCTTCTTCAGGGTTCATAGTACCCACTAGAATGAAGCGGGCCGGGTGAGAAAAAGAAATACCTTCACGTTCCACAATATTCATACCCATGGCGGCTGAATCCAACAGCACATCCACCACATGGTCATCTAACAGGTTGACTTCGTCGATATAGAGCAATCCGCGGTTAGCCGCCGCCAAAATGCCGGCATCGAAGCGGCGTTCCCCTTTTTGGATGGCCGACTCGATATCCAGCGTGCCCACCACACGGTCTTCTGTCGCCGAAACCGGCAGATCTACAAAAGGCGTGCGGCGCAGCGCGACAGGCAGTTCCTCACCGCGCTCAACACGCTCGCGGCACTCGGTGCACCAGGTTTCCGGGTGATCCGGGTCGCAGGCAAAACGGCAGTCTTCCACTACCCTGACGTGCGGCAGCAGAGCCGCCAGTGCACGCGCGGCCGTGGATTTGGCCGTGCCGCGTTCGCCGCGGATTAAAACACCACCGATGCGGGGTTCAACCGCGTTTAAAATCAGAGCGCGTTTCATGCGCTCTTGACCAACAATCGCTGTGAAGGGATAAATAACTCTCATTCGACTATGTTCCTTTATTTTTAGGGTTGCCCAGTAAGTTTACCACCAGGGTCAATCACTTACAAAGATACGAAATCTCTCAAATTTCATCCAAAAGCAGCGCTTCCTTCCTTTATAATACAAGCAAATTCTCGCTCACTCGATCCATAATTGGCTATGATTCGAAAAGAAAAGCGCTCATTTCGCTCCCAAATTTTACCGTTTTTTTTGGAAAAAAACTGGTGGATAAACAGTCTTCCGCTGGTTGCATTACTCATCACGGCCGCAGCTCCGTTGAAGAGCAGCGCCAATAGCGAATTTGAAGAGCGCGGTTATAACCTGCTTTCCACCCCATCACAGATAGTCCTAAAGGGAGAAGACATCCTGGGTGGGCAAGGTGTAAGCGTAATTTACCCCGAACAGGGTCCGCTGGATTTCAGCGGCTATATCCCCTTCCAGTACCAATGCACCGCGGGCGGCTGCTACCAGTGCATTGAATTCACCCTGTGGTTGTATGAAGAACAATTAGGCTATCCCTATAAATGGCCCGGCGCCATTTGGAGCCCGTACCAGCTCATTGGCGTGGTGCAAACCGCCAACCAGGTGGCGTACCAGGTTGAAAGCGGCTTGCTCTCGCCGGAAAGCGCCCAATACCTGCTCTATGAACCCTACACAGACCTGGAATATTACCCCAACGGCAGCCCGGTTCCACCCCAGGCCGGCGATATCCTTATCTCAGCTGACGGCGGGCATTCCATGGTGGTCAACCGCGTCGGCGGCGATCAGCTGGAAATTGTCCAGCAGAACGCCTGGGAATTAACCGCCGACCCGCAGCCCGTCCCGTTGGAGATGCGCCAGGTATATGATTCATCCGGCAGCTATTCTGTACAAAACAACATGGGCTGGATCCATTCGCCCCGCTGGGAAGTAAAATTTGCCCAAACAGAAGCCGTACAGGCCTCCGATGAGTCCATCCAGTGGACGCGCAATGCCGCTGCGCTAAACGTCAACTTATCCGCAGATTACCTCACAAAATTGGCCGCCAGCCCGCTAGGAGAAACACCCTATCTGATCGCACACAAACTTTCCAACTCCGGCGCGCTGCAGTTTACCAATCTGGATTACATCACCTGTACCCTGCGCCAGCTTGGCAGCCTATTACAGCGTGAAGCCTCTCTGCGCGAAGCGGATGCGTTACAAATTGACATACCGTATTTTGGCAGCACCATTACCATTGTGGATAGCAGCCAGCCATCCAGCGGCACCCCGCTTGAATATCCTTTAAATACCTGCGGCTGGAATGGTTGAAATCCATCAGGTCTGGATATAATCAATAAAAGGGTTGTGTAATTCCCTTCTCCTAAAAACCATATTCGGTATTTATTGTTGAGGAGCTTATGCACGCAGTGAACCTGATTCACGAAAATCATTCGGACCAATATTTTGTCAGCAGCGACCCGGATAAATTAGATATCCCTTTCATTCATAACTGGATGGCAAATGAATCCTACTGGGCGGCTGATATTCCTCTTAAATTACTAGAACGCACACTGGAAAACTCCTTATGCTTCGGGGTCTATCAGAACGATGGAACGCAGGTGGGTTTTGGCCGGGTGGTGACCGATTTCACTACCATTGCCTGGTTAACGGATGTATTTATTACGGAAGAGCACCGCGGTAAGGGACTCTCGCGCTTTCTGATGGATACCATTCTGGCACATCCTGAATTGCGGGTCGTGCGGCGCTGGCTGCTGGGGACTGACCACGCCCACGGACTATACCGCAAATACGGTTTTAAGAACCTGGACCACCCGGAAAATTTCCTGACCAAACACCGCAGTCAAATGTATCAAGACGAGCAGTATCGCGATTTACTGGATAAGTTTTTGCAGGAACTGTAAAACGGAGGAAAATGCATGCGTATTCTGGCGGAAAATGTACAGCACGGTTTTGAGAATCTTAATCCGACGGACATTAAAAAGATCATGTCCGAACAGACCGGGATGATATGGCTGGACCTGAACGGTGATGAACTGGAAGTCTGCCGGCAGGTGATGGAAGACGTGTTCCACTTTCACCCGCTGGCGGTGGATGATGCGCTGGTGGAAACGCATATCCCTAAAATTGATGATTGGGGCGATTATTTTTACCTGGCATTGGAAGGCGTCCATTCGGAACAGCTGCTGGATGATATCAATAAATCCCTGGAACTGGATGTATTCATGGGTAAGCAATACATTGTCACCTACCATCCACAGACCATCCGTGCCGTCGAAGTAGTATGGGCCAACTGCCTGCGCGACCAGCGCCTGATGCAGCGCGGCAGCAATTACCTGCTCTACCAGATCATGGATGAATTGGCCAACGAATATATGCTGCTGATTGACCGCCTGGATGAACGGGTGGAAGACATTGAAGATCAGGTTATGAAAGAACCCGACTCCGATCTGCTGCAATCCATCTTTCGCATAAAACGTTCACTGCTGAACATGCGCCGCATTGTGGCGCCGCAGCGCGAAGTGCTCAATAAACTCTCGCGCGGTGATTTCGAGCTGGTCAGCCAAAAAGAGCGCATGTATTACCGCGATGTGTACGACCACTTGGTGCGCGTGCAGGACATCACCGAGAACCTGCGCGATTTGGTCAGCGGAGCGCTGGATACTTACCTGTCGGTAGTCAACAACCGCTTGAACGACATCATGAAAACACTGACCCTTATCACCACGCTGTTCATGCCGCTTTCCTTTTTAACCGGTTTCTTCGGCATGAATTTTTTTGAACCCAGCGGAGGCATGCGCGGTTGGACCAGCATGCTGCCTTTTATCATTACACTGACGGTCATGGTTGGCATGCCGCTGGGCATGTTCCTGTGGATGCGCAAACGCGCCTGGATGTAATATAAGGAAGAAGAAAAACATATGGATGGGCACAGCCGGGTTGATGTGGTGGTCATTGGGAAAGCGCTGCAATTGAATTTCGGCAGCATGTCCGCGCTTATCTAATCCCGATTCAATGCCGCCTATCCATGACAAGGCAGGCTAAATTGTCATTTCTGTCTGCAATTTCGCCCATCATTATTTTTTCCGAATAGAGTTGCGCAATCGCTTTAGTTGGAGTAACATATTTCCGCACCAATGTGAACATTAACAGAAGCAGTAAACCCAATTATCCCCAAGATAAGGTCAAAATTGATAGCGGGAAAAATCCATTTCTACAGAACTGGACCTCAAACTGCCTGCCGTAACAGGTGAACCCACTAGCAAATTGCTGCTTTGAAATTATGCGTTATTTATGGAGCAATGCTTGCAGAGAAACGCGTAATCAACTTGCCCAATTCAATTTAACGCCCGGATTTCATTCTTTGCATAATTCAGAAATCCAAATTTCATATCAAAACCAAAGTAATCAGCACAAGGTGCTTTTCTAAATTACAAATTTTTTGTAAACGTACGAGGAAGATCACACCAAATATTTTTCAATTTGCCATACCCGTCAAACCGGTGGTTTCTAGATTGAATAAAATTTATTGTTAAGTAAAGAAGGTGAATATCGTCGAAACATAAGGGAATGAAAAGATCAGAAAAATATATAGTTTGAAAAATTTTATCAATAAACCAGCAAAATAAAGGAAAACAGAAATGTTGAATTTTGAACTTGAATTTCCGACCAAATTAATCTTTGGGAAAGGCAGTGTCGATAAAGTCGGTAAGGAAGTAGCTAAATATGGTAAGAAAGTCCTGATCCACCACGACGGCGGCGATTACCTAACAGAACTTTTAAATAAAGTGAAAGGCCTTTTGGAAGCAGAAGGTTTGACTGTGCTCGAATTGGGCGGCGTTGTACCCAACCCGCATTATACGTTGATCCAAAAAGGCGTCGAGCTGTGCCGCAAAGAGAACGTCGATTTCGTGCTAGCCATCGGCGGCGGTAGCGTGATGGACAGTTCCAAAGCCATTGCCTTCTTCACCAAAAACGAAGGCGATCTGACCGAATATGCCAGTTACCGCAAAATGTCGCCCGACTGCCTGCCCCTCGGCACCATCGTGACTATGCCCGGCACCGGCAGCGAGATTTCCAATAACGCCATGGTTGTGGACGACCGCGGCGATACATGGATCAAATACCCGCTATTCCAGGGTTCCTTCCGCTTCAAATTCGCCGTCATGGATCCGGAGTTGACTTACTCCCTGCCGCTGAAACAAACCGTTTCCGGCACCTTCGATATCATCTCGCACACTATGGAACGCTATTTCAACGGCGAGAACCATGTCAACCTGTCCAACCGGCTGTGCGAAGCCAACATGCTGACCATCATGGATGAAGTCAGGAAGGTTATCAAAAACCCGCGCAATTACGAAGCCCGCGCCAATCTGTTCCTGGCCGCCACCCTTGGCAACAGTCCCATCATCGAAATGGGCGCGTCTTCTGATTGGGCTGTGCACGGCGTGGAGAACCCCGTGACCACCACCTTCCACAAAACCCACGGCACCTGCCTGGCCATCATCACCCCGGCCTGGATGAAATACGTTTACAAGCGCGATCTGCCCAAGTTCGCCGAATTTGCCACGCGCGTCATGGGCGTCCCGGCGGATTTCTATGACCTGGAAACCACCGCGCTGCGCGGCATCGAAGCGCTGGAGCAGTTCATCAAAGAGATCGGTCTGCCCACGCGTTTGTCCGAGATCGGCGTGACCGAGGATAGCTTCGAAGCCCTGGCCGACCACGCCACCATAGATGTCGGTGTGGAACGCGTCGGTATGGTTTCCCAATTGACCCGCGATGAAGTGCTGGAAATTTACCGGTTAGCAAAATAACATACCTTCATATCACTTAATATAATATCGGGCCGCGGCGATTCTAAAATCCAAATTGCGGCCCGATATTTTTTTATCTCATCCGCTCCGCTCATAAAATTTACGTGAGCTTAAAATTCTGAATTTGGTTGAGGGGTATATCGGATGCCATATTGCTTATAATTAATGCTGGCTGGAAGGTGCGAAACATGCGTATCTCCCTACAAATCATATATAGATTATTAATCTATTGACAACCCCAACAAAAAATCCTATACTTTGGTATAGTGGTCTGACCAATATACCAAAAGCGAGGCACATATGGACGAAATTCCCCGCAAATCTTTATCTGAAATTGTAGCCGGCAAATTGGCCGCGCAGGTTCTGGACGGAACATACCAGTCCGGTTTCCAGCTGCCGGCGGAACGCGACCTGATCAAGCTCTTCGGCGTGAGCCGCTCCACCCTGCGTGAAGCACTCAAAGCGTTGGAAGAGATCGACCTGATCGAGTCGCGCCACGGAGTCGGTTGGTTCGTCTCCGAGCTGAGCGAGCACAACCTGCCGCTGGCCCATCAAATCGCCGAGTCGGCTGAAAGCCAACCGGTGGGCACGCGCGTGCGCATCTCTCCGGAAGATTTCCCCGACGGCCCGCGCCGTCTGCCCTCCAACCCCGAAAAACCGCTTATCATCCCCAACCTGAAAACCGACCGCCAGGGCACCTTTGAGTTCATATCCTGGTGGGAGCGTGAAAAGGTCGAGAACGCCAAGGTGATGGTGGTGGGCGCCGGCGCGTTGGGCAACGAGGTCATCAAGAACCTGGTATTGATGGGCATCGGCCACATCTTCATTGTCGATTTCGATACCATCGAGCTGGCCAACCTGTCGCGCTCGGTGCTGTTCCGCGAAAGCGACTCCGGCCGCAAGAAGGCCGAAGTGGCCGCCGCGCGCGCCAAGGAGATCAATCCCAACATTCACGTGCAGTACGTGCACGGCGACGTCACCACCGACATCGGGCTGGGCGTCTTTCGGCGCATGGACGTCATCATCGGCTGTCTGGATAACCGCGAAGCCCGCCTGGGCATCAACCGTTTCGCCTATTGGATCAATAAGCCCTGGGTGGACGGCGCCATCCAGGAATTCTTCGGCCTGGCGCGCGTGTTCGTGCCCGGCCAGGGCGCCTGCTTTGAGTGCAGTCTGACCGAGCAGGCCCGCCGCGACTTGGCGCTGCGCTATTCCTGCCCGCTGCTGGCGCGCGAGAACGTGCTGCTGGGCAAGGTGCCCACCACCCCCACCATCGCCTCTATCATCGCCGCCATCGAATCACAGGAAGCCCTAAAACTGCTGCACGGCAAACCGGTCAAACCCGGCCAGGTGATCCACTTCAACGGCATGACCAACGAAATGCACACCACCGCTTACACGCCGGTGGAGGACTGCGAAAGCCATTGGACCTACGGCGACATCACCGAGCTTCCCCTGCGCGCGGATACCACCACGCTGGCCGACCTGCTCAAGATCGCCCGCCGCGACCTGGGTCCGGACGCGGTCATCGAATTGGATCAGGAACTGGTGCTCTCGTTAACCTGCCCGCAGTGCGGCACACGTGAGGAAGTGCTGGAACCCATTTCCACCGTCGGATTCAACCGCGCCCACTGCCCGGCCTGTGGCCTGCTGCGCGAAACGGAACTCTCACACACCATCACGGGCGAAGAGAATTTCCTCGCTCACACCCTGGCCAGTCTGGGCGTACCGGCTCTGCATATCGTGCGCGCTTTCAACGCCAGCGAATATCGTTTTTATGAGTTGAGCGGTGATTTAGATGACGCGCTGCACTTCAACCATTTCGAGAAACCGGCCTATGAAGCCCCGCTGAAACTCAGCGGACGCATCAAGTTGGGAGACAAGGTTGAACTGAAAAGCCGCCCCAGGATTAAATTACACGAAGCGGATATCAAGATCAAAGCACCGCTCGATAAAAAAGAAAAGATCACCATCAAGGTCAAGGATAAGAAATCTTCATGAAAGTCGTCAATACCTTCCTGAAGTGGCTGGCGCTGCTGGTCTTCAGCATTTCAGCCGCACTGCTGGTTATCATCCTGCTGGCTTCCCGCCCAACCATGGATTATTTCTGGCTGCGCCTCAGCATATTAGCCGCCGTCGCATTGATCGGCAGCCTGGCTGCACGCCTGATGTTCCACCGCTGGCCGGGGGTCTTTTTATTGTTGACCGCGCTGGTCACGCAAATCCTGGCAATTTTGGTCGTCGATTATTTTTACGAAAGCCCTTACCGTTTTTCCTTCTTCACCCACGCGCTGGCCTTCCAAACCCCCAACGTCAGCGACGGGGCGCAGGGCTTGTTTATGTTGATCATCTCGCTGCCTACGCTATTCTTCCTGCGCCGCTCGAAGAAAACGCCTAAAGTTGAAAAAGCGGAGAAACCCAAGAAAATCCGGAGAGCCTCAGCCCAAACACCCGCACCTCAGCCGGTCGCCCGAACACAAGCGGCCAAACCAAAAGTTTCGCTCAGCCAAAGAGTTCAGCCGGTACTAACCGCCATAAACCCGGACAATTGGCAGATTACCCAATCGGTCTCCGGAAAATTCAAAGAGATCACATCCAAACCAAAAAACACAGCACCCGCCAAAGCGGTGCACATCAACCCCAGCCCGGCCGCCAACGTTCCGCAGACACCGGTAGTGATCAAGACAACCAAGAAGTCCGTAAAGAAGAAAAGCACGGCTATCAAAGCGGCCGCGCCGCGCAAGATCCTACACAAGCAGCCCAACGACGTCAAGCTGATGGGTGAAGAAGAACATGTCTGCCCTTATTGCCTGGAAAAAGTGAATAAAAGTGACAAGTTCGTGGTCTGTCCTGAATGCGGAACCTGGCACCACCAGGACTGCTGGGACCTGACCGGTTCCTGCGGCGTGGCTCACCGTAACGAGCTGTGAAATTATTTTTTATTATTTGGAGGAATGCATGGCGGATATATCAGTAACACTTGTACTACCCAACGGAAGCGCCCGGCGGGCGGATGTGCCCGACGATGTGGCCGTGCGCGACCTGTTGGCCGAACTCACCTCCCTGTTGGGACTGCCCACCGTCGGCCCGGATGGCCGGCCGATGGGCTACCGCATGGACAGCAAAGCGTTAGGGCGCGAGCTGCGTGAGGAGGAGACTTTGGCCGCGAGCGGAGTTCCCAGCGAAGACCGCTTGATGATCACCACGGACATCACCGCCGGCGCAATTTCGGTGAATTCCAACCCGCGCCTGCGCCGTCTGCGCAAGGATTACGAACTGATCCAGGAAATCGATGCGCGCAGTGACCTGATCCAGGTCAAAGCCACATCGGAACGAGTCGGTTTGCCGCCGGAACGCTACATCATCACATACAAATGCAAAGGCATTGTGGGCATCGACCGCAGCGGCAACCCAAAAATTGGACAGCATCATCAGGTGGAGATCT
>DHVJ01000001.1 GCA_002412595.1 Anaerolineaceae bacterium UBA5211
GACGCCGGGAGCTATTCCGTCCCGTCCAAGGTGCTCAGTTACCTGTGCGCAGGGCGGCCCCTGCTGCTGGCGGTACCGGAGGCGAACCTGAGCGCGCGAATTGTAAAGGAAAGCAATTCTGGTCTGGTTTGTGCACCCGATGATCTTGCCTGCCTGGTTGAGAACGCAAGAATTCTCTACCAGAACGGCAAACTCTCTAAAGAATTGGCAAGGAACGCACGCCGGTACGCGGAGGAAGTGTTCAATATATCAACCATCACAGACCGATTTGAGAATATTTTAAGCAAAACCTGCTCAAATCAGGTATAAACAAGGCAGGAAGTTGATGTAAAACATGGCGAAAACGAAACCGATCACAAATAAGAACGCGAGCGTGAAGGCAGTTCTGCCCAAATGGCTGACGACCCCCCTCTACCGCACGAATATGACCGTCTGGCTGGTCATCTCCGACCTGGCTGCACTGGTGTTTTCGGCTTTCGCGGCAATCTGGCTGCGTTCGTTGCTGGGGAGGACCTTCTCGGCTGAAAATTATTATGCGTATGTGCCGGCAGTGGTAGTGTTCATCATCGGATACGCGCTGAGCGGCCTTTATCCCGGCATTGGCATCAACCCGATCGAGGAGTTCCGCAAGTTCACCGTAACAAGCAGCATCGTCATGGCAGCGCTCACAGCGCTCACCTTCTTTACGCAGTCCGGGCTGAAGTTCTCACGTTTGGTGTTCCTGTTCCTGTGGATGCTCATCGTTGTCATCCTGCCGGTGACGCGCATGCTGATGCGCAAATTGGGGCTGCTGCTGCGCATCTGGGGAGAACCGGTGGCGCTGCTGGGATTCGGCCCGCAGGGCAAGAAGATCCTCAGTTACCTGCGCAAGAATCCCACCTACGGCATCCGCCCGGAGATTGTGGTGATCGGCCGCCCCGAAGAGACCGCTCCCCTCGCCAACCTGGACGAAAGAGTTCGCAGGATCTCAGCGTATGCGCTGCTCGACGACCCGAAGATGCTGGAAAATGCCAACATCCAGACGGTCATCATCGCACCCACGGAGATCCCGCAAGACCTGGGGACAGCCATGGTGGATGAGCAGAAGTTCGGCATCAAACATCTCATCCTCATCTCGAGCCTGAACTGGATCGGCGGCTCGGCGGTGAGGGTGCACGACATGGCCGGCCTGCTCGGGCTGGAGGTGGAGCACAACCTGCTGCGCACACGCGAACGTCTGTTCAAGCGCGTCTTTGATGTGTTCCTGATGCTGGTGTGCGGCATTGTGGGCTTCCCGATCATGGCGGTGTGCGCGGTGCTGATCAAGCTGGATTCGCCAGGCCCGGTCTTTTACAAGCACAAACGCGTGGGCAAGGACGGCAAGGATCTTTATGTGTGGAAATTCCGTACGATGGTAGAGAACGCCGAGGAAGTGCTCGAAAAGACCCTGGCCGAAGATCCGGTCAAGCGCACGGAATGGGAAACGAACCACAAATTGAAGAACGACCCGCGCGCCACCCGCTTTGGACGCAACCTGCGCAAGTCCAGCCTGGATGAGCTGCCGCAGCTCATCAATATACTGCGCGGCGAAATGAGTTTCGTGGGGCCGCGCCCCATCGTGCGCGACGAGGTGAAATACTTCGCCAAGGTCTTTTCTCTATATGTGCAGGTGCTGCCAGGGCTTTCGGGGCTGTGGCAGATCTCGGGCAGGTCAGACACAAGTTACGAATCGCGTGTATCATTAGATGAGTACTACATCCGACACTGGTCGGTGTGGATGGATATTTACATTTTGGTGAACACTTTCGCGGCCGTCATCCGGCGCCGCGGTGCTTATTGAAACCAATCGGCTCTTTGATGAGTGTGACAGGAAGAGAGGAAACAAAATGGACAACAACAAGAGCGATAAAAAGAAACTGAGCAAGACTAGCAGGATCCTGATCGGAGCGATCGTGGTGATCGCCCTGGTGACCATCATCGTCCTGGGAGCCCAGGTGCTGCGGTTGCCGCTAGCGCCCACGCTGAACGTGGTCACGGCCACGCCTGACCTGACCAACATCCTCCCGGCTGCCACGCTGACCCCCATCTACGTGGTGGTCACATCAACGCCGTCGGGTGAAATTGCGGCGACCTCGACCTCAGCACCCACAGCCCTACCGGCGCAGCAATTGGGCTGCAACGAGAGCGGCAACATGAACCTGCTGCTCATTGGCGTGAACGAAAAATCCGGGGTTTGGCCGCCGGGCGCAGAGATGATCCGCGTGGTCAACGTGGATTTCGATAACCAGACCATCGAGATGGTAGCCTTCCCGCGTGACCTGTATGTGCCCACTTCAGGGCTAGCTTCCTCGGGTATGACTCAGCAAACGCTGGGGTTGACCTATTACTACGCCAAGCAATCGGTGCGCGGTGACGCCAAATCGGTGGCCGCCTACGGGGCCAGCATGCTGGCACGCACGCTGCTGGAAGACTTTGATGTGCACGTGGATTATTACATGGTGGTGGACGCGAGCGTCGTCCCCAGCCTGATCGACAAGGTGGGCGGGGTGGAGATCGTTCTGCCGTCACCGGTGACAGGGTACAATAACGTCACCTTCCCGGCCGGGCGGCAGGTGCTGAATGGCGCGCAGGCGATCAACTTTGTGAGCTTCAAGAGCGAGACCACCGAAGACGCGCGCTACCTGCGTCAGCAGATGGTGATGGACGCCTTCCTGGAGAAGGCCATTAGCCTGGACATGATCCCCCGGATCCCCAGCATCGTGAGCGAACTGGGCAGCAGCGTGATCACCGACCTGAGCGTTGACCAGCTCAGCAGCATCGGCTGCCTGGCGAGGAACATGGACCGCAGCCGGATCGGGTCGTACAGCCTGCAATACGGCACGATGGTGTACGTGACCTCCGGCGGGGTGCTACTGCCGAACACGCCGGCCATTATCGATTTTGCCAATGATTATTTAGAGTAACCTCTTCATCCCTGTAGAAATGAAAGCTGCCCGGTCCTGCGAAAGCGAGGCCGGGCTTTTGTTTTTAACATCGTTGCACGATTTGCGGTAAAATAGGACTGTTCGCCCCCGTAGCTCAATTGGACAGAGTGCCTGACTTCGAATCAGTAGGTTGCGCGTTCGAGCCGCGCCGGGGGCACCAGATGTAGGGTTTACAACATCAGTACCCGCCAGATATTGGCATACGTGACCTCGATTTCTTGATCGGGGTCATTGCATTTGTGCAATTTGTGTGCAATTCATTTTACTGATCGAATTCTCGACCTGTGGAATCTCAACCAGGATGGGTGTGACCAATCGGTCCATTACGTTCGCGGCTTCGCGGGTTTGATCGTTGATCAGGTGGGTGTAGATATCCAGGGTCACGCTTGGCTTGGAATGCCCCAGCATCCGGGATACTTTGATCAGAGCTACATTCGAATTCAGCAAGATCGAAGCTGCGGTGTGGCGAAGATCGTGAAAGCGGATCTTTGTTACGCCTGATGCTTTCAGGATGCGATTCAAAGCAATCCTGGTGTTCGTGGCATCGCGCGACCTACCTACTGAGTTGGGGAAAATGAGATCATTTTCTTGCCAGCGATTCCCCGCAAAGATCTTTCGAGCCTGAAGTCTCTCCTTCTCCTTTTGGAGGGCATANNTCAGATCAATGACCCTTTTACCGGATCGCGTCTTTGTTTCCGCGAATCGATACCCTTCGCCCGGAATGAATTGGCTCTGACGCTGGACATAGACCGTTGCTCTTTGCCAGTTGATATCAGACCATTTCAATCCAAACAGCTCTCCCATTCTCATTCCGGTCGTTACTGCCATGAAGAACAAAGCATACTCAGGTGTTCCCCTCGCGGTGACCAAAAACCGATTCACTTCTGAAGGATCGAGGATCTTCATTTCTTCATAGGTATAACGCGGCAGGTCCGCTCCTGTGGTGGGGTTCTTGAAAATGTAATCGTACTTGACGGCTTTCTCCAACGCACAATGAAGAATGTTATGGATCAACCGAATTGTGCGATTACTGACCCCTTGCACTTGCAGCCGAGTGTAGTAGGTTTCCACATCCCTCAGCCGCAGCGTATCCAATCTGACCTTGCCTATCCCGGGATTGATATGCTTCTCGATGGCATTTTTGTATTGATATACCGTCTTGGGTTTCAAGGCTCTTTGGTGGATCGAAAGCCACTCCTGCAGAAAACCCGCAACAGTGAAGGTGCCATCATCACAAGAACCTTTTGTTTCTCGTTTGATCCAGTTTTCAGCTTGAGAAGGGGCTGAGAAGGTTCTGCTTTTTCTGGAACCGTGCAATGAAACCTGCGCACGGAATTTTCCATCCTTAGTTCTATAGATCGTCCCATCATGCCATGCTCGACGTTTGACAGGTCTACCCAGAGACAATTGCTCGTCCACGGTCGTTCCTCCTTTGGACCAGCAATCCAGACACTCATGTTCAATTGTTAAGGTGCAAGGTTGTTACAAGATATTGTACAACAAATTTCTCTAATTGGAACATTAGAACTATAAACCATTTCCCTTTTCTCAAACCACCGAGGTGACGGCGTGCTTGTGTTCATCATCATCGCAGGGATAAACCCTGTTCGTCTTGCACCTCTCGCTGCGCTCGGGTGTGCACACTTGCCCTGGCTGCAAGTGCCAGGGAAGACCGCTAAAGACTTTTCTTTGAGGATATTCTCTATTGATAGAGAAATATGGTCTCCCCTAGCACTTCTCTATCGATAGTGATTTTCAGTTTACAAGTATCGATCAGTAATGTATTGTATATACTCACCATGTTCATCCCGATAGTCTCGGGCTAAAAGAACAATCAGCTCCTGGTAGCTCATAGAGTGAAAACGGACGTCATCTTCTTTGACGATATTAGAAAAATCTTCGATCTCTTGCCTGTGGATTGCCCCCGCTTTACCAACAACGTCGTACCACAAGTACATCAGCTTGAAACCGCTTTTTCCATGCACTTCTTTCAATCCAAGAATGTGTTTGATCAACTGGGCGGCATGAAGATACTGGTATCTCTTATCAATTGGATTGATTTCTGCTGCCAGTTCCTTTACCGCTGGCAAGTCATTCCAAAGCTCTGCCTCCTCCAGATATTTACCTTTCAATCCATCGTGTTCAGAAGGAGAGTACGCTTCGGAAAATTTACACTCCACCGCAAAGCCTTTGTATTGTGATCTCTGGTTATTACGAAAGACCACATCGATATTGGGTGGAACGATAAATTTGGACCGGATCGGATATTTTTCTTCAAAAACGATCTCGGTTGTAAATTTAATTCCCTTTTTGCAGAAACCGCAAGCTGCCGCAATTTCATCCAATAATCCCCGTTTCTGCCAGTATTGGAAGATATTCACTCCCAAAGCGGACGAAGAATGCAGGGCCTGCATCTTGGCTGGACTCTCCGGAGTGCCAAGGATCTCATTGCCATTCACATTCTGAAATTGTGCCCTGGGTTTCTCCAATAATGGTTCAATGAGATTCTGATCCAGTATAGTGGTATAAGCTTTACGACCTCTATCCCCCTTGCAGCCTGTGAGAACAATCCCTTTATTCAATTCCAGTGAGGATTGATGCATATTCTGCAAGTGTATCAATATTAACATCCCAATTTCCACATGCTCTATTATTTGCATTGAGAAAAATTTACGTTTAATTAGTTGCATTTAGGTTTACATTTCTGTATAATGTTACAAGTTAATCAACAAAGATCTGTAAGTTTATTAGTGGGTAAGTCATCTTTTGTAATTCTTGCGTAGATAAAACTAAATATTCAACGGAGCTGGGGAATGCATAAAGGGGTTAAAAGGTGTGTTTATCGTAAGGTAATTCTTTGCATTGGCGTATTAATTCTATCCGTCGTTGTCTTAATTTCATGTTCCCAAAAATCTACTAGACCGGAAAATGGACTCTGCAATAGTGGTCCATTTGCATCTGTTGGAGTTGAGGTTAGCTTACCCCTCATACCAGTTTCTTTTCATTTTGAAACTGATGGTGTAAATCTCGCTGTCGACGGGAATTACGCGCTTGATTTTTATTTCTTTGAAGTAAAGCCATATTTGATCCATGAATCTGAAGGCAATCCTGTATCTCCCTGCTTAAGAGTGATTATCATTGATCCCGAATGGGAAGAGAACAAAGAATTCTATGTAAATTTCAATTCAGAAAATACCTTTATTGTTCGAGTCTGGACAGATCAAATAACTGAGTTTGAATTTAGCAAAGATAAATGGAATGCAAGGTCCCCAGGCAACGATAACTTCATATCGTATGAATATTCAACAAACACGCTAACTATAGATGCAACAAACAACAAAATCAGTGAAGTAGTTATCACGCCAGAAATTCAAGGGGAATATCAACATACTTTTTTTTGCACCTCATTTTTAAAATCTAATTCAAATGGCTTCCTTAAAAATCCCCTTCACTTGGTTTTTGCAGTTTTTCAAGATATCGTCAATACGACAAGAGAAAAATTGTTTGATGGATTCGGAAGGGATGCAGGAAGCATATTTATCTTTAGTATTGGAGTATTTGGATTAATTCTCTTAATCAAGAGAACTTTACGTAATTCAAACAATCGACGATTAATAGTTCCAATCCTCTATTCAGCAGCAATATTGATCTGGATCATTTTTTGGGTATCGGTTTATGTTTTACCATCGACCTGCATATTTAATTAATAAAAGGTAAATATTATGAGAGAAGGAATAAAAGCAATTTTTACAGATTCTGAAGGTGTATTTTGGAAAGAAATCAAGCGGTTTATTGTATACAACATAATATTTTTTGTTATCGAAATTTCTTTTTTTATTGTTCTTTATTTAAATAATCTTAGCCAGATAAATGAATTAGGCCTCCCCTAAGGTTTATAAAAATGAAAACTCAAATGCAAAAGAAATTGTGGATAATGACTATCGGGATCAACCTGTTTATATTAATTTCTCTTGGCTCGATATTGGGATTTCGGTTCAACTACTTACGGGAGTTGCGTGCTACTGCAACCGGTATTGCCATAGAAAATACTGAATATGCA
>DHVJ01000055.1 GCA_002412595.1 Anaerolineaceae bacterium UBA5211
ACCGGGATGGAAGAAGAACGGCAAGCCACAGCGATGCAGCGCGTCATGAACGGTTTGGCGGAAGTCCGGCCTGGGGCGGCTTCCCCGGAGATCGCGGCGCATATACAAGGCATTCTACGTGAGATGACTGGCGACGAGGACATTTACGCCAAAGAGAAAGCCGAGAGCACCGCGGAAGCCCTGGCGCTGTATCCTGAATGGAAAGACGCAGTGGTGCACTCATCAGACCCCCTGGAGAGTGCGGTGCGCTTGAGCATCGCGGGCAACATCATTGACTTTGGGCCGATGGATTCCTACGACCTGGAAGCGACTATCCAACGCGTGATGGAACAACCGTTTGCACTGAACGAGCTGGCAGCCCTGCGAGCGACCATTGAAGAGTCGGATGATATCCTTTATCTGGCCGATAACACAGGTGAAACTGTGTTTGACCGCATTCTGATCGAAACCATTGGGAAGCCAGTGACCTATGCTGTCAAGGAAGCGCCGATACTAAACGACGCAACCTGTGAGGATGCAAGCGCGGCCGGTTTGGATGCGGTGGCAGAGGTGATCTCCTGCGGTGCGCGTTACCCGGGCACGTTGCTGGCGTATTGTTCAGTTGATTTTATAAAACGATTTCGGCAGGCGGATTTGATCATATCCAAGGGTATGGGAAATTATGAAGCGCTTAGCAGCGAGGAGGCGCCGATTTTCTTCCTGCTGCAGGTGAAATGTGACATGGTGGGGCAAGATTTAGGAGTGCCCAAGGGGAGTATTGTGATAACCAAACCGTAAGCGCATTTGCCCCTGAACATTTTTATTACTTTTTCTTTCTTGAATAATTTTTGTCTGCGGCTGATCCAGTTCCCAAACCTTTGATGGTAGTACCCAGCGTGCGCGCCTGTTCGATATTCGCGCCGCGCAGGATGGCGTTCTTGATATGGGTGTTTTTCAGAATGGCATTCGTGAAATCCGCATCCGTCAGATTCGCGTTGGAAATGGTCACGGCGGTCAAGTCGGCTTCGACAAAAATCACTCCGGCGAGGATGGCTTTGTGGAAACGCGCGTTGATCAGCACGGCGCGGGTCAGATTCGCACCGGTAAAGTTGGCGTTGTTGATGAAAGCGTCCTTGAGTACTGCCCCGGTCAGGTCGGCGTTCTGCAGGCCGGTATAGCTGAGGGTGCACTTGGTCAGGTCGGCGTTCTGCATAACAGCATCCTCCAGAACGGTGCCTTCCAGGTTGGCATCACGCAGGATAGCATTTTCCAGGTTCGCGCCGGAAAGGACTGCGCCTTTGAGGTTGGCAAAGGTCAGGTTTGCATTCCGCAAGTTGGCGCCAGACAGGTGGGCTTTTTCCAGGTTGGCATCCAGTAAATTCACACCGGACAGGTCGGCGTCCTTCAGCTTTAGCTGCACGCCGCCGGCATCACCGGACAGCCAGCGGGCGTGCTGGCCGAGTAAGACGCTGATTTCCTGAGGGGAGAATTGGGACATAGGGACTTTCTTTACCTACTTACTTGTATATGAATGCTTAAGCATATCGTCATTATAAAGGATGATGGGACTGTAGTTTTGTGTGACAGTTGAATAAGTTAAATTCTGGTCAAGCAACTATTCGCCAACAGTAAGAATAGACGCATATAGCTTTGTTTCGCGCAATTGCCCGCTGATCCATTTGAGGTCCTCGTTCGTGGCGATGTCTGAGCTGTAGTAGATCAGCAGGTACTGGTTATCGGCTATAGGGGCGATGGCGGAGTAGCCGGTGTCGCCGTGGGAGGGCAGGTCGGTGATGTGATGGATGGTAAGGGAAGCCGGGTCGAAGCTGTAGATGGCGGTGCGCTTGCGGCTGAGTGAGTAACGCAGGACATTCAGCGTGGTTCGGGCACGGTGGATGAAGCGAAAGGGCTGGCTGGAGAGGCGGTAAAACAGACTGCGGCGCGCGACCAGGAAGGATTGGCCGTTGTGGCAGAACAAGTTGGGCCCGTCGCATTTGAAACGATCTACGCGCACCTGCCACTGGTTGGGCTGGCCGACAGGGATGAAAAAATTCAGGTTGGGATAAATGAGTGAGCGGATGGTGCCGAAAATATCACCCTGCGGGTCGAAATCGAAAGAGGCTTCGGAGGTTTGGTAGCTGCCCAGTTTCTCACGCGTGAGGGGCGAATCGAAGACGGTCTCCCAATGCTGCAGGTCTTTGGAAGCAATAAAGCGGAAATGGCGGCTGGTCTTCTTCTGATCTACCTCGACTCCGTTGCGGGTATAGATGCTCATATAGACGGTGTCATTGAAAGCTTTGACATTCCAGAAACCAGCCTGGGAGGCGGATATCGCCTGCGGATCGCCCCAGCCCGATGAATTCATACTCAGGTAATAAATTTGTTCAGGCACATGGTTGAACATGCAGCGGGTGAGGCTCATGTAGAAGAGGTGCAGGCGGCCCTGGAATTGAAGAAAGTGCGGGTCGCGCAGGTCGTGCGGGTCGGATATAACGTGTTCCAACTGCCAGGATTCGGCATCCGGAGAACTGTAAATGAGAATGCGTGATTTGACCGAAGGGAAGTGCGAGGGTGCGACGCGAAAAGCCAGATAAAATCGGCCATTGAAGCGCGTCAAATCCGGGAAGGCCTGGGAACATTTAAAATCCCCTTTGAAAGATGGAGGGCAATCCAAGCTCAATTCACGCGGAGGCGAAAAATGTATTTCTGTTTCTTGTGGTGATGATCTCATATAAGGATATATTACTTTGCAATTGTAAAATTTTAGCGTTTTCAAATTTCCATGCTTAGCCAAGAATTCAATGTTAACATATCCTATAAAATAAAGTGTTTTTAGTTATGTGCAGGCACAGGACGGGTCAACTCTTAATGAATGCGATATAATCAATGTACAATCATCTGCGGGTGTGACTGAAGGGGAGACGCCAGTAGAAAACGATTGTATCTATTTTATAAATCTGTAAATCCCGTCAACCGGGGTTTTCACCAGAAGGGCCAGCAAATGACAAAAATAACGCTTGAATTATCCGAAGGGGATTGGATTGTGCATAACCGCCACGGCTTAGGGCAAATCACCGGGATGGATACCAAAGAATTGCTGGGCGACCGGAAAGTGTTTTACGTGGTTAAAACAGACAGCATCACTTATTGGCTGCCGATTGGAGAGAGTGCTTCAGACCGTATCCGGCCGGTGGCCAGCTCCGAGGCATTTGCGAAAGCGGCGGAAGTGATTTCACAGGAACCAGAAGCGCTGAATGAAAATTTCCGCCGGCGCTTGGCTTATATCCAAGAAAAATCACAGGACAGCGATTTGATGACCAAGGCTGCATTGATCCGGGATATGTACGCACGGGATGTTCAAAAAGACGTACATATTAACGAAAAAAAAATCCTGGACACATTAAAAAGACAATTCCTCAATGAGTGGATCGCCGCCTGCAAGATCAGCTACGATGAAGCGGAAAGCTTGCTTGACCAGGCTCTACAAAAGAGCATAGAAAAACTCAAACTGGATTAAAGCGTAGTAACCCGATCCAGGCTGTTGATGCGTCTAGCCGGCAATTAAATTTCCTTGATAACTTATAAAAATTAAATAGTTTTCAGCAGTCCAAGAAGGTGATTTCCACGAAATCGCCTTTTTTGCGGCCGGGCAGATCGCGCGGGATGCGGAAATAACCATCGGCGCAGGAGACAGTGGTGATCAGACCGGACTTGCTGGCGACCGGATGGGCAAGACCGTCCGCGATAATGACCGGGACGCATTCCTCACGGCCGTGATTGGTAACCACGTCGCGCGCCAGAGGCAGCGTAATTTGGCGGTCCACTGGGTGGGTACCTTGCAGGGAATGCAGCAGCGGGCGAACGAAGAGCTGGAAGGTGAAATAAGCTGAAACCGGGTTTCCAGGCAGTCCAAAGACAGGTTTATCCTGAATTGTGCCAAAAATAGTCGGCTTGCCGGGTTTTACGGTTATGCCGTGCACATACACCTCGCCCAAATCTGCAATCACTGCAGTTACCGCGTCGCGCGTATCCATGGAAGTGCCTCCGGAAATGAGGAGCATATCAGCCTCCGGGAGCGCTACAAGCACGGCTGCTTTGATGGAAGCAAGGTTGTCCTTGACAATACCGTGAAAGCGCGAGCAACCGCCATTGACCTGAACGGCGTTGCGCAGCATGGGGGCGTTGACATCACGAATGAGGCCGCCGGAAATGGGCTGCGCGGCAGGAACGATTTCATCGCCGGTGGAAATGATGGCCACACGCGGGCGCTGCCTGACAGGCACCTCCATGATGCCCATAGCAGCCAACGTGCCGGTGTCAGCAATCTTGAGGCGCTTGCCGGCCGGGATGACACGATCGCCGGGCTGGGTATCCTCACCACGGAAGATCAGATTCAACCCGGCAGCATAAGGCTTGTAAAAAGTAATCCGATCACCAGCGACTTCCCGGGTATCTTCAATCATGACCATAACCTGGGTGCCATCCGGCACCTCACCGCCAGTAGGGACATAAGCGCATTCACCCCTTGTTATGGAAAATGTTGTTTGAGCACCCATATGGGAATGGCCAACCAAATTCAATATAACGGGTGTTTTCTCTGAACAATCTCGAATGTCGTTGACTTGCACAGCGTAACCATCTACTGTCGCGCGGTTGAAATTAGGGATAAAAGCGGATGCCAGAATATCTTCGGCGAGCACACGCCCCAGGGCATTCTCAAGCGGGACGGTCTCGGTTTCCATCCGGCAGGTTCCAAAACGGTCTGCAATGATATGGGTGACTTCAGAAACAGGTCTGGTTTTTAACATGGTTTCACTCCGTAAGGTTTAATGACGACATATTCCTGTAATTATTTCCGCTAAATTGACCAGCTGGTCTGAATAATGGCCAATATCACAGCACAATAACTTGAGGTATTCAAATAATAAATAATCATAAACTAATTATTCAATTATGTGTAATAATTATGCCAGAAATATCCAGGGATGGGACTGCCAATTCCCATTCCCATTCACATTCACATTCAAAAATTAGAACTTTTCTTTGATGCCAGCAGATTGACAGGGAAAACTCATGATTGAAACCGAAAAGCGCACCTTAGCCCAATCTTTGAACAACACCGCATGGTCCAAACAAGCCTGGAAATTGCTTTCCATGCCAATGCTTTTATTCCTGGCTATTCCGATCCTGGCGATATTTGTGCGCAATTCCCCCAGGGAGCTGCTCCAGAACCTGAATGAAAGACAGGTTACCCAGGCTATTAGCTTGAGCCTGGCAACCTCGAGCGTGACCACGTTGCTGACGCTTATATTCGGCACACCGGTGGCTTATCTGCTTGGGACGCATAAATTCAAGGGATACCATATTGTCGATACATTGATCGATATACCGACAGTATTACCGCCATCCGTAGCGGGGGTGGCGTTGTTGATGGCCTTTGGACGGCGGGGGTTGGTGGGCGCATTGCTGGCTGAAAAAGGCATCACCATTCCATTCACATTTATCGCGGTTGTGATGGCACAATTTTTCATCGCTTCACCCTTGTATGTACGTTCAGCGACTGTAGGTTTTGCAGGTATTGAGAAGGAACTCAAGCAAGCTGCGGCTCTGGATGGCGCCAACCGCTGGCAGGTGTTCCGCTATATCGTGCTGCCCCTTTCCGGCAACGCGCTGCTGAGCGGGGGAGTAATGACCTGGGCGCGGGCATTGGGGGAATTTGGAGCGACCATTATCTTCGCAGGTAACTTTCCAGGGCGAACCCAGACCATGCCGCTGGCGATCTATATCGGGTTTGAGATCGAATTGAACGTCGCATTGACCCTGTCGATCATTCTGATCTGTTTCTCTTTCCTGACATTGATCCTGGTGAAGGGATTCTTACATAAGCGATTGGATATCGGAATCGATCTGGTTAATGACTGAGTGACTTTCACGGGGAAATCTATTGCGGAAAAAAAGTCAGCGGTGCTGAATCATTGGCAGTTAAGAAAACCTCCCTTATGGATGCTCCTGAACAAGTACCTCTAAAACCTTAAAAGAAATATTTTTTTTTATATTCTCGGGATTATTCAGTGTTACAATTTCGAGGGTTCACATAATGAATAATCATAATGTGAATAATATCGCCCTGCAAGATGGACGTCAGACACGTCTTACTTGCATAACCAAAAACCAAGGAGGTTTTTCAATATGCGTTCCAAAATCTTATCTATTCTTATGCTGAGCCTGCTGCTACTTTCAGCGGGTTGCTCCACCCAGGCAGCCACGAGTGTTCCCACCGAAGTGGTAGAGGAACAGGCTGCCGCGCCCGCGACCGAAGCTGAAGAAGCAGCAGAAGCACCTGTAGAAGCACGCACACTGACTGTGCTGGCGGCTGCTTCACTGACTGAATCCTTCACCGAACTGGGACTGCTCTTCGAAGCACAAAATGAAGGTGTGACCGTGGCATTAAGTTTTGCCGGTTCCCAAGCCTTAGCAGAACAATTGGGACAGGGCGCTGCAGCAGATGTCTTCGCCAGTGCCAATACCAAATATATGACTGCTGTCGTTGATGCCGGGCGTGTAAACGCGGACGATGCCCAGACTTTTGCATATAACAAACTGGTCGTTATTTATCCCAAGGACAATCCCGGAGAATTGACTCAGCTTCAAGACCTGGCAAAATCCGGTTTGATGATCATTCTGGCAGATGAGACTGTTCCGGTTGGAAAATATTCACAGGAATTCCTGGACAAAGCCAGCGCGGATGAAAGTTTCGGCAGCGATTTTAAAGATAACGTGTTGGCCAATGTAGTTTCATTTGAAGATAATGTCAAAGCCGTCGTTACCAAGATTTCCCTGGGTGAAGCCGATGCCGGTATCGTGTATGTGACCGATATTACCGCAGATGCAGCTGAAAGTATTGACAAATTGGATATCCCGGATGAATTGAATACCATCGGGACTTACCCGATCGCGCCGGTGGCCGACAGCCAAAACGCAGATTTGGCCGCTTCTTTTGTGAGCTTTGTCCTTTCCGATGAAGGGCAAGCCGTTTTAGCCAAGTACGGTTTTGTAAACGCCACAGCAGAATAAAGCCAGTTTTTGCCTCTCCTGCTGGAAAGGCACAGACTAGAGAAAAAGAAAAAAGAGGCTGTCTCAAATATTTGAGACAGCCTCTTTTATTTATTGCGGATTTATAGTTATTGGGCTTTGTAAGTGAAATAAACTTCACCGTTGGTCAGTTTATTGCCATCATTGTCATACATAAACCAGTAAGTTGTATAGGAACCGGCCGTATAAGGCGCTGTGCAGCCCATATCAAAGCACCATTTCTCACCAGGTTCGGTTGTATCGCCGACATTAACTTTGCTATTCCAACAGGTTTTGTACCCATCGATATACTTGAGATAGTAACTGGTTGTCCAATCCGTTGAGCCAACATTTAACATGCAGACATGGAAGGTATATTCCTCACCTGTTTTAAATATTTTGCCATCCAGCGGATTCTGTGTGGTCCATTGGGCGGCGTCGCCGAAAAGCTGGACGGTGGCGGTAGGGCCTAAAGCCACTGTTGGAACGGCCGGCTGCTGCATTTCCTGGCTGACATCGACAGTTGGGGCAGGCGGCTGTGTAGGTTCAGGGGTGGCGGTTGGTTCAGGCGTAGATGTGGGGGGGATGGCTTCCGAGGTCTGGGTCATGCTAACCATAACCGTTTCTGCAACCTGGGTGAAAATAACGTTCGGATCCACCGTGGGTTCCGCAGGAGCGGCGGCACCGCAGGCGCTGAGCATCAGGGCGGCAGCAATCATTATGGCTACCAAACTGAGGGTTTTTAACATAGAATTCTTCATTACTTCACTCCATTCCAAATTTGTGCGTTAATTATAACTGAAGATACTCAATCCTATTTTACCACCCGCGATTAATGGTTTACAAACCTCGCAAGGGTTATTCAGCAGAAAAATTAGTTTGAGAATCTTCTTTAAATATATTATAGGCATCCTCCCGCTCAAAGCGGAACTGGCGAGTGTATAGATTATAGTATTTGCCTTTCAGTTTTAACAATTCTGCATGATTGCCCATCTCGGCGATTTGGCCGTTCTCAATCACCAGAATCCGGTGAGCGCTTTTGATGGTGGACAAGCGGTGAGCAATGATGATGCTGGTGCGGTCCTGCATGATGGCTTCCATACCCTGTTGGATCATAGCCTCAGTCAGCGTGTCCACGGAACTGGTGGCCTCATCCATAATAAAAATTTCCGGTTTAGAAAGCACTGCACGGGCCAAGCTGATGAGCTGTTTCTGACCGACCGAAAGCAGCACACCACCTTCGCCGACCTGTTCGTCATAAGCATGTTCAAAGTGTTGGATGAAACGATCTGCGCCCACCAGTTTGGCAGCTGCCTCGATATCCTCCATGCTGGCTTTCAGACGGCCGTAGGCGATGTTCTCGCGGATGGTGCCGGAGAAAAGATGCGGGGTTTGCAGCACAACACCAATGCGGGATTGAATAGCCTGCAGGGATAGGTCGGTATAGTCATGCCCGCCGATCAGGATGCGGCCGCGTTTGGGTTCATAAAAACGGCACAGCAGGTTAACGATGGTCGTCTTTCCGCCACCGGTGGATCCCACCAGGGCCACGGTCTCACCACGTTGGATGGTCAGGTTCAAATCTTTGATAACGGGCAGTTCATCCTCATACCAGAAATACATATGTTCAAACTGGATTTCACCGCGGATGGTTCCGGGGTCGATTGCGCCGGGTTTATCCTGAATCTCCGGGGTGGTATCCACCAGTGAAAAGATGCGTTCGGCAGAAGCCAGGGCGCGCTGCATTTCGGCGAACACGCGGGCAATATCCTGGATAGGCCACAACATGGAGGTCATATACGTGATGAAAGCCTGCAAGCTGCCGATTGAAAAAGTCCCGCTGCCAACTGTGGCACCGCTGTACCAGATGATGCCGCCTAACCCGACAGCAGAAATTATCTGAACACTGGGCAGGAAGAGCGCGCTCAACCAGGCGGCACGGTAGCCAGCTTTGCGCATAGCGCTGGTCTGTTCACCGAACTCACGCAGGTTTTCATCCTCGCGCCCAAGCGCTTTGACAACACGCACCCCGCTGATATTCTCGTTATAAGACGCGGTGATCTTGGAATTGACCTTGCGCACTTTGCGGAACTGTTCCAGGATGCGTTGGCGAAATAAAACCGCCACATAAAACAAGACAGGCAGGATGGCTATGACAATCAGGGCCAGGCGCCAGTCGATGACCAACATGAATATCACGGAAGTCAGGATGTTTATGACACCCCAGGTTGAATCCAGCACTCCCCAGGTAACCAGCTCTGCGACCCGTTCGGTATCATTGGTGACCCGCGACATGATCCAGCCGACAGGTGTGCGCGAGTAATAGGAGAGCGAAAGGCGCTGCAGGTGATTGAAGAGGGTTTGACGCAAATCGTAGCGAACCCGTTCACCCAATACTCCAACCATGTAAACAAACCCAAAAACGCTGGCTGCCTGCACGACAATCAAAATGCCATATTTCACCAGAATGTTCTGAAGGGCGTTGATATCTTTGCCGACAATCCCTTCATCCACGATTTGTTTACTTAAGTAAGTGAAATAGGCATCCAGGATGGAGACAATGATGACACAGATCAGAAAGCCGACAACCCAACGCCAATGCGGACGCATTAAATCCAAAATGCGTTTGAATACATTGCCTTTAAATTGGCCCTGAAAATCTTCTTCTTCATAAAAATCAGCTGGCACTTGAAAGCTCCTCTTCCAGTTCCGTATCAATGCGTGTCTGAATATCATAAATCTGGCGATAAACCCCATCCTCTCGCAGCAGACTTGTGTGGGTGCCGTGTTGGATGATATGCCCGTCCTCCATGACCAGGATCAGGTCCGCGTTCATGATGCTCTGGATGCGGTGGGCAATGATGAAGGTGGTGCGGTCGTGCATGAGCGACTGCATAGCGGAGCGGATCTGCGCTTCTGTTTCGGTATCAACGGATGAGGTGGAATCATCCAGAATGAGGATGCGGGGATTCTTTAGCAGCGTGCGGGCGATGGCAACGCGCTGTTTTTGCCCGCCGGACAGGGTTACTCCGCGTTCTCCCACTAAGGTGCGGTAGCCTTCCGGGAAGGACAGAATGACATCGTGCACCGCGGCCATTTTTGCGGCTTGTTCTACTTCTTCCAGCGGCACATTCCGGCCGACACCGTAGGTGATGTTTTCGCGGATGGAGCGGGAAAACAGGAAAGGTTCCTGTTCGACAATGCCGATCTGGCTGCGCAGGTAACGGCGGGAGTAACACTTGAGATCGAAGCCATCCAATAATACCTCGCCGCTGGTGTAATCATAAAAACGCGGCAGCAGATTGACCAAAGTCGTTTTACCGGAACCGGTGGAACCCAGCAGGGCGACCACTTTACCGGCATCAATTTTAAAGTTGATATCATGCAGCACTGGTTCGTGCTGGCTATATTCGAAATTTACATGTTTAAAAACGATCTCTCCATGCAATCCTTCAGCTGGACGGTAATTACCTTCGTCCAGTGGTTCGCGAACCTCTTTGATGATCTTAAAAACCCGGTCATAGGAAACCAAAGCGTTGGACATTTCCACGATCAGACGGCCTAACCCGCGCAGTGGATAAATGATCCATACGACCAAGCCGGCGTAAGCCAGATAGTTGCCCACCGTGATCTCCCCGCGGATGGCCATCATAGCACCAATTAAAAAGCCGGCCAGCATTTGAAAGCCGCAAATCGTATCGGAGATGGGCCAGAAGAGCGAATGGATCGTCAGCAGTTGTTTACCGCGCTTGAATTTTTCCCAATTGGTGTGCTCGAATTTCTCGATTTCGTGCGTTTGGCGGGCAAAAGCTTTGACCACACGCACGCCGCTGAGATTCTCCTGCAAGGTGGTGGAGAGAATAGCATCCTGTTCCTGGTAAGCCTCGTAGGCTTTGGAGACTTTTTTAAAAAAGTAAATTGAGGTGATCACCACGATGGGTACAGCAATGACCGAAACCAAAGCCAGACGGGTATTTATACGCAGTAAGGCGATGAAATTGACAACGAACAGCAATGCAATTCGGCCGATGCCGATGGCTTGGTCGTTGTAAAAGCGGCGCAGCGCATCCACGTCGGAGGTGCAGCGCTGGATCAATTCGCCCGTGTCGGTGACAGCATGATAGGAAAAGGGCAGATGTTGGAGGTGGTCAAAGAGGTAATTCCGCAGGCGTTCGACAGTGCCTTCGGCAGTCTTGGCGGCATGTTTACCGCTGAGGAAGGTGAAATAACCCTGCAGCCCGGCAAATGCTACAAAAGATGCGGCGATAGCCCAAACCGGATATGTACCCGTGCTTGCCAGAAAATAATTATCGACAAAGTAACTGAGCAGCAGGTAAGTTGCGGTTTTAGATGCTGCCGAAAGACCCTGCATGAGCGTGGCGAAGGTGTAATCGAGCTGGTAACCGCGCATCAGACGCCATAATCCAACCAAGCGATTGGGGGAGATAGCTTCTTTTAAATCAAAGTCGGCAGTTCCCTTTTTAGATTGAACCATAAATAAGCCCTTTTTATATTGAGAAGGATATTGAGGACGATATTATAACGTAGCCCCTTATTTTTAAGGTAATTTCATCCGGAAAAAACTGATTGAGTTGATAAAATATGAGGATTAAAATAACATTCAGGATGATTTGTGTGAAGAACGAAAGTATTTATCCGGACGCGCAGCCAAGGGAAAAAACAATTCTAAAGCTGCCAATCAGGAATCATCGAATTTATAAACGATGGGCTCCAGCAATGGCGGTGAATGCACGCGCCACGATCAGCCGGAGCCGTGCCCCTTTTTATCAAAATGAAGAAACAATAATCCGGATGGTCCTTAATAAGAAGGACCTTCCCTTCGGAACCCTGACGGTGTTGAACAACCTGCGCTTCAATCAGCATAACGGTGCCAACACCGTTTTTTTATTCTTTCAAAGCAGATCAACAAAACTATATTCATTTGGATAATTATCGCGTAAACACGGTTTAGTTGGAGATATCAAAATTTTGCCAAAGGAAAAGGAGACAGTAAATGGAACAAGCACGTATGAAGTTGATGATACCGGGTCCAGTGGAGGTGGATCCCAGCGTATTAGCCGCACTCAGTGAGCCGGTTGAGCCGCACTATGGGGACGCGTGGGTAAAGAAATACGCGCGTGTGATCGATATCCTTAAGCAGGTTTTCAATGTGGCCGGCAAGGATTATGACGTTTATTTGATGGTCGGTTCAGGTACCTGCGCGATTGACGCATCCATGAGCAGCAGCCTGATGGCAGGCGAAAAGATCATCATTGGCAATAACGGCTTTTTCGGCGACCGTTTGGTGGAAGTAGCCCAGAATGCCGGATTGAAAGTGGTTGAAGTGAAAGGCGAGTGGGGCAAACTTCTGGATCCGCAAGCTATCAAAGAGGTATTAGACGCAAACCCGGACGCCAAAGCGGTGGCGGTGGTGCACGGCGAGACTTCGACAACTGTGCTGAATCCGGTAAAAGAAATTGGCGCGGTTGTGGCCCCCAGTGACGCAATTTTCCTGGTGGACGCGGTGTCTTCGTTTGGCGGGATGCCTTTCGACCTGGAAGATTGGCAGGTGGATATCTGTGCTTCGGCAACCCAAAAATGCCTGGGCGCGCTGCCCGGCTTAGCTCCTATCGCAGTGAGCACCAAAGCCTGGAAGACGATTGACCGTTCATTTGACAAAGGACACAGCTGGTACACCAATTTACAGAACTGGCGCAAATATGGAACGGAATGGGCGGATTGGCATCCGTCACCGGTGACCATGCCGACGAACAACGTCAATGCGCTGCTGGTGGCTTTGGAACAGCTGATGGATGAGGGGATTGAGAATCGCATGCAGCGTTACCGTTCTCTGGCGCTGCGCCTGCGCAAGGGCCTGCGGGAGGCAGGCATGGAACCCTTCACACCGGATGATATACTCAACCCGGTGCTGACAGCGGCGCATGCACCCGTTGGCCATAAAAGCAGTGAAATTACTCAATATTTATTGAACGAACACCACATCCAAATTGGGGGCGGGTTGGGACATTTAAAGGACGTGGTTTTCCGGATCGGGCATATGTCGCCAGTGGTGACGGATGCGGATATTGACCGGGTTGTGACCGCGCTGAAAGCGTTTTAGCGTTTTTCTGACGGGAAATTTACAAAAAGTGATGGCCAAACGGCCATCACTTTTTTTTACTTCTGCAGAATTTAGTCTATAATTAAATCACTATATTTTGTGGAATGGAGGAAAAGCATGGCAAGTGTAACATTTGACCACGTCGTCAAAAAATTTGGCGACGTAACAGCCGTCAATGATCTCAGTTTTACCATTGATGATAAAGAATTTTTGGTACTGGTTGGCCCTTCGGGCTGCGGAAAGACAACCGCTTTGCGGAGTCTGGCCGGACTGGAAGAAGTAACTTCCGGTGAAATCAAGATTGGTGATCAGGTGGTGAACGACATTCCACCCAAGGACCGGGATATTGCAATGGTGTTCCAATCCTACGCACTTTACCCGCACATGACCGTATTTGAAAATATGGCCTTCGGGTTAAAACTGCGCAAGATGCCGAAAGAGGAGATCCAGCGGCGGGTCGATGAAGCTGCCAAAATCCTCGATATTCAGATGCTGTTGAATCGCAAACCGCGCGAGCTTTCCGGCGGTCAGCGCCAACGTGTGGCGGTGGGACGCGCTATTGTGCGCGAACCAAAAGTATTTTTGTTCGATGAACCGCTCTCAAACCTGGATGCCAAGCTGCGCGTGCAGACCCGTAAAGAAATTTCCAAACTGCACAAGCGCTTGAAGACCACTTTTATTTACGTGACGCATGACCAGGTGGAAGCTATGACGATGGGCACGCGCATCGCGGTGATCAACCATGGTGTGCTGCAGCAAATTGACACTCCCCAGAACCTGTATGACAAACCGGCTAACCAATTTGTGGCCGGATTCATCGGTTCACCTGCCATGAACTTCTTCCAGGCCAAGATTGAAAAATCCGGTGCGAAATTGTTTGTGACCACGGATGCCTTTAAATTGGAAATTCCCAAGGACATGGTCAAGACCTATGAAGCTTACGATGGCAAAAAAGTTGTCTTCGGCATCCGTCCGGAAGATGTTTACAATCCTGAATATCCTTCCTCCGGCATCAAAGCTGCAGAGGTGGAATGCAAGGTGGATTTGCTGGAGTTGATGGGCGATGAAATTTACGTCTATTTGATGAGCGGCAGCCATGACCTGGTGGCGCGGGTTGATCCGCGTTCCCGCTATGAGATGGGCGAGGATGTGAAGATGGCCTTTGATATGAGCAAGATCCACATTTTCGACGCGGAGAATCATCCGGATAATCCGCTGGCAGTTCGTTAGATTGCTGGCAACTGAAATGAGAAATAGCGCGGTGTAAAAGCCGCGCTATTTTTTATTAACCACAGATGGACACAGATTTCAGGATAGCGATGAATGGAAAGACCGAAGATTGTCAGGATGAAAGTAAAGAGCTATTAACCACAGATGAACACGGATTTTGTTATGTATTAATTCACACAGATTTCAGCAAAGCGATGAATGGAAAGACAGGTGCTTGTCAGGATGAAAGTGATGAGCTATTAACCACAGATTCACACAGATGGCTCTACTGAAAAAAGGTAGG
>DHVJ01000063.1 GCA_002412595.1 Anaerolineaceae bacterium UBA5211
CCCATTATCAATAGGGCATTTTTTTGTCTGTCATTCACTGATGTTTATGTTAGCATCTGCGTTTCTTTTTACAAATATTATGTTCTCTTTTTGTGCTTTTTTCAGTAGAGCCACGGATATCTGTGTGTATCGTGTTTTTATCTGTGTCCATCTGTGGAAATAAACAAAAAGCCGCTTTCTTGACCGATACCCCTTAGTTGAGTAGAATAATGGACACGCGGGCGTCGCCAAGTGGTAAGGCATCAGCCTTCCAAGCTGATATTCGTGGGTTCGAGTCCCATCGCCCGCTCTTCCTTTTTAACTTTCCAACTTATTCCCCTATCTTACAGCCTGCCCCGCGGGCAGGTATTCGTAGCTTCGCCCTGAAGGGTGCACTCTGCGAGTACAAGCCAGCGAGTCCCTTCGCCCGATCTTTATATTAATTATTCCCTTCAAATAACCCAAACACCAATGACAATGTGGAAGTGATTTGTTATCATTTTATATAAAAGAAATAGCATCAGCAAATATATTCCACTAAGATGCCAGACAAATTATTATTATTTTCTGTTTAAGAAAGATTATTCATACCAAAGCCCTGTCATTTTCATGACACAATTAGTTCCACCAATTGCTGTCGGGTAACAGTAATTTCCTTCAACTTCACCGTAAATTACTATATTATCATTCTCATACACTTCTGATAGTTTTGGGATTACATCTACATAAAATAAATCATACGTTCCAGAATAATAAACTAGCAGAGTGTGGGTATCAATAACCTGCATGACCCTGCCTTTTACCTTAGTTTTTTCACTTACATGTGAATCGGGATAATCACGTAACTCTTTATAAGGTATCGAAATAAATAGTTCTTTATATTCCTTTGTTTTTGCGACAACTGTTGCAGTCATTTGCTGAGGTGAGTAGGGCGGATTCGTAGGCGTAATAGTAACCGTTGGAGTTGGAGAAACCGTTGGTGTTGGAGAAACCGTTGGTGTAACAATTATTATATAGGGAGTTAATGTGGGATATGGTGTATATGTAGGTAATGGAGTAGAAGATGGAAGAGCAGTAATTGTTTCAGCAAGCATTGTTTGAAGGTCAGTTTCGCTTGGCCCACAACCTGATAATGTGAAAATTATTACAATCAAAATTAGGATAAGTAAACTTTTCTTCATTTTTCCTCCATATACCCTCTAATATTGACATTTTAATATTACAAAATTGATCTATGCCGCCTTATAAAATATCACCTTTAAACAAATTGTTAAAATATCCAAAAACTATTTAATGGTCTTATTCCACTCATCGACGGCCGCGTTGACCTTGGTCTTCAGCGCCGCGATCTGGGCGGAGGTCAGCGAAACCGAAGTGCTGCTTGTGCTGGAAGTTGAAGTACCGCTGGAGCTGGAAGAACCAGTGGTTTTATCCACATCGGCGAATTTATACAGGGCTTCCAGGTCGCCGTTGAACCAGTTCAAGTCAATGCTCTTGCTTTCCGCGCCGTAAGCCAGCCCGTCGCCGTTGGCGGTGTACTGCCAGAGGGTCCAGCTCTTGCCGGCGCTGGTCCAGGGCTCCATATCCTTGGGCTTGCTCACGTTGGGCTGGTACTCCTTGACGTAATGCGCCACCCACAACGGGTAATAGGCCCATTTTTCATCGAACTGCTTGGTGTATTTGTTGCGGCCGTGGATGTCCCAGTAGCCCGGGGAAGTATATAGAATGGGTTTGCGGCCCAGTTTGGTCTCGACTTCCTCGAGGAATTGCAGCAGCAGCGCGTTGGAAGGGTAAAGGCTGCCGGAACGCGGCGCTTCAAAATCCGCAACCGGAGGCAGCTCGCCGGGGTCATCCTGCAGGATCTCGCTGAAGATGCGCGCCTGCATCAGGCCGGAAAGATCCCAGCGCAAAAAGTGATACCCGCCGCGCAGCAGCCCGGCATCTTTGGCCGCTTGCCAGTTATATTCAAAATCCGAATCCAATGCGCCCCGCTCGGAAACCTTGATGAACACAAATTTGGCGCCATTCTTGACCGCCTTATTGAAATCCATTTTCTGGGCAGTAGATTTATCATCCTGCCAATGGCTGACGTCAATTCCCAATTCCATGCGCAATTCTCCTGCTCTTTTTTTTTATTTCACAATTTCTTAATAAATATTTATTATTCTTTAAGTAATTTTATATCAATTTATACATGTTTCATGAAAAATAACACAAACAGCACCTCAGTTAGATTATCAGACTGGCGGCAGTCGATTGGTCATTCAATTTGTCACACCGGAAATTTTTCTCAGCCCTGCAAATTGTAAATCGATGGCCCTCCACAGGGATGTGAAGCGCCATCAATTATTTAGTATCATCAGGCAAAGATAGGTTTTCAGGGCGTGCAATTCACATGGAAATTGATCGGTCCGAACCATTGATGGTTGGGATTATCGATATACAGCTTTGCCCAATAATCACCGCTGGCTGTGACCGTGACGTTGTAATCCACAATCTTGGTTCCGGCATCATCAAACGTATAAGACTTGGTGGAACTAGAGCCGCCCGCGCTGTCCTTCCATTTATACGTCACCTTGCCGGCTGCGCTGCTTTTGATCTCGGCTTTGACACTGATATCATTTGGACAGCCGGTGTCAATGGTCGTATGGGGCATATAAAATGAGACGCTCGTCACCGCGAAAGGGGGCGACGGTTCACCAACGTAAATTTCCACCCAATAATTGCCAAACTCCTCGTCATCGTCCGCGCGCAGGCGCCAAACACCGCGATATTGGCCGTCGTCATCCGGGGCAGTCAGGTTTACTTTGAGCGTGACCGATTCACCCGGCTCAATGCGGCTGGATAAATTTTGGGTAGATGCCCCACCCATACGGTCGCCTTCTACAAAGACAAACTGGTAATCCGTGGTCCAGTCGCAAATGCCGTCATTGCGCAGCGTCCAGGATTTTGTAAAAGTTTCGCCAGCATCCATGACCGTACCATCCGGAATGGTTTCGCCAGTCCAGTGGCTGAGGTTGCAGGGCGTCGGGTTCATGGTGGGTGTAGGTCCGCTCGCTTCTTCCACAGACTCAGTATCAGTCGGCTGTTCTACCGGCTGCGGGGTTTGCTGCGGTGCCAGCGCTGTTTGGGTACCCTGCAAAGCAGCCAAGGTCTCCGCTACCGCGTTTCCGGTATCTTTAGCGGTTTGATCCCCCGCGAAAGAAATGCTGCAAGCCAGCGCTAAAGCGAGTATGATCCCCAGGGCAGCTAAAATAATCCATCGTCTCATTCTCATGGCTACCTCCTTTTCAGGATTCCATTGTTCATACTGTAGCATAAAAACAGCCGCCGGAAAACTATGTTTCATCGCGCTGGTTTTTTAGCTATAATCAGGACCCAGATGGAAAAAACACAAAAAAGAATCCTGTGGACATTGATATTCCTGGGGGTGCTTTACTTCGCACTCTTCTGGTTCCCCAACGCATCCACCCAGGGTTCGAACAATCCTATCGTTTACCTTCACAGGGATGAGTACGTCACTTACCCAATTGTTGAACGCATGCTGGCTTTCGAAGGGGATATCCACAATATTTGGGGGCGGTTGATCATTTATGGTGATTATCACTACGGTTATCCGTTTTATTTTCTCTCCATGCTGGTGCTGCTGCCGCTGCGCCTGATCCAGGGCGGTGATTTCTTCAATCACATTCCCGTCAACATCCTGTTGCTGCGCCAATTCATCAACGTGCTGCCAATGATCCTGACAGCCGGCATCCTGACATATATTCACACGCATTTCAAATCCTGGTGGAAGAGTTTATTGATCTTCGCCCTGATCCTGACTATCCCAGCCGTGGTGCGCAGCAACTTGCACTGGTGGCATCCGGATTCCCTCATGCTGCTGGCAATTGCGTTTACCTTCTTTTTCCTGGACCGGGATGAGTATCGCCTGGGAAAGAATTTTTACCTGGCCGCGGCGGCCTGCGGGCTAGCGGCTGCCATCAAGCTAATGGGGTTCTTTTTCTTTTTAGCCATCCCGCTTTATTTGTGGCTGGCCTGGAAGAAAACGCGAATCAGCACTGCCAAACTGACTAAAGCCGCAGCCCTGTTTGTGCTGGTCATGGCCCTGGTCATCATCCTCAGCAATCCATTCCTTTTTTATCAGGCACCGCGCGAGGAAATGCTGGCCATTCAATCCTTTAAAACAGAAGAACTCTCCGGCGGATACGAACATGACAATTCCCCCTACTATGCCAAAGGGCCGCAATATTGGCGCTGGACGCTGAAAGTTTCCTACGGGCGCCCATGGATGATACTGGCTTTCGCAGGGCTGCTCGTCGCCGGCTGCATTTTCGGCCAACGGCGGGAGATCAACGCGCTGATCGCGGCCTGGTCGCTGCCGCTGGCGATTTACCTGTTATGGTTCGTGGCGCCCAAACCCGACCATTACCTGCTGCCGCTGCTGATACCGGTTTTTTCCGCGGGATTTGACCTAATTACCCCTTTAACGGGATGGTGGACAAAAGGCAAGTATTGGCAGCGCGGTCTGGCCATTCTCGGACTGCTGTTGATCGCCAATCTCCTGTTGAGCCAATTTAGTTACCAAATATCCAAGAGCCTGATGCAGTTCTCCGCTTATTTCAGCACCTAGCAGTCAGTTTGACTTTATTCTTACAACGTGATACGATGTGTATAACAACTCGATAAAGGCAAACTCATCGAAAGATGAGGACGCAAAACCATGGGTCTAAAGCTGATTTCAGCCAGGATTGCCAGGTCGCCGGGTTCTTAGGTTTTAAAACCAAACACACCAATGCTAAAGCCGAAGTCCCAAAGTTGAATTCAAGTAAACCAGGAGTTAAGCATGCATAATAAATTTAAATGGACAGGTTTGGTTGTTGCTATCGTGATGATAGCCGCCAGCGCCACACCAGTTTTTGCACAAAGTGAAACAGACCCGCAGGATGTTCCTGCCGTGGTGGAAGAAAGCAGCAGCTTTTTAGACAATCCTATTGTCTTGCTGTTGTCCAATTTCTTCTCCGGGCTGTTCACAGCGAACACGGTTGAGGAAATACCGACTGCGGATGTGGGTGATCCGGGAATCAGCGAACCAACCGGAACACCTGAAGGCGTAGTCATCGGTGAAGATGGGGATGTGATTCCCACCGAACAACCGACACCCGTTCCAACCATAAGTGCTGAAGAACAAATTGCTGCACTTCACACGGACGAAGACCTCGGTTTTGGTGAAATCACCAAACTGCTGCAAATCGTCACCGAAGCACAAGAATCCTGTGAATTGTATAGCACCAACTGTGATGTCACTGTTGACAGTTTGTTATCCGAATACAATAGCGGCATAGGGATGGGTGAACTGTTTGCCATATATGGAAAACCCGCCATTACAGGTGTGGGCCAGACCAAAAAACTTTACGACGAAGATGGCAACAAGATCAAGACCGAGACCATGACCAAGACTGAGACCAAAACTGAAACCAAGACCAACAACGGTATGGCCAAAGGCAAAGACAAATAGTCATAAAATGACCTCAGAGAAACAGCCCCTAAACAGGGCTGTTTTTTGTTAATTCTGAAGGTTGCATCTATAATCATATTGTTGTAATTTTCGCCAATTTAGCTTAGATTACAATTTCACTTATTATTCCTAATTTGTTCATTCAGGAGAGAAACCATGAATAGACACTACCGAATGTTAGCTGCGCTGGTCATTTTAAGTAGCCTGCTGCTTTCCTCTTTCAGCTTCTACAACCCGGCTGTCATGTCCCCCGCGGCGGACGACCCCGATGGCCCGGTGCAGATCACTGGTTCGTTTGAATACACCAATGACTTTGTGGTGGAAACGTACTACGTCGAACATGCCGTGGCGCTTCTGGACATGACCGGGTTCGTCAAACGCGATAAGGAATGGGAACTGCCCGTAGAAGGTCAGGTGTTGGGGTATATGGACCTGGACGCAGAAAACAACCGCGCCGACTTCAATTTATCCCTGCCGATTCTGCCGCTGGGCGAGTTCAACGATGTGGACCAGGATGCGCAAACCGAACAAGGCGTGCAGATCTTCACAGTCGGGTACAGCCCCAACCTGACCGGCGACGTTTTCTCCGATGGCGACGACCGTTCCCTGGGGTGGCCCGCTTATTTAGCCTCGGTGGAAACCGACACAGAAAACCAGGATGAGGTAATCGGCGGCAAATTAGTGATCTGGGCAGCCGATGCCGCGCAGGATTTTCCCAGCGGATTCGGCGCTGACGGCTTGCTGTTCACCGCCGACGACCCGCAGATGGCCGTGCCCTCCGGATATTCCGTCATCGACCTGGACCAGCAGCCCTTCGCGATCATACGCGACAGCGTGGTCGATTTAACACTGTATGAGCCCAAAGATATCGCGGTAAAAGATTTTTCCGCGCAAACCTATTCGCAGGCTTTTGAGAGTCTGTACCAGATCATCAGCAATGAATACGCATTCAACGGTGTGGAAGGCAAGCAGCCGGATTGGGATGCGCTTTACGCGCAAATCGCGCCGCGCGTTGCGGATGCCGAAGCCAACCAGGATGCCTTTTCTTATTTCCTTGCCCTGCGCGACTTCTCCATGGCCTTCAACGACGGCCATGTCGGGCTGAGCGGCGGCGATTTGGAAAGCTTGTATAACCAGAACACCATTCTGGGCGGTTACGGCTTCGCGGTGCGTGAGCTGGACGATGGAACGGTGGTAGTGGTTTATGTTTCGCCTGACGGCCCAGCCGACCAGGCCGGCATGCAGGTGGGTGCTGAAATATTACAAGTCAACGGGCAGGATGTGCAAACCGCGCTCGCGAATGTCGCGCCTTTTTCCCCGCAGTCCACTGACTTTGGCAAGCGCTATGAACAAACCGTTTTCCTCACGCGCGGCGGCATCGGCGACAGCATGTCGGTCGAATTTGCAAACGATGCGTCCACCCAGCCAGCCTCAACAGACGGCGGCTTTTTTAAAAATTTGTTCAATTCTATTTTCGGTGGGAATAGCACGGCCACAGCCAACAAAGCTCAGACAGTCCAACTAACCGCCATTTACGAACTGGACAGCCTGTTCGCGGTCTATCAGGGCGGTTCCACGGACGATTACGTCCTGCCGGTGGAATATCATTACTATTCAGACGCTGGCATCGGCTATATCCGCATCAATTCCAACTACGATGACCTGGGTTTGGCCATCCGCGTATTTGACCGCGCGCTGAAATCCTTCAGCGAAGCCGGCGCCCAGGGCCTTATCATCGATATGCGCCACAATTACGGCGGTTCTCCCCTAGGTCTTTCCGGCTTCCTGTATGATCAAGATATTCCCCTGGGCCAACTGGAATATTACAGCGACAAGACCGGCCAATTCGAGCCGGACGGACCACGCGATAAAGTCTATCCGAACGTAGAGCAGTACCGCTTCGACAACATGGTGCTGCTGGTAGATCAATTCTGTTATTCCGCCTGCGAAATTGAAGCCTACGGCTTCAGCCAGGTGCCCGGCATGGTCGTGATGGGCCAATTCCCCACCGCAGGGGTGGAAGCCGAAACCGCGCGCGGTGATTTTCTGCTGCCGGATGGCATTGAAATGACCCTGCCGACCGGGCGTTTCACCCTGCCGGATGGGAGCATTTTCCTGGAAGGCCAGGGTGTACAGCCCACCGTGAAGCTGCCAGTAAATCGTGAAAGCGTGCTTTCCGACCAGGATGTCGTACTGCAGTCGGCCATTGACTACATTTTGAGCCAATATTAATTACAACTAGGAAAACCTAAAAATCTGGAGCAATGCGCTCCAGATTTTTATTTAAATATACAAACCCGTTAATAATCAGGATTCTTTCACGCGCGCCAGCAGGATCAAACTGAGCAGCGCGCCAATCCCGCCCAAAACAAACAGACCGGAATAGCCCATGAATTCACCCGGGCGGGCGCTGTTCAACCAATCCAACGGAAAACCCAGCAGCCGGCTGAAGGCGCTGGCCCCGGCCGTAGCCAGGTTGGTTAATCCCAGGAACTTGCCAGCCTGCTCTTTAGGCGCCAGCCGGCTGGCTAAAGCCCAATTAGAGGTCAGGTATAAGCCGATGCCTGCGCCCAACACACCGGCGTAGAGCACCAGGCTGGTCAGGTCATGCGCATTCAGCAGCAGGAAACAGCCCGCGGCGGAAACCAGGCTGGCCAGCACAATCACGCGCCGCGCGCCATGGCGGTCGGCCAGCCAGCCGCCCAACAGCGCGCAAACCACCAGCATAATCGCCAGAGCTGCCATCAGGTCGCCGGTAGCTTTGACCGGGTTAGCCACCTGCATTACATCCTGAATGTAATACTGCGCGAAAGCCTGCACGCCGTAAACGCCCATCAGAAATACGAAACGCGAAGCGATCAACCAGGTAAAATTGCGGTTGACCTGCACATCCATGCGAAAGACGTCGCGGAAATTGAAGCGAGGTTTGCTGCCCATTTCCAGACTGGGTTCCTCGTCCGCCGTGATAAACGTGATTGCTGCGCTGAGGGCTAACACGACCATCACCACCAGCATGATGGTGGTTGGGTAACGATCCTGCGGCGACAACAAACGGCCGGCCGCAATCGAAGCAATGATCACGCCGCCCATGTCCATCAGGTTCTTCACTCCGCTGGCGCGTCCCAATTGATCACGCGGAACCCGGTCAGGAATCAAAGCTTGCAGCGGTCCCTGGGCGGTGTTAGAGGTAATTTGCAGTCCGATATACCCCAATAAAAGCACCCAAATGTTTTTAGACCAGGCCAGTAAACCCAGAAAAACAAAATCTAACAGCGTACCCAGCAGTGCCAGCGGCCGGCGTTTTCCCCAGCGTGACCGCCACTGATCGCTGGCCGCCCCGGAAACAGGTTGAACGAACATGGCCAACAACATCCCCAGGAAAGTCAATCCTCCCAGGTAAGAATTTTTAGCTGTCTGCGGCACTAAATGCAGCAGCACTGCCGGCAGGACAATCGGGTGCAGGCTGTTCCACATGAAAGATAAGCCCAACCAATAGCTGTTTAAACCCAATAACTTGGGGAGCGATAAGTTTTTCTGTGTCGTATTTTTCATTGAATCCTCAAAGAATGATATCCAACCTCCCTGCAATCACACAATTGTTCCATTACTGGCAGCCAGGATCTTCCGCCCTGTCTCCCGGCACGCAAAAACAGGATCGAATCGTTATTTCCTTGCCCGGATTCAAGTGTGAAAAGGGAAGATTCTTCCATGTTGACCAGGTTCCAATCATACCCGAAAATAATTTTCTGCCATTGAAAGCAAAGCAAATTCCGTCCAAATGTAAAAACTAAATCGCAACTTTTTTACAAATTTACGGTTAATCAATTAAAGTCCTCTTTTTTATCTTTTCACTAGGAGCAATTAATGAACAAAATCGCATTTATTACTGACAGCACGGCTTATTTGTCCCCGAAATTTGTAAAGGAACATGATATTTCCGTCATCCCCTTGAACCTGCATTGGGATGAAGAAACCTACCGCGACGGCATAACCATCACACCGAACGAATTTTACGATATGTTGGAAGCCAGTCAAAGCATTCCCTCCACATCACAACCCACCTATGGTGAATTTGAGGTTTTAATGAAAGATCTGGCAGAGAAGAACGACGCAGTCTTCGCAGCCCTGATCTCTTCTGGCATCAGCGGCACGGTCGATTCCGCCCTGATGGCGCAGAAACACCTGTCCCAATATTCGATCGAGGTTATCGATTCCAAGCTTACCTCGGCCGGGTTGGCGTTATTAATTAAAGCGCTGGTACAAGTCCATGCGCAGGGCGCGGATACGCAGCAGCTCACAGCGTTAGCCAAGCGCATCATCGAAAGTTCGGGATTATTCTTCATGGTTGATACCCTGAAATACCTGCATAAAGGCGGGCGCATCGGCGGCGCATCCCGCTACCTGGGCGGCGCATTGGATATCAAACCCATCCTGTACCTCAACCAGGAAGGCAAGATCGACGCTCTTGAAAAAGTGCGCACCAAAAAGAAAGCTACCCAACGCTTGATGGACCTGGCAGTTGAAAAAGCAAATGGGAAGAAAGCCTATGTGGGTATCATCCACGCCCAGGCACCGGAAGAAGCTAAGGCCATTCAAACCGCCCTGGCCGAGCGCCTGGAAATCGCAGAAATGGAAATTTATGAGCTCAGCCCGGTGATCGGCACGCATGTCGGCCCTGGCACGGTGGGCATCGCACTGCACACGGTTGACCTGGGATAAGTTCACCGGAAATACATTAATCGTTATATTGAAAAAGGCAGTTCAAATGAACTGCCTTTAATTTTCTTGATGAATGGTTATTTCTTTTTAGCCTGATTGGCAACCGCGTTGATGGCGGCGTTGACCGCGTCCTGGTCGCCCAGATAGTAATGGCGGATGGGGTGCATGTCCTCATCCAGTTCATACACCAGTGGTACGCCGGTGGGGATATTCAAACCGGTAATTTCATCATCAGAAATATTGTCCAGGTATTTAACCAAAGCGCGCAGGCTGTTGCCGTGAGCAGCAATGATCACTTTCTTACCTTCTTTAATAACAGGGACGATGCTATCCACCCAATAGGGCAGGAAACGTTCCACAGTATCCTGCAAGCACTCGGTTACGGGTACTTCATCCATCGGCAGGCTGGCATAGCGCACGTCCTTGCCTGGATAACGGTCGTCATCGCGGGTCAATGCGGGCGGTGGGACGTTATAGCTGCGGCGCCAAACGTGCACCTGTTCCTCGCCAAATTTCTCAGCGGTCTGCGCTTTATTGAGTCCCTGCAAGTCGCCATACATGCGTTCATTCAAACGCCAGGAACGTACAACCGGGATCCACATCAGGTCCATATCTTCCAGCACGATCCACAGGGTGCGGATGGCGCGCTTTAGCACTGAAGTGAAAGCGATATCAAAGGTATATCCGCCTTCTTTTAATAATTTTGCGCCAGTGTGTGCTTCAGATACGCCCTTCTCGGATAAATCCACATCGGTCCAACCGGTGAATAGGTTTTCTTTATTCCAGACACTTTCGCCGTGCCGGATGAGTACAACTTTGTACATAGTCCATTTCCTTTGCTATTAGAGAATTATTAATTTGTTTTTCAGCGATACGCAAACATTATAATACATACAAAGTTTAAACCATTGGAGGTACATATGAAGCTTAATACAGGCATACAAGCACCTGATTTTACTGTTCCTGCCCATCTGGGTAAGAACGTGACCCTTTCACTTTTACGCGGAAAAACGGTTGTTTTGGCGTTTTATCCAGCCGCATGGACACCGGTTTGCACCGGGCAGATCCCTTCTTATGAGGCCCTGCATGATACCTTTACTAAATTGGACGTACAGGTCCTGGGTATCAGCACTGACCACGTCCCTTGTCTAAGAGCCTGGGCGGAGAGCCTGGGAGGTATCAATTACCCGCTGTTAAGCGATTTTTGGCCGCATGGTGCAGTGGCAGAAAAATACGGTGTATTGAAAGACGACGGCCACAGTGAACGAGCGTTGTTCATTATCGATAAAGATGGCATCCTGCGCTATATTGACGTTCACGATATCGATGAACAGCCGGATAATGAGGTCCTGCTGGCCGAATTGAAAAAAATCATTCCGGATGCGGAATCTAAATTGCGCCACTTATATCAAGAAGATGAAGACCTGCCCAGCGGCGGTGTGGTAATCTACTGCACACCCTGGTGTCCTAGCTGCCGCGAAGCCCGCGCATGGTTGAAAGAAAACAATGTGCCATATAAAGAAGTGGACATCTCTACCAACTTGACCGCCGCCCGTAAGGTACGTTCATGGGGCAATGGCTATCAAATCACCCCCACTTTCGATATTGACGGCCAGATTGTGTTAGATTTCGATGAGAATAAACTCAACGAGTTAATCCTCAAGCAATAATCCATTAACAAGTGCTGGTCAATCGACCTTAGCACCGTCCATCAAGCGTAAAATCTCGCGGGCAGTGCCATCATCAACGACCAGCACATTGAAATGCTTTCCTTTAATTGCAGCTAAAAACACGTTGGCTTTGAGGGGATTCGCGCCCACTCCAATTGACCAGTTAACTTTTCTGAGCAAATCCAATGAAACACCCACAATACGTTGGTTGAAAACGTTGTCGATTTCCTTGCCATTCTCATCAATCAGTCTGGCTAGTGAATGGCCGATAGCACCCTCCGCCTGGTAACCAGCTCGTTCCTCTTTATGGATATAACCGGAGCGTTCCATACTGGACAGGTTGTCCATCAAGGAACCCACGCTGCTGATGATCATATCGGCTTGTTCGGCCTGTTTCAGTGTTTCCAGAATATACTTTTCTTCCATGATATTGCGGGCCAATTCGGGAGTTTTCAGGACTGCCGGGGCTTGAATATAACGGTACTTCCCTCCCAGTGAATTCGCCATTTTCTGGGCCAGTTCCGGTCCGTCAATGGCCGGATTACCCACACCCAAACCACCCATCAACTGAATGACTTCAATGCCTTTATATTCAAAAGAATGTTCCGCCAATTCCTGCACAATGTAAGAAAGTGTAACACCCCAACTGATACCGATAACCATATTGTCATGCATAATATTGGAAATGAATTCCACGGTTGCATAAGCAACATTGCGGAAAGCCTGTTCACTGCTGTTTCCCCCAGAAACAACGATAACTTCCTTCAACTTAAAAGTATCTTTGATTTCATCCGCCAATGATTGCATTTTTTCGACGGGTCGTCGGATGTTAATTTGAACAATACCACTTTCCACAGCTTCAGTGATCAGCCGTGAAACGGTTGAACGCGAGCAATCGAGCAGCCGGGCAATTTCAGACTGGCTGTAGCGTTTTTCATAATAAAGTTCAGCCGCTCGGATCATTAATGATTCTTTTGAATTTAGGCGCAATTTTCCCTCAATTAAAACTTTTTTTCTTCCTTAAAGAATTTTATCAAACTTTCCCGTACCTGTTTGGGCGTCTCAGCCGTCCGGATCGCCTTCAGGTTGAGCTCGTCGCAGCAAAACAGAGCCATTTCCCGCAGCGCCTGCATGTGTTCCTCTTTGTTGGGAGCCGCGAAACAGAAAACGACATCCACCGGATCGTTGTCAGGTACGCCAAAGTTTACCGGATTTTTTAGAGTGATCAAGCTGAAACAGGTACGGTGTACACCCTGATCGGAGCCAGTATGACCCAAAGCCAAACCAGGAGCAATGACCACGTAGGGGCCGATTTCCTTGATCATCTTGATCATCCCATCCAAATACTGCTGTTCCACCCCGCCCGAATCAATCAATAATTGCACACCGGCAGCCAGCGCTTCTTCCCAAGTGTTTACTTCCACATTCAAATGAATCAGGTCTTCCTGAAGCAGATCAATTAATTTTTTTGACATGTTTACCTCAAATGATATAGAATTATAACTATCAAAACAGGCTCCGTTTTTCTTCACACAGCTGGAGCCTGTTTTGATTACAAAAATAATACGTAATTATCCTGAAAGCAATATCGTGGAGTTTAGGCTCCGTAAGGCGGGACAGGTAATCCGAATAAATTGCCAACCAGGCGCAGCAGAGCGGTAATGGCCACCCAGACTGTTGCCCAGTCAAAGTTGCCCATCCAGCCGCCAACCATGCCGGACATCGGGACAATAATAGCCGAACCAATAACCTGAACAAGACCGGTGATGAAGCAGAAGAAAACAACCGCTTTGATGCCACCGTGTCTGTTGGCATACACGCCTACCGGGCCGCCGTCAAAGAACAGCGGGACGAAACCGGCGATAATGAGAACCGGTGATTTGAAGATAATCAACCCGGCGATTGCAATCAATTCTCCAACCGTGGTGATCAGGAAACCGATGATCCAGGCATTGGGGGAGAAGGGGAAAATTGCGGGGCAATCCACTGCTACTACGGAATCCTTCAGCAGTTTTTGGGAAATACCATTAAAGGAATTGGCCAATTCAGCAACAAACAAGCGCACGCCGGTCAAAATGATGGTGACGTAAACAGCGAATGAAATACCGGTCAAGAAAGTATAGACTAACCAGTTATCGGCGCCAGCCATTTCCTGAACCTTCGGAATGCCCAAAGCCAGCATGATGATCAGAACGAAGAAGAACATGATCACAGCCATAGCCACAATGTTATCCTGGAGAATAGAAAGCCAACCAGGTAATTCCAAATTTTCGGCATCATCTTCTTTGGGGTCACCAAAAAGATGCCCATACTTGGATGCCAGCCAGTCCATCAACATTTGCTGATGACCGATGGTGAAGCCGGCGTTGTTGGTAACTGTATTGGTGGGTTTGATCAAAGCATTGGTGCCGATGGCCCAATAAAGTCCAACCAAACCACCCGCAATTAAAATGGTGGGCAGTAAGGACAAGCCTAAGGTGTAAGCCACAATCGCTGTGGCGACACAGGATTGCTGGAACATGATATGACCGGTCAGGAAAATACCGCGCATTTTGGTGACCATCACCAAAATGATATTGACTGCCAGAGCAATCAGGATGGTATAGCCAACCCAGGAAGCATTATCTCCCAGAGAAGTCAATGCGGCGGGGAAACCGACGTAAGGGTCAATGATTGTTCCGGTAATACCAAATCTCTCACTGAGCGCGACCAGAATCGGGCGGAAGGTGTTGACCAATTGGCCTGCACCAACACTCAGGATCATGATACCCACTGCTGTTTTAATTGCACCAGCAATGATAGTGGTCAGCGGCCTCTTCAATAAGGCGTAACCGAGGGCCACAATAAGCGCTAAAAGAAGCTGCGGTTTTGTGATTACCTGATTAAAAATAACATTCCAAATATCATAAAGAACTTGCATTATTTTCTCTCCTTTTTTGTGTTAAGAACCTTTCTTATTTCTTCAAAACAATTTAATATTTATCTCCACTCGCACCTCCTGATTTGATTTTTTTACACAATAAATACTAAATGTCAGAAAATTTCTCTTTAATCAATTCCTGCATTTTCCGCCCCAACTCTTCCTTATCGAGAATATTCTTGCAGGTTATTACGGGTTTGTCAGCAGGGATAGCGCTCTCAATTCCTTTATAGAAAGCGGTACTGGTGATAATAACGTCGGCAAAAGGCATCATACCGCCTGCTTGAGCGACACTGGTAGAATCAACAATTCCATAGACACCTAAATCTGCCAATACACTCTCCAAAATCATTTTCACAATCAGGCTGCTGCCCAAACCATTGCCACACACCGCCAGGATCTTCAAGCATTTTTTTCGCATATCAGTCTCCAATATTATTTATTTTTTATCTGGTTTTTGGCCAGCGTATATCTTAATCACTTTTTTGTATTTATGTTTGCAACTTATTTCATTTGGCTCACATAATTGCATATTTTATATATTTTTCTTATTTTTGTCAATTGCTTTAATATTGACAAATTGCACTATATTTGGTTAAAATACCGAAAGTAATTAGGCTATTGATTTCACTTACAAATAAATTTATTTACAGATCTGTAACAAAGGAGAAAAAATGGGAAAAGTTAGAACTATTTTGGGCGATGTCGATTCCAGTGAATTGGGAATCGTTGACGCCCATGAACATCTGATCCGCACCGGCGGTTTGGAAATCCTCAAAAATGGTGAGGATTGGCGCTTAGACAATGTTGAAAAAGCCATCAACGAAGTTAAAATGTTCGCCCAAGCAGGCGGCAAGACCATTGTCGATATGAACCCCGCCAGTGCCGGCCGCGATATCCGTAAATTATTGG